>JAQBXN010000053.1 GCA_027625095.1 Planctomycetota bacterium | reverse complement strand
AGCCTCTGTCAAGACTTCACAAATTTGAGCCACTCCCCAATGAGTTCACTCACCATGACCACCACCATCGCACTCCATGCCGCTCCGAAGAGAGCTGAGTACATCACCGAACCTCGAGTTTTCATTCGCCACACGGAACGACGCTCGTTCATCGGGCCGGGCTCGATCCGGCTTGAGCACGGCGACCTCCTGATGGCTGCCCCCTGGGGGCGCCCACCGACCAACTTCGAGCAACTGGCTGCCAGGTATCCCGTTCCGATGCTGTATCGCTCGGGGGACGGCGGGCGCACATGGCAGGAGCAGGGACGGACGAACATGGAATGGGGTTTGTCCGGCATGATCAGCGACGGCGGCATGACCTTCCTGCGACTGCAGGATGAACGACTGGCCTGTCTTGCCCATCGACACGTTCAGGGACAGCATGGTGGCGGGCTGCCAGTAATCAGTTTTTCCGACGACGATGGCGATACCTGGACTCCGGCCCGCACGATTGGCGATCCCGAGGGCGTGTGGTACGTGATGAATGACCGCATGATCCAGATGCTGAACGGACGCCTCGTCGTTCCGGTGTCGCACATGCCGGAGGGCATGGGTACCTACGAGGGCGATCGCAATCTCGGGCTCTGCTTCTTCAGCGACGATGGGGGCGCGACGTGGCAACGTTCCTCGAGGCCCGCCGACCTCGCCGATGGCCGCGGAATGGCCGAGCCCTGCGTGGCGGAGACGGAGCCTGGACACCTGCTCATGCTCGCTCGCACGGGAAGCGGCTGTAACTTCCAATCGTGGTCCAACGACGGGGGTGACACGTGGTCAGAACCGGAACCCACGACGCAGACCGCGGCCTGTTCTTCGCTCACGCTCAAGACCTTGCCAGACGGACGCCTCATCGTCTTCTACAACCATGCGACGCCCCTCATACCGGGCGCGTTCTTCCCCCGGACGCCGCTGTGCTATAGCGTCTCCGCCGACGGCGGACGCACCTGGGACGCGCCGGTGCTGGTCGACGAGGCCGGCGTCTGGCTGAGAGATCGCCAGAATATTTATCCTTCCGTCTGTTTCACAGATGAAGGAATGGTAGTCGTTTATTCCACGCATGAGGCGGACCCCAACGGCAGCTTCGCCGGCTCATATTCCCATATCCATCCGGACTGCGGCGGCAAGTGCTGCATCCTTGCCTATCCGCCGAACAACGGCGCTAACGGATGAGCGGCACCTTAATCCCTGGCTGCAGGAAGTCGCGCGCTTTGGGCAATACCTAAGAAAATACCTTCAATGCTTTTCTTCATCTCAGTTTAAGGGCCAGATGATTGGCGCCAGGGCGACTGTGACCGCCATCACGATGAAATTCAACGGCAGACCGCAACGGAGGTAATCGCCAAACTTGTAATCCCCAGGGCCGTACACCATCAGGTTGGTCTGGTAAATGGGGCTGGCGTAACTGGCCGAACAGCCGACCATGATGGTTACCGCGAACGCGGTGAAGTCGATGGGTGTCCCCGCCGCGGCTTCGGCCAGTACCGCCAGCCTGGCGATGGGAAACACGAGAGCTGCTGCGCCTGCTGCGCCGATAAGAAGATTGAAGATCATTGAAAGGAGGTACACTCCGGCGAGCAGACCGACCGGCCCCGTCGAGTGAACCGTATCGATCAGAGCGTCGGCAATGCTTTGGGCCGCGCCAGTCGTCTCCAACGTGTGGCCCACACCGAGAGCGGCGCCGAGCGCAAAGATCACGCGCCAGCTGGCGCGCCTCCTCTTCGCCGACTTCGTGCGCGCCGGTATCGGGCAGAAGTTTCGGCGACAGGAAGAGCAGATAGATGAAGCCGGCCACCGATGCCGGCAAGCCGATCCACGTGATGGTGAACATTCCGAGACTCACTTCCTGGAGCTGGCCCGCGGCCTGCGCTTCCACGAGCATTCCTGAAACGAAGATGTTGGTGGCGGTGCCGAGCAGCGTGCACGCCCCTCCCATGATGGCCGCGTAGCTCAGAGGAATGAAAAGCCTGGAAGGGCTCAGCCTGTGCTTCTTGCACCAGTCGCTGACGACGGGACTAAACACGGCGACGATGGGCGTGTTGTTGAGGAAAGCGCTCAGTCCGGCAATCGGGAGGACGAGACGCAGTAGCGCGCTGCGCTCACTTTTCGGCTGCCCAAGCAGCGGCTGAGCGACCCAGTTCATGGCGCCGGTTTGACGCATGCCCTCAGCCACGGCGAACAGTACGGCAATCGTTATGACGCCTTCATTGCCAAAGCCGGAAAGCGCTGCTGACGGCGAAGGAAAGAGCGCCGACTCAGAGAACAGCCCGAACGTCATGAACAGCACGAGCCCTGCGAGCAGCGCCGTATCTGGTCTAACGACGTTAGCAGCAAGAATGACGACGATCAGGGCGATCGTTGAAACGGTGGTCCAGGCTTCCCAGGTCATCGAGTGTTAGGAGCAGAATCCATTTGTTTGTTACTTAAACGCGTCCGTCAGATGAGAGGAATCAATCTGGCCTCGGCTCTCCCGCTGAACGGCGGTGTACCCGACGAAATCCCGCTCGGCAAACGTCAGCGCCATCTTGTAGCAGTATTGGGTGCTCAGCCAGATCCGGCCGGGCTCCAACTCGAAGAGATATGGGTAGGCAACGCCGTAGTCCTGTTTTCGGATGATCACTTCCGGCGAAGACCAGGTCTTGCCGTCGTCCTCCGAAAAGGCGATCGACAATTCGTTGCGATGTCCGCTGAACGGTTTCAGCGCGATTTGTCCATCGCCGCCAAAGCGCGGGTAACTCTTCCGCTGCGTGGAGCACAGGCGATTCCAGGCGAGCACCAGGCGTCCGCTGGCCAGGCGGATCATGGCGCCCGGCGCGCTGCTGGCCTCGATGTCGCTCGGACGCAAGACAGGCCAGGTGCGGCCGCCGTTGCTGGAGAACGCGCTCCAGAAGCGGTCGAAAGGAGTCCGGATCAGCATCCACAGACGCCCGTCCTCCAACTGCACGATCGCGGGTTCCGTGGCGCCGTCGTGGTGGCCGTGTCCGCCGATATCGATGATGTCGGGACTCATGTCCCAGCTTTTCCCACCATCGGTCGAGACGTAGACACAGATGCCGTGGCGGCAGGGGTTGCGGAGCAGACTCGTGACGGGGAGCACGAGTTCCCCGTCGGCCGTCTCGATCATGTTTCTCAGCGCGCCGCAGTACCCCGCGAACACCCGCTTCCGATCCTTCCAGGTGCTGCCCTCATCCTCGCTGCGGATCACCCACACGTCGTTACGGACATCCTCCGCCGCTTCACGCCGTTCTTCGTCCCAGGACCAGCGGAACGTGCTGCTGTCAAGGTACGCATAGACCAGATGACCCCGGCGGGTCCTGAGCAGGACGCCGCCAGCCCCGGGCTTGCTCTTCACCGTGCTGCGGCACATGCGTCCCGGCGCCGACCACGTGATGCCGCCGTCGGGGCTCGTGAACGTCGCGTTGTCGCCCACCGTCAGGATGCTTCCGTCTCCGAGTGTGGAGAACGGGCCCAGCTTGTCCGTCTCGCCGGTGGCCTCGTATTCGAGCTCGATGTCGCTCTTGCCTTCGGGCTTGGTGAACTGATCCAACTTATCCATCTTCACCACGCGGCAGCGGGGATCGACATAGACCATCAGGTTGTGTTTGTTCTGCGTCAAGTCCGTGTAGAAGCGGCGCTTGAGATCGCTCAGGGAAACGTCGTTCGGATCCTCCCCGCAATAAAGCAGAGCGCAGGCCTCCGCCCACGCCCATTGAAGGACCTGTTCCGGCGGGCAGGATGCCGCGTCCGAAGCTGTTGCATCTGATTTGCGCCCGTTGCTGCGTCGTTTCATAGGATCCTCTCTTTCTGCTCTACGGCCAGGTCAATGGACGGCCAGCCGGCGCAAGCGATCAACAGGAATAGTGCAGCTTTCACCCGATACCTCTCCGCTATGGTTTAACCTGATGTCTCTTCCATCTTGATGCCAGGCCGAGTTTTCGGCAACACTCTCAGCATCTTCCAGCCGTCGATTCGCTTCAACCCACCTGCCAATCTCCGCCGACCGAACCGCTTCGAATGCAAACTTTCTGGATGCCTGTAGGGCCGTTCTTCGTTGGCGTCTCTCTGCATTTAGTGCCTGAAGCTCGCTGTTCTTTAACTGAACAAGTGCTCGTTCGGCTACCTGTCGCTTGTGGGTATTGTCTACCGTGAACGCAATCCAAATCGCCATCAGAATTATGAATGCAAGCGTACCGGCTACCGAGACGCCTTTGTTCCGTTTAACAAGTTTGGAGACAGACTCAAGCACTGAATCGTCTTTGGCTGTAACTGTTCTCCCTTCTAAAAAGCGATTGATGTCATCCGAGAGTTCCTGGACTGATTGATAACGCTTTAGGCGATTCTTTTGCATTGCCTTCATGGCGATAGCCGAAAGCTCCTCCTGTATATTTCGCTGGGGTGTCCGCTCTCCAGGTGACACAACATTTCCGTCAGCAACATTTAGTAATATCTGATGCACGGTCTTTCCTTCGACCGGCGGCTCTAGCGTCAGAAGTTCGTAGAGAATTGCACCCAATGAGTAGATGTCAGACCTATGGTCCAACAGGTGAATCTTTCCTTCAGCTTGTTCTGGCGACATGAATGCAGGTGTCCCTGAGACATCGCCTTCCAATGTAAGTGCGACATCAGAGTTGGCGCGAAGGCTCTTAACGGTTTCGGCCTTGCGAATACCAGATTCCGTAGCAGATTCATCCGAATCTTTTCCAACCACCTTTGCTAATCCCCAATCCATCACAAGCACTTCACCGAAATCCCCGACCATGATGTTGGCTGGTTTTAAGTCACGATGAATGACGGCCTTTGAGTGAGCGAATGCTATCCCGTCACAGACCTTCAGAAAGATTGCCAAAAGCTCTGAGAGTTTGTGCTTGTGACCATTGCTGATGTCGTCAATGATTTCTGCCAGAGATTTCCCTTTCACCAGCTTCATGGTGAAGTACGGATTACCATCCTGGTCCTTACCCAGTTCGTGAATGGGTACAATGTTGGGGTGTTCAAGCTGGCCAGTGACCCGAGCTTCTTCCAGGAATCGGGTTCGACTATCCCTTGTCGCCGCCTTCTCATCCCGCATCACCTTCATAGCAACTGGGCGGTTCAGAGTGTGATGATTGCACAGTATGACTGCGCCCATGCCGCCACGGGCGATTTCTGATTCTCGCTCGTAAGCTACCAGCCCCTTGCCTTCCTGCTCCAGAAAGTGCTCAAGAGCTTCGGTCGGGGCAGACGTTGTCCCTTGAGCGTTTGGTGCCGCGGTTACGGTTTTGCATCTCGGACACCTTGATTTCTTTCCTGTAAGCCCGCCGGGTTTTCGGTGACCGCTTTACCTGAATGAACGGAGCAATCGGCTGGATTGGTTCAAGGGCATCAGTTGATGCTGGAACAAGGTCGTTCATCGGATTCCCCCCGCGGAGCCATTCGCCAATGACTTCAGATTGAACGTCTTGAGCAAGTCCAAGAACCACGTTGAATGACCGTTCTCGAAGCCGTGGGTTTGATGATTGCTCCAGCGTTACTCCAGGTTTGAATGTAATGTGGTGTCGGATGTCACTGTCAGAACGAAAAGCGTTTCGAACTTCCAGAGCTATCGCAGGGTCTCCAGCACCAATTTGCTCACAATAATTCTCCACGGCCATGTACTGCTCGGATGCCCCACGTCCCAAGGACCTGGCCACGAGCACTGCAAGCAAGTGACGGATTGGTTGGCTGGGTGCGTTGTCCAAGAGAACGGAAAAGCCAAAAGGCTCTCCATCGGACTCAACACCCTGCATTTCCTTGCACGACTCGACGATGGCTTTGGTCACGGCATTGACTCGCTCCGCGTTTGCGGCCTTGTCTTTATCACTCATCCAGTCATCGGTTGAGTCGGGAAGCAGACGCGCCCTTTTCTGAGTGGCATCGTTGATTTGCTTGATTAAGCCCAGCCAGTGATTGCGGCGAAGGTATTCGGATTTTTCCATCTGGGCAGTCCTTCGATTGAAAGAAGTGGTAAACCAACTTCCTCTTAATCGCGAACCAAACCGTCAAATCCGAAATGTTTTGAAATCCCGCCAAGAGCCCTGAAATCGCGACGGCTTCGCATCCTTGGATTTGGGCAAAGTCTTCAATGTTTTTCCAAATCAAGGCAAATTAACCCATCTCAGTGCTAATTCCAAATACAGGCAAATCAGTGCTTATCACACTGTAAAGCATTGAGTTAATTAGCGGTTAAAGTAGTACGCCCGGAGGGATTCGAACCCCCGACCGCCGGATTAGAAATCCGATGCTCTATCCAACTGAGCTACGGGCGCTTGGTGGGGCGGAAATATAGATGAGTACGTGGCTGATTCAACAGGACAAACCTCGGGGATGGAATTCGAAGTGAGCCTGTTGCAAGGGGCTCTCGGGGCAAATAGAAAGAGCTTTCATAGATGTGACGTCATCCCAGCGTTCGCGAGTAAATCGACCTGGAGTCGCATATTTCAATTTACGGAGAAATGGAAATGAAACATCTGACCTTTCTGGTTTTTCTGGGCAGTTTTTGCAGTTTGGAGGCACAGAATTGGCCTCAGTGGAGAGGGCCGGATCAGAATGGGATTTCAAGAGAGAAAGGCTTTCCGACCGAGTGGAGCAGGACGCGGAACCTGCTCTGGTCTGTCCCTCTGCCGGGCAAAAGTGGTTCGACGCCTGTGGTGTGGAACTCACAGATTTTTCTGACCACGCCTAAAGAAGGGAAAAACGTCGTGGCCAGTTTTGACATGAGCGGGAAGCTGCTGTGGGAAACGGAAATCGGCCTGGCCAGAAAAGGCAAGCACGAGGCAAAGGGCAGCGCGACCCATCCGTCTCCGGTCACCGACGGTAAACACGTGTTCGTGTATTTTCGCAGCGGTGACTCTGCGGCACTGAGCTTTGATGGAAAAATCAAGTGGGAGCAAAACCTGCACGCGCTGCATGGGAAAGACACCCTCTGGTGGGATATGGCCACTTCCCCGGTCCTCACCAGCAAGCATGTCGTTTTTACCAAGATGGATGATGGGGATTCGTGGCTGCTCGCACTCGATAAGGAATCGGGCAAGCAAATATGGAAGCAGGATCGCCATTTCGAAACGGGGCCGGAATCCAACCATGCCTATACGACACCAGTGGTCCACACCGGTGAGGACGGCACAGAACTTTTGATCGTCCTCGGTGCGGACCACGTGACTGCCCACGCTGCGGATACAGGCAGCGAAGTGTGGCGTTACTCGGGTCTCAATCCCGGCAAGGCCAAGTATTGGAGATGCATTTCTTCGCCGGTTGTCGGGGAGGGTCTGGTGTTTGCCCCGTACGCACGCGGGAATCAATTAACCGCTATAAGGCTCGGTGGGAAAGGCGACATCACAGAAACCCACAAGGCATGGATTGGCGGTCGCTCGTCAGATGTGCCTTCTCCGCTGGTTGTAAATGGCAGGGCGTATGTCTGCGAGGACAGCGGGTTCATCACCTGCTTTGAGGCGAAATCGGGTAAGGAACTCTGGCGAAGCCGACTGGGTGGCAATATCTCCACTTCCCCTGTGTTCGCGGATGGCCATATTTACGTGCTTGGTGAAAAGGGCACGATGATCATTCTTGAGGAAGGGCCCTCTTACAAGCTGGTCGCAACGAACTCACTGGATGGTGAATGGTGCCTGTCCTCCCCGGTGCTGGTCATGGGCAAATTGATCATCCGGACGGCAGAGAATCTGTTATGTATCGGAATGCCTGGCGCTTAGAAACGACGCTCAAAATTTTTCGTTGGGCGAGCGGAATTGCATCCACTGATTACCTGCCTGACAATGCTCTGCGGCCCAGCCGGCCCTTTCGTTTTTGCCCGTCAGGAAACATCCTTGCGCCGATGAATGCAGATGAAGTAATCCATGATCTGGTCCTGAGCCCCGCCGGTCATCTGTTCCTTCGCAAAGCGAAAGAAGGCGGCAAAGGTGACGCCTGGACGGAACGGGCGGCCGCGGCTTTTGCGTCTTCCCAGGCTGCGGGACTCTTTTCACTCGCGGCCACCAGGCCCGACGTCCCACCGTCGCCATCGTTCTCGTTCTGGCGGGATTTTGCGTGCCGCTACCTGACGGAACTGTGCCGCACACCCGAGCCCGACGGGCAGAACGTCGACTCGATCGACCCGCCTACGGAAACGGAAAAAACCGCTATTCTCCTGTCCGCTCCACCTATGCAGGGCGGGGAGTACCTGAACCTCGATACACTGCAGGATCTCTGGTCAGAGTTGGACGCCTGGGCACGCAACGAGATTGCCTTGTCGGGCGACGGCCTTGCCGGATGGCTGAGTAAGAATGCAGCGATCTGGCATCAGGTCGGGCGCGTCTGTTTCCATCTCGCCGAAAACAAGCGCGATATCGATTACCCCTTCGCCTTTCTGGCCACCTACGCGCCTCGGCTTTCCAAGGGAGGGCGAGTGCAGTACCTGCCACTTGGAAAGGCCCTGCAGGAGTATGCGGGCACAAAAAACAAGAAGGCGCTGATCAATCTGCTCTCTCCGGTGCACCGGGCCTCCGAATCGATCGACTTTGTCAAGGGCCTTGTCGATTCCGGTGATATATTTCAACCGCTGGCATGGACCCCAGGGGAAGCGTATCACCTGCTCAAGAGCGTCCCGCTCCTCGAAGAAAGCGGGCTGCTGGTCCGGCTGCCGGACTGGTGGCGCAAGCGCGCCCGGCCCCGCGTGTCCGTGACCATCGGTGAGAAGAAGCAAGGCCGTTTCGGGGCCGATGCAATGCTGGATTTCAAGGTCGGGTTGGCCCTTGGCGACGAGAATCTGAGCCAGGAAGAATGGCAACAGATCATGACGTCCACCGACGGGCTCGCTTACGTGAAGGGGCAGTGGATCGAAGTCGACCGCGAGAAACTGGCACAGGCTCTCGATCACTGGAAGCGGGTTGAAGCGGCCGCGGCCGACGATGGCCTCTCCTTCATCGAGGGAATGCGACTCCTGGCCGGCGCGCCCGCAGACCTGAATGCTGACGGTGCATCAGGGGACGAGGATCGCGAGTGGTCGTTTGTTGACGCGGGCAAATGGCTTTCAGAGGTGCTGTCGGGATTGCGCGAACCAGGCGGACTGGCCTCCGGCGGCAGAAGCAGAGAGCTTCGCGGAACACTCCGCATCTACCAGGAGACCGGGCACAACTGGCTCTGGTTCCTGTCCAGTCTCGGACTCGGAGCTTGCCTGGCCGACGATATGGGTCTTGGAAAGACCATCCAGGTCCTATCTCTTCTGCTGGCACTCAAGGAATCAAAGAAGCCATCCGGGAATCCTTCGCTTCTGGTCCTGCCCGCGTCGCTCCTCGCAAACTGGAAAGCCGAACTAGATCGCTTCGCACCTACCCTCTCGGCTCAATTCGTTCACCTGTCCGAAGCCAGCAAGGATGAGATGGACGCTATAGGCAAGGCGCCCGACGAGTCGCTTAAGGGCACTGACCTTGTCCTTACCACTTACGGAATGCTGCTCAGACAGAATTGGCTTCTGGACGTGGCCTGGCGGCTGGTCATCCTGGACGAGGCTCAGGCCATCAAGAATCCATCTTCCCGGCAGACGCGCGCGGTCAAGCAACTCAAAAGCGAGGCCCGGATCGCGCTCACCGGAACGCCGGTCGAAAACCGCCTTTCCGATCTGTGGTCCCTCTTCGACTTTCTTTGCCCCGGACTCCTGGGCTCGGCCGCCAGATTCAAAAAATTTGTGAAAGGGCTCGAAGCGCGGGGGCATGACCGGTACGCGCCACTCAGGAACCTCGTTCGGCCCTATGTGCTCAGGCGGCTCAAAACGGACAAGAGCATCATCGATGACCTGCCGGACAAAACTGAAATGAAGGCTTTCTGTGGCCTGGCAAAGGACCAGGCCGCCTTATACGCAAAATCCGTCGACGAGCTTTCGAGCGCCCTGCAGGGCCTCGACAGCATCAAGCGACGGGGGCTGGTACTCGCTTTCCTGATGAGGTTCAAGCAGATCTGCAATCACCCCAGCCAGTTCCTCGGCGATGGCAGATACGAACCGGACTCGAGCGGCAAGTTCCACCGGTTGAAGGCCATCTGCGAGGAGGTCGCCTCGCGACAGGAAAGGGCCCTGATCTTTACCCAGTTCCGCGAAATGACCGAGCCGATCGCCGCCTATCTTGCCGAGGTATTTGGCCGGGAGGGGCTGGTTCTCCATGGCGGCACAGCAGTCAAGAAGCGCCGGTCCCTGATCGATAAGTTCCAGAAGGAAGACGGTCCGCCCTTCTTCGTGCTCTCCCTCAAGGCGGGCGGCACGGGCCTCAACTTGACGGCCGCCTCGCACGTCATCCACTTCGACCGCTGGTGGAACCCCGCCGTAGAGAACCAGGCTACCGACCGCGCCTTCCGTATCGGCCAGCATCGGAACGTGGTCGTGCACAAGTTTATCTGCCGGGGGACGGTCGAGGAGAAAATCGACGAACTGATCGAGGAGAAAACCAGTCTCGCCGACGATATCCTGAAGGCTGGAGCTGAGTCCATGCTGACGGAAATGAGTAATGAACAATTACTCAGCATTGTTGCCCTTGATTTAGATCGGACAGAACTTTAAGAGGCATACTATGGCTTATTTCGGTTGGAGACCCTACGTATCGGTGGCCCAGCGACGCGCTAAAGGGATGAAAGAAATGGCGAACCTCCGCAAGCAAGGTTTCGAGGTCAAGCCCGTGGAGATTCAGGGCCGCAAGATAGCACGAACGTTCTGGGGTGAGGCATGGTGTGATCACCTGGAATCATTCAGTGACTACGAGAATCGCTTGCCGCGCGGGCGCGCCTACGTCCGCAACGGATCGGTCTGCCATCTCGATATCACACAGGGCGAGGTCAAAGCGATGGTCAGCGGGTCCGAGCTGTACAACATAACCATTAAGATCAAGACGCTGGGCCAGCAGAAGTGGGCTGATGTCAGCAAGCGCTGCGCCGGGCAGATTGGCTCGATGCTGGAGCTGCTCCAAGGGAAGCTCTCAAAGAGCGTCATGGAGATAGTGACCGACCGATCCAATGGCCTCTTCCCGCTTCCCAGTGAGATCAGCCTGAAATGCTCATGTCCCGACTGGGCAGTCATGTGCAAACATGTAGCCGCAGTGCTCTACGGCGTGGGCGCCCGGCTGGACGACAAGCCTGAACTCCTGTTCTTGCTGCGCGGGGTGGACCATGACGAACTGATCAGCGCCGAGGTGGGCGTGGCCACTGCGGACGCACAGGCGGAAGGCGGCCGCAAGCGTCTCGCGGACGACGAGCTTGCAGATGTCTTCGGCATTGAAATGTCTGAAGAGGAGCCGCATGCCAAGGCGAAATCCCCGCGTCGCCGGACAAAGGCAGCACCGAAAACCAGGAAGACCTCCAAAGACGAAAGCACACCGTCGGAGAAACCTGGATCCGAGCCGGAAGGGAAATCCACCCAAACCGAAACTGGGCTCACGAATAGTGCAGCGGACACGCAGAGTTCTTCGCCTGAAACCTCAGATTCCCAGCCCGTCACGGGCAAAGCCGTTGCCAGACTGCGTAAGAAGTTCGGCATGTCGCAGAGCCAGTTCGCTCAAATTCTGGGGGTGACCGCACCATCGATCAGCAACTGGGAGAAGAAACCCGGAACGCTCGTCCTCCAGAGTCGCTCACGTGACGCCTGGCGATCTGTGGAAGGGCTGACAAAACTTCAAGCCACGAAGAAACTTGGCAAAACGCACTGAGAACCTTCCACCACATGATTAAGAACAATTGTAATACTGGCCGGAACTAAACAGAGGGGCAGGCTCTTACTTCTAGTCTTGCTTTCGATCTTTCCTTTCTTCGGTTTTCTCTTGAGAGCATTCCCATTTCACAAGAACGGAAAGGAGAAGAAAGATTAAAAGCAACCATCGGAATGGAAACCGAATTATGAACTGGTCTCTCGCAACGTTTTTTATCCTCGTATTCCTGCCAGTTTCAGCGGGGGGTACAGACACCCTCCCGATGCTCAAAGATGGAAGGGCCCCGCAAAGCCTTGAAGAACTTTGGGCGGGCTACGATCCAACCAGAGAGCCCCTCGAAGTCTACGAAGGGATGAAGAGCTACAGTTATTACGCCGCCAAACCCATAGCAAAGTCGGACGGTTGGCAGACGTTGGAGATCAGTACCGAGGATCTCCTGCCAATGGATGAGCGTTCACCCAAAGGACTCCGCAGTTGGCAGTACATGACCACGTTTGGGATCGTGGCCAATATTCGTGCAAGGAAGGGCAATGAAACCGTTGTCCTTGCCGGCAGCCAATGGCCCGAACAGCGTAAACTCCAAAACCTCCGCTGGGTCGGAGGGGAATGCCCCAAGACGATTAAGATGCCTGGCACGGGAATTACCGCAGACGAGTTCCACAAGATCTTCGATAAAGAGATCGACAAATCCGTTGAACAGGAAAAGCGAGACGCCGACCAAGAGTGACAGTGCCCTTTTCTGGAAATTAATCCAATCTCTACCCAAAGGCGTTCCGTCCCAGCAAAAAGTTCGGATGCTGTTCTGGACGATACAGTCACTTGCCTTCACAGGAAGGAATCATGAACAAAGAGAAACAACCCATCGACGCTCTCTCGGTCCTCAAACACCGTTCCGGACTGGCACGCACGATCCAGTGTCTTAAGGCTGGGAAACTCACCGTCGGATTCATCGGCGGTTCCATCACGGATGCTCGGAGCGGGCACAACTGGCCGGAGCCGGTGACGGCCTGGCTGGTCGATCGATTTCCTGAAGCCCAGATTGTTGTCGAAAATGCCGCCATTGGCGCAACAGGCTCAGATCTTGCCGTGTTCCGCGCGCAACGGGACCTGATCGACCGAGGATGTGACCTGGTCTTTATCGAGTTCGCGGTCAACGACGGCGGTGTGCCAACAGAGAGACGTACCCGGACACGCGAGGGCCTCATTAGAAAACTTCTCGCTGGCGAGGGCCGAGACCTGGTGCTGGTCTATACATTCGCACAGGGCATGTACGAAGACATGATCAAGGGGCGCGTTCCCGATTCCATTCAGGAGTTCGAATCCATTGGAGAGCATTATGGCATCGGCTCTGCCTGGATGGGCCTGCGTGCCCTGAATGATGTCCGCCGGGGCTTCATGCGTTGGGAGCAATGGCTGCCGGACGGACTTCATCCGCAAACACGCGGCAGCCTGAGCTACGGGCAAAGCGTTAACGAATACCTGGAGCGGGAACTGGTCACAGAACCGAGTCTGGGAACACTGCCAAGTGGCGACGAACTTCCAGCACCGCGGAACGCGGCCAACTGGGAACGAGCTCATCAGTTGCCGCTGACCGATCTCAAAACCACAGGCCCATGGTCAATCCATCGCTGGCCGAATGTCGAGTGGATCGATCAGGTGCTTATGACCACATCACCCGGAGCGAGCATCCAGTTCGAATTTGAAGGACGGGGAATTGCGCTGGGTTTTGACTTCGGCAAAAAGTCAGCAGATTTCGGTTGGCGACTCGATGAGGGCGACTGGCAAACCGAGAAACGTGATCGCCCCGACTGGTGCAGTGATCAGGGCTGGTTCCGTCTGAGTACCCTCGCCGATGATCTCGAATGCAAGAATCATCAAATGGACATCGAAGTCATTCACCCCGGGGAAGGAGGAGGCACGAACTTCCGGCTGGCTTTGGTTGGTATCATTCCGTAGCACCCCCACTCCCATCCCCCCACACATGCCCCCCATCCGCTTAATGCACTGCGACCTGAACTGGACCACCAACGGGGTCGCCGCGCCACAAGACTGGGCTTTCATTGATCCGGAAGAGTATTTCAACTGGCATGTCGAATTCGGCACGAATGTGATGTATTGCCAGGCGTTCATTCACTGCGGTGCGGCTTTCTATCCCACGAAGCTGGGGCCCACTGCCCCCGGCCCAGGGCGTGAGCTCTTTCCCCGGCTTTATGAACTTGCAACGAATGCTGGCCTCCCGACCTGGTCATACATGTGCGTTGGGGCGGATTTGATGGTCGGACGCACCAATAGAAGATGGCTCGTACCGGAGGCGCGGGAATTGTGTTTCGAGTTTCTCGGACCGGAATCGGGTTGGACGGATTTGCTCTGCAACCGCATCCGCGAATTCCTCAGCCTCTATCCGGTTGATTGGATGCTCTTCGACTTCCTGGTTTACGGGGGCCTGAAGCCAAACGAGTTTCAGGTTCGTCCAGCGCCATTTGTCGCCGAACCTTTTGAACGCATTATCGGTCGTCCAATGCCTGGCCGGGCTGAAGAAATCACCCCCGATGAAAACCTGCATTACAAACGGGAGGTACTTGCCGAACAGTTCTACAGAATTCGAAATGCTGTCAGGGAGACCAGCCCGACGACAAAGATCATGTTTAACGTCCCATATTGGGAAGCTAATGAAGATCTCTGGAACAATCACCCCATGATGAAGGAATCGGACGGGCTCTTCGCCGAATGCTCAAAGGTCGAAATCGTGGATTGGCTCCTCGAAATTCGTCAGCCCCACCAGCGGGTCATGTGCACCATCCTGGGCCGGGGAGACGGCCACTGCGACCCAGGCACCTGGCGTCACTGGTATGACAAAGGTTGCGATTTCTTTGGCTATGCGTGGGGCACGTCGCCTGACTTTCGCCCGCCTCCTAAATATAAAGAGGGACTGAAAATCGTAAGTGAAGCGTTTCAGGAAATGGAGAAGGACAAAGTGAACCATGCCAGTCATTGAACCCGCCGCATTACAGACATTCGTCATGGACATTTTCCTTGCCAAAGGAGTCCGGGCGGAAGTCGCTACAAACGTTGCCGAATCACTGGTGTTGGGAAACCTTAAGGGTCATGACTCACACGGTTTCATCCGGGTGATCGAGTATGTCGATTGGCTCGACCGCGGCTGGATTCAATCGGAGGCTCAGCTGGAGATCATAAAGGACACCGGCACGATCCTGATCGTAGACGGCCATTTTCAATTTGGGCAGGTCATCGGCCGGCAGGCGACAGAACTGGCCGTCGAAAGGGCGAGGGACAACGGCGTGTGCATATTGACCATTCGCCGCTCATCTCATCTGGGCCGTATCGGCGAGTTCATGGAAATCGCAGCCGAGGCCGGCATCGTCAGTTTCTCGTTGACGAATACCCATGGCGGGGGAGTCC
The DNA here is from genome assembly GCA_027625095.1 of Planctomycetota bacterium. Lineage (GTDB taxonomy): Bacteria > Planctomycetota > PUPC01 > JACPCR01 > JACPCR01 > JAQBXN01. The sequence continues at coordinate 35,951 of JAQBXN010000053.1, read as the reverse complement.
TCGCCGCTCCACACGGCGGTTCGGAACCGAGGCTATCGGCAAACCCCATTGCCGGGGGAGCGCCCGTTCCCGGAAGAGATTCGCTGATTATGGATATGTCCACATGCGTGATTGCCGAAGGCAAAGTGAAAGTCGCACGCGCCAAAGGAGAGAAAGTGCCACCCGGCTGCATCGTGAATAACCGGGGCGAACCGACAACCGATCCGGAAGAGTATTACACCAACCCCAAAGGCGCCATTCTCCCGGTGGCCGGACACAAGGGTTACGCTCTGGCCATGTTTGCTGACGTCCTCGCCGGCGCCATCGGGGGCGGGAGTTGTTCTCGTGCGGGAGTCAACCAGGTCGCCAATGGCTGGTTTGCTATCTTCATCGATCCAGCAGCCTTCTGCGGCCAGGAATTCTATGACGAGCAGATTGGAGGCTTGGTCGATTGGGTGAAATCCAGCAAGACCATGAGCGGTTTTGACGAAGTTCTTGTTCCCGGCGAGCCGGAAAGCCGAACAACCGTCGAGCGACAGAACGGCATCCCAGTCGAACAGTCGACCTGGGACAAAGTGGCAGCCATTGCAACGGATCTCGGAGTCAACTTACCGATATGAAATTTGCAGCCCTTGATAAGTTCAGAGAAAAACTCAAACGTAACGAACCCGCTTATGGTCTCTGGGTGACGTTGGAATCCGCCAGCATCACAGAAATGGCTGTGACCCTTGGACTCGATTGGGTCGTCATCGATGCGGAACATGGACATCTCGACTTGCATGACGTCCAGGAACATCTCCGGGCAACAGTTCGCAGTGATACGATTGCACTCGTCCGTGTGGCCGAACTGAACATCGGCCTGATCAAACGTGCTCTCGATATCGGAGCGGACGGCGTGGTCATCCCATGGGTCGAGACGGTCGAGCAGTTGACTGACGCAGTCTCATTTTCTCGCTATCCTCCCGAAGGAAAACGCGGCATCGGCGGCGAGCGCGCTACCGGGTGGGGACAGGGCATTGCCGAATACGTGGCTCAGGCAAACGACAAGATTCTCGTCGTCCCGATCATCGAATCAGTCAGAGGAGCAGACAACATTCAGGACCTGGTAAAAGTGCCCGGTGTCGAAACCTTCTTCTTCGGTCCGGCTGATTTCTCTTCATCCGCGGGCCATGCCGGTCAGTGGGAGGGCCCTGGGGTCGCTGAACAGATTCAAGCTGCCAACAACGTGATTCGTGCAGCCGGCAAGCACAGTGGAGTGATCGCAACAAGTGCAGAAAATCTCGAGGCTCGAAGAAAACAGGGCTTCCGAATGCTCGGGCTTGGTTCCGACAGCAGTTTTCTGCTCAACGGAATGAGACAGATGAAGGAGGTAGCAGAACAGGCGAGCTGAAGAACATTGCCCCTACTCCGTGGCGGGTGTTCTTGCGCCGTGGCGGAGCGGCGGGCCACATTCGAGAACGGTAAAATTAATTCAACCACTTAACTGGGAGGACATTCAGAATGCTTAAATCAATTCCTGCTGATCTCAGAGAGTTTCTGGATGCAGAGATAGCAACTGGTATTTATGCGTCGGAAGAAGAGGCTTTAACAGAGGGTCTCAGGCTCCTGCGAAGGCGGACTGAATTAAGGAAAGAGTTGCAGGTGGGCGTCGATCAGATTCAGCAAGGCGAGATGGTGACCATCCATGATAAAGAGGAAAGCAACACCTATCGCGATCAATTGAAGGAGAGGCTGAACAGAGGGTATCTGGAACAGAAAGCCTCGAATGAATTTTAGTTACAGTCTGTCCTGCATCGCCGAACAGGACCTCATTGAAATCTGGAATTACATTTCGGCTGACAGCCCGACGGCAGCGAACGATTTATTGGATCGCCTGTTTGATAAGTTCGAGTTGCTGACTCAACAGCCTCTTATGGGCGTACGGCGTGAAGAACTTCTGACCAACATGCAGCTCTCCTGTCGGGAATTATCTGGTCTTTTATCAATTCTCGAACGACCAGATTTACATCGTCAGAATCCTTCATGGCGCCAGAGACTTGGGTGCATTATTCTGACATCCGAATTTGGTCGTATAGTTCGGGCTCTTGCTGTTAACCAAGAACGTGGCCCACCATTCCATGACGGATTAGCTTTAGCGCCACATTAAGAATTCCCTACTCAACCCGAGGAGCACGCTATGTTTTCCGTTGGATTCGCCATGAAAGTTAAGCCCGGCTGTTACGAGGAATACAAAGAGGCCCATGACAACCTTTGGCCGGGCGTCGCTCAGAGCATGTCCGAAAACAATATCAATATGGCAATATTCAAGTTCGGTGACGACTTGTTTCTGCATGCGACCGCGCCAACCGAAGAAGACTGGGATCGCAGCCGCCACCATCCCGCACTTCCTGGCTGGCAGAAGGCCATGACCGAGCTTCTTCAGGCCGATGACCAGGGCAACGTCATATTCGAGCCCCTCGAAGTCGCGTTCGAGTTCGGCGAATTCATCAACACGTAACTACAAGCTGCCACCAGCTTGTGGCTACGATACTTCCATGCAAACCTTCAAGACTCTCTCACCCCATGCCTTAGAACATTACGAGGAGCAAGGCTATGTCGTGCTCCAAGGACTCATTCCCCAGGAATTGATCTCTGGTCTCCTCGACCGCGTCGACGGAATTCTCGAGGGACGATACGAAGCCCTTGGACTCCACCATGTAGGCGCTGGATCGGATAACTCTCCGGACGATCCGGGGCGACTCAATCGACAGATTGTTGTCGTTGAGTTTCCAGCACAGGATCCGGTTATTAACGAGATTATGAGCTTCAAAGCTCTGGAACTGGCGGCCAGGCAACTCATGCATCGTGACGTCGCAGAGATATTTCAATTCCAGGCCATGGTGAAGGAGCCGGGCTGCGACAATCCCACTCCATGGCACCAGGATGACGGCTATTGGAAGTACGACCATAGAGACCAGAAAGCGATCACTGCCTGGATGCCTCTGTTAGCGACAACAGCCGAAAACGGCACGATGTGGCTTCTACCGGAAAGCCATAAGGGCCCCATCCACGAGCACGTCCAGGCCGGCGGCGTCAGCAACTATCGAACAGTCGCCGAATCCATTGACGAAAGCAAACTCGTCCCCCTCGAACTCAGCCCCGGTGACGTCAGCTTCCATCACCAGAAAACCATCCACGGCGCCTTCTCGAATTCAGGCACAAAACGAAGAGTCATAGTCGCAAGCCATTACCATTCCTGATCGCAGCCGGGCGAACACCCCCGCCCCCAATACCTGTCCTGATTACCCCCCGATTTTCCTACCAGCGTCGAAGGACATTCTTACTCGTAATCAGATGTGCGAACTCTTGGCGAACGCTCCGACCTGCTAATCTCTTCCGTCCATAGACCATCCCTCATACTGGGCATCAATGAATTCATCGCCCGGGTTTTCATCCAGAACAAGGAATGCGTAACGCAATACAAGAGGCTCTTCTTTTAAGACCTCGAGATCCCCTTCGATCAAAAGTCCCGCCCCCATCAGGTTCGTTCTGGTAAACCAATTCGTAGGATGCCTTGGGTTATCAGGATGATCGAACATAGCCACGGCACCGCCGCATTCGCCCGCAGCGATGCACCAGCGGCCCTTTTGCTGCATAGTATTTTCGTGACCTGCCAATCGCTCGCTGTTTCTGTGTTCCGCCGGGGCAAATGGGGGCCCCATCCGTAACTCAAGGCCGCTGTATTTTGCTGCCCGGGAAGCACCCAATGTGAGCACGTCAACTTCGGGCGAAATTTCAGTTCTGATATTCCAGATAGTGCCTGGAACGCCTTCCAGTTTCCTGAACTCAAAAGTCCGAAGGTCTCTGGCCATCAACTCATCGTTCCCATCAAGGAAATCGACGGCTTCTTTCACGGTGACCACGCCCTCTGAAGAACCTATCTCAAACCCCTGGTGTTTCTGAACACCATGAGTGCCGGGATACAGCTGATATTTCCCGACCTCTTTCAAATACCACGGCCCGCCCCAGAGATTAGCACTGTTGGCGTGCACCCAGCCGTAATAAAGCCCCGTGTGCCAGGTATGATCGCCAGGCCTGTATTCCGTAATCAAATGCCCGGACGGCGTAAAGATCGGATGAAAGCAAGGTTTAGGCGAATCGGTGCGTGGGATGTGTTCTTTGGCCCGATACAAGGTTACCAGGCTGCCCCCATCGTAGAGTTCAAATCCCAGGCAGTTCTCTATAATGTTCAATTCACTCATTTTGATTTCCAAAGGAAAAGAGCCCGGATGAAACAACTTTTTGTTTTAACTGGTGGCTTCCGTTCCAGACCTGCTCCACATAACCCAGGTAAGGTTTCCGGTATCCACCACGGCTCGTCTTTCTAAGTCGCCGGAAATGCTTTCGCCATCGGTAAATCTCAGATCGCCCTGATGCCGATTCCAGGCGATACCTCCTACTGGCTGGCCCCCCTCAATCCACAGGACGTTCATTATAAATTGGCGACGGAAGTCCAAATTCAAGGGCAAATGGTCACTCACTGGGGAGTTATCATCGAGACCATCGGCGCCCTGCGCTCGCAGTTCACGCGTCCTCTCGCCTCAATGTTTTGGGAGGGGCAGTGTTTTCATCGGACCTCCTCATTCTCCACCTCCATAATGGTTTGCTGGAGAGGTCTGCTGGACTCTTCAGTAGCCGCAAAGATAAGAACTGGTCAATTTCCGACTGCATTTCTTTCATCGTGATGACCGAACGCAACATCGAAGAGGCGCTCACACTGGATCATCACTTCGAGCAGACTGGATTCCGAATCCTCTTCCCTTGATAGAGGCGGTTCGGGAACCTGCACCCCCTGTTGGCGAGATACGTTTGTGCGAACATAATCCGCCCCTCATAATCTTTCGCTCCCTAATTGTGAGGCAAGGCAAATGAAAGTCGCGGCCATGTTCGAAGACAAAACGGGCGGCTTGGCGGAAAAGCCTAAACCGAAAGCCAAGGGCGACTTTGTGGTTGTGAAGGTGCAGGTGGTCCCCATGTGCACTGAATACAAAGGCTTTAAGAGTGGTCGCCACGCCGATTGTCTGGGACACGAAGCTGCCGGCGAGATCGTGGATGTTGACCATTCAAGCCGCGTGAAGGTTGGCGACCGCGTGGTCGTGCAACCTGTTACCAGTTGCGGCAAATGCCATCTGTGCCTTCGGGGCGAAAACATTCACTGCCAGCACATGCGCAACATGCACAAAGAGACCGGGAATGAGGCCGGAAGTGCCACCTATGCGCAATACCTGGTGAAACCCGATTACCACATGAGCCACATACCGGACGACATAAGCACCGAGTACGCGGGCCTGGCGTGTTGCGGGCTCGGCCCGACTTTCGGTGCGATGGAACAGATGGGCGTCAACGCAATTGATACGGTTATGATCACCGGCATGGGCCCGGTCGGATTGGGCGGAGTGATTAATGCTACCTACCGAGGCGCCCGGACCATTGCGGTTGAGAGCCATCCTTTTCGGGCCAAACTGGCAAAGGAACTGGGAGCCGCACTGGTGCTCGATCCGAACGATGATGGCAACCTGGAAAAGCTCATGGAATTCACCAACGGAATCGGTGTCGACAAGGCAGTGGATTGCTCAGGCGCGGCCCCGGCGCAACGATTTCTGATTGATGCTGCCCGCCGCAAAGGTCAGGTCACCTTCGTAGGAGAAGGCGGCGCCCTGGAGGTGCAGATCAGCAACGACATGATCCGCAAGGGGCTCGTCCTTCGCGGCAACTGGCATTACAACTTGGCCGAATATCCGCGCCTTCTGAATGTCATTCGGAACAACACAGAAAAAATCGAAAAGTTTATTACCCATCGTTTTCCAATGAGCAATGTTCAGTCAGCGTGGGAGCTTCAAACCACCGGCAACTGTGGCAAAGTGTTACTGGATCCCTGGAATTAATCTTAGATAAAAGACTCATGGCAGCAGACATTAATCCACAAATAGCAGAAGAATTTCGAGAGATTATCGACAAGGTAAAACACGAGATTCATAAAGTCATCGTGGGCCAGGAGGAATTGGTCGACCTGACACTCCAGGTGATTTTTTGCCACGGCCACGCGCTCCTGATGGGAGTGCCCGGCCTCGCAAAGACGCTGTTGGTGACGACCATCTCCCGGGTCATCGGTGTGAAATCGACACGCATTCAATTCACGCCAGACCTGATGCCTTCGGACATCACCGGCACTGAAATCCTGCAGGAAGATCCTGAAACCGGGGCCAAGGAGTTCAAATTTATTCCGGGCCCCATCTTCGCCAACATCGTCCTTGCAGACGAAATCAACCGGACACCGCCCAAAACGCAGGCTGCACTTCTCGAGGCCATGCAGGAAAAGCAGGTGTCCGCAGGCAGCAAGAGATACAAGCTCGACCTTCCTTTTTTCGTACTCGCTACGCAAAACCCCATCGAGCAGGAAGGAACATACAGCCTGCCGGAAGCACAACTCGACCGTTTCATGTACCTGATAAACGTCGATTATCCGGAAGGCGAAGACGAGGTCGAAATATTACGCCGTACCACCACTAATTACCGTGACGAGCCCAAACAGGTCTTGAGCGGCGAACAGATTTTGAAATTCCAGGCCATCATTCGTGACGTGATCGTGCGTGACGATCTCTACCACTATGTCGTCCGCCTGGTACAGGCCACGAGAGTCTCGAAAGATTATGCGCTGCCCTATACGAAAGAGTGGGTCGCCTGGGGAGCCGGCCCTCGCGCCTGCCAGAATTTAATTCTTGGGGCGAAGGCATACGCCTTTTTCCATGGCCGCACTTACATTACGACTGCCGATATTCAAGCGGTGGCCAAGCCGGTGCTGCGTCATCGTGTCATCGTAAACTACGCTGCCATATCCGAGGGCATCACATCGGATATGATCGTTGAAAAAATTGTCGAATCAGTGGACGAACCGAAGGCGGCGGCCGGTTGATTGTCACTATGGCAAAAACCAAACACATTTACCAAATCGACGAAGTCCTCTCCCCTGAGGCGAAGGACTCGCTCAAACACCTCGAGATCTATGCACGGCGCACTGTAGACGGCATCATGCATGGCATTCATTCAAGTAAGCGCATCGGTGTCAGTACTGATTTTGACCACCATAAGGAGTATCAACCCGGCGACCCGCTCAAACACATGGACTGGAAAGTTTCAGCCCGCCAGGAGCGGTATTACGTTAAACGCTTTATTGAAGATTCTTCACTGACGGTAAGGCTGGTCGTAGATCGCAGTGCCTCGATGCTGCAATCCACCGATGGGCCAAGCAAATATCTGCAAGCCTGTCGACTGGCGGCCTGCCTGAGCTATCTCATATTGAAGGAAAAGGATGCCGCAGGGATGGTAATTGCGGCGGAAAACGAGACTCTCTGGCTACCGGCTAAATCGTCTTCCACCCACCTGGTCACCATCCTTCAGAGCCTGGTTGCAAAAGATGCGGCCGCGCCAGACGGAATCCAGCCCTGCCTGAAGGCAATCCTGGACAGGGCTGAGCGGAAAGGGCTCATCGTCGTTATCTCTGATTTCATGTTCGACCCTGCGGCAACACAGCGCGAACTATCTCGCCTCCAGGCTTACGGGCACGATGTCCTGCTCTTCCAGTTACGTGACGAAACTGAAGAAGAATTTCCTTTCAATCGGTGGGTCGAATTCGGTGATTTGGAAAACCGGGCAATCCGGCATCGCCTTGACGCGATTCCGCTAAAAAAAATCTATCGTGAAGAATACCAGGCCCTGCTCGAAGACTGGAAGACCTGGTCGAAAAAGTTCAACGCCCACTTCGTCTCCTGCCGAACCAGCGAACACATGGAAACCGCGCTCTCTGAATATCTGGTATGGAGGCACAGAGGACACCAGGAGTGAGGAAGGTTTTAGACCTCAGACCATAGACTTCAGACCACAGACCACAGTCTGCAAACGGCTGACTGCCGCCCCTCCCAAGTGAGTTGTATAGGGCACCACTTACTCATTACTCATCTGGTTACTCATTACGTAATTGTTCCTAAACCCCAACTTCCTATACGCCCTTCCTCTCGGGCTGATACCGATCATTATTTACTACTTGATGCGATACAGATCGTTGAAAGTGGTTTGGGGGGCGAACTATGTCCTTGAACGGGCGCTGGAACGGCTGAAGAAACAGCTCTACCTCGACCAGATTATTCTGTTGGCGTTGCGTACTCTTGTGTGCCTGGGACTGGTGCTGCTCTTTGCACGCCCGGTTGCGAAACAGCAGGATTCAGTGGTTTCAAGTACGGGAACTCATCGGGTGATCATTCTTGATGGGTCTTACAGTATGCAGGCAGGGGAGACTGGCAATACTCGGTGGGATCGTTCGATTGAGGCACTCAAAGAGTTGGTAAAGACTTGGGGACGAGGCGAAAAGTGGTCACTTCTTCTGATCGGGACAGAGCCTGAATGGATTGTTGACAGCGCCATTGTTGAAACGCCGGAAGCATCCCTTGAGTCGATTCGGTCGCTGGAAACATCGGAAAGCAGCGCTTCTCTTGGCAAAGCTTTGGAGGTAGCGGCCAGTAAATTCGCGAACGACTCAGTCGAGCTTTATCTGTTCGTAGATGACCAGGCGAGCACCTGGGAAGGGGTCGGTGAAAGTGCGATACCAAAAGAATGGAATCCTTCCATTTACTGGATGCTGCCTACCCTGGACAGCCGTGACAACATAGCCGTGACCAGCGTCCGATTCGCCAGCGAACGCGTTCTCATGCATCACCCCTGCCGGTTATTCGTCTCTGCGCGCAATTTCAGCCCGCAACCGGTGAAGGATTCTGAAATCCAGATTCACATGGACGGTGCATTTTCCGGCCGGGAAACCATTTCTCTGCTGCCCGGTCAGGAGGGAACAATCCATATCGATCTGAATTTTGATGAGCCGGGGCCGCACCACGTCACCGCTCGATTGAAGACGGATGTCCTCAACTTCGACAACGCCATGTCGGCTGGAATTCAGGTGGATAAAGAAATGCGTGTAGGTGTTCTGCGTGCCTCTGCGAGCCAGAAGAAGTTTGACTCGGCTTGGGGCTTTCTCCAGATTGCCGGTCGCATAGAGAAGATGGAAGACGGTGATTCGGGCCCACTCTTCACCATGGGTCAGATTCAGTTCATGTTGATAGAAGGCAGCCCGACCCCAGCAAAATTGAACCAATTCGATGCAGTTATTTTTGATGGTGGGAGCGCCCTGAATGCGGAAGATGCGATGTCGCTCAGCGACTTTGTAAAGCAGGGCGGCGGACTGGTGCTTGTTCCAGATGAGACGGTAAACATCACCGAATGGAACGACCTTTTCGGCAAAATGAAATTACTGCCTGCGCGCCTGCGAAAACCGGTGATCGAGAAGCTGGGGGGCACCCGATTCAAGACCGTCTCCCGTTCATCATTTGGCGATCCATCATTCAAAACTTTTGAAACCGAAGAAGACGGCGACCTCAGCCAGGCCAGGTTTTATTCCTGGATTGAGTTTGAAGAACCGGAGGCGGGAACGACCACTCTGGCACAATTCGCAGACCGTCAGCCATTTCTGTTGCGGCAGAGCCGGAGTCTGGGACGGGTGCTCCTTCTGGCCGCAGGCTTGAATGGCCGAGGAAACAGTCTGATCGTCCGCGAGTTCTTTTTTCCTTTCGTCTTCCGGCTGTTCGGCGAGGCAGCCGCGGGTGGAATATATCCCCGCACGCTCAAACCCAATGAGGCCATTGGCCTGAGGCTCAAAGATATGTCACCGCGTGGTGTTTCATTGACTGTTGAAGGTCGCGACCCAAAGCCATTGACGCCGCAAAAAGTCGGAAATGAAATGCACGTCATAGCGGCACAGGGGGCTCCGGCCACAGGGCTGGCGTCCTTTCTGCTGCTGAATTCTGACGGCTCGAATCGTGTTTACTACGGTATCCAGGGCCTCCGCATGGATTCAGATTTGGCGGCTGTACCGAGTGACCAGGAAAAGAGGCTGACGGCAAAACTGAAACTTATGAAGGTTACCAACTGGCAGGAGCTCGATGCCCTGCTTCAGGCTCAGCGAAGCGGTCAGGAATGGCATCACTGGATGGCCATCGGAGTATTGGTCTGCCTGGTTGGTGCCGGCTTGATGGAGTGGAGGTTCGTCTGACGTAATGAGTAATGAGTAAATCAACTATGTGTAATCCGGTATTGTTCCGACGACGGCTCTTCAAGTGATGCTCGGTGCTTGATTCTGCAGGTGTGGTCTTCGAGACTCTGCATATTTCCAGAATCAAGCAACAAACATCAGGTCGGGTCGGTCGAATGACGGTGAGACCGAATTTCTGTCTACGTCTTGCTCATTTCTCATTACCTATTACTCATTACGTTGCATAAAGGCCTTAAACGAATCGGCCATTTTTTTGATGTCCAGGCATGGGGATCGCTTTTGATCCTCAGCGTGTGTGTAGGCTTGATTTCAGGTCTGGCGGCCGTGATTTTCGAGTCGGGCCTGCACTTCTTCAATGGGCTGATTATCGGTAACGTTCTTGCCACGGAGAGCGGCGGAATGCGAACTGCGCTGATCATTTTTACCCCGGCTGTTGGAGGGCTCATCGCCGGCTGGATCGTTTACACGTTCGCACCGGAAGCTGAAGGAGGCGGTTCGGAATTTATGGTGAAAGCTTTCCACCGCCTCCGGGGTGAGATTCGAGATCGTGTGCCGATCGTGAAGCTGGTCGCTTCTGTTATCACCATCGCGTCCGGAGGATCTGCGGGAAAAGAAGGCCCAACAGCACTCATGTCATCCGGACTCGCAGTGGCTTTGAGCAAACGGCTGGGCCTGAGCCCAAGACTGCAGCGTATCCTGTTGCTGGCCGGGGCCAGCGCTGGAGTGGGTGCCATCTTTCGCGCGCCGCTCGGCGGGGCGTTTTTTGCCGGTGAAGTTCTGTATAAAGAAGCAGAATTTGAGTTCGAGGCCATCGTGCCCTCCATTATCGCATCGATTACCTCGTACGCGGTGTTCACTTCCATCTTCGGGTACGGTTTTCTCTTCGGGGGCGTAGATGGGCTGAAGTTCTCTCACAATTCCGAATTGGTACTCTATGTCGCGTTGGCGCTTGTCTGTGCGGGCCTGGGCTGTGTTTATGTAAAGGTCCTTGAGATCGGCAGAGACAAATTGTTTCGGCGGCTGCCGCTTCCAAATACCTGCAAGCCGGCAGTGGGCGGCCTCATGCTCGGCCTGCTGGCAGTCTGGCTACCACAGGTGCTGGGAGGGGGCTACGATCAGATTCAAAGTATCATCAGCGACAAGCTCGGCGCTGCCGAAGGGGGCCTTGCCTCAAGCGCACCCATGAGTGCTTTCTGGTTTTTGCTGCTCATCGCATTTGCAAAAATGGTTGCCACCAGTTGCACCATCTCATCCGGCGGCTCAGGTGGATTATTCGCACCCAGCCTTTGCGTTGGAGCGATGATTGGTGGTTCGTTTGGCTACCTTGTGCAGGCTGTTGCCCCCGGCATGATGCATGAAACAACCCGGGAGTCGATGATTCTCGTCGGCATGGCCGGATTCTTTTCGGGCATCGCCAATGTGCCCATCACAAGTCTGATCATCGTCACCGAATTGACCGGGTCCTACCAGCTCATCGTACCGCTCATGCTCACCTGCACGATTTCGTTCGTGCTCTCGCGCCGCTGGACCCTCATCCCTGAACAGGTAGCGACTCAGCAGGATTCCCCCGCCCATCTCGGGGACTTCGTCGTCAATGTGCTCGAAGACATGCGAGTCAGAGACATCTTTACTCAGGAGCACACCGAAATTCGCACCGTGCGCGAGGCCGTCAGCCTGACCGAGCTTTTGAGACTGATTCAGAAGGATGAGCAGGATTATTTTCCTGTTGTTGACCGTGACGATCACCTGCTCGGCATCGTCTCCTTCAATGACGTCAGGCAGGTCCTGACTGATGAAGCGCTGGGCGCTCTGGTGCTGGCTATCGATATCTGCGAAACGAACGTCATCACCACGAATCTCGACGAAAACCTATACCAGGTGCTTCGAAAAATGACGACCAAAAACCTGGTCGCCCTGCCAGTCGTCGAATGCCTCGATAATCGCCGCCTGCTTGGCATGATCACCCGTCGCGACGTTATCGTTGCCTACGACCGCCGCCTGCGCAATTTGAAGGCAGACGCGGGAGAGTCGATTGATGAGGAAGAAGAAGACTCCTCCGCACCGTATCGAGGCGGGATGACTCTAACCGAGCTGAAGGTACCTCCTGAGCACGGTATGGTTAACCAGTGTGTCCGCGACATCCGCTTCCCGAAAGGTACCCTGATCGTCTCGGTCTATCGCAAAGAAGAAACCATCATTCCCGGCGGGCTGACAGAAATCATGGCCGAGGATCGGCTGCTGCTTTTGTGTAAGCAGGAACAGTTGGATGAAGTCCGGGATTTGATGAAAACGTGATGTCGCCTTGAGCAGCCGTAGAACTCTCAAAGGCTCAGAGGAAAATCTCTAAGGGTGGCCTACTCCAACTGGCCATCCAGTTCGTCAAGGAGGAGCACATTAGTGACTTGCTTCGCCTTTTCGTGGTCTTCCCACTTCCAGACAAGTTTGTTCTCCCGGTCGAATTCGACCAGGTGCGGACCTTTGCCGGCCTTGCCGTGACCAAGCCAGTTGGCGACCACGATGTTGCCATTATCCAGATGATGGAACCCTGAGAACCACTGGAGTCCCTCATGATTCTTTCGACCACCGACCGCGCGATCTATATTTCCATCCTTGTTGATCTCCACGACTTGCGAGTCCTCACCAGTAGTGGCCAGACAGGTGCCGTCCGCAGTAATAGCAGCCTTGTAACCTTTGCCGGGAATCGCCACGCTGCGAATGATCTCGCCGGCCTTATTCACCTCGACCACCCGGTATGGACCGCTGACCGTCAGCAGGAAGTTACCATCCTTCCGAATTCGAACCAGACGCAGATCCTTCTGTCCCTCTAAGACAGTCTTGCCAACTTCCTTCCCGTTGGTATCGACTTCGGTGAAGACGATGCCTTCTTTGGAATTCGCGCCAAGGATGGTGTGGCCACTCTTGAGACGGCGGGCGGTGTTCACGCCGCGATGGTTCGTCACCTTCCAATCCAAGGCTTTGCCAGAGTTCAGGTCATACTCAGCAGCGCCGTTATCGTGGCTGACCAGGACGCGATCTTTGTCAAGAATCTGCAAATCACGTGAGCCTCCCGGAATGCCGACAATCCACTCCGTGCCCTCGTGCTGGTCGATGTGAATCAACCGATTTTGGGCATTGTCCACGCAGATAAAACGGTGTTTGATTTCTTCGGCATGCGCTGGAGCAAGCGAAACGATGACGGTGAGACCTGCAAGAAGCATTTTCAAAATGGTGCACATGATGGTGTCCTCGACGACAGGATTATTTTTCAGCCTCGGTATCCAGCTCAGATTGGGGAAACTCCACTGCTCGCGAGTCTCTTGTGGGGAAGGCGATCGACAACACGATAGACGTATAGATGGTGTACGCCACAACGCTGAGAGCGATTTCGATTGGGATATGAAGTTCGTCATGCAAGACCATTTTGAAGCCGACAAAGACCAGAATAAACGAAAGCCCAAAGTGCAGGAAGTGAAAAATCTCCATAATGCCGGCCAAGGCGAAATAAAGGGCACGCAGTCCCATGATCGCAAATACGTTGGAGGAATAAACGATGAACGGATCGCGACTGATGGCCAGAATCGCAGGGATGGAATCCAGAGCGAAGATTACGTCTGTAGTTTCAACAACGAGCAAGACGATAAACAGCGGTGTAGCCATGAGGATGCCGTCCCGGCGTACAAAGAACTTGTCGCCTTCGTATTCCTTTGTCACCTTGAAGAAACGTTTGGCTAATTTGATGACCGGGTTTTTTTCAGGATTGATCTCCGCGGATGAATGGAAGGCCATCTTAATCCCGGTAAAGACCAGAAATGCCCCGAAAACGTATATGAGCCAACTGAATGCATCGAGAAGCTGCACACCCACCACGATAAAAATCGCCCGCATGATAAGGGCGCCGATGATTCCGTAGAAAAGGCATCGATGCTGGAGCTTAGGAGGAACAGAAAAGAAAGAAAAAACCAGCAGGAAGACGAAAAGGTTGTCTACGCTGAGAGACTTCTCGAGGAGGTACCCGGCGAGGAACTCGAGGGCTCTCTCTTCGCCGGCGTATTTCCAGATGCCAACATTGAAAACCAAGGCGAGCAATATCCAGACGAAAGTCCAGGTCAACGCCTGTCGTACCGAAACCTTTGCCGATCTGCGATGGAAGACCAACAGATCTACGGCCAGCATCAGCAGGACGAAGACGTTGAAAACAATCCATTTGGTGATTGTGGTAGAAATCATTCGATTGAGTGCCGCCCTGTCGGGTATAAGAGCGGGGATCATTCCAGGGAGCCAACCCTTCTTCAACCGGTTCACTGGAAATGCTTTGAGACTCAACACCGCCACCTCTACAATACCCGGCGTTCGAAGCTCGAAAGTTTCGTCAGAATAACTTCCCTCTGAAACATCAAATTCATCTACGTGGCATCGAGAGAGCATCGGCGATACGTTGATGAGCCTTGGGAGCGAGCATGGCCAAAGTCAGTGTAGTCAATCGAATCACCATACCAGGCAAACATGTGGATCCTGCCCTCAGCAAGGTTCACTTCCAGCCCTTGGGCGGAGAGCTTGAGGTTACTTTTTCCCTTGCTCGTGAAACCGAAATTGGACAAGGCTGGAGAACCGGGATCGCCATTGATGCCAGCACCTCCATGCAGTCCTCTTTTGGCAAGATGGTCGCCGGGCAGATCCCTCACCCGATCTTCAAACGTTACCTCCGTAAAGACTGGGCTCGTATTGAGAAACGGGACGGAGCGGAATTGCGGGTCCTCAGCCGTGATGCCTGGGAAGATGCGTTTGCCAACGGGCTGCTCCGCTGGACTTTCAATGAAGTGCAGGAAGAGGGGCGAAAATTTATCGAATACATGGCGACCAACATCGACGCCGAGAACGAAACGACTCTGATTTATTTCAGCGCCGGAATTGAAGGGGACAAAATTGAAGAATCCGGCCCTGTCAGTGTTGCGGAGTGCTCGACGGTAAGTATTGACGGCCCGGAACAGATCCCTTTCGGTCAGAAAAAGACACAACTGCTTCCGGCGTTGAAGTTTTTCGATTCAAGGTTTCCCGTTGCCCCCAATGGACTTTATGTCTTCATCACAGATGGCTATATCGACGACATCAACGAAGTGAAAAGTTACACGGCCACTCTTGCCGGCCGGATCGCATCCGGGAAACGTAACCCGATGAAGTGCTTCGTTATCGGGCTGGGGATCGAAGTCGATGAACGCCAGCTTATTGACTTGAGCAATCTGGCAACCGGGACAAATATAAACGTTTGGGACTATGAAAAGGCGGAGAATCTGAGGCAGGTCACAGATCTCATCCGAGATATTGTTGATGAGATTGCGACAGACAGTTCAACCCCCGGCAAAGTTTTTGATGATCAGGGCGCCGAGCTTCAGGCATGGCCGGAAGGCATCCCCCCCAAAGCCTCTTTCCGGATAGCTGACGTCGCGCAGCACTTCGAACTCGAACTCGATGGACATGGAGAGCGGGTCCGGCAAGAGCTTTATCCTGCCGATAAGGAAGAAGCCGAAGGCGATGGATAATCTGGTTGTGAAGCTCTGAGGATGTGGAATTCTTAAGAGGTGCTTCACGTATCAACCGGGTCATTAATGTCGTGAACTGATGCAATTCCGGGCAGTAATCATCGGCTGCTCTCTCATTATCCTTCTCCTGCCCGGCCTTTGACCGCAACCAAAATCAGGAGAGTTCCAATGAATTGCTTAATCAAGATAACACGCGCAGGGGGCAAATTTTCATGAGTAAATCTCTATCCCACCACTCCCTGCACCACCTGTCCATGTACATCTGTCAGCCTGAACCATCGACCCTGGAATTTGTGTGTTAACCGTTCGTGGTCTATGCCCAGCAGATGCATGATCGTCGCGTGAAAGTCATGAATGTGGACACCATTTTCAGCGACGTTGTAACAGTAGTCGTCAGTGCGTCCGTACGACGATCCTGCGTTTACTCCTCCCCCGGCCATCCAGACTGTAAAGCATTTCGGATGATGGTCGCGGCCGAAATTGTTGTCGCTCAGTTTGCCCTGGCAGTAATTGGTGCGCCCGAATTCTCCACCCCAGATAACAAGAGTGTCCTCAAGCAGACCCCGCTGTTTGAGATCTGCTATCAACGCTGAGGTCGGCTGATCGGTTTCTCTGCACTGTTGCGATATGCCGCCTGGCAGGCCGCCATGTTGATCCCAGCCCGGATGGTAAAGCTGAATGAATCGCACACCTCGTTCGGCCAGTCGTCGGGCCAACAGGCAATTGGCGGAGAAAGAACCCGGCGAACGAACATCCGGCCCGTATTGGTCAAGGACATAATCCGGCTCAGATTTCAGATCGGTAACCTCAGGGATCGAGTTCTGCATCCGGAACGCCATTTCATACTGAGCGATGCGATTCTCTATCTCTACATCACCGGTGGCATCGACCTGAAGCTGATGGAGTTCATTCAAACGGTCGAGCATTCGTCGCCGACTGGCAGAGTCAATGCCATCCGGATTATTCAAATACAGAATCGGATCTTTACCTGAACGGAATCGGAGGCCCTGGTATTTGGCCGGCAGAAATCCACTCCCCCACAATCTTGAAACCAGAGGTTGGCCGCCCTTCCCCTTGGTGACCATGACGACGAAAGCGGGGAGATTTTCATTCGCAGCTCCCAGCCCGTATTGCAGCCACGCGCCCATACTCGGCCGACCTGGAAACTGCGATCCGGTCTGCATAAACGTCACTCCCGGGCCGTGATTGATGGCTTCGGTATGCATGGATTTGATAAAGCAAAGGTCGTCCGCCACTTTCGCTGTGTGGGGCAGGCGATCACTGATCCATGCCCCGCTCTGCCCGCGCTGTTGGAATTCGAAAGGCGAGCCAACCAGAGGCAGGCTGGATTGATTCCCCGACATGCCCGTCAGGCGTTGCCCCTGCCGCACGGAATCGGGGAGCTGCTGGCCACGGAGCTTGTTGAGAAGCGGCTTGTAATCGAACAGGTCCATCTGAGACGGGCCGCCGCTCTGGAACAGATAAATAATGCGTTTGGCCTTCGGCGGATGGTGTGTGGTACTGAGAATTCCACTGGCAGTCGCCTCGTTCGATACCAGATCAGCCAGGGCGATGCTGCCCAACCCCATGCCGAAGCGGTTGAGGAAAGTACGGCGGTTCATGCCTGCTGTAGGTTCATATCCGGTGCAGCTTTCAAACATCTTTCAATCCTTGCTCAAGTTTCGGGAAATCTATCTTATGGCGACAATTTTCGCCCCGTTAGCTGAACACGGTTTTCATGCGCAGGAGGGCGTGCCTGGGGGCGTTTATGCCGAGTCCAGACCGCATTTTCGGGACTGTGCTCCGCGAGCCAGGAACGCAACGGAACATCTCCCTCAGTTGGGTCATAGACACCATTCATACTCACCCTGGCTCCCAGGAGTTGACGCCGAATGGGGTCGAGACTCTCATAAAGATGCTCTACGGTCATCTTGTCTTTGGGCATCATCCATCGGTAGCTGTATCCAAGCCACAGAACTTTGCGGGTAATGTCACTGCGGTTAGCGCTCCTGGAATGCCAGGTTCGTCTGTCCAGGATCAGTGCGTCGCCGGGTTTCAGACAGAGTGGGATCGCGCCTGCGGGACTAGATATTCCATCCTGCGGGCAATCAAGCTCGTCTAACAGATGCGAGCCGGGGAGGATAAGTGTGTTCCCGCGATCAGGCTCGGATACATCGGTCAGGTAATAACCGATCTTGAGCGAAAGGCGCGGCCGTGGGTGGCCCTCGATTTCTTCGTTAACACGCAAACTGTCCTGATGCCAGGCAACAGGCTGCACTTCCTCGTTGCCGGGCGGGGTGATGTCCAGGTGGGAATGGTAGAGGTAGATGTTCCATCCCAGAATTCCCCAGACTTTCGGGAATGTGGACGGCAGATCCACGAGATCGACCAGTTTGTCGTCTTCACCAATGATGTCTGTGACTGAAAGTAGCTGCTCTGGAACCTCCTTGTTGCGCTCACGAACATCGACTCGATCCACAACCTCTAACAATTCCTGGACATGGTTCTCGGAGAGGGCCGGACTGACGATCAGGTAGCCCTGTTCTTCGAACTGTTTCTTCTCAAAATCGGTAAGCAGATATTCGAGACAAGTTGAGTTCATTATCAGATGTTAGATAGAGAGAATAATGGCCGCATATATGCTGCCGAGTTCTGGTGGACTCGCCGCTTCATATTCGATACTGACTAAGCCTCGGTTTCTACAGGATACCCCTTCCGTGTCGGACGCAAGATATCAGACTCATCCGGTTGACGGCGCCAAGATGGTCTTGATCCCGGCGGGCAGTTTTACCATGGGAATGCCCGAAGGCGATCTCTTCGCCAAAGAGCATGAGAAACCCGAGCGCACCGTTTTTATCTTTGACTATTGGATCGATGTGTATCCTGTAACAAACCTGCGCTATGAACGTTTTATCGAAGACAGCGGGTACGAGAACCGGGATCTGTGGTCGGTGAAAGGCTGGCACTGGAAAGAAGAGGAAGCAATCACCGCGCCCGCAGGATGGAACAAAACCGGATGGGATTCCCCGAACCACCCGACCACTGGAGTAAGCTGGCACGAAGCGCAGGCATATTGCAGGTGGGCCGGGAAAAGTCTGCCCACCGAGGCGCAATGGGAACGTGCGGCTCGTGGGTTGGACCGCAGGCGTTTCCCATGGGGCGACGCCTGGCCGAGAAAAGACCTGTTGAATTTCAACAACAACATCGGGCAGGTAACTGAGGTTGGTATTTATCCTGCAGGGGTAAGCCCGACAGGCTGTTTTGATATGTCCGGCAATGTGAACAATTGGTGTCTCGACTGGTATTGGCCTGGATTCTATGCGTACGCCAACCAGAACGGTCTTGAAAACGATCCTGTCCTGGACGACCGGCTCAAGAAAATGCTTGCCATTGACGCGCCGTTGAAATGCGACCGAGGCGGCGGTTTCGCCACCGCCGACAAGTGCCATGAAATAGTGAGTTGCACGGACAAGTTGGCATGGTTACCGGAGACACGAGAACTATGGAATGGGTTCAGGACCGTCATGAGTGATGGGTAGTTCGATACCCGAGAAACGTTTCTCGATCCGGACACCCAACAGGAATGGACCCAACACCGCAGCGACCTTATTACCCATCTCCCCCCGTTTCCGCTTTCGCCCCTTGCACACTGACAGTAGTATCCTCGTCTTTTCCAAGCCCAAAATCATGAAAGGAGTGCTCGTGTCTGAAATCGGTGTTATCGAAACCTCAAAAGGAACTATCAAAATCAAGTTTTTCCCTGACGTCGCGCCGGGCCATGTAGAGAATTTTACAAAGCTGGCGAAAGAGGGCTTCTACGATGGTCTAACCTTCCATCGCGTGATTCCAGGTTTCATGATCCAGGGCGGTTGCCCACACACCAAGAAGGAGGATCGCAGCCGGCACGGCACAGGCGACGCCGGCTACAAAATCAAGGCAGAGTTCAACGACATTCCTCACAAACGGGGCATCCTTTCTACCGCTAGAGGGCAGGACCCGGATTCTGCCGGTTGCCAGTTCTTTATCGTCGTTGCAAATTCGAATTTCCTCGATGGCCAGTACACCGTGTTCGGTGAAGTAACTGAAGGGATGGAAGTGGCTGACGCAATCGTGAAGTCACCCCGTGATGCGCGAGATAATCCCAAAGAGCGAATTGAAATGAAGGTCTCAATCGAGTCGCTTGAGGATTAGCTGCCTCTTTTCCAACAAATTACTTTGTGGTTTTCTCAGATTGTTGCTCCTGCCGGTCTGTCCTGTTCTTTACCCACATTTTTTGCCCCGGAGGTGTTGCGCATTCCAGCCCAATCCTGCAAGGCTTTGAGAGCTACCTTGGGTCAACCGGACAGCGAGTGCCTTTTACCCCGAAGTGGTTACGCCCATGTTGAACTAACCCGCTTCGGCAACATCTTACGCGGGGTGTGGATGGCGTGAGTTTGGCGGTTTTTGGGGCTTTCAATCAACGGCAATCTGGTTCATTCTTTTCCTGAGGTTCGTCCGCTGTGGGCGAGCGATTCGGCGTTTTTTTCAGGAGGAATGGAGATGTCCCCTTTTCGTAAGGCTCTTATCGATTACATGACGCTTGCTAATCTCAGTCCGAAGACCATCGATTCGTACGTTCAAGCAATGGCGCGGCTGTGCAAATTTATCGGAAAGACTCCGAACCGGATCCGTGCGGCGGATGTACGTATGTTTCTGGTGCACCTCATTACCGTGAAAGGGCATGCGTACAGCAGCGTGAGGCAGACGCGGCATGGATTGAAATACTACTTCGAGCATATTCAAAAGACCCCTGAAGTGGTCGACGGATTGCCTCCGGTGAAGAAGGAGTTCAGGCTTCCGGAAGTCCTCGGCCAGGAGGAACTGTTTCGGCTGCTCCATGCTCCCCAGAAACCACGTGGTCTCCACGCTCCGCGGGGAGTATTCAGAGCCTTTGCGGAGAGAGGGCACCACGATGTTGCTGAATTCTATATTCCACCTGGCGGTTGGGTGCCCCTAAGTCACAAGGCCAGTAGCTGCTCATCCTGGACGCGCCGGCACCCTGACGGCTACAACGCCGAAGGCGTTGTCCAGATTCTGCGCACCCACGTTCATCTGCATTCACCATCTCTTACATCGACCGCAAAGACGATGGAGAACAGAAGCCAAAGACTCTTGAGCCGCAGGAATTTTTCCGGCGATTCCTGAACCACGTCCTGCCGCCAGCGTTCCACCGCATCCGTGACCACGGTCTCCTCAACAACCGTTTCAAGCGCCGATTGCTCCCTGCGGCCCTGTTCGCCCTTGGGAAAGCCCCTGTCATCGAAAGGCCCAACGGTAAATCGCCAAGGGAATGGATACTCGAACGCACCGGAGAAGACATCCAACTGTGTCCCGGCTGTCGGAAAGGGCATCTCACAATAGTAAATGTCCTGCCCCCATGGCACCGGCAACCACACTGGAGACTTAACCTCTGGTTTCATCAAGACTCTTCACACCCGGCGCGAGCACCGTGAATACAACCATCGGCTACCAGGCAACATCAACAAAAAAAGTGGTTTTCCTGCGGGACTCCTGGCTCAACGTTTGTACCCAAGTCACTCAGACCAGTGATTCAACGCTCGTTCCTGACGTTCACGGGCCGAACGTAACCACAACCGGGGATCATCTGCACTCATCCAGTAGGGAAATTGGCTCCTGCCATACACGTCTTTAACCTGCCGAGGGGGCGACTTAATCATTGATTTGTCCCCCGATGACGCTGAGATTAAACAAGTACTCCGTGGACAGTAAAACCTGGAGAGGAACGGGCTAACAAGGTCGATCCACCGAAGCCCTCCGCCCTCGCGCTCTGGATGTCGTTGATTGGTCAAATCTACTACTTTGTCTTCGAGTGAGGACGTTGTTGTCCGGGCTCGGCGATCTCTGACGTTAAGGCGATACGAAGTCGCTTATTTGTAGACTGTTGAGACTGTCAAGGATGGCAGGATTCAACTTGGTGTTCCGTCACCAAATCCTATGGGAGCGCCTTGCTGGCCGGGTTAAAGCAGCGGGGCGAAGCCTCCCTGACAACGCGCCGAAGCGCCGCTGTCAATCAGTAAATTTATGTTTACTAATTGGTACGCGCGGGGATCAACGACGTAAGTTTACTAACCCCTCCGGGCAGCCGTACGACCGGGTGAGGCGTCAGGATACGGCCCTATGGTTAATGTAAGTGAACGCTTGTAACTGCCGTCATCGAGAAAGAGCCAAAGCGGCTGTCAGGCTTGGCCCAAAACGGGTAACGCAGGACGGAGCGGCGCTCTTAACGGTGCGCCGCCACGGACAGAGTTTCCTGCCGGTAGACAGAGCGGACCTAAGGGGCTGGTGTTCTCTTGAGCGGAACGTAGTAACCCCGCCGTACCGCCCTTCGGGGCAGGCCGTGCCCGGGCTGTTGGAAAAGCGGGGCTGAGAAGGTGGAAGAAGCCAATGCCGCCTCGTAATGAGCCGGATACGCTGACGTCCACCGGGTGCTTGACTGCGATAAAACGGGTCAAATCTTCTTCAGGAGAGAAAGCAGATGACAGGTGGTTGTTTACAACTGCCTGGTGCGCTCTCCACCCATTGCATGGAGACAACCTGCAACTATCGCAGAGGAAACGCGAACGTGCTGTCGAGATGAATAGCCAGATTCCATCCCCAGATTCTTCGGGAAGAATCGATTCCGTTCTATAGAATCTGAAGCCGATAGAACTGAATTTCGATGGGGACACGCGCTGCCCGGGTCGCCTCTCAAAAGGGCGCGGCTTTCCAAGTGCTTGAGCCCTATGTTGGGAAACTAACTTGTACGGTTCTGAGGGGGCGATGGGGGCGCAAGCCCCCTGACCCACCCGAATCTGCCTGGTTTGATGCAAACGCTTAGACATGAGAGGATGCACAAATGAAAACGTATTCACATTCAGATGTGGCCAACGTCGTCCAAAGACTCCCTGAGAAGAAGCTTCAGGAGGCATACCACATGCTCAGCGAACTGGCCGACAGCAAAGACGACACCCGCTCCCCGCAACTTGATTTCATCCGTCTTCCTCTAGATGAGCGGCGACGTATTCTTGCTGAGCAAGCAGACCAGTTGAATGCGCATTATGAAGAGACGGAGGGCGAACGTGTCGAATGGCAGGGAGGAGACTTCATTGAAGACTGTCATTCGGGGTGAAGTCTGGTCGGTCAACCTTGACCCAACAATAGGTACAGAAATCCGTAAGACCCGACCGGTCATCGTTGTGAGTTCTGACGCGGTGGGTGTATTGCCCATCAGGCTCGTTGCCCCACTGACGGAATGGAAAGACCACTTCGCACGCAGTGTCTGGCTTGTCAAACTCTTGCCAGGCGCCAGCAATGGGCTTACCAAAACATCGGCAGTGGATACGTTGCAGTTGCGTGGTGTAGACACTCAACGCTTTAGAGACAAACTTGGGGTTCTCTCGGTTGCCGATATGAGATCGATTGTTGCTGCTATCGCAGGCGTGATTTAATTCTGATGCAAATGATGGTTTTCAGCGGATAACAACGTCACTGCACCGAACGCCCTCAGTTGTCGCGATTTTGAGAGTGCTTGATTACCCGAAGTTTCGCCTCGTTCCTCACAGTCCTCGTTTTTTCTCCGGGCGTTGGTGAGTTCCAACGTTGAACTAACCCGCTTCGGCAACATCTTACGCGGGGTGTGGATGGCGTGAGTTTGGCGGTTTTTGGGGCTTTCATTCAGTGACAATCTGATTCATTCTTCTCCTGAAGTTCGTCCGCCGTGGACGAGCGATTGGTAACCTTTCAGGAGGAATGATTATGTCTCCCTATCATAAAGCTCTCATCGAGGAGATGACGCTTCGGAATCTCAGCCGGAGGACCATCGATTCGTACGTTCAAGCAATGGCGCAGTTCTGCCAATTCATCGGAAAGACTCCGAACCGGATCCGTGCGGCGGATGTACGCATGTTTCTGGTGCACCTCATTACCGTGAAAGGGCGCGCATACAGCAGCGTGAGGCAAGCCCGGCATGCCCTGAAATATTATTACGTACATATTCAAAAGACTCCTGAAGTGGTCGGCGGATTGCCTCCGGTGAAGAAGGAGTTCAGGCTTCCGGAAGTCCTCGGCCAGGAGGAACTGTTTCGGCTGCTCCATGCTCCCCAGAAACCACGTGGTCTCCACGCTCCGCGGGGAGTATTCAGTGCCCTCGCGGAGAGATGGCACCACGATGTTGCTGAATTCTATATACCACCTGGCGGTTGGGTGCCCCTAAGGACTTTGATCGAAATTAAGTTTCCAACTTCGGCCGAATGATATCTCTTTTAACTGTCCCAGAGGGACCCAGGCGAGTAGCCCCTGGTTTTAACCAGGGGTGGGATGACAAACCCGACTCCAGCCCCGAAGGGGCGACGGAGACGGCTCCGTCGCCCCTTCGGGGCTTTCGATGCGTTTTTCCAATTCTGCCCCCAGGTTGAAACCTGGGGCTAATTGCCTCCGTCCCTTCGGGACTATTGAAGGTGGCAATATTATTTTGGCCGGAGTCCCAAGTGTCGAAAGGGAATGCTTTCGAAGGTGCAGCCCCCTGGGATCGGCAGCCATGGTTCCACCACGACCTTTAACCCGCGGCGTGTGCCCCATGATACCGCTGTCCCGGACTTGCTCAGTGCTGTCGACACCTCGGATTTCCCGCCCGGGACACCTGGGCGAAAGTCTGCCTGCACAGTCCCGACACTCAGCTTCAAGCCCCCTTTCGCGGGGACTTCACCTGGCGGACCTGCCCGGTTGGCAACGCGTCCCGTTCCTGCACCCGAGGCTCTTGGCCATGTCCCTGGATGAAACCTGGACGCGAAAGTCCCTCGCAGATACACTCCCCATAATTCGCCAGCACATGCCAAAGCGAGTGCTCTTGGCCTTCAGATCGTTTACCCATTGACGGACGAACCGTGGGGCGTTCGCCGCTTCTTTGTCACCGACCCGAATGACGTGGTCATCAACGTAATGAGTCACCAGAAATGATGCGGCCTGACCATTCGCTGCAGCGAACCCGGCCGGTGCTGTCCGGTTGCAATCCACGCGTCTCGCGGGGCGGGTCGCTTAGCTTGTGTCGTTAATTTGTCTGCCTACACGATTATACATAGGCGCAACCCTTTCAGGGTAAAAGGGCCTTTGCCTCCGAACCCAGCGGCCCCTCCACCGCTCAGCGAGCCCTTTGGGTAAAGGACAGGGCTTCTCCCAAAGGTGGAGGAGATTGAATCGTGAACATCGAAGGAGAACCCAGAACGACCCACCAGGCTCGCCGACTTGTCCCGGCGGGATCCCCGGCCCTCTGCCAGAAGCCGTTCAGACTCCTATCCCATAGAGTTCACTCGCGGTTCGGCCCATGACCTTCTCCTTGATGTTCTCGGGCATCCAGCGGGCGGTAAAGTCTGGCGCGTCGCCATCCCAATGCGGAAAATCACTCGAAAACATCAACATGTTTTCCGCATCAAACATATCCAGTATTTGATGCAGGTGTCTGGAGTTCGGTGGCTCTTCAATTGGCTGAGTTGTAAGCAGCATATGCTCGGTGACGTATTCGCTTGGCGGCCGCTCCAGCCATGGCGCGGTCATGCGGAGCGCCTTCCAGTTTTTATCCATTCGCCATAACAGTGCTGGCAGCCACGAGATCCCCCCCTCAACCAGCACAAATCTGAGGTCAGGGAACTTTACAAATACGCCCTCGATTACCAGGCTCGAAACGTGTGAGATGTAGCTCGCTACCAGTGAAGTATGCCACTCAAAATAGCTGCCCGGATAACCGGCCGCCGTGGGTGGGCCCGAGATGCCGACACCCTCGGAACCGGGATGGATGGCCACAGGCAAACCGCATTCGCTCGCAGCTTCATATATAGGATGAAAAAATCGGTTCCCGTATGGAATACGTGCGCCGCTCGGCATCAACACCTGAACAAAACCGTCGTGCCCCGCGAATCGGTGAATCTGTTCGGCAGCAAGTGCCGGGTCGGCCGGGGATACAGTGATGGACGACTTGATCCGCTCGCTTACTGGAAACCATTCTTCCACCAGCAACTCCATCTCAGCCTGCACCACAGCGGCAGCGAAGTCAGGCTCCGGCGAAAGTCCGATATGCATGCTGCCCGTGTTCATGATGCCGTAATCAATGCCGTACTTTTCGAAGAAGTGCTCGATAAGCAACCCGGGGCTTGCCTCGATTCGTGAACCGTCCTCGAGCCGTGTATCAGATCGCATGACCCCGGACGGGTTCCAGTAACCCAGGTGTCCCGGCCCACGGCTGCCATCCTGGTAACGTGTACGCCAAGGCTCGGGCAAGTATTCCTTCACACGATTACTGTTAAGAACCGTGTGAATATCCGCATCGATGACTATTGACATTTCGAAACCTTTCTTTGTTATGAGCCGATGGAAAAGTTGTTTATCTCCTGCTCGGACGGTCAAGGCTGCCCTATTCGTTCTGCAGAGGTCAGAAAATACCGAACTGGCTATCTATGTCTAACGTCACAAACACTCTTTCATCACCGAACCGGTGATGGTGAAATGCTTGCCCGGTTGCCCCTCGATTTTCGTTCAGTGAAAGTATTTTGGCCATAATCCTCACCCCCATCGGGATGAACCCAAATGAGGTCTTTATGAATCGCACATTTCAGCCAAGACTACCCCTTTGCTCTTACTTCGAGGATTGTCTTCATGAGTCTTAGAGCCGGCTTCAGTCGCAGGGATATCACGCCGGTTGAGTCTGTTCCATTGAACGAGAGCCACTGGTGCGGCCTATCGAAGGGCGTGTTGTCTCCGCTTTTTGTCCGGTCTGTTGCATTTCATGGAACGGACGGTGCAGCCATTCTCATTAGCTGTGACGTGATCGCGTTTGAGGCCGGGTTTGTTTCTGAGATTCGTGCGGCAATTGCCCGACGGACCAGTGTGTCTGAGCGCTCGATATTGATTGCAGCGACTCAAAATCATTCATCTCCCAAGATCATTCCTGCCGAAGAAGGGGATCAGACCGGATTCGATTCGCCGGCGTTGGCAGACTGGCATTGCACCTTGAAGAAAGAAATTATCGAGGCCGGCACGGAAGCTTTCTCACGGCTCGCGCCCGTCCACATCGGATTCGCCACAGGCCATGCCCCAGGAGTTGCCGGTAATCGCCGCCCGCTTCGATCGAACGGGACCGCAGTGATGACCTGGCATCGCCCCGATCCCAATGAAATTGCGGATCCCGGTGTTGAGGATGACACGATCCGAGTGGTCATCCTGAAGGACGCGACCTCCCAGGAGATCCATGGTGTGCTGATGAACTTCGCGTGTCATCCAAACGTGCTTTGGACCACTGAACGCATTTCATCCGACTTCCCCGGTCGAGCCTGCCGGATTTTGGAAGAGGCGCTCCCCTCCAGCGTCCCCGTATATTTCACCGGCTTTTGTGGGAACATCGATCCGTTCAAATATATGCGCGTTCCCAAAAACGCATATACCGCGCCCGAAGCGTTCGAACCCGGCGCTCCGGTAGACCTCTGCATTGATGAGTCGGATCGATTTGGCGATCTGATCGGAGATGAAGTCCTGAATGTGACGCAGCGAATGACTGCATCGCAAACAATCGCCAGCGTGCGGTCATCAATTGTTCGTATTACCGGCGATCTGAGAGACGGTGTGCATTTCCCGGACGAGGTCGAAATTCAGGCGATCGCCGTGGATGAGCGATTGGCGTTCGTTGGTGTGCCCGGCGAGCCGTTCCTGGAGATCGAGCACGACATTCGAACTCGTTCACCTTTTGAATTCACATTCGTCTGCGGTCAGGCAAACGGATTCAGTGGATACATGCCCACGAGAATTGCATACAGTCAGGGCGGGTACGAAACAGGTAATTCCTGGACCAAATTCGGCCCCGGAATTGGCGAGAGCGTCGCTGACGCGGCCGTAGAGGCCCTTGGAAAGTTGAACGGCTGAATCAGGGCGGGAAGGTGGACACAGCATGGCCAAGTTCACCGGTAAAGAAGGCGATCAATGCCCAAAGCCCGGGGGTGATGAATCCGCCCAGAATCAAGCCTAGAAAGAATGGCGCTGCCGAGCGGTATAGTTGCCCGCCGCCGTAGCGAAGGATCAGGCCCTTGGTCATCCAGGCGAGGAAACAGGAAAACCAGGACAACTGGACTACCCATGAGCCGGCGAGGATGTATCCCAGTGGATGGATCGGCCAGCCTGAAAAACGCCGGGATAGAAACAGCAGAAGACTGGTCACGGATGCACCTATCGCCGTAAAGCTGATGCCGTGCCAGTCCATGCCTTCGGGCTTCTTGGCCATCGACATAAAAGTTCGAAACGGAAGCTTTGGTGCGCCTTCAAAAAACCACCAACTGGTTTTCGCACTTCCGCCCTGCTCGTAGGCAACCGTGAGAAAACTGTAGAACGAGACCGGCAGGGCCACTGCCACCGCCAGCACCATCACCGCCAGGATGCCTCGCCGTGAGATCCCCGTTCGGTCGGATACTTTCAGTCCGTTCATTACAGACGGCATCATGAAGCCGGCCATATCGAACGACATCGGAAAGTTGAGCCCAAGAAGAGACATATTCTGCAGCGTCAGAGACTCACTTCCGACAAATGTCGTCACCCAATGCGTGGGCAGAAATGCGCTCTGCACATAAGGTAAACCGGCCTGGGCAACCAACCGGGTGAGCGCTATTCCGATGACGAAAAAGCCAAGAAAGTAAGCCAGGCCAACCCATAAGCTCATTCCCGCCGCGCCCCAGAAGGAGACCATATAAATGAGGCCCAACAACGTGCCCCAGGGCGCCCAGTCTTTTCCTCTTAACGCAGCTTTGAACTGTTTAGCCAGGCTGCTTCGCGCCACCCAAATCCACCCGGCCATGAGAACCATCATGGCGCCCATGCCCTGATGCAGTTCCGCCGAGCTGCCGTAATACTGGCCGCCTTTCTCGATTAAATCCGTGCCGCACCATGCACCGAATCCCCGCTCAAATTTCATCAGAATAAAGAAAGCCCAGATGCCGCACGAGACGGTCGACGGCACGAAATAGAAAAACCCAATCAGGCTGGGATAGACGGCCGCATTGAATACTCCCAGGTTCCTTCCAAATACCCGACGGAGGTCTGAATCCAACGGTATACCTGGAACTTCCAGGCCGTAGCGCGGCAGACTGTTCCACGAGTAGATGAACACGGGCACCCAAACACCCAACCAGAAAACAGAACGACTCCAGGTCGGTTTCCCGTTGTCCTCGAAGGAAGCGAGAGGCAGTTCCACCAGCGGAAAGCTCAGTCGCTCTACATGAATCCAGGATTCACTGAAAAGGCGGCACAGAGAAAATGTCGTCAGGTAGAAGGCAGCGAGGAACGTACTCCACATGGCAAGGCAGGGAATCCAGGCCGACCATGGCACGGAGGCCCCGCCTTCGACGAAATCGAGAATGATCTCGCTGTTACCGTCTTTGGTAGGAACCAGCCAGGACGGGATATGAGGATGGAAGTGGGCCGCCCAATTGTTGGTCTGATCTGCGTAGTAAAACGGTGCAATCAAAGCAGGGATGAGGTAGTCCACCAGCCCCATTGAGGGAATGCCGGACGCGACAAGGAACATGCAAAAAATTGTGGCCATCTCGCATCCGCTGAGCGCCTTCCCGGTACTTTTCCTGACCAGCCAATTCAACACTGCGAGCATTACAAAAAAGAGCATCGCCAGCAGAGGCGCGCTATGCCCTCCCGCAATCATATTCCGATAAACCAGATCCTGGTACGGACTCGCCAGGCAGAGTATCGTTACACCGAGCACGCCGATCACGACGGAACGCATCGTAATACGAACCGATTTTCCGGGTTCCGGAGTCAATTTGCCTTTTCCTTCTGGAATTCCATTGGTCCCTCAATCAAGTCCTGAGTGCGGCAGTCAGTTCCCAGCCAAATGGGCCCCGCCTCATGCATGACATACGCCGATAAAATGAAATCACACATCGCGGCTTTTCAGCCATTGTCCGTTTGACCCTTGTCGGTATCATCGTGGCCGTCAGCGGGAACCTCAACTACCTGAACTCGGGCATGACGGTAGTGGGACGGTCTTGTTCAACGATTTCAGAGTGGACGAATTGGAAGACGCCCCGAAGAAGCGCCCAACCCAGCAACTTGTATCTCATGCCAACCCTCAAAAGCATTCTGGCGCTCTCACTCCTCGTCTCAGTTTATCCCGTTCATGCGTCGGGACTCAAAAAGGTCAGGAAGATCGATGGCGCGTTTGAAATACGTGGTTCGGATGCGAAGGCACTGAAGAGCATCCCGCTGGAGGATGTCCCCAGAATTTACGGTAAGCGACTCTTACTTCGAGACGGGAAACTGGATGTCTGTTCGTGGGCATACGCCAACGAACACGGCCTGATCCGGCGGCTCACCCCGATTGGGGTCGACCTCAGTGGAGACAACCTGATCACCTATCAGGTTGAACCTGATTCTGTGGCCATCGATCCGGTTAATGGCCGAGTCAAGTTTTTTTCTGACGACAAGGACACGGACATTCGAGTTGTCGGACGTGCCCGAACCCTGCACGGTTCGCCGGCGTCCATCACGGCACATGGCGATTATGCATTTCTGTCCAACGGCGAAGGCGGGCACAATTTTCAGGTGGTCGACGGCACGGACGCCCAGCAGCCTTACGTCTGCAAGACGATTCCCTGCGGGAACTACGCACGCAGAGTGCATTATCAGAATGGCTTCGTTTTCTACGGTGTCAGTTTTACAGGCCTGTGGATTATCGATGTCTCTAATCCGCGTGAGCCGAAAAAGGTCTATCTGTGGGAACCACCAGGAAAGCGCCTTTACAGTGTTAATGAAGCCTTCGCATACAAGAATCACCTCTTCGTCTCCGGCGGTAGTGAGCCACCGAAAGACACGCCAAAGGAAGAGGCAGCTCAATACATGGGCACTTTCATTCTGGATATTGCCGACCCGGCCAGGCCACAACAGGTCGGCAAGCTTGACGGGCACGGCTACATTATTCATGAGGACCGCATGTATCGTCAGCGGGTGGTTGAAGTCGAGGGTGAGAAACAGTCCTTACTGGACGTCTTCTCGCTCGAGAATCCAGCGTCGCCTCAACTTCTCTGGTCCACTTCTGACGCCGGCGGCCCATTCAAAGTAGAGAACAATCGGCTGACTTCGGTCGTCACACGCAAGACCGGTAAAAACACTGAGTATTTTCTGCGCTCGTCCCTGAACCGCAGTGCCGCAGAGAATGCCCTTCTTGCTGAAGTCTCGCTTTCCCAGCCGCCATTCAATCTCAAGACTCTTGGCCCAACGGTTTTTGATGGCAACACCCTCTACCTGACGAATGGCCAGGAACTTATGGCCATCGATATCGGCGATCCTTTACAGCCGAAATTGCTCGGCTCGTGCTGGTCCGGCCCCACCATGGCCATGGCGCTCGGGAACCGGAAAATGTTCTGCGCCGGAGGGCATACATACCAGTTCGGCGAGTCCGGCGTGTGGATCATAGATCTCTCCGATCTCTCGAAGCCGACCCGTAAGGGGTATGTGCCGACGGGAGGCGAAGGCCAGAACAACTGGATTGGTCTGAACGGCAAGGTCTGTATTTCCGGCGGAGAATGGGGCGGGCACAATTGGGTTGTCGATGTCTCCAATCGCGAGAATCCAAAGTTCCTGGGGACATACTTCGATCGCTATTTCAACGGCAACAACAGCTACAACATAGCGGTGGGAAATTACTTTTACATGGACGACCAGGACGGAACAAAGATCCTCGATCTTCGCGTATGGGAAAAATACTTCGGCCAGGTCGACGAAAATTTCAGGCCGCCGGTGTTTGATACCTACGAATACAACCCGGAAGTGGTTAAGGGCCTGATGCAGGTACGGCATAAGAAATTGAAAGAGGGAGGAAGAGGCATTGAACTCAGCATGATCCGGGGAAGCCTCACCTCAAGGCCGTTTGATCTGCCAAAGGGCGAATACAGCCTGAGCTTGCGGTACAGCGGCCATCGGCAAGACTCACATCAGAGCCTCCGCTTCATGCTGATCGATAAAGATAAACTGGTTTACGACACCTCTTACCTTCTCTCGAAAGGTAGAACAAGCCTGGATGAGAATCTCACGCTTTCCATTTCTGAAAACGTTCAGCAAGCCAGAGCTCACATCATGGGATGCGACGTCTCCGTGGACTACGCGCTTCTGAAACGAAAAGGAACGAGCGAACAGCTCATACCAAACGGAGATTTTGAACAGGCCGGCCCAACACAACTGCAGGCGCCCGGCTGGGAAGTGGGAGGCCCTCGCAGTCAATGGTGGGGACGAATGCCGGAAGGGATGAAATACGAAGGGGTACTGCATTTTGAAGATCGAATCTTCTACCTTCATTCGGGCCGCAGGTTGCATGTATTCGATGCGACCAGTGAGCCGGCGGAATTACGGACGCCAGGTGGCGTGCTGTTGCCGACCGAACACGCTATTACCAATTTCTGTGTTCAAGGCTCGCTGCTTTACGCTATCTCGACGACACCAGCGAACGAGCCTGCACCCATCCAGGAAAGGAACTTTCTCCTTATCTTCGACATCTCCGATCTTTCTTCGCCCAAACTGGTCAGTGAAACGCACCGCGAGCAGCTTCTCATGAAGACCGGGCAGTTCATGCCTTATCCGCCAAGTGGATGGGTCGGCCCCCATTACGGTCTCGCCGTTTCAAAAGGGATCCTCGTCTGTGGCGAGCGATATCACTACAAGGAGGCATACCTGCATGTGGTCGATGTGAAGGACCCGAGGAAACCCAGGTGGCTGACGCGTGTTGAGGTGGCCGATAAGACCGATGCGAAAACGGAATGCTGGGGGTATCGAGTACTTATTCAGATGGGTGTGGTGGCACCACTTGGGATCATCTTTGAAGGAGGGCGGTGGCTCTACACTGCCGAGTATTGGAGCGGCGCGAAGATTTTTGATCTCAGTAATCCATCGAGACCGAGCCTCTTCTTCAACGAAATCTGGCCATTCCAGCAGCTAAAGACCTGGGAAGAACGAACGAAGGTCATGCCGGATGGGTTTTTCTATATGCCCGGTTACAGCGTCAACGCCTGGTGTGGCGGAGAGGTCTGGGGACGGCACATGATCGCCACACGTCTGTCACATTGTGCAGTCCTGAAAGTGCCACGGGTCTCACAGTCGCCAAAGAAACTCAGCATCGAGTTGATGGCTGGCGACTAGCGCCGCCCCCCGCCATTTTCTCCTGTACCGGCCTTCTCGAAGAAGCGGCTGAGGGGAATCTCTTCGCCGTACCGCGCTTTATATACCGCCACTTCTCTGCGCAGCAGCTCTTTGTCGCCCTGGCGTTCCAGGCAAAAGAGGTAGAGCAGCCATGTCCCTTCGTCCGCGGTGGATACCGGGCCCTCACGTCTGATGCTTTTGGCGTACTTGCTGACCGCCTCATCGAGCTGATCGTGTTCGATATGGTAGTTGGCAATTTGCGCCATTCGCATCAGGTTAAGACGGGATTGGATGCTCCTGTCTTTTGGGATGTGAAACGGAGCGGGGATGTCTTCACCTGCCAGGAGAGCCTTTTCCAACTCATTGAATTTGTCCTCCGTGAGAGGACGCATAATTGGCGGCACGCGGAATGGCTGCGACTGGCTCTTCTTTGGGGGATGCATGATGGAGACGGACTGAACTTCGCCGTAATCAACCGATATCGGGACGACTTTTTCAGCCTGAAACAGTTGGAACTGGCCGCCTTCAAATGTGAGACGAATGCCAATCAGAGTCGTTCCTGACTTCAAAGTGAGCTCGATGGTTTGGTCCGCGATGAGACTCGCCGTGAGGGCGAAGATGAGCAAGGCTACTGAGCTGATATGTGAGCGCTGGAATTCTATCATCGAGGGGCACAGGGCATGACTGCCTTCCTACGGTTTGATCGTTGGCTCACCTTCAAGCCAACCAAGGGAGATCAGGAATTTGTCCATCTCGGACACGGTGGCCCGGTAATACTGGCCGCCGGCTTTGCCTGTATTGAAAAAGCCGTGGGCCTGGTTTTCGTAAAGATGGAGATCACAGCGACTACCGACCTCTTCCATCTTCTTTTTGTAGTTCTTCGCGGTGGCAACAGGAATGAGATTGTCATTGGTACCGAGAAAGACAATAGTCGGCGGGGCTCCAGTGCGGATGTTGTGCATCGGCGAGATTTCCTGCCAACGCTCTTTGACCCGGCTGTATCCGTATCCATCGGGGCCGTTGTCGTAAACGGGATTGAATAATAGAAGCGCGTTTGGAATGGAGCTGACATTCAAGTCTTGCCCCTCTTCCTCAAGCCCCTGCGTAGTGCCGGTAGCCGCGGCGACATGCCCGCCGGCAGAGCCGCCGCCAGCGGCAATGCGGTTTGGGTCGATGCCGAGAGTCTTTGCATTTGTCCTCAGCCAGCGCACCGCGGATTTACCATCTTTAACACATTCGAATGGCGTGGTCTGGTGCCTGGAATTTACTCGGTAATCCGCGACGCCTGCGATCATTCCGCGAGAGGCGAGGTATTTACTATGCTCTTCGAATTGTGTTGGGGTGCCACCGTTCCAGCCGCCCCCGAAAAAGAAAACCGCCGCCGGCCTGCTGTCCTCGGGTTTGTGGCCTGCAGGCTTGAACAGGAAAAGTCTCAGTTCGACGTCACCGACTATTTTGTATGAGTGGGTCTCAGCGCCCTTGATCGATTGAAGGGAGGGCAGTGTCTTTTTTTCTGCGTGCATGGAAGTAAACAGAAGTAAGAAGAAAGGGAGGGCTTTGTGGGTCATGATTAGAAAGAAGGTTAGTTTGCCGGGACACCCAGCCACAGATAGTCGAGACCGACCATGTAGCTCGATACGGCCTTGGGGTTTTTACCGGTTATCTCCAGTTCGACCTGATTCTTGCCGATCTTCAGGCTGGAAGAGCCGAGCGATATAATGCCGGTCGTGACCACCTGCGGATTGTAGAGGTCGAATGGTTCGCCAACCTTCTCTCCATTAATGGAAAGCTGAACGATTCCGTAGTCGCGTGCTTTTGTAAGCACGATGAAAACTTCCTGCTTCGCCTCGGTTTGAGAGTCGAATTCTAGAATCAATTTATCTTTGGGCTTTCCTCCGGTCCACCAGAGCTGGTCCACGCCACTCCACTTGTCATCGCGAAAGCTATTCATCTTCTGCGGACCCGCCTGCCCTCCAGTCTTGCTGACAACGCGGAGCGTCTCGCCTTCTAGCGCGCCGGGCACCCGATTGGCTTTGGGATCGTAAACCGGGCCTTCCCCCGGCGACGGCACCTGCATGGGACTGGCCAGGTACGCGATGAGGCCTGCTACCTCCGACTCCTTGAGGGTGCCAAGCAGGCCCTCTGGCATCATGGAATTCTCAGTTGTCTTCATCTCCTCGATGTCCGCACGAGCCACAACGATCAGCTCTTCCGTAGTCTGCAGGGTGACTCTTTGATCGTTTTGATCGGCTATGAGACCAGTGAGGAGCCTCTCGTCTTTCGTCTTAATGGATGTCATCAGGTAATCGCGTCCCACGACGGCGTTGGGGGCGACGATATTTTCGAGGATGTAATCGAGATCGGCTCGATTGGAACCGGTGATGTCAGGCCCAATCTTTCCACCGGCACCAAACAATGTATGACACTGAGCACATGTCTTTTTAAACACCTGGCGACCGAGAGAGGGCTGTGCGTTTTTCAAGACTGGGGGAGTCAACATTTGTTTGAATCGAGCAATCTCTTCGGCCTTGTCCTTGTCGGTGCCGCGGATAGTGCCCCACACACGATTCAGGAGTTCGTTAATTTCTTTGCTTTCAAAACTCACCATCTGACGAACCGTAAATGCGGACAGAGCATCTCGGTCCAATTGTTTCCCTTCGATTGCTTTCAGGAAGGTAATACTGAACGCCGGACGCGAGGCCAGAGTGGCTGCGGCCTCCTGTTGTTGAGCAGTGCTGAATGAGCTGAATCGTCTGATTATCTGGCCCGGAGTTTCCGGGTGATCGAAAATGGCGAGCCCCTAGGGAAAAATTACCTGCGAGAATGTAAAGCCACTGCCCGGAAACTCAAGGAGTTGTTTTGTGGGCCACCTCAGAGATGGGCGTTCAGGGGGGTGCTCACGCTGTTTGAGGGGTAAAAGGACCCCTCGCCAGCTTGGGGACTGTTGATTTAAAGATGCCACCGGCTTGCCCGGTGGAGATTCACGTTTTTTTCTCGCGAGCATTGGGTTTGTCACTCTGGATGCCACCGGCTTGCCCGGTGGAGTTTCACGTTTCGAAGTTGCGGGCATCCTGACAGCTTTCAAAGCG
>JAQBXN010000198.1 GCA_027625095.1 Planctomycetota bacterium | reverse complement strand
ATGGCTTCAGAGGGAGGCCACCACCGACCCCAGCATCTTGTGGCAACTTGAGGCAACCGGATAGCCCAGTTACTCTATAAGGTAGAAAGAAACCTGAACGCCTGTCTCAAGGGATATCCAGTCCGAGACTGAATCTTCTTCCTGTGGCTTGCGGTTCCGGAACACGACTGGAGACTATGCCGCCAATTGCGACCAAGGCCCCATAAAACGGATAAAGCGCAAACAGGAAATTCCACCTGAATCTTGCACGCAACTAACTGACCGCTTGACCATCATTCATTACGATTAACGGAGAAGCACCGTGGCTGACTTTCAACCCCAAGTTCCGGCGAATGGCGAAAAAATTACTCTGACCGATGGCAATCTGAATGTCCCTGACAGGCCGATCATCCCTTTCATCATCGGTGACGGCACTGGCCCGGACATCTGGAACGCCGCCTCACGTGCGATAGATGCCGCAGTCGAAAAAGCCTACGGGGGCGAACGGGATATCGAATGGATGGAAATCCTCGCCGGTGAAAAAGCATTCAACAAGACCGGAGACTGGTTGCCGGATTCGACCGTCGGCGCTTTCAGAGAATACCTGGTCGGCATCAAAGGCCCGCTGACCACGCCCGTCGGCGGTGGCTTTCGTAGCCTGAACGTTACCCTTCGCCAGGTGCTGGATCTTTACGTCTGCCTTCGCCCGGTCCGCTGGTTTACAGGCGTACCAAGCCCGGTGAAGAATCCCGAACTCGTAGATATGGTCATCTTCCGCGAAAATACCGAGGATGTTTATGCAGGCATGGAATTGGAACAAGGCTCGAAAGAAGCGAAAAAGCTGCTCGCATTCTTGAAGGAAGAATTCGGATGGAACATCCGTGAAGACTCGGGCCTCGGCATCAAGCCGATCAGCATCTCCGGAAGCAAGCGACTTATCAGAGCAGCCATCCGCTATGCAATCGAAAACAACCGTCAGAGCGTGACCCTGGTGCATAAGGGCAACATCATGAAATTCACCGAAGGCGCGTTCCGCAACTGGGGATACGAGCTCGCCAAAGAAGAATTCGCGGACAAGGTCGTCTCCTGGGATGATTGCGGTGGAAACGTGCCCGAAGGCAAGATTCTCATTAAGGATGCGATTGCCGATATCTTCCTGCAGCAGGTGCTCACCCGGCCTTCCGAGTTCGATGTCATCGCCACCATGAACCTTAACGGTGATTACGGTTCGGACGCGCTCGCCGCCCAGGTTGGAGGCATCGGAATCGCACCGGGCGGAAACATTAATTACGAAACCGGCCACGCCATCTTCGAGGCCACCCACGGAACCGCGCCCAAATATGCAAACCAAGACAAGGTGAACCCCGGCTCCGTCCTGCTTTCGGGCGACCTGATGCTGCGTCATCTCGGCTGGACGGAAGCGGCCGACCTCATCGTCACAGGGTTGGAGAAGACCATAGCGCAGAAAGTGATGACCTATGACTTCGCACGATTGACTGAGGGCGCCAAGGAGGTTAAATGCTCCGAATTCGCAAATGCGATCATTAAGAACATGAGCTAACCATTTTTTTCTACTCCGGATCTCCCTGAATCCGGCAATCCTTTTTTCTTAGGAGACCGTTAATATGGAACGGAGAATCTTCTGCCACGGGGTTGTTGGTATTTTGTCTATTCTGGCTTTGCCTGATCTTTCATCTGCCGCGGAGGAGCGTTTCGCTGTCGTCGAGATGCAAGATGGGAGCAAGAAAATCTCATATCACATCGTTCCAGCCAGTAAGGTGCCGGAGTGGATGCGAGGTCGCCTCCGTGAAGGTGAGAAGCTGAGGGAACAATGGAAAGAGCTCCCTTCCAATGAACGTAAGACAACAGAAAAGCCGGGCAACATAAAGGTGAGTGTCAAGAAAAGCAGCCTGAAGACTCAGGAGGATGCAAGAGCCTACGCCGAGAAACTCTTGGAGAAAGTCCCTGCAAACGAACGCTCTTCGGATGAAATCTCCTCGGCTACTGAGAGGAAGAAAGAAAAGGTCGTCTCCAAAGAGAAAGCAAGAGAAAAAACCATCGAAAAGAAAAAGATGGAAAAGGAAGACTGATTTCGGCTGACCGCCCTTCAGCAATTCCTGGCAAATGTATGCAAACAATCAAAAGCCCGCGCAGTGAAAACTGCGTGGGCTTTTTGCATTTCTTTGAGTGCGAAGAACCTCACAGCCAGCGGGATCGCATGGCCAATATCCTGAAGGGAATCCACGAGGCTCCGGGCTCACACTCTTCAGGGGAAAGTTCTTCCTCGAATATGCAAGAACTGGAACTCGCCCCTCGGCCTTTCTGCCTCGATGAGTAACCTCATCTCCTCGTCTTCAATCCCGAGATACTTTGTATCTGCACGCAGGTAATGCATGGCGAGCCCGCGTCGCCGGTTTGGAGTGGGATTCGCGCCGGTGCGGTGGAAATTCAGCGCATGATGAAAGAGGCACTCGCCGGCCTTCAATTCCACGGGGACCGCTTCCGGTATTTCAGGGTCGTCCAGAAAGGCACGGAGATAACGGCGGTCCACCGGCCCCCATTTGTGGCTCCCCGGAATCATGGTCATGCAGCCGTTTTCTACGGTGGCATCATCCAGCGCCAACCAGCAGCTCACATGATTCTGAGGAATGAAAAACGGCCAGGACACAGCATCCTGATGCCAATCGGTCACAGTTCCGTTGAAGCGAGGTTTCATCATGAGCTGGTCAACGTAAAGCTTCAGGTCGGGGCCAAGCAAATCTTCAACGACATCGACGATTTCTGCCTTCCCTACCGTCGCCTTGAAGAGCTCGTCGAAGTAAGTGAGATGAGTCATCTTCCGAATCTTATCAATAGGCATCAAATCAGGGTCATCCTGTTGACTGAATTTGCCCTCGTATTGAATAAAGCGTTTCGGCAAATGGGTAAGGACTCCCGATGCGATGTCCTCGCAACGATTCCGAAGTGAATCGAGTTCATCTTCCGAAAGCACTTTGCCATATCGCAGGTAGCCGTTGTCTTCAAAGAATTTTTTTTGTTTTCGGGTGAGGGTCATAGGTTGAATCAATGTAATTGTTCAGAGGGAAATCCGGCGACTCGATGCCGGAGTTATCGTATCGGCTTTTGCCGGGTCTTCTATGCTATCGTCGCCCTGGAGCCCGGCTAAGGCAATTACTCCGACTCCGTTTCTGCCAAACCTGAACAGTTACGAATTACTGTCCGCTCCGGGCTACATCAGTCGATAAAAATTTTGCGATTCTCACTCTGAGATTCAGGAGCTGGGCCGGCTCTCTTGTGTAACTTGTCACGCCGGTGACGATGACTTCGGTGGCTTCCTTCAATAGAGCTGCTGCGAACGGATCGGTCTCGCTTCTGGCCTGAAGCTTGAGCAGGTATTCGTAGTCTTCCAATCCGTCCCGGAATGACTCAAGCCGAAGACTCGAAAGCGGGACACCATTCGGGCCAGGATACATGAGCAGGCCGTCGCCGTGTGGGTTGTCGAGCTTCCAGGCAGTGCGGGTGCCGTCGCCTCTTGTCAGCCAATCGGTGTTGCCGACGTTGTTCCCCCACTGAAACAAGTCCCAATATTCGAACCCCTTTGACCCTGTGCGGTATCCGATCCAGGGGAAGATGCGGGCGTCGAGAAGATCGTACTCAATGAACAGGTTTGGCGGTACGCTGGGGTAGATGCAGACCGCGAGGAAAAGGCCGTCGCCTGCCTTGAGACGCTGGATCAGATTCGGGCCGGCGATTTCGTGTCCACCATTGATGAGTTCGAATTCGTGTTCCGCCTTTCTGGAAGAAGCGATATCGAATCCGCAGAACTTGCAGGATTGCGTTCCCGCAGGATGTCCACCCGAACAGAGCGAGCACCGGATGTCGCCCCGGCTTTCGGCGATCACACTTGAGAGCGAACCCTCTTCTTCGCCAAGCACGAGTCCCCTGTTGTCGGAGACGGCGCCTTCAGGCTTGATACGTTCAAGGCTCAAGCCATCGAGCCAGAGTCTGCACGGGCCGAAAAGATACAGGTAAAGCTTGCCATTGATCGGCTGGTTGATCGTGTAGGCCCTTGTGAACGGACGCCATCCGTAAGTGCCACCGGGAATCTTGTCGAGGAACAACTCCTTCTCTGGTGTCTCCAGGCCGACGAGAAATGTACGTTTCCATTGGCCTTGCCGAAGGTTTATCGCCCGGACGTATCCCTTCAGGATGTAGCTGCCTGCATCCAGCCTTCCGAGGTCTTGAACCAGTGCGATTTTGCAGCGCCTATCCGACCCGAAACCCGCGCTGCCGCGCCCGGCGTTGGCGAAAGTTCTATCCAGTTCAACGTCGCACTCACCATTCCACCGCTGCACAATCCACGGTGAGAATTCCGTGTCCTCGAAATCTCCGTTCCGGAGTAGTGAACCGGCCTGAGCGACGAGGGGTGAGGCGCAAAGGACAAGGCTGATGACTGATCGTATAAGGCGTCTCATTTCTAACCTGATGGTGGCTGGGTATTATCCGCCCATTCGGTGAATTTCCTCATCCAGATTAGAGAACCGGTCAGATGATCACAACTGCGCGCAAAACGAATCGGATTGCATGTTTCCTTTCTGCCAGCACCTGTCTGCTGGTTCTGTCGTCGCCTTGGTCTGCCTCAGCGGAATCGCCACGCTATCTTTCACATCCGCCGTTACGCCTGGCCGCCGGCCCATCGAATCGACCGATGAGGGACGGGCCGGCGCGCTTTATTGATGCGGGGCGGGGCAATGATTCCAACACCGGCACGGAAGATTCTCCCTGGAAGACCATCCAGCAAGGCGTTAATCAGCTCGTTGCTGGAGACACTCTCTATCTCCGGGGCGGGACGTATTATGAGAATGTTTATGTGGCATCGATAGGCGATGCAGGCGCTCCCATCACTATTCGTTCGTATCCGGGCGAAGTGGCCATCATTGACGGCGGGATGCGTGAATTCTTTGAGCGGCCCACGGAGATCTGGCGCTCATACCCGGAAGGCGGCAACGGTGAATTCATTTCGACGCGCAAATACCTGAACATTCGTCATGTCGTCGGATCATTCGGAGACTCCATGGTCGGCCTGCACTCGTATTTTCATGCCATAGATTTGAGGGCGAAGAATGAGTTCGTAGTCCAAAAGCCGGATAAGTCGGACATTGAACCTCTCTACTGCGGGCCGGGAATTTGGTATGACGCGAAGACGGGCTATCTGCACGCCAGGTTCGCTCATACAAATCTGCCGGATTACGACAATTACCGCGGCGAGACGCATCCGACGAAGCTGCCCTTGGTCCTCGCGCCGCTGCGATCTGTTCCTTTGCGCATCGCCGGCGCAAAGCACATCAATGTGCAAGACCTGATCATCCGGGGCGGCGGACACGACACGGTGCTTCTCGAGCAGTGCACTAACATCGAGTTCGATAACGTCACAATCTGGTGCGGCACATTCGGGGTTCGCGCCACGGGGGCTCAGCAGTTACGCCTGATTCGGTGCGGTATTTTCGGCAACTCGCCTCCCTGGCAGACTCGTTACGACGCGGGCTTCAACACCTATCCGGGAAGGACAACCCGCGACATCTCTCGCCTGAATACCCACGCCTGGCTACTCGCCGACGCCAACCAGGAGTACGACGTATTTTGCTTTCCCTTCAATGATGACTGGGAAATAGCCTACTGCGATTTCGGTGACGCGGGTGCGGACGGTCTTTACCTTGGAGGTGTGAACGTTCGCTTTCATCACAATCTGGTGGATAACACGACTGACGATGGCATCTATCTCAGTCCGATGTATCCACGCCATTTCTATCTGCGCTCCGGGGCCAAGATTTATCTCTATCAAAACTACTTCAGCCGTGCCTTGACGATGCTTGCCTATGGTGGAACGGACGACACCCGCGACATCATCTATTTCTACCGCAACATCGTCGATTTGAGGACACCGATTCGCCAAGGCCGACCGAAGGAAACAGGAGAACCAGTCAAACCATACGCGGGAAAGCTGATGGGCGACCACGGCGGGCCTCCCTGGCCATCGATGATGAGTTACCACAACACATTTGTCGCCGGCTCTCCCGCTTATTCAGCCGACATGTGGCTTCTGCGCGGGGCGAATAAAGAACGGCCCCGGCGAATGTTCAACAATATCCTGGTCCATGGCAGCAAGTGGCTGCCACTCGCCGCCGGGAATGAATTTGCTCACACAGACGGCAACCTGTATTGGATGCCCGGACTCGAACCGGAGACGCAGGAAAGACAATTTGGCGATTACCGAAAATCGCAGGCGTTTTCTGACAGCCAAAAGTTCTACCCGGCCGGCTTTGACAGCCAATCATCGGTCGCTGATCCAAAGTTCATGAAGTGGAGTTTGAACTGGACGGAATCAAACGACTATCGTCTGAATCAAGGCAGTCCCGCGGTCGACGCCGGCGTTGCTTTACCCTCTGACTGGCCTGACCCGCTACGTGAGAAGGACGCGGGCAAACCTGACATCGGGGCTCTCCCGTCAGGCATACAGCCGTTCGCCGTTGGGCGTATTGCCGCTCCGGTTGATGCCGGCAATCGATAGGATGATTTCGTCAAAATCAACGAGTGTGGCGTCACGATCCTGACGTACTTGCCCAAATCGCAAGGCGTCTTCTGGGCATGCTGGCAAGTCATTACAAACAGCATCGTAAAGATAGACGTGAACTACAAATGCAGATATTCAATAACACAGGCGACCTGCACGTTGAGAATGGATGTGTCACGGTGAGGCTGAACTACCTGGCTTCTCTAAATCAGGCGCAGGCGATGGAAGAGCTTTGCAATAACATCAATCAATGGCCTCGTCGTGGATTCTCGCAGCCCCAGGCAATGAACTTCACTCATGTTCCGCATCCTGTTCGCTTTCCTGTCACTGTTCCCACTTTGCACCATGCCAGCTCAGCAAAAAGAAGAAAGTAAGTTCGCCAAGATGACCCAAGAGGAAATCCGGGCGTTCGAGATCGAAGTCATGGAGAAGGTCGCTGACCTCGCCCTCATCCCGCCCAGGCTGAATACTTCGCCCCTCCCGGAATACGGTTACGACAAACTCGACTACGGGATGACTATCGGCATCGAACGCACGCCGGGCGGTCGGCTCTGGGCATGCTGGGTCGCGGGTGGAGACAGTCCGAAAGCATTCTTCGTTCTCGCTACCAGTGACGACGACGGCGAAACCTGG
This sequence comes from Planctomycetota bacterium, assembly GCA_027625095.1. GTDB lineage: Bacteria > Planctomycetota > PUPC01 > JACPCR01 > JACPCR01 > JAQBXN01. The sequence continues at coordinate 2,879 of JAQBXN010000198.1, read as the reverse complement.
TCCGATCCAAGACTGGTCGTTGATGCGAATTCCAAGAATCTCCCGCGCAGTCGCAGCATCCTTGTCGGAAATCTCTGGACCGACCCCCTTGGTCGGCTGTGGCTGATTTTCGATCAATCCATGGACATGTTTGATGGCCGGGCCGGGGTCTGGGCTGCGATATGCGAGAATCCAGATGCCACCGAGCCCACCTGGTCGCCATCGCGCCGCATCTGGCACGGCGTCACCTTGAACAAACCGACAGTGCTTACCAACGGCGAATGGATGTTGCCCATTTCCCTGGATCAGAGAGGTGGCTTCGGACCATTCAATGGATGCTTCAAAGAATTGGATCCACTGCGAGGCGCAAACGTCTTCGCCTCAACCGACAAAGGGCAAACTTGGGAACGGCGCGGCGCAGCCAAGTTTCCCGATCCGAACTGGCACGAGCACATGATCGTGGAGCGGCGCGATCACAGCCTCTGGATGCTGGCGCGGACGGGCAAGGGAATTATGGAGACCACTTCAACCGACGGCGGACGCGCCTGGTCGCAGCCGGTGTATTCCGGTATCAAACATCCGGTGGCGCGCTTTCACATCCGGCGTCTTACCTCGGGCAATCTCTTGCTCATCAAACATGGAAAGACCATAGACACCCATGAAGATCGTTCCCTGCTCAGCGCCTGGCTTTCGCAGGACGATGGCAAGACCTGGAACGGTGGCCTCATGCTCGACGAACGAAAGGGCATTTCATATCCCGACGGTTTCCAATCGCCCGACGGCACAATCTACATTTCTTATGATCGAAACCGCTCAACCGACGGCGAGATCCTCCTCGCTCGTTTCACCGAGAAAGACATCCTGGCGAGAGATCTGATAGGGCCGAAGTCGAAACTCAGAATGCTGATCTGTCGTCCCCTGGCTCGTGAGGCGAAACAACATTCGAGGTAAAGCGCTCCAACTCCTACCCGGTTTAGGCCCTTTGAGCATTCGCCCTTGAATCTCAAGACGGAGGCGAAGCAGAACTGCTGAAGCTCAACGTCTGGCACATGAAAAGCATTTACCAGCCCGAACAACGTCATACGAAATGATTACCAGAACTGGAATTCCCATGCTCAAGCCAAAAATCCCGTGGTGGCCGATGCTCATCCTGCTGTCCACGCTCATAAGCGGCTTCGATGTTCATGCCGCTGCAAGACTCGCATCGCTCTTTTCGGACGGCATGGTGCTCCAGCGCGATCGGCGAAGACGATAACCCGAAGGGCGTCTGTGTTCTGCTCGGCCAGCTTCTGACCCGCGGCGGGCCCACTCCGCAGGATGACCCGGATGGACGGTTATGGAGCCAGGTCGATGCTGTTGATGGCGGTACTATCACCCTTGACAACACCGACGGCTCACTGCTCTTCTACGACGTTGCAGCCAATGAGCTTTTCCAGGGAGAGAAGTCAGTCACCATCGATCTCACCATGCTGCCGACATACATCCAATCTTCTTGGGGCGCGATCCATATCGTGGAGCGCGTCCGGCATGGCACGATAAAGGACAAACACCCGGCCGAAATCCTGCCTCGCGATTTTACCCAGCGAATCTCTGACAAGGCGCTCACCCTCAACGTAGACCTGGCCAACCGCATGAATCAGGCTATCGCCGGCAAGCTGACCGTCAAAGCTCCAGAGGGATTTGAGGTCGCCAACAATGGTCAGTCAGTCTCCCTCCAAGGCGGCGAAAAGAAGACGCTGGCAATCACCTTTAACGCAGTGAATGAGGACGCATCCAATCAGTATCCGTTTGTCTTCACATTGGACACCAATGCCGGTATCTGCACCTACAAGGAGACACTCAACTGCACTGTCGCTGTGAAAGGCACCAAAACAATTGATGGCGACTTGAGCGACTGGGAAGGCGTCCCCTCATTAACCGTGGTCGGCAAAGACAAAAAAATCAGTGAGGACGAGCTTGCCCGCAAGCCCTGGCTGCGCCTCATGAAGGAACTTCCTGAAGGCGCCTTGTTTGCCGAGCTCAAGATGGCATGGGATGAAAATAACCTTTACGTCGCCGCCCGAGTCAACGACCCGACCCCACAAACCGACAAGGAACGCATGGAGGGGCGAAATGAGGACGCCTTCTTCCACAGCACAGCATCCGACAATGAAGAGCCCTGGAAGACTTGGCTGGAGTCACATGCAAAGGGGCAGAGCTTTGCCCAGGTACCTTATGTGTACAAGAAGAAACCATACAGTAACTCCTACACCGGCGATCAACTCCAGCTCGCGTTCAACGTAACGGAAGGTTGGCATGACCTGAAACAACCCACGGATGTGCCCTGGGGTTTCCACGCAGTGCCGGATACCGATTACGAATTCTCTGCATACCTCTGTACCGACGGCAAGAGCGAACTCTGGAATCTGCTCGCCCCCGGCCTCCCACGAATCCACGACTGGCCACACCAGCCGAAAGGAAAGAACACCACCAACCCCACGCAGGGAGCGCGCCATGTTGTCACGCAGAATGAGAACGTTCGCACCTACGAGATCGCCATCCCCAAGGCAAACATTGTCGACCTGGATCTGGCCAGCGGCACCACTTTCCGATTCGCATTCAGGGTGGGCAACAACCTGGGAGCAAAGATCGACTACGGCGAAGGTAAAGGAGTCACCAAGAGCAATGGTCTGACACTGCATCCTTACTGGGAGGCGTCACCCTCCTGCACCATCACCTGGAAGCTGGTGGATTGATGCAGACGACCACTTACCAGACTTACCAGCCCCATCTTTGAGCTCGATCCAGAAACTATCAGAATCCTCTCACTTTGGCAGAGATCGGTTCAGCAGCCATAGGCCGATTCGAGGGCTTCCAGCTCAAAAGTCTTCACTACATTGAGATCAAAGTCCTTAGAGTTG
>JAQBXN010000052.1 GCA_027625095.1 Planctomycetota bacterium | reverse complement strand
CCAGGGTCAGCGAGCGACAAAGTCGTGAGCGCCACCCTGGGATGTATTGTAAGTCACGATTCAACCCTGAAGGGGTTGCACAACAAGAGATTGTGGAACCCTTACAGGGTTCAGGACTGTACTGTCTTAACCCCAGGGTAGCTCGCTACGCTCGCGAACTCTGGGCTACGCTGTTTAACGTCTTCGACGTAAAGAAAAAAAGCAGGGCGAAAGCTCCTTCTCCAGGGGGTGCTGAAATGTCAGTATTCGATCTCAACTTTGACCTGAAAAATAAGGCTGGAAGGACCCCCAGGTGGAAGCAGGAGGAACGGTTCTAGCCATGAAAGGGCGTCACGAGTGACTGCACCGCAACCATTTGTTTTGCCCTTACAGGGCTTGGAGGCGGCAGTTTCTCCGGACCCAGGGAGGTGCCCTCGGCTGCTATGTTCAGGCCCCCTCAGGGCGGAATGATGATGGAAAAGACTTTTTATGAAGGAGTCTGGCAGCGCCTGTGGCAATGAATTACCCAATCGGGCCTGCTCCTCGACTCTTCAATTGCGCCCTGACATCGGTCCCGTTCAGTTCGATGGCACTAATCTTTTTCTTAGCGGCCATCGCTGCCGCCGTTCCTGCGGCTTCACCCATCGCCATGGCCGTCACAGTGACACGGGTCGAGCTTGCCGCCAATTGCGTCGCTGAATGGCAGCGTCCAGCCACAAGCAGGTTTTCGACTTTCCGGGCAACCAGCGCACGATAAGGGATGTCGTAAGGATCGGGCTGGATTTTCTCAACGACTTGAGCTGCACCTGGTGTCGCCTTGTTTGGGTGCTGATCCAGATACCAGCAACCTGTGGCGATGGAATCATCGAATGGTTTTGTCTCTACAATGTCATTCTCGCTCAGGACATAGTGCCCGATAATCCGCCGGGTTTCTCTGACGCCGATGTACGGATAATTCATCATGAAGTAGCTGTCCTCAAAACCGGGGACGTCTTTCTTCCAGGCTTCGTAGATGGCCCAACTGTCTTTGCGGCCCTGAATTTCTGCACGAGTGAGGTCTTCCGGATCGCTGCCATCCGCCGGTACACGGGTGGCATGCATGTAAACTTCGTTCTTGCCGAAATTTGTGGAAATCCCAGGCCCGTAAAACATGGGCAGATCGCCTCTGGCATGGGCCTGCTCGAGGGCCTCCCTGCACTTCTGTCTTGAGTCCGATTTCAGGTGAACGTTACCGATGCGGAAGTGGAGCGTCATCGGCTGGAGTTCGCTCTTCTTCTCTGTCGGCACGTCGGCGAAAAAGGCAACGTCTGCATCTCCCGTGCAGTCCACAATCATGAGTGGATTGATCTCGACGAGTCCGGCCTTGTTGGCTACGTAGACGGTCTGAATTCGATCTACGGAAACCCTTACATCTGCGACCACTGAATGATAGAGCAGCTTCATCCGGTCTCCTTCGGAGAGCAACATCTCATCAGTGAGCAGCTTGAAACGCTCGGTGTTGTTGATGACCGGGTTATGCGTTTTCAGGTGGGTAGTCTTCACATCGAGGCCGGTCATCCTCGCAAAGAGTTCGAAGCCGATGCCGCGGTTCATGATGCTGCCATCACTGATGTGTGCGATGCCGTCAAAAAACGGCAGGCCGACGCCAGTGATGATTCCACCGGCAAACCCGGCGCGTTCGATGAGTATTGTTTTTGCTCCACCGCGAGCGGCAGCCAAAGCCGCGCCCAGACCTGCACAACCGGCACCGCATACGAGTACATCACATTTGTATTTCGTCTTGATCATTCTGTTTTATGGATGGGTGGACGGCGGAGCGGCAGAATCAGACAGAATAATTTCGGGCCGGGCGGTTCTTTCAACATCTTATTCTGTCTTTCTGTCTTCAATTCTTTAGATCAAGGCTGTGCACACGAATACAGTTGAGTTTCTTGTTTTGTTTGAAAGATTTTGGCTTCCCCATTCGTTGTTTCATTGAATTCGTTAAAAGCTCTTCTCTTCCCTTTGGGTGCGGCCTTACGGCTGCGATACGTAAAGACCAAATTGCCTTAGCGGGTTGGGCTGATAACTCCCTACTTTTGCATTATCAGGGTGGGCTTCTCAAAGATCTCCGGGCGTTGGCCCAACTTTGAAAGTTTAAAATCGTCGAACCAGATCGTACCTGGCGGACGCAGGCCGAACAGGTAATGCAACTGCACTCGCATGGTGCAGGTCTCCGGGATTGGGAAGGAGATTGAAAACTTCCACCAGAAGTCCTCCGGGTTGATCTCCTTCGCTGCCTCGCCGAATTCTGCATCGATATCTTTCTCACCTTCCTCTTTCGCTTCCGCAGGTACTTTGGCCTGTTCGGGGGCTTTCTGGATGTCGTCGTAGGTCCGCTCAGGCAGTAAAGACGGGAGATTCATGTCGAACTCCTTTCTCGTTCCGGAATCTCCGTTGATTACGAGACTGACGTTCGGCCTCCCACGATCTTTGTAACGCACGTATCCCGTCAGTTGGTAAATGCCAGATTCCGGGAGAAAAATGCGCTGTCGTGTAAGCCGGTAGGGGGAGTTGAACGCTTTCTTGCGTTCGAGTTTATCCAGGTTTGCCTTCTCACTGATTCGAAAGGATGTCTTGCCCTCGACTTTCAATATCGGGTCTTTGGCGATGTCATAGATGCGGCTGGCATTTGTTCGCTCATGGGATGAACCCCAGGCGCTGTATCCACTGCCTTCATTGTCCTCGAAACCGCCGTCGCGAAGATCGGTTGGCATGACCACCAGGCGCGTTTCCTTCCGGATGCGGGTTTCGTCTTCCGCAGTGAAGCCTTGCTTCATCGGATAGTACAACGCATGGGCAAACCACGAGAGCCCGGCAAAACTGATATTCGGATACATGTCCTTCCAGCGGTCGTCGGTGGTGGCATAGATGGCCGAGTAGAGAGGTGCTTCGATCCAGCGCCGGTCGCCGGTCAGCTCGTACAAGTAATTCATGCAGGGAAGATAGACGCGGCTTCGGGTTTCGGTCTCGATCATGGGAACACCTTGGCGAGCACCCCACTGTCGTATGGCTTCGAGACTCTTCGGTGCCTGTTCGATCCCGGGTTCTTCGGCGAGGGTGAACTCCATTTCGTCTTTAAACATTTCCTTCCAGCGAGCGTCCTCCGTTGCCCGAGACATCTGCATCAATCCTTCCACCGCGTAGTACTGTGGAAAGCCCATGCGGCCGAAAGAAGGAGTTGGATTCTCAGATCGATAGAGACTTCCAAGTTGGAAACGGCTCATCTGAAGATTGTCGCCGCGTATCTTTTCAGCCTCGTTGAGGCGCTCGGTAAAGTTTTCCAGATACGCCTTGTGTCCGGTGAATCGATAGATGTCCGCGAGATTTTCCACCAGGCGAGTAAATCTCCGGGTGCCCCTTTTGACTTCATAATCGATGGGTTTGGTTCGAATCCAACGGGCGTGCTCGTTGGCCACCCTCAGTGAACGTGGGTCGCCCGTCAGCAGGTAGTGATCGAGGACTCCCTTGATCCAGGAATGCGAGCCATCCCAGGGCAACAAAGTGTTGTTGTGGGAATGCACCCGGCACTGGCCCCACGGATGACAAATATCCACGTCACGGTAATGAACGGCTGCGTCGAAAGCCCTTCGGTAATGCCACGGATCCAACGATCTGATGTAGAGTAGAAAGATGCTGTGATCGACCATGGTCTCCATATTGCCCCATCCCATATCGCCGCGATCATCGCCGTAGATGATGAAGTCGTGCCATCGGTAATCTGCCGGTCCGGGAAAGCGTCCAAAGATTCCCTCGCCCTTACGGTCCAGCATGTTCTCAAACTGGGGAAAACGCTCGGTGTCCTTGTGGGCGAGGGGGCCGAAGACGTTGCTTTCGCAGTACCACGAAGGTTCAGCCTGTACAAGTGATTCGCCTTGAAAGAGGTTCAGGTGTTTCCTGCGATCGTCATCGGATTGATCCGGCTGGTGAAAGTGCAGCCACATCCGATGAGAGCGTGAGACCCCGACGGGCACTGCCAGTCCGTCGGTGTGATGCCTGGGCCAGATACAGAGGTCAAGACCTTTGTCGGGCGCGAAACAGAATTCTTTGTGCGGCATCCATTCCCATTCGCGAATCACTGCTGTAAGGGCTGAGCTGTTACTTCTGAGAGTCGTCCATCCCTCTGACCTGCTGGAAAAAAGCTTTCTCGTATCACCGGAGATTTTCACGCCCTTCTCGTTCTGGATGCTGATCACCTCTTCTCCGCTGGAGACGGTGATGGGAGTTTCGGAATCGAACTGAAGTTGTTCGAACATCCCGTGTTTCAGCCCCAGGCGAATCCCGGCCCCGGTCATAATGGTTGAGAAGGGGGCCTGTTCATTAATGAAGGTGTGATCGATGCGCAGCCAGGGTTTCCCAGCAAATGCCTGAATCCGAATGACGTACCTGAACAGGTCACGTCCGTTGATTCCCCGGTGAGTACCAGAGGCGGCGATACAGCAGCGCACCGGTCCCGATTCTTCGACGCGCACCCAATCGATGTCGCCCAGACTGCTCCAGTAGAGCCGCCCCATGGGATCGGCTGTGAAGGCGCCTTGCTCATCGCTCGACTCTATCTGTTGTTCTGCGGCAGAAAATTTTCCATTTCCATCCGAGTCGAAGAACAGTGAATCGATGAGATTGTATTTCTGTTTGCGGACACTGAATCGAAGGGGGCCGGTATCCACAGTGACCTCGTTCGCAGACTCCTCGACTCTCAAATCTGTCGACTTTCCTGGACTCTTTATTTCAGGTCCATATTCCAGATGGAATCGGTAGTCCGGCACCTGTGCCACCGCATCGACCAAGAGCATCTGGATTGAGCCATCAAAGACATGCCTTGAAAGCACGCGAGTCTGCGTTGGAACGACTTCGCCGTTTGAATTTTTCAAGGTGACATTTTCGGCATTAAACAAATGCCCGCGCGGGATCGGAATGCCACCGGATATCGGAAGGGCAGTCGAGGGGCTTTCAGCCGGCAATCCCGCATGTAAGGCTATTTTTCCACTCTCCCCCTTTTTGTTCAGCACTCCCTCATCCACATGAGCAAGTCCTTCAATCAAAGAAGGGCCTTCCATCACAAGCTGTTCAGAAATCTCTTTTGCCGGTGTTTGATCCCAGGGGTGAAGCTCAAAGGGCGTGGCCTTTTGGCCTGCTTCCAACTGAACTGCATCAATCCAGACGGTGCCGTCGCCGAGTGTTTCTATCGTCCAGGTGACCGGCCCACTGACCACGCGTACCGGGAAATCGCAGCGAGTCCATTCCGGGCCTAGTTCGAACCCCTTATCCTGATTAAATCGGATTTCACCCTTCAGGCCTCGGATGTCCTGCGCATTCAATCTGAGCATCTCCTTCTCCCGGCTGCGCGCGTAGACTGAAAACGTATACCAGCCCTCCTTCAGTTCGGTGCCCCAGGTAATGGCCTCTCGCGTCTCCGTTCTCAGAGATACTTTCCCCTCTTTCTCCTTCCCGGGCTCCTGTACCCATCGCCAGCCGCGTTCCTGCCCGTCATCCGGCACCGCAGGTCCTTCAAGCTCTTCCAGCTCGATAGCATCTTTGGATTTTACGGCTACAGGTGTCGTAGCCAGTCGTAATGCCACTGGATCCCGGAATGAACAGTACCGGTTGTACCCGCCCATCGAGACATCCGGCGTCTGAACCTCGAAACTGGCATTGTGAAGAAGATTCTCAGCTTGGGTCGCTGTCAGAAAACAGACCGTAAGAAGAAGTGGTGAATGCATCGACAAGTACAAGGAACGAAGGCAGATTCTACGAATTCGATTCGGCTCGCGATTGGGCCATGAAGCCGGTTTATGCTCATCTGAGACGACTCCAGATATCATGCCGTCAATCTTTCAATCAAAAAGAACGAGGAGAGAAATATGCATACAGTGGCCTTGTTAATATCACGGGGAATGAAAGCTACAAACAAATCTAGGACTGAATTATCCGGGAGACATTCTCTGATGAAGATCAAATGTTTGGCCGCCGTGCTCTTGCTGCTTCCCTTCGTCAACGCCGATCAAAAGATAGATCGCCCCAACTTCATCGTTATCTTCATTGACGATATGGGCTATAGCGATCTCGGCTGTTTCGGCTCAGAACTGCATCAAACCCCGAACCTCGACAAGATGGCGGCGGAAGGAATGAAGCTCACCGATTTCTACGTGACCTGTTCTGTCTGCACTCCATCCAGGGCGAGCTTGATGACGGGCTGTTATCCGCGGCGGGTGAACATGCACGTAGACGATAACAACAGGTGTGTCCTGTTCCCTGGGGCGCGAAAGGGATTGAATCCCTCCGAAATCACGATCGCAGAAGTTCTCAAAACGCGAGGCTACTCCACTGCCTGCATTGGTAAATGGCATCTTGGGGACCATCCTGATTTCCTGCCGACCAGGCAGGGCTTCGATTCCTATTACGGCATCCCATATAGCAATGACATGCACCGCAAACCGATACCACTCCCTTTGATGAGAGACGACAAAGTCATCGAAGCGCCAGTCAGGCAAGACACGATAACCGAACGTTACACTGTGGAGGCGATTCGCTTCATCAAAGAAAACAAGGACAAACCGTTCTTCATTTATCTGCCACACGCGATGGTGCACGTGCCCCTGTTTCCCGGGAAGGAGTTCCAGGGTAAATCAAAAAATGGTAAGTATGGTGACGCGGCAGAAGAGCTGGATTGGTCAACGGGCGAGATACTGAAAACATTGAAGGAATCAGGTCTCGATGAACGGACTCTGGTGCTTTTCACTTCCGATAATGGCTCATCCCGTTTGCCGAGCAACGTGCCCTTGCGCGGGCAGAAGGGGCGCACGGATGAGGGCGGAATGCGTGTGCCGTGCGTGGTGCGTTGGCCGGGGAGAATTCCTGCGGGAACGGTCAGCGGCGAACTTAGTTCCACACTTGATCTGCTTCCGACCATTGCCCGGCTCGCCGGAGCGCAGGCGCCCACTGATCGCATCCTGGATGGCAAGGATATTTGGCCAATCTTGTCCGGCGAGGCGAATGCGAAATCGCCTCATGAGGCGTTCTTCTACTACCAGATGGATCAGTTACAGGCGGTAAGATCGGGCAAGTGGAAGCTGTTCGTTGAGATGGATGCCAAGAAGCGTAACTGGGGCAAGCCGGAAGGAAAGACACCTGTAAAGCTGTTCGACCTTTTGGCCGACATCCACGAAGACAAAGACGTCAAAGACCAACACCCGGAAGTTGTGGAGCGGATGCTCGGCCTGGCGGCAAAAGCGCGTGAAGACCTCGGCGATATGGAGAATGCGGGTAAGAACCAACGAGAAGCTGGTTGGGTGAAGGAGCCGAGCCCGAGATTGTTGGAGCAGGAATAGACGCGATCAGTTATTCCGGGCGATCAGGCGGGTGGCGAGTTGCACCAGTTGATTGTGTGGGATCAGTCGGGCGTGCTCTGGTATGGATTGAAGGACTCGCAGATCTTCGATGGCTGCATCGGTCTCGCCCATTTCGGCACAGATGGAGGCGTGCATGTAACGCTCAACGGGAGAAGTGCTTTCAAAAACGAGCACCTGTTCGAGTACGAACTTCGCCTTTGTCGGCTGTTCGAGCCGGTGGTAGCTCGCGACGAGATTGCGCAGCATCCGAATGTAAATGTCCCTCGATGAAATCGGAGAGAGATGCTGGGGGCTGTATTCAATCCTGAAGGTTCGCATCATGTCCGCGCAATCCTGCCTGGTCAGAAACCGTCCACCGTGAAACACATCAATAAAGAAATCAGCATCCTCGGCCAGCCTGACCATAAAATGTCCCGGCATTCCTATGCCGTGGAGTTTCAGTCCCGCTCGTTCAGCAAGGGCCAGATAAATCAGACTGAGAGTAATCGGGATACCCGTGCGGCGTTCCAGGATATCCGGGAGGAAGCTGTTCCTCGGCTCGTAGTAATCCTCGGTGTTGCCGGAGAAGCCAAGCTCGCAAAAAAAGTGTTCGTTCAGAGCGTGAACGAAATCGACGGGGCTCGAAATGCCATCAACCCGTCGCCTCAACTCAGCCCCCATCGAATCCAGCTCACGCGAAATCACTTCAGTATCAAGCGAGGGATACTCGGCCTGCGCGATTAGAAGAGCGCCGAATTCAATACAGTGCCGCTGTGTTGAGACTCGATAATCCCGCCACCGCTCGAGAACGTTTTGCTCATGAATCCAAATGAATGCCCTGGCCGCGCTCTGCCGGATACCGCTTTCATTGTGATCAGAAAACCCATCCAGAATGCCCAGGATTTCGTCCCCGAGAGCGAGAATCAACTGCTTGGCCTTAAGCCGCTTTGAAGGCTGCGGGGATGATATGGACTGCAGAAGGCCTTTGACCATTTCTTCATTTGGTTTCATGGGGCGCATGGTACCGGTTTTCTTGTACCAAGTCGTCATGAAAATTTACTAATTTAATGCAGATTCTGAGTAGACACGGAACTGATCAGAGTGACCCGTTGTCGAGTTATCCATAAACTCCACAACTGTTGAATCCTCTACTGGCACCACAATCAAATGAAAGAAACGGAATACCAACACCGGACAGACAGCGTCGAAGAAAAGATAGAGCTGCTCCAGAGCGCGCTAAGAGAAAGCAACTTTGACAAGGCACTGTCGCTCGCAGACTCGATGCGGCAGACACTGAAGTTTGAGAGGCAGCGTCAAGACTCTGGTGAAGCGACTGTGGTGACTGCGGATGACTACATTTTGGTGTCAGGGCTCCCGTCAGCCTGGGCACATTGGGCGCACGGCTGGGAGTTCTGCAAAGTGGTGGTGTTACGCGAGACCGCCGGCCTGGCGCGAGATCGATACCCGGTCGACATGAAGCTGGCCTTCCCTGAGTCCCAGGTTACTGACCTGAGGAGAGAAATCAGAGTCGCCTCAATAGCTCCGGAAGCCGGCGTTCTTCAGGAAATCAAGAGCCAGGTTTATGGAGAGGTGTTTCAGCAAGGGATAAGAATCTGCCAGTTGGTCATACAGGCCAGCCTTCAGGCAAACGAAACACGTCACTTCATTGTCTTCTATGGCAACCCGCTGGCAGAGCTTCCTGGATATCCCTCTGACCTTTGCGTTGAAGGGGAAGGCTTCGGGCTGGACATTTCAAATGACCATTTCAGCGCGCGGCTATCGAGACAGATGGGGCAGTTAGAGCGGCTTACTTACAGCAGCCGACTGGGGCTCGAGCTTTATGCCGGCGGGCCCGGCCACGGTGAGCCGCCGAATATCGATTGGGCGCACGATTATCTCTCTTCCAACAAGTTCCAAAAATTTCGACTGACGAACTGGGAGACCTGCCCTGACTTTGAAGTCGTCCGCGGCCCGCTCATGGTCAAAGTAAGGAGATGGGGTTTTCCTCATTGCCCGGTGCATCCTCTGTTCACTCCAAGTCGCATGCATATCGATGTTACTTACTCGTTCTATTCCGGGCTTCCCTGGTTTACCAAGGACGGTCGCATGGATGTGATGAAGGATTTCGAGATCACTTATCTGCGTGATGACGAGTGGGTCTTCTCTGGTTACACGTTCGACGAGATTCTCTGGATGGACGGCAATGGAAAGCTGCACGAGGGAGAAGTGCCGGCCGAGTCAGCCAATGACCTCTGGGGGATCGGTTTTTACAGTAAACACAGCCGGGATGCGTTTGTCGCGCTCTTCCTGGAACACAGAGCCGAAAATTTTGACGCTCTCTTTCATGCGGGCGCACCAACACTCCACTACGAAGGCCATGGCCAGATATGGAGCCGATGGGCGGCCCGCAACGAACCACAATTCAAGAAGGGTGCCGCGCTGATCCAGCGGAATGCTTACCTGACGAAGCCGTACCCTGAAGACGGGGCTGATGGGGTCGAAGCGCTCTACGATTCATTGAAGCAACCCATTGAAATCAGCAGGGGAGAGCTACCCGCCGCGAACGCTGCAAGTGAGGGAGTGCTGGCAAGACAGGGCGAGACGCCGGAAACAGCGCCACTCAAACCCGCCATCTGGCAAGTGCTCCGGGAAATCCGGGATGAGATGCTCTACACCGTGGACGCCAACGTGGTTGACATGGGCTACATCTATGACCTGCATGAGCGAAATGGCGAGGTGCAAATACTCATGACCATGCCGCACAAAGGACGCCCCAAGTACAAATTCATAGGGCAACCAATTCGTGATCATCTAAGCAAAGTGGCTGGTGTAAATAACGTGTTCGTTGAGCACACCTGGGAGCCCGCATGGAATGTGAACCGATTGAATGATGCGGGAAGGCAGGCAATGGGGATCGAGTGAAGAGGGGGTGTCACAAATGTCCCGTCGGGCCGAATTCCTAAACGAGCCCGGCTACCTCTTCATCACACATTCGTCGTGGCTGAATAACGCGATGGCTGTCACCGTCAGAGCGGCCACCCTGGGAGCGGAAAGTGAATCCTTTGGCTTTGAATGACCGGTGCCCAGCAGCTCCCTGGCTTTGTCTGGCTGCTTCTCAAACACGGCGAGTTCTTCTTCAAAAAGGCGAACTATGATTTTTGTTTCCTCTTCCGCCGGACGACGGCCGGTCAGGTAACGGAAAATAAGCGCTGGGGATTTTGAAGCATCGCCGTCAGTCTCTTCCAACACTCTCTCTGCAAGCTTTTTCGCTGCTTCTACGAATTGTGGATCGTTCATAAAGACGAACGCCTGAATCGGCGTTGCCGTGGTTTCACGACGGACGGAACAGACGTCCCGCTTGGATGCATCCAATGCCATCATGACTGGCGCGGGTGCAGTCCTCTGCCAATAGGTGTAGAGGCTGCGGCGATAGAGTCCCGGGCCTTTGTCGTGGCCCATGGGCTTGAAGGAGACTGCAAGTTCATAAGGCTTGGCCGGTTCGCTCCCTACGTTAGGTTGCAACAGACCGCTGACTGCGAGCGCGTTGTCACGAACCATCTCGGCCGGAAGACGATAACGAGGAGAGCGGGCAAGAAGGAGATTCAAAGGGTCTTTGCCGGTAGCTTCAGACGAACCTGCCGAACTCTGACGATATACCGTCGAGGTCACAATCAGGCGCACCAGTCGCTTAAGATCCCAGCCGTGGTCCATGAAGTCCCTGGCCAGCCAATCCAGCAGCTCGGGATGCGTCGGAGGCGAGCCCTGGCTGCCGAAATCATTCGTCGTGATCACCAGGCCGCGGCCGAAGAACATCTGCCAGTAGCGATTTACTGTTACTCGCGCGGTGAGGGGATTGTCCGGATGCGTAATCCATTGAGAAAGCCCCAGACGATTTGGTTTGTCACCACGGGTGTACGGATGGAGTCTGGCTGGGGTCATAGCCAGTACTTCTTCCTTTCTCGCTGCGTAATGCCCCCGCTCCAGGATGTAAGTTTCGCGAGGTTGCGCCATTTCGCGCATGACCATGATCTCCTGAATGCCATCGACAGCCTTGCTGCGGGCCTCACGTGCATTCTTCAGAGCATCGAGTTGGGCGCGGTACGAGTCATCTGCCGTGGCCAGATAGAAGGCATGCAACTGTTCCTGCTCGATGGCTGAAAGGATTTCCTTACGTTTGTCGAGAAGCTCCTTCAGGCTCTTCCCATCGAACAATTGAGCGATTTCGACAGGTGTCAGCAATCGATCAAAGACCTTGAACTCATCCACGAGGCCGTCGGTGAAACCGCGGTCACGGAATCTCTCGCCGATGGTAATTTCGTCCCCGCCGCCACCGGTGATGTTCTTGTAAAGGTTGTCTCTTACGACTTCGAGTTTGGGCAACTGTCCGTTCAGAAAGATGTTCAAGCCGTCGGCACGACTCGATCCGTCGTAGGCCATTGTCACGTGCAGCCATTCCTTCAGTGGGATGGTCTCACTGGTACGAACACGGATAGCGTTGCCCGGCCAGAAATGAATGAGCGATGCGCTTAGCCTGCCGTCCTCGATCAGGAGTTGATAGCCGCGGCTTGCGGAATCCGTCCAGGCCCGCGAGCGATGAAAAATGACAGCGCGCTCCTTGTGGTCGGGGGTCTTCATCCAGAGCGAGATCGTGAAGGGCTGGTTTCGGGTGAAATTACCGAACTTCAGTCTTACTGCATCGTCACCCGTGAGCTGGAGGGCCTTGCCGAACTTTCCGTCAACCAACTTGTTGTCTGCAGAGGTCGCTGCTGGCGTCTTCTCATCCGCCTCATTTGCCAGACTGCCTCCCTTGAGTTCATCGAAGGTAAAGTGCCCCAGCATCCCCGGTATCAGCCCCGGTTTCTTTTCATTCGTTTTGTCATTCTTCTTGTCCTTTTCCCTCTGCTTTTTCAAAAGCTCTTCACCAGCTTCATCCACTTTCTCTTGAGCTTCCAGTTCCTCAAGGGCCTTCTCGTCTGCTCCAGCGGGTTTCTCCTTCTTGACACCCATCCGCCAATCCTCGAACGCCTTCCCATGCGCTTTCGCCAAAGCGGCAAGTTTCTTTTCCTCGGACGTTATTCTCTCTTCAATTTCAGCTATCTGTTTCTTCTGAGCTTCATTCGTCAGGAGCAATGTTGGTGTAGGAACAGATGGGGTGAAGTAGGAATACAGGCCGGCCTCATCAATTTTGTCAAAGAATGCAGAGAACTGGTAGTACTCCTTTTGGGTGAACGGATCGTATTTGTGATCATGACACCGAGCGCATTCCAGGGTGATGCCGAGGAAAGCCGTGGCAAACGTCTGGGTGCGGTCGGCCACGTATTCGATTCGGAATTCTTCCGGGGTGCTCCCACCCTCAACCTTTTGCGGATGGAGGCGATTGAATGTTGTCGCAAGGATCTGGTCATCCGTTGCGTTCGGTAGAAGGTCACCGGCAAGTTGTTCCGTAATAAACCTGTCATATGGCATGTTTGAATTGAACGCCTGGATGACCCAGGTGCGCCATGGCCAGACGTGACGTCCCCGATCGACCTGATATCCGTAGGTGTCCGAATACCGTGCCACGTCGAGCCACTCGCTGGTCATACGTTCGCCGTAACTTTCACGACGCAGGTATTCGTCCACAACTTTTTCAAATGCGCCGGGAGAATCATCAGTAAGAAAGTCGTCGATTTCCTTGAGCGTGGGCGGTAAGCCGGTGATATCAAATGCGGCGCGACGGATCAGTTTTTCTTTCGTAGCGTCCGCCGACATCCTCATCCCTTCCTTCTCCAGACGCGCCAGGATGAATGCATCGACAGGCGTCCGGACGCGCTCCGTATCCTTCACCATCGGAACATCCGGTTTTTGAATCTTTCGAAATGCCCAGTGTTCATCGTAGTCCGCACCCGAATCGATCCATTTCCTCAGGAGTGCCTTTTCACTCGCCGAGAGCACCAATTTCGACTCCGGTGGAGGCATGATGTCCTCTGGATCCCCTGCAAATATTCGCCGCACAAGTTCGCTCGCGTCCGCCTGGCCGGGAACTATGGGCGTCCTCTTCCCACGAGTCCTGATTGCATCATCACGTACATCAAGTCTCAGTTTCACCTTACGTGCTTTTGCATCCGGACCATGACATCGGAAGCAACGGTCTGACAGGATGGGCCGGATGTCGCGATTAAAATCGGGGACATTTTCGGCGAGTAAGACACTAAAACACGAGACGAAGAAAACGCAGTTGATCATGGACATTGAAGAGCGGCTGGGGGGAGGTGTCTGGCGCCTTGGGGCCAATGTGGCCGGTATTATTACGTTATGGGCGAAGCTTGCTTTGCGAAAGTATTACTGCTGGCCGGTTCTTTCCAATTGATGGTCTAATTTGTGACGTATCGTAAATTGGTACGGACTGATTGACGATGACATTAGAGGTTTCCTGTCGGCGGCGGTAACGACAATCCAAGTCATTCCACGGAGTATCGGTGTTTGTCGAGTGTTCGCGCCACGCTGGTATCGACTCCAGCGGATTGTTGCCAGTCCTATCACGCTTTACGTTTGCCCTGTTCCTGGCATAATTCCTCGCCCCCCTTGATTGCTCTCAAATGAAATATGTCTGATAAAGACGACCTGCTTTTTTGCCAGATGGCGGTTCACAACAAGCTGGTATCCGAGGAAAGAGCCCGTGAGTGCCTTGATGCTGTCGTTAAGGCACGCAAGTTGGGTGTGCCGGCGGATATCGAGCAGGTGTTCCTCCACAAGGAATACCTGGACGGCAAGCAGGTTCGCGCCATCCTGCGGGCCCTCGGCCGGGGGACAGATTCGGATCAGCCAACGATGCTTGGCGATTTTAAAATCACTGGAAAACTTGGGGAAGGCAGTATGGGCGTGGTCTACAAGGCCAAGCAGGTAAGCCTGGACCGCGATGTCGCCTTGAAGATCCTTCCTCCTCGCCTCGCCACCGACGAATCTTACGTCAGCCGCTTCCACCGTGAGGCACGCTCAGCGGCAAAGCTCAATCACCAGAACATCATCCAGGTCTACGCGGCGGGTACCGAAAAAGGTTTCCACTACATGGCTATAGAATATGTAGATGGGGCGACCGCCATGTCCATTCTTACCACCAAAGGCCGCTTCACTGAACGGGCGGCCATCAAGACGATGCTGGAGATCAGCCACGCGCTGCATCACGCCCACAAGGACGGTCTCATTCACCGTGACGTAAAACCTGACAACATCATGATCGCACAGAATGGTACGGCCAAGCTGGCCGACCTCGGTCTTGCGAAAGAACAGCTTTCCACCGGCATCACCCAGGCCGGGGCGATCATTGGAACGCCACATTACATGTCCCCCGAACAGGCAGATGCGAAGGCCCAGATGGATGGCCGCTCAGATATCTATTCACTCGGCGCTTCCGTTTTTCACCTGGTGACGGGAGAGCCGCCCTTTATGGCAGATAACGTCGTTAACCTGATCGTGATGCGACAACAGAAGCCGGCCCCGCGTGTCAAGACAAAGGCTCCAAACTGCTCTGATGGTTTCTGTGCGATCATTGATAAGTGCCTGGAACGCAATCCGGATCAGCGCTATCAGGAGGCGATCCAGCTCGGCACCGATCTGTCGATGCTGGCCAGCGGCCAACCTCTCAAATTCGCGCAGAGCAGCTACCCGGCAGTCCCTCCTCAGCCGCCATCTGAAAAAGCAAAGGTAGAAGTCGATTCCAAGGCATTAGAGCTTCAAAGAGCCCCTTCGGCCCCCCCACCACAGACGAGGTCGGGTGCGGGGACAGTATCCGGCCCCAGTTCGGTAGCGAGCCCGAGATCAGGGAGACCGGTGAGAGGCAATTCGACGAGGCAATTGGGAGGCGATTTTCAGCAGGAGTCCGCGATTGGCATGCTCCTGCGTCCAGACAATCTCAAGATGATGGCAGGTATTTTGGGGGCGATCGTCTGCGTCGTTCTGGGGGTGATGTTTATCCCTGCGTATCTCCAGAGCTTGAAAGCCCCATCCGTCCCGGGCAGCATTCAAGTCACACTTGAGGAGGCAATGACGAAGGTGCAGAGCGGGCCGAACGACTACGCACGTAACCTCGGCTTTCTGAAAAAGATTGATAACCAGGCCCTTGGTGAGACGGATCAGAGACGTCTAAAGGATTTGATCTCCAAAGTTGAGACCGAGGCGAAATACAGAGGGCTGGAGGCCTATAGCCCTATCAAGGTCAAAGTGGACGAGGCTTTAAAAGCGAAACGCATCGGCGACGCAGTAGTTGCTGCCGAGAGCTTTCCGGAAAACTTTCTGACTCCTCACTGGGAATCCCAGGTCGAAGAATTGAAAACTACGGTAAAAACGGCGGCCAGTGATTACTGCAAGGAAGCCCTGAAGGAACTGCCCGCAAGAATAAAAGGAGACCGGCCAGGAGCCGTCTTGCAGGTCGTCGATTCGATGAATCTCGAAAAACTGGAATTGTACGCACCCATGGAAGTAAAGGCCCTCGCAGCGCTCGTTGCACCTGTAAGGCTGATGTACGGCAACCTTCTCCCAGCCTCCACAGAAGCGCGCAGGGTGCTGGAAGGAATCAAAAAGAAAATGACAGACAATGACTGGGCCGGCGCCATCCAGTTTGCCGCGGATTCTTTGAACGATCCCAAACTTTCAAACGCCCTTGCCAAAGTAGAAGGGGCCGAACAATTCAAACGGGAACTCGAAGCGATGCGCGACTTGCGAGACGGGGCGTTTGGCTACCTTATGCAGAGTAAAGGAAAGCAGATCAAGATCAGGGGCATCCCCACCACCGTTCACGAATTCGACGGGGAAAGCATCGTCCTAGAAAAGCAGGGAACACAGAAGACTGAAGCCGGGGTGAACGACCTGTTGAATGTGAAAGATCTCATTCGTCTGGCAACCGATGCCGGCGGCGATCCTGAAGTACTACAGAAACAAAGTGACATTCTGCTTCTGTTCGCTATGGACAGCCCGGTGCAGGCACACCAGGTAAAGCGGTTGCCCGAGCTTAGCGGCCCGTACGAGAATGAGCTCAAGATGCAAATGCAGATGGAGCGAATTCGTGCAGAAATGGACTATGTTCCGCCTACCGAATTCCCGATGGGTCTGGCCCTGAACGAAGTCGATTCAGTATTGAGTGCCTTTCCCGGCGAAGCGAAATCCATTCAAGACGAAACGCCCCAGAGGTTGGTAAAGCTGGATGGGTTTTACATCGGGAAGACCGAAGTTAGCCGCAGGCAATACGCAGAATTTCTCGAAGCGGTACAAGCGTCGGGCAAACAAAGGTATGCGAACGCGGGCGAGCCGGCAGGCCACGATTACCTGCCGACAAACTGGAAGAATGCCGACGACGGAAAAATTGATTCCCTGAACCCGGTCAGTGAGGTTTCATGGTACAGCGCTTACGCCTTTGCTGCCTGGTCGGGTAGACGCCTGCCCACCGAAGCAGAGTGGGAATGCGCGGCCTCATGGAGCGAAGCGAAGCAGAAACAAATGTTCCCATGGGGTAAAGCACGCACGA
Organism: Planctomycetota bacterium; assembly: GCA_027625095.1. Classification (GTDB taxonomy): domain Bacteria; phylum Planctomycetota; class PUPC01; order JACPCR01; family JACPCR01; genus JAQBXN01. The sequence goes on along the minus strand of JAQBXN010000052.1, from coordinate 34,421 downwards.
ACTTCAAGGAGGCCAACCTGGTCAGAGAGACAAAGGACACGGCCATTACAGGCCGCTTGAACCCCGTGGATTCAAACAGGGCAGGGGCCTCTGCCTGGGGTAGTTTAAACATGGCCGGCAACGTGTCCGAATGGGTTTTGGATTGGTATGGCCCGTACACAGGCCAACCCACATCCAATCCAACCGGCCCGGAAAAAGGGACAGAAAAGGGGCATCGAGGCGGGAGTTACCTGTCAGCTCTGCCACTCGGACGAACTACCTCCCGCGGGCATTCGTTTCCCGGCAGGAAGGAACCTGGCGTGGGTATTCGGTGCGCGGCTACCCCTATCTCTATGACTGCTGTGCGGCTCGAAAGATATAGGCTCAGCTTGTAGATTGGCCGGTCATTGCATGGCTGATGCTTCCGAAAAACCCGGCGGGTGGTTCCCACCGGGCGGAGGGCAGATTTGAGTTTGCTGTGGTGTCTGCTTACTTGTTTTGTGTCATCAAACAGTAATTTCGCCTCGACGGGCAATACCTCGGACGGGGTTTCAGGGGTTACTTTCCTTAACGATACAGGCAACCGGAAGAGTTAATCCGTTCATGAAACCCATCATCATTGGCGCCGGCCGAGGCGCCCGCCTCCGGGCCCTGACCGAGAATCAACCCAAGTGCTACACACCCATTGGCGGCCGCCGAATTCTTGACTGGATGCTTGAGGCAATCACTGTCGAAGAACTCGATTCGCCAACATTCATTGGCGGTTACCTCATCGACGTGATCCAAGAGGACTACCCGCAGTTTTCATATAGGCACAACGCTGGCTGGGCGGAAAACAACGTCCTGCTGTCACTTTTCCACGCAGAAGAAGACATGGCCGATGGGTTCGTCTGCACTTACTCCGATATTCTCTTTAGCGACTCCGTCGTTCGGCGTGCCCTTGAACACCCCGCGGACATCGTGATCTGCGTCGACATTCATTGGCGAGAACGCTATGTCCATCGAACGGAGCATCCGGAAGATGATGCCGAGAAAGTCACTCTGAATGGTGATCGGGTGACACGCGTTCATCGTGAAATCCCGTCGGAAGACTCGCACGGCGAGTACATAGGGGTGGCAAAATTTACAGCAGAAGGGGCGGCACAATTAAAGGAGCACTTTTATCGAATCCATGGCGAGTTTTCGGGGAAAAACTGGCCCAATGAAAAACCATTCGAAAAGTCCTACTTGATCCATCTGCTGGAGGAGATGATCCAGAACGACGTTCCGGTTCACTGTGTCACGACCGAAGGCGACTATATGGAGATTGATACCGAGCAGGATTACGCCCTGGCAAACGAATACTGGCCGGCGAAATTTTCTACCGAAATTCCAAAGGAATGACCATGCCACTTTTCCCTACCAGCGTTGTTGGTTCGATGCCTCGAACGGAGTCCGTCCGCCAGCTCATATCAGACGACTCAGACCTGAATCAAGACGATTACAAACGCTACATGGACGCGGCCGTCGGTTACATCACCGCTATGCAGGAACAGGCAGGACTCGACGTTCTCACGGACGGCGAGTGGCGGCGCAAAAGCTACATCGGGGTCATCGCCGAATTGGCCCATGGCTTCGAACTCAGTACCAATCCCGCGGACGGTCGTCCATGGACTGTTGTTGTGGACAAGCTGTCACCAAGACACCCCGGTTTTATCGCTGCGGAAGTAAGATACCTTCGCTCCATTACACAAAGACAGATAAAGGCGACATTGCCTGCCCCGGCCTTACTCGGCGAGCGCATGTGGAATTCAGAACTCTCTTCCGGCGCCTACCCTACACGCGATTCTTTCGTGGAAGCATGCGTTCCCATCCTTCGACGTGAGGTCGAACTGCTAAAGGAACAAGGGGTGGATATCGTTCAAATAGACGACCCGCATCTCTGCCTGTTTGTCGATGAGCAGGTTCGAGCACAATACGAAAATGCAGAAAAGGCATCGGATTTTGCAGTCGAAATGACAAACGCAGTGGTGGATGGAATGGGTGACCTGAAACTGGCCGTACATCTCTGTCGGAGAGCAGGCGCCAGAGCCAGAGGCGAGCAGCAGCATCGGGGCGGATATGATGCGATTCTGAGTCAGCTCAATCGCTTGAATGTGAATCACCTTACCATGGAATTTACCGCCCCCGGCGCGGGCGAACTGGCTGTGCTTGCTGGACTGAGAGAGGACTTCGAGATCGGTCTGGGATGTGTCAGTTGCGATCCTGGCAAGATCGATTCAGCGGAGACCATAGTCAAGAGAGTGGAAATGGCCCTTCAGCACGTGGCCGCCGAGCGAATCACTCTCAATCCGGATTGCGGCTTTGCCCCTGGCTCCGCAGCAAGAGTCAGCATCGATGAAGTCTTCGAAAAGATCAGGAACGAAGTCAAAGCAGCGAATCGGCTGAGACAGAAATACGGTTGATTCGTGGGATAGCCTTCCAGAAGCCAGTTCCACTAAGGACATTGATCGAAATTACTTTGCCAACTTACGACTTACGAAGACATCTGTTCCGAAGTCCCGGAGGGACGCTGGCGAGTAGCCCCTGGTTTAAGTCTGGCGACTTCGACTTCGGCCGGTAGCCGGATTCGCAAGAATTCGGGGCTTGCTGCCTCCGGCGCCCGAAGTCTGGCGACTTCGGCTACCACTTTTCCTTCTAAGAAAACTCGACCAGGTTCGTCATTAGGGTGAACAGCCCAAAACTGCACACACATGATTTCAACCAAATCCACCGAAACTACCGACCAGACCGAATGGTTTCGGTCGGTCGTTCAGCAATACGAGGGGCCCCTCACCCGGTATGCCGCACGGATCACCGGTGACCCTGAACGAGCCCGTGACGTAGTCCAGGAGACGTTTTTGCGTCTCCACACGGACGACGCGTCCAGGTTCAACGGTCACCTGGCCGAGTGGCTGTATACGGTCTGCCGGAATTGTTCGCTGGACGTGCAGCGTAAGGAGAAGCGGATGCGGCCTCTGAGTGAATCCCGGGCATTGGACGATAAAAGTCCTGCACCCGGGCCAGCTTCAGCCGCAGAGCAGAAAGAGACCGTTTTAAACGTGCTCGAACTACTCGCCGAACTGCCGAGCAACCAGCAGGAGGTCATCCGCCTCAAGTTCCAGGAAGGTTTGAGCTACCGTGAAATCAGCGGCGTCACCGGCCATTCCGTCAGTAACGTCGGCTACCTGATCCACACCGGTCTCAAGACCGTCCGACAGCAAGTTAAATCCAATTCAAAGGCCCCAATTGGAGGAAGCAGAACATGAAACTCGAATCAAACCACCCCAAACTCACCGCCTACGCTCTCGGCGAACTCGAAGAAACCGAAGCCGCCGCAATCGAATTGCAGCTCTCTCAGGATGCGGCTCTAAACGATGAGATAGACCAGATACGGGAGATAGCCGCATTACTGACCGAAGAACTCGCTCAGGAACCATTTGCATCGCTGCCACCGGCAACCGGAGTTGGAGTAACGGCTTCAGCCGGGTCGAGCCGGCATCGCCTCTGGCTTCCGGTATCCATCGCAGCCAGCATTCTGGGCGGACTGCTCGTGATTCATTTCACTGGGCCAGCTCCAATTAGAGACAGCAGGCATGTAGTCACGCCTTCAGGCGCAATCGCCAAGACGCCTCTGGAAGCTACGGATCTACAACCCCCTGAACAGACCATTGCGGAGAGTGCAGTCACTTCAGGCAAAATCGGAGTGATTGTCGACAAGATGTCCACCGACGAACTCCTGTTTTCCGCACAGAGCGATCCCCTCGGTCCGGAGGACCGATCTCGGGATGGGATTACAGAGATCCGCGAACATGAAATCATAGCGGAACTCTCGGCTGGCGATTCGGACCATCCCTCAGTAACTGTGGAGTTTGAGCATGAGGTTGGGGGCCTTCCTGCGATTTCAAAATCAAGCACAGGCGGCACTTTTTTCACAGATGCGGTCTCGGCGCCCTTCCAGCATTCCTTACAAATTTCTGTGGTCGATGAGTCGGCCATTTTCGGTAATGGCGCGGTCGCGGATTCAGCAAATGGTTCCTTAACCGTTGATTCAAATGCTTTTTACTTAAATGATTCAATCACCGCAGGCGACCGCTTTTCCGTTAAGTTGGCGGGGACGATAGCCTTCAACAACTCGTCGGCTGAATTGAAGCCTGCGACAGGAACAAACACGCTCCTCGACGACATCAACGGTGAGACATTCACTGATATTCCACGAAATCTAACGCCAGCCGAAGCAGGCGCCGAGATCCCTTATGATGGTGGCTTCAACAGCCGGCATGGTGGCTTCAAAAGTCGGGATGGTGGCTTCAACAGTCGGGGCGTTGTAAGAGGTAGGATTGTTGATAACTATGCAGCCGACCTTGCGAGTAAAGGGATCGGTGGAATTCACGCCCAGGCCGAGAAAAGCTCTGGCGGTGTTCAAACAGATGATGCATCTGCGCCCAGCAAGAATTCACCACGAAGTGCTCCGGAAGATGCCGTGACACTTATCACCAGCAACAACGATGTCACCTTCGATTCCGCCCCCAGTGTTCTTACCGAAAGTTCCACCCACTCCGGAGTTGTTGTGAATGGCCTGTTCGAGGAAGTCTCGGGCACTGTCAGGACTAGTAAAAACATTGAAGAGATAACTCTGACTGCGGGCACAGGAATCGGCCAAACATCAGACGTTGAAGACGAGCTAAAGAACCGCATCGATGAAAATCCAGTGCAGCTCGCTAAAGCCACCATCATTCGCCGCAAAGAGATTTCCAATGAATCTGAATCCAGTTCGTACGTCAAGGTCATCCCACCTCCAGCCCCCAGCCCAAGCGGCGAAAATTACGAGCCCATCCACGAGAATCCGTTTCTGCGCACACTTGAACATCCGCTCTCCACTTTTTCAGTGGACGTGGATACGGCCTCCTACACCAATATCCGACGATTCTTAAACCAGGGTCAGTTCCCTCCGCCGGCCGCAGTGCGCATCGAAGAGATGGTGAACTTCTTTGACTACGATTATGCGGGGCCCAAGGATGAGTCCCCATTCGCAGCACATGCGGAGATCGCCGAATGCCCGTGGCGGAAACAGAATCGGCTGGCTCTCATCGGGCTCAAGGGCAAAGAGCTTCAGCCGAAAGAGCGGCCGGCCGCGAATCTCGTTTTTCTGCTCGACGTGAGCGGCTCGATGAGCGACTCGATGAAACTCCCGCTGCTCAAAGCGTGCATGCGGATGCTCGTGGAAAAGCTGCGCGTGACGGATCGGGTCGCACTGGTCACTTATGCCAGCAATGCGGGTATTGCGCTCGGCTCGACGCCTTGCGAATACAGGGAAACGATCCTCGCCCACATTGATAACCTGCGCGCCGATGGCAGCACCAACGGTGGGTCAGGGATCAAGCTCGCCTATGAGCAGGCCCGCCAGCATTTCATCAAAGGCGGCATCAACCGGATCATCCTGGCCAGCGACGGCGATTTCAATGTCGGCATAACCGATAAGAACGAGTTAGTGCGGCTGATTTCCGCTGAGGCTCGCAGTGGCGTCTTCCTGTCGGTTCTCGGTTTCGGAACGGGTAATTTGAAGGATGACAACCTCGAGCAGCTCGCCAACCGGGGGAACGGAAACTATTCGTACATCGATTCCCTGACCGAGGGCTACCGGATACTGGTTGAGCAGATGTCTTCTCTGATGACCATTGCCAAGGACGTGAAGATTCAGATCGAGTTCAACCCGGCAAAAGTCGCGGCCTATCGCCTCATCGGTTACGAAAATCGGACACTGGCGAAGCAGGATTTCAATAACGACGCCAAAGACGCGGGCGAAATCGGCGCTGGACACACGGTCACCGCACTTTACGAACTCGTGCCCGCAGGGCAGGAAATACCCGAGCCGTTGGTGGACAAGCTCAAGTATCAGAAGGAAGCCAGCCTCGCTCCTGCTGCCGATACGACCGAGACGCTCACTCTCAAGCTCCGGTACAATCTGCCGAATGAAACAGGCAGCAGGCGAGTCGAGTACGGCATCACCGACGGTGGCAACAGCTACGCCAATGCATCCAGCGATTTGAAATTTGCTTCCTCAGTCGCCGCCTTCGGCTTGATTCTTCGCGGCTCCCGCTTCAGAGGCAACGCCACTCTTGAAGGCATTCAGGAACTGGCGGGGGAAGCAAGAGGCGAAGATAAAAGCGGCAAGCGAACTGAGTTTCTGGATCTCGTGGGCAAGGCGCAGCGAATCACAGGGAAGTGAATGCTCCAGGTGTAAAGCCCGGCCATCCGTTAATCGCGCTCGGAGATTTTTGTGGCTGTGCTCTCCTGAGCGCAGAGCCCGCCTTCGGGAGAAGGCTGCCACTGGACTTGCGGCCATCAGGCACCATTCACCACTCCACCTGCCGTCGCTCAGTACCCGCTCTCTATATCTACCTGTCCTACCAGTTCCTCCCCTCGTATGAATCTACCGAAATTCTCTGCAAAGGTTTTTCTGTTTCTTTGATTCCGATTCGGAGAATGACCTGCGGTGTGCGGAGTGAGAATCACATTGTCCATCTGCCATAAGGGACTGTCTTGTGGCGGAGGCTCATACTCCAGAACATCCAATCCCGCGCCTGCGATCTCACCTTGCTGCAATGCCTGAATGAGTGCTTCATCGCTTACGATATCGCCGCGCCCGATGTTGATAAGGATGGACGTGTTCTTCATTCTTTTAAACGCTGCTGTGTCAAACATGTGATGTGTCTCCTTTGTTCCCGGAGCGCAGATCGCCACTACGTCTGACTGCTCCAGCAGCTCGTCAAATCTTTCCCGCCCCCACACAGATTCAACGCCTTCAATTTCTGAAGGACGCGAGGATCGTCCGAGCGCAATCACTCGCATTTGAAAACCCAAAGCCATGCGTGCGAGCAATTGTCCGCTGCCGCCAAAGCCGACGATTCCCATGGTCATTCCCATCAACTCCGTTGCACCACGGGCCAGGCAAATCCTCTTATTCCACTCTCCGGCCCTTACCAGCACCGCGATATGACGTGTGATGGCGAGGAGCAAAGCCATGGCATGTTCGGCAAGACTGGGGCCAGCTACTTCGCCTTTGCTGCAAGTCATGATAGCGCCGGATTGGATCAGTTCAGGACAGAGCAGTTTGTCGACCCCGGCAGTCGACGTATGAAACCATTTTGCTTTTCGAGCCCGGCTTACTAATTTCATAAAGGGTTCGGGGTTTTCGCCGTCGTAACCGCTGAAAATGATATCTGCATCCGCACAATTCTCTGTCAGTTCCTGAACGGATGGGAAGACCAGAACCTCCAGCGTGGGATCGCTCTCACGCATGGCTTCGATCAAGTGATTTTCGATGGGGCAGTAGCTGACGATTTTCATGGTTTGGCGAATAGATATTTTGGTTCTTCGTTCAGCCCGTAAATTCCCTTCCCCTCATCGAAGGGAATCTCAATAGCGCCAACCGCCTTCTTATAAAAGTCAACAGGCCCCGCCCCGCCGATTACAGCGTACGTGTAACCAAGATCGCGCAGGCCTTCGAGACAAGTTAGAAGTAACGCAGTGCCAATTCCTTTCTTTCGATAGCTCTCATCCACTCCGGTCGGGCCAAAGTAATTCCTGCGCGAACATTCGTAGCCGCCGAATCCTACGATCTGCTGGCCATCCATCGCGATGAAACATGAAATCGGCTTACTGCCGAACGCTACAGAAGTTTCATCGGCCCAGCGTTCAGTGAAGTGCTCCATAATGAATTCACGAAGCTCCTTCTGCTCCCAGGGATTGGGGCGCCGCAGTGTGATCCCATCCTTTCTAAGCTTGTTGAGAAGAGGCCGAACGTCCGGCAACCGAATCAGCGAGCAAAGCATGTCAGGCATCTGAGATATCCAGTGAGGTCGAGCCAGAGTCAAAGGCGAAAAAGGGTCACTACCAGTATATTCATCAACCTTCAAACGCGGCTCATAATCCATCAGGACTTTACATGATCTTCTGCTTGAACTTACTTGTCTAAAGTATAGAAGTGTCCCTCCGGGGCAAGAAGCCCTTAACATATCATTTACTCCACAGGCAGTTCGAGTCCGATGTACATCAGAGCACTTTCTCAGGAGCCACCTTCCAGTCCTGGCGATTACTTCATGAAGACAAATTTAGCCATCCTTTTCGGATCTTTTTGCCTCCTCACCGGTATTCAGGTGGGTCATGCAGGCCTCTCCGATCAGCAGCTCGGGCAGGAAATCAGAGAATCGCAAGAGGCAATCACACCCATCGAAAAGGCACTTAAGCCTGAAGAGCCAGCCCAGGAGGAAGACGAAATTGATGAGGATCTGTTCAACGATCCTTTCGAAACCGCCAGGGAAAAAACTGAGCGGAAAGGTATTTCCGATCCGATCGAAAAAATGAACAGAAAATTTTTCGTATTCAACGACAAGCTGTATTTCTGGTTACTGAAGCCTGTGGCGACTGGTTACCAGAAGGTACTGCCGCAAAAGGTCAGGGTCTGTGTTCGATTGGCATTTATGAATCTGACCGGAGGGGTTCGGATTGCTAACAATCTGTTGACCGGCCGCCTGAAGGAGGCGGGTATCGAGACCTCCAGAGTGGTGGTCAATTCAACCATCGGAATTGCAGGCCTTTTCGACCCGGCATATAGATTCGGCCTGAAGGCGCAGGGCGCGGACCTGGATCAGACGCTGGGCTATTACGGGATCGGCACCGGCGCCTATATTGTCTGGCCGGTGCTGGGCCCTTCGAGTGTGAGAGGGACTGTTGGTTACCTTGGGGACTCCTTCCTGCATCCGATTCCCTATCTGCTGCCAACGTGGCCCAGTGTGGGGATGAACCTTTCTGACAAGGTAAACACCACATCGCTGGGCCTGGGCGAGTATGAAGAATTTGTGAATTCTGCCATCGACTCATATACGGCAGCACGGGACGCCTATTTCCAGTACAGAAGGGGCCGGGTGGTGAAATTGAAAGATAGAGTGCCCCCAAAGTAGACAGCCCCTTTCCGTCTGGTGTGTTGACGTAACACTGGTTTCACATTCGCGTCAAAACGGGTCTATGGCCCTCTTCATCCGTGCTCACAAAATCTCCGCACCACGCGGAGAAGTAAGAACTTCTGACTCTAATACCAGAACGAATACAGCCTCTTTCCCAGTATCCATGTGGCCATTGTCCAGAGCCCGCCCACTACATAGTCGCCGACGATCAGTCCCATAAAGAAGGGCAGGCAGCGTCGATAGCCTGACCCTCCGGTGTACTTGACGATCGACGTCTTGCATGCCCAGCCGATCATGATGGGCAGCCAGACCAGGTGCATCGACCAACTCGATGAGACGGCAAGTCCTATCGGGTGAAAAGGGAGTCCCGGAAACTTCAGTTTCAAGAGTGGCATCAAGGTAACAGTCAGAAAGCCACTGGCGTAGAACAGCCAGGAAAGCGGATTTGCCCCCTCTGGCACAGACAACCACTTCTGCAGGCGGATACCGTACGCTTCGTATCCACGAGACCATGTGATTGAAGGCGCTCCGGTCTGCGACTCGTAAGACACATGCAGAAAAACCCAGAATGCGCACAGGCAGCCAAACAACACACCGAGAAGCTGTGCGATGAACATCGTACGCATTGAACCTCGTGTCTGTTCTGCGAGCCGGAAACCTTCCACCGAATGAGCGGTCGGATGCCCGCGATAGGCTCGATTGAAACCGAAGAACAAGGCGAACGCGCCGAGGTTATTTCCGTCGAGATTCTCACTGCCGACGATGTTCACAAATATCTGCCCGGGCCCCGCAAAATGCAGATCGTGCGCAGGCGGCCCACACGTGGCACGCATGCGCGCTATACCCATTGAAAGGCCCATATAGATAATGAAATAGATTATCGAAAGCATCGGTGAGATCCCCGCCCAGATGCCGAACGCGACCAGAGCGATGAACCCGGTTGTGCTGCCCAGAAAGGCAAACCGATAGTTCAACCGGCTGCCGCCAAGGTCTTCTTTATGGCCGTGAATTACTCCGTGCAACACCCGTTTCAGATGGTCACGCCCAATCCAGATCGCACCAGCGGTTATCGCCAGGTATGAGCCGGTTGCCTGCTGGGTGATGTAGTCCTTGGGCAGCATCGGCGTGACGCCAGTCCAGGCAAAGAACACCTGTTCCAATTTCCAGAACAGGAAGAAGACCCAGCATGAGAACATCAGATCGAGTGGCATCAGAAAACTCAGACCAATGACGCACGGGTACCAGGAAATCGGAAACCATCCGACCGCATTCCAGGGTGTGCCGAGATCTTTAAACAGCGAACTGAGATCGAGGTCATATGCCCGGATGGGGATCGCGGGATAAAGCTCAGGATCCAGGCTGTTGAGCCCATTCAGCATCGTGATACTTCCCGCGATGAGAAGCCCCCAGAAAAACCGGGCATTCCAGCAGAGTTCCTTCGGCCGCGTAGCTATCGCCAGCGGCAGCTCGACAATCGGGAAAGCCAGCCGCTCATTCTGCGTCCACTCCTTAAGGAATATGATGTTCAGGCACATCGTGGTGAAGATGAGCGTCGTCAGAAATCCCGTCCAGATCAGCACCGGAGCGATCCACGCCTGAAAGTTCTCGGGCTGATAGAGAGAAGAATTTCCCTCATAGAAATTCGAAATCGCTTCCTGCGACGTCACCAGAAGATGAAGCGGCAGCTTGCCTTCGAACAGATTCGCCCAATTGTTTTCTACCGTCGCTCCGTGAACGTGGTGCGCCAGGAGTGGAAGGACCACCATTACAAAGTCCAATCCAGTGACCGCGGACGACATGCACAACATCGCATAGAGCGTTACCAATTCGGCAGGGTTTAACGCAAACGCCGGCGATATGAGCTTCACCACGGCATTCAGCAGTGTCACCGCGATAAGGATCAGGACGACATTGAAGAAAAGTGAAATCGTAGTGGGCCAGCCAGCCAGCCAGAATCCCTCAATCTGAAACACCCAATAGGCATTGAAAGGAATCAGGAGCAGCCCGAGAAGGATACAGCGAAGGCGAATCGGGTTTGGCTGCGTGAAGTCAGACATTGCAGTCGGGGAGTGTTTTACAGGGCCGGATACATTGAGGACGGAAGCCGAGGCATCACTCTTTCAGCTTACTCAGCCAATCCGAAACAACGGGTTCACCGGGTCTGATCACGAGCGCTTCCTTCCATGCGGAGCGTGCTTTTGCCTGCTGGCCCATCAGGGCGTAAGCAAGGCCGAGGTTTGCGCGGGCTTCAAAGTAATCTGGCCTGAGGCGTGCTGCGCTTTCGTAGTGTTTGATGGCCTCTTTGGTTTGCTCGCGGGCAGCGAGGATGGTGGCGAGAAGATAATGGGCGACGGGATCCTCCGAGTTCAGCTTTACGGCCGTCTCAGCCGCAGCTTCTGCATTGCTGAGACTTCCGAGCGCCTGAAAGAGACTGGCGAGGTTACGGTGAATGCCAGCAATATCGGGCCGCAGAGCAGCGGCCTTCTGAAAGCATTCCAGGGCTTGTTCCAGTTTCCCCGTCTGTTGGTAACCTCGTCCGAGGTTGTTGTAGGCGAGGGCGTGCGAAGGGTCGAACTGAACTGCCTGTTGATTGGTCTCGATGACCTTCTGCCAATTCTCCTGGTTGATGAATTTTAGACCGAGGTTGTAGAAGAATGAGGCGCGGCCCGGGCCACTCGGAGTGGGTTCAGGAAGCCTGCTGAGCAGTGCAAGAAGCTGCTCTCGAACCGGTTCTCCGTCCAGTTTCAATTGGGTGTGAATGGCAAGGTAGAATTCAACAGCCAGGAGGCGATGTCCGGCCAGAGTCGGGTGTACGTAATCTTCGATCAGGGTTTTGCCTGTGATGCCATTCTCCGAATGAGCCTCGAACAGGTGAACGCCCCTGATGCATGGCACCTTTGCACTGTTGGCCGCATCAAGGATCGCCTCGTTGATGCTACTCAATGCCCTTTGAGGAGAGGCGTCATTATCTCGTGCAAGGATGAAAGCCTTCCCGGCTTCCTCGAATCGGCCAAGTTGGTAGAGGCATCGGCCCTTCCTGAAGTGGAGGTCCGCGCAGGTCGGGTCGAGCTTTTCGATTACTGTGAACAGGGTGAGCGCTTCTTCCATCTCACCTGAATCCATGAGTTTGCAGGCCCTTTCAAATTTTTCCTTCCCGGATTTCTGGTCCTTCAGCCGAAAGAATTCTGAACCGTCCGGTTTCCAGTCTTTCAGGGAGCTTGGCATTGTGGAGACAATGATGGGGACGTGAGCCGCCTGGGCGATAGCGATGATCTGCCGGTAGTTTTCTCGAAAGCGTGCGATGGTTGTGTCCCGCTCTTTCTCGCTGCTCAGGTGAACGGTCTCCCGGTAGACCTCGGCGGAGTTTGCTGGCTGATTGTTCCTGCCCAGCCTTGCGCGTAGAAGTTGTACCACTCTCAGTCCTCCTGATTCGCTGCCGGCATTGGCATGGGTACGTTCCACGAATTCATTGTGGCCGGCATAGAGGAGAATCACATCCGGCTTCAGTCTGAGAAACTCCGGCATCAAGCCCAGAATGCGGCTGCTGCCGTAAGACATCGCCCCGAGATTCAGTACCTCCCATCTCTTCTGCGGCTGACACACTTCAAGCAATTGCTGCAGCCAGTGGGCAAATGCCGTCTCCTGGCCGAAGGGAAAGCCATATGCCGAGGAGCCGCCGAGGCACAGGATTCGGAGAGTTCCTTCCGGCGTCTGTTCAGCGAAGCGGAGGGCGTGGAAAGCGCCTTGATACTCAGGGCGGACCGCCAGTTCGTGTCCTTCCCGTTCAAATATTCGATATGCGCCGCTTTCTACAGGCCGGAGGATCCGGCATGTTCCCTCCACCACAAACAGGATTACTGCCGGAAGGAGAATACTGAGGCAAAGTATTTTCTTGATTGGGAGTTTCTGATGCGGCTCATCCATTGGATGACGGATCCTCGGTAAAGGGATGGCCGAATTCTCAGCAGAATGCCGGTATGAAGCAATTAGAGGTCTTCGAGAGGAGGTGCGACTTCTTCGGCTCCTTCCGGGGTTGTTGGATCCTTTTCCTTTTCGCCGCCGGCGGCCGGTTTCAAAAGTTCCACATCCTCGAACGGGGTGCCTGCCGCCGGTGGCGCGAGGGCAAAGATCTTTCCTGAATTTGTTCCCAGGACGATCAGGGCTTCATTCTGAGTCTTTGGAATGTATGCGAAAGGTGAGATGTCGTAACTCCACCGAACAGCACCTGCCTTCAGGTTAATGCCGACCATCAATTTGTCCTCAGTAAGGCAATAAACCTCCCCTTCTCCTTTCGAGATGATCTTGGTAACTCCCGGCACGAACCAGGTTTCTGTGGCGGTCTTGCGATCCAGAGCATGCAGCCCTCCGCCATTCGAGATGGCCAGTACCAGGTCGTCCCCATGCAGTACCGGAGTTTCTGTGATTGGGCCACTGAGCAGAACTTCCCAGGTTTCGAAGTCGCCTACCCGCAGAATTGTTCCACCAGCAAAGTCGATACCCACCAGGTACTGATCCTTCGTTCCGACGAACACCATTGGCCTCTCGCCACGACTGTCCAGGACAGGAGCAGATGAAACTTCCCGGAGGATTTTGGAGAATCGCCAAGCATATTTCTTGGTCGAGAGATTTAAATTGTAGAGAAAGCCATCGTCCGTAGAAAACAAGAGAGTGTCTCTGCCGCTGTAAACCATTGGGTCTCGAACCGTGCCATCCGCCACGCTCTGCCAGACCGCATATTTATGCTTGTGGTTGTATACATCGATGTGGCCATTGTTTGAACCAAAAACTAACAAATCAGCCCCGTATGCAAGAGGGGTTGCACTTGTGGCAAAGGGCAAGGGCCTTCGCCAGTCATAGACTCCAAGGGCCGGCTCTTGAATTGAATAAAGGATGTCCGCGGAGACCACGAACATGCCCTTGTCGGTCAAGAGGGGGTGATGGTCGAGTTTCTGTTCAAACTCGAATACCCAATCGAGCTTGCCTTCGTCCTTTGAAATGCCCAGCAATTCAAGCCGACTTGTTTCGACTAGAACGTTGTCTCTGGTCACATCGATGCCAGTGATCTGGAGCTCTCCCAGATCTGTTCTTTTCCACAGCAGCTTGAATCCGGTCAGATTGAATGCTTCCGTCTTCAAGAATTCGACATCCTGTTGCTCCAATTCAACAAGCCCAATGGCCCCATGCGGATCGTAGGGCACCATGGGCTTCCTTCCAGGGGCGACGGGCCAGTTGTGGACAAAGGCGTTGATGAGGGTTGATGCCTCGTCGGTGATATTACGGAGGACATCGGTCGTAATATTTTCGCCGGGCACTTTTGGTTTCTTTTCGTATTTCCCTATTTCCAACAAGTCCTTCAAGCGCTTTACAATGCCTCGCCTCTCCACCTTTTGGAGACCGATCTCCTTGGAGAATTCGTCAATTTCTTCTTCGTCATTTTTCTGCCGCTTAAATGGGATAGCGCGCCTGAGCAATGGGAGCGGTGAAAGAAATCCACGTTTCTTCGGCCTGGCTTCTTCCGTCGGTTCGGGAGTTGTATCAACTGGCGCCGCTTGAGGGCTGCCTTGCCTGCGCGTTGGGTAGCTCTCACCCATTAATGGCGAAAGTAATCCTAACGCCGCAACAAGGGTTACCGCTTGTTTCATAAGACATCCTTGATCAAACAGTTATGTCCGAAAGCCGCAAATTGTAGTGAGCGGCAGGTGAGGCTTCAAGAAGGATAAGTTCTTTCGAAATAGTGAGGCGGGCGCAAAGCCCTGCGAATTCAAAGAGAGGGTGGCTGCTTTCAATGACTCAACAGCATGGAGAACATCTCTCGACGGTGCCTTGGATCATTACAACAGAGCAGCAGAATTTCTACTCGCAGCCGGGTATCTGAATCGTCAGTGAAGCGAAATAACTGCTTGGTCCATTTCTTTTCCCGGGTCAGGATTTTCAGGTCCACAAGGTCAAGCAGTGCTTTATGAATCTCCTTCCGACCTTCGTCCAGCGTATCCACGAAATGTTTCGTGTCATATGAGTCGCCCTGGCGGTGAACCATGTGACTGATGATGCCCAGGTGGACAAGAGAACGAACTCCTTCAGTGACCAGCCTCTTTGCCTCTGCGAGGCGGGCTTCATCGAGGCCTACCACCCCAGGAGTTCCCTCCTGATATTGAGTCGCCTCCTGAATAATCTGTACCAGTTTTGAGCCGTCACCGTGTCGGAGATGAATTTGATCGAGGATTTCGTCGCGCTGTTGCTCAGTGATTGCCATTTGGTCGACCAGAACGTCCCCGATGGTTCGCTGGTAATTCTCACCCGCCTGTATTGCCATACAACGTTCGACCTGCTGCTCTGTCACCAAGTTATGCTGGATCGCGTCCATGATGAATTGCATGTCTGGATTCAGCGCCATCATCAGGGCCTGGACGTGAAGAATATTGCTTACGTCATCCTCGTTGATTGCACCCATCTCGACCAGAATCTGGCCAAGTTTCCGACGGATGCGGTTGCGATCCTCTTGTGCGGCCAGCGCATGAGCTAATTGCGGTCTTTTGATAAGACCAGCTCGCACAGCCAGCAGACCAAATAATTCTTCGTTTCCAGGCATCAGTTACTCAAGGGGAGCTTAATGTCTTGAAATGCAGGGGGGGATTAGTGGAGATGGTCACGGATGAAGGCCAATTCTTCAACCGTTACGATTAGGGCTACATCTTAAGCTCACTAGACCGCATTTCTCACGAGCCGTAGCCGAAGTCGCAGGACTCAGGAAGTTGGAGTCATCAGCCCCGAATTCTTGCGAATACGGCTACTGATATACTGGGCCTTTAGAATTCCTGCACTTTCAGCGATACGATAACTTCAGGTCATCGAAAAGTCTTTAAAAAGGGAAATCAAATGCGCATCGACAAAGTCGTGATTCCTGTTGCGGGCATGGGTACCCGTCTGCTGCCGGCAACCAAATCGCAGCCAAAGGAAATGCTGCCCATCGCACGCAAGCCGGTGGTGCAGTACGTGGTCGAAGAGATGGTCGACCAGGGCCTTAAGAACATTCTGTTCATCACCGGTAAGGATAAACGTTCGATAGAAGATCATTTCGACCGCGACCCTGAGCTCACCCAACGGCTGTCCGAAGCACAGGACCTCGAGCACATGGAGGAAATCGATTACGAGTCAGAGGGGGTGCGGTTCTTCTACACCCGGCAGATGATTGCCAGTGGCAGCCGGTTACCTTCCGGCCTCGGGGAAGCGATCGCCAGTGCAGAACAATTCGTCGGTGACGAGCCCTTTGTCGTTGGGCTTGGCGACACAATCATCCAGTCGTCCAATTACTCCGGGCTGGTGCGTCGCATGATAAAGTCGCATCAGCGATATGGTGCGAGCGCGACCATTGCGGTCTGCGAGGTGGCCGAGGACGAAGTTCAGCACTACGGAGTGGTCAAGCCGAAAGGGCGGGGAAAGACCGATTTTGAGATCGATGATATCGTGGAAAAACCTTCAGTAGACGAAGCCCCCAGCAGGCTCGCGGTTGCCGCAAGATACGTATTCAATCCCGAAATTTTTGCGGCCATCAAACGCACTCCTCCCGGCATCGGCGGCGAGTTGCAGTTAACGGATGCCATCCGCAACCTGATGAAGATGGGCCATACGGTCCGATGCATCCGACTCAGACGCGATGAACGTCGATACGACATCGGTAGTCCCGAAAGTTACTTCAAAGCTTTCATTGATTTCGCTCTCTCTGACCAGAAGTACGGCTATCTGATCCGCCAATACATCGAACAACGATTAAGGGAGATCTAAGTTGGCCGAAGCCTTCCTGTGTACCGCGCCCGGCCGGGCCGGCATTATCGGAAATCCGACCGACCTTTACGGAGGCAGCGTTCTTTCCATTTGTACGGCCGAACGCGCGGCCGTAATCATAGAGCCGGCAGACGAACTGAGTTTCGAGGTTGGTGGTAAGCGGCACGTAGTGAGCAATCCGGAGGACCTGATCCCTGACGAGGGTATCTTCGATGTTGCCAAAGCTGTTCTGAGCTTTTTGGCTCTTGACGAGCCTGAGTTTTCCCTGCGATGGGCATGTAATGTCCCATTCCGTGCCGGGCTGTCGAGTTCGTCTGCCATGATCGTTTCCATCCTCAATTCGGTGCTGGCCTTCATCGGCCGCGACGAGCATCCGTTCCGCCGTGCGGAAATGGCGCGCCATTGCGAATTGCATTATCTCGGCATTCTGTGCGGTTATCAGGATGCGTATATGTGTACCTTCGGTGGCCTCAACTACATGGACTTTCGATCCAAGCAGTTTTACCGGGCCTTTGGTCAAGAGCCTTATGCCACCATGGAATCGCTGTCACCGTATGTCGCAGATTTTCCACTCGTCCTGGCACATACGGGAGTACAGAGGAACTCCGGCGCAGTTCACAAGCCCATCCGTGAGCGCTGGCTGGAGGGGGAACGAGAGATTGTGCGCAGTTACCTCCGCATAGCGCACCTGGCACGTCAGGGAAAACGAGCCTTGCTTGATCATGATTTCGAACTGCTTGGCGAACTGATGGTAGAGAACCACGAAATCCAGCGCGACCTGGGCGGCTCCGGCCCGAAGAACGACCGACTTATCGAAGCGGCCCTCGATGCAGGAGCCTTGGGCGCCAAACTAGCCGGTGCCGGTGACGGGGGCACCATCATCGCCCTTGCCAGGGACAAAGAAATGATGGGCGCCGCCCTCAAAGAAGCAGGAGCGAGCCGGATCATGTATCCAACTCCCGGCCCCGGTTATGTGGTAAAGAGGTTGAAGACCAAGAGGGATGCTGAAGAAGCAGAGCGGGAGCTTGAGGACAGAGCAAGAGAGTCGGATGCGGAAACGTAAGACATATCGCAGCCGTAAAGCCGCAACCAAAGGAAAGAGAAGGGCTTCCAACGAATTCAAGGAAACAACGAATGGGGGAACCCAAAATCTTTCAAAGAAAACAAAAAACTTACTCAGTACGCATTACGCGTTACTCCCACTTCAACCTTCCTGTGTCCTGTCTGCCCCCAATTGCCCGCCGTATCACATGCCCGCACGTGCAGGTAGTAATCACCCGCCTTGAGTTCCTTAAATGAAATCCTGGTTTCTCTGGTATTGAGTTTATCGTCAGGAACAGTCGCCGGGTTGCTGTCGAGCAGCACGCTGTATCCGGCGATACCCGTTGCGTCTCGGGGTCTTGACCACTCAAATGATGGATTCGTTTCCGTCCGTGAGCTCACGCAAAAGTTGTCAAACCAGCCAGAAGCTGACGCCGCCATAAAACGTCCCCGTCCGCTCATTGTGGCAATGTGGTCCACAGTGAAATTCTCCAGCGCTTTACCTTCGCTTTCGAACAACTCCAGGAGATTGATTTCCGCTTGATGCCACGATCCATCAGCGCGAATGCCGTCAAGATTTGCGAGTGGTGTAGATGTCGGTGTGGACACTGAATCGCCGGCCAGACCGATACTCCAGTTCACATTCTCCATCCGCACCAGCAAGTTGGTTTGTGAACCGATGGGGAGGCGGTAATCGAACCGCACAATCGGATACTTTCGTACATCGTATGGTGTAAAGGTCAGGAAGGTGCTGTAGCCCGAGGTCTGCACGCAATAATCTCCTGTAGCTGAATTCTCGCTGGTCCGGATTGATCCACCACCCCGGCGGCTGATGCACTCGCCGAGTGACTCTTCAAAGTCATTCCACGCCAGCTTTTCTGAGGGGACATAAGTGACATAGGGCGCGCCCGGGGGAATACGATCCTCGGCAAAATCAAAGGTCCAAGACCAACTCGTCTCGCCTTTGATTCGGTTGCCGAGTCTGTCATTCGCCTCAACCTTGCAGGTGACCTTTTGCTTATCGGCGAACGGCTCCCTCAAGTTTAAAGTGAAGAGCCCTGTCAGGGGACTGAAGTTCACACCGGTGCTTGTCACCGTGTAACGCTTGCCGTTCATGAGAAGTGCGATGGAGGCTGTATCCACTCCGCAACCCAGATCCCTGACGAAGAACCGAACGGATTCCGGTGCAGCTCTTTCTCCTTCGCCAGGCTGCATCTGATCTACCTCGGGTGACACATTCTCAGCGGGAAACTTGCTTTCGTTCAGATGCCACTCATCTACAAAGACCGAAGCTTCGCTGGCGGTCGGCCTCGCCGCCCCTTCGATGATTAGTGCCTGCACCAGTGGAAGCTCTCCACCCAGTTTGCCGGCAATTGGAAGCAGGCTGATGTCCATGATATGCCAGTGGGCATCAGGCGGAATGATGTGCAGCGTGTGCCATTGGCCGCCTGCCAGGCACTTCAGATATGCCGACGTCCCGGCTCCCGCTTTTGCGGTGACTGCAAGCATTGGGTATCGAAAGATATCAAAGGGTGCGGTTGTGAGTGCTGCCTGGAACGGCAGATTCGCCGCCGTGATTTGCAGGCAGTCACGTCCATCTATCTTCTGCAGAGACATCTTCGCCGTGGCATCTTCAAGACTCTGCCACATGCCAGTATCAGCGGCGTAGTCATCGCCGGGTTCAAAGCGGCCGGGCGTCCTGGAGGGAGTTGCCTTTGTCTCTAGAAATCTGATGTCGGAGATGCTGAAACTCGCTCCCACAGGATTGCCGCCGAAGCCGGACATCAAATAGCCTTCATCGCACCAATTAGCGAATCGGACATGGGTGATCTCTACTTTCGTCGCTCTTGGAAAGTGCTGCCGCAAGGCAACAGATAGATCCACGTCCGCCGAATGCCATTGACCATCAGAAAGAACAGGCATCGAGCCGAGTCGCGCCGGCCGTCTCAAGGTTCCGGTGACATTGAGTTTGCGAGTCTGGCGGCCGGAAATAATCACCGTCTCACGAAATTCGTGTGTGGCCGGATTTTCGGGCGCGTTCACCGCAAGATAAAAATCGTGTCCATTCGCCTGGAGGTAAAGATGCAGTCGCACATCTTGCGGAATGCGGTAGTCGAACTTGATCCTGCCCTGGGTCAGCCCGTCAAATGCATCGAGACCGAGAGGGGATGTAAAGTCCCCCCCTGACTGCGGATTTACAAATGTGATCGAGGTCTTCTCGTTCTGCTTTGTTTCAATCTTGAAGGCGCCGAATTCATCTGACCGAGCCTGTCTGGAATTCAGTGATGCAAGGAAGGGGGGCTGCGTCTCCCCCAATCTTTCCGCAAATATGCGAATACGCGGCACCATCATCCCGCCGTCCCAGGTCCATGCCGCCACATGCCCACCTTCCAGCGGTTCGCTGTCTCTGTATTCAAGAATTAGTTCGTTGCCGAGAAAGAACCGAATCATGTCGCCTTTTTTTTCGGCCTTCACGTTGAACCAGCTCTTGTGGGCAAGCATGTCCATACCGCCAGCGGGCATTGGGAAAGTCCGATCCGTGCGATAAGCAACGATCTTGTCTTTTCGCCATAGACAGGTCTTGGTGTTGTTAAATCCGCCATACATCAGCGTGTAGCCGCTGCTGAGGTTTTGCCCGTCCGCACAGAATGAGATATTGAGATCGCCTACCTTTCGGTATCCCGTCTGCGCGCCGTAATCCATCATGATCGCGGTCGTCAGGTCAACTACCTGGTCGCCGTGATAACTTCGTTTGCTCCAGATGGTGGCGGTCTCATGGCTTTTGCCGCCAAACCACGACCATTTTGGTGTGCACACCCAGCGGGAGGTAATGTCCCACGCACCGGAAGCAACGCGCCAGTCCGCAGGAGCGGTTGAAAAGGTGTAATCCTGCTGGCCTGCGGCGTGAATCTGAATCTTGTTGGTATCGAGGATGATGCCCGTAGATGCAGGCAGATACATGCCTACCTTCCCGCCGGCCAGGGGATCCGGATCCTTAAAGGTTGCCACGGCCTCGTCATTCACCAGCAATCGATGATGGCCGTTCTGTCTTCGCCACTCGAAGGAATGGACCTGCTCCGGAAGCGCGGCCTTTCCCAGGCTCTTTCCCTGGCGGAAAAACTCAAGTTCATGAAGCATTTGAACGTGATAACCGGTCGTCAGGTCGTACCCATCCGCGGCCATCGCGATATGGACGGGCTGCCGGCCATGTCCGCGAGTCCAGTTCAGTGGCCAATTGACGGTCATTTCCTGTCCAAACGAACCGATACGCCACAGCAATTGTCCGAGCCCCTTCGAGCGAGAGGACCATTCGCCCGCAGTGGATGCCCATCCCTTCATGTAGGAATCCGTGGCAAACACCTGCGGGACGATCACTTTGCGGGGCCCAAACAGCGAACGCAATTCCGCAGCGCTGTCATCGAGCCTCAGAGAGCTCACGCTCTTGACTTCAACATCATCGAAGAGCGCTCCATCGGCATTCGATGCCCAGAGCCCGACTTTTCCCAGTGGCCAGTGGCCTTTCCCATCCTCATTCAGTCGTCCTTGAAAAATTTCAAAGCCATCGATCAGCGCATAAACATTCTGCCCGGCGAGTGCGAGTGAAAACTCATACCACTGGCTCGGATCAAATTGCCCTTTTTTTTCAGCCAGGATGAATTCCTTGCCATCGATTAGCTGAACCAGTTGCAGCGAACCATCCGCCCTTCGCGGATCGAGAGGCATCTCATTCTGCCATCGGAACAGGACGCAGTTTTCGGCATCCGCCACAAGCGCAGCTATTCCTGCGCCGCCAGTGCTTGCGCCGGGACGCACCGCGCACCGCAACACGTAATTATTCCAGAACCAATATCCGGCGGACGCAAGATGCCCCCCTTCTCCATCGCAACGATAGCGAAACGGGCTGACACTCCAGGTTGGATTCGGGATACGGTCGAGCGTCCAGTTGCCGGTTACTTTCACCCACTCGTCCTTCGTCGAATCAGATCGCATGAAATCATCAGAGAATGAAATCGCTGTCGCGGACTGCATGCGCAACTTCGTCAGTTTTGCAAAATCGCCTTCCTCTACATTGAGCTTTGATTCCTTGAGTCGCGGGATCTCCCAGTGGCCCTCTGCTGCGCCCGGCGATGCGAAGGAGAGAGTGTCAGGGCTGACTATCAGGGCGAAGGGTGCGGATACCGGAAGCGGCTTGCTCCACGTTACGGCGCCTATGGATTTCTGATTCAGAAATAAAGTGACGTCGTCCTTCGCGAGCCGCAGGCTCAGGTCGTTAATGTTTCCGATGTGGAGAGTGGTGGGCGTGGCCGCATCGCCGTTAAAGAGGAGCTCTCCCTTGAGAACGAACCTTGGCGGGACGTCAATAGATTGCGCGTGCAGGGCACAAGACAGAAATGAGAGGAGAAGGGGGAGCCGATTCATGTTGGATATTTATGGCGGAGATCTTCAGTAGCGGCGGCGTCCCGCTGCTACGAGTTGCAGCCCAGGTGGCCTAAACAGCCACGACCCGCTTTGACGACACCCAAGTCTGGATTCTTCCCCTCATTCCCCGCCTGCTTTCAGCGCTTCGAGGCGAGCTTTTACCTGTTTCATGTCCTCCCAGCAGTTGCGTTTTTCGTGCTCATTTCGAAGAAGGAATGCTGGGTGATAGGTGGCCATCATTGGGATGCCTTTGTATTCGAACCAGCGTCCACGGCTGCGCATGATGCTCTTCTCGTTCGTCATGTATTGAAGAGGGATGCGGCCCAACAGGCAGATAACTTTAGGTTGAACAATCTCGATCTGTGCCAGAAGAAACGGGAGGCAGGTCTTCGCTTCGACTGGTTGGGGGTCTCTGTTGTTGGGAGGATGGCACTTCACAATATTCGCGATAAAGACCTCCTCCCGCCGCATACCCATTGCCGTAATGATTTTGTTGAGCAACTGACCGGCACTGCCGACGAACGGAATGCCCTGCCGGTCTTCGTCGTATCCCGGGCCTTCACCAATAAACAGGAGGTCCGCTTCAGCGGAACCATCTGCAAAAACGACCGTCTGCCTGCCCTGATGGAGTCCGCACCTCGTGCAGTCGCGTGCAATGGGCCAGAGCTGATGAAGACGTTCCTGTTTCGTGAGGCCCGAATCCGCATTGAGATGGTCGCCAGGCTCGGGAGTGCAATCGCTGATCTGGACAAGCTGGGGCAGCGCTTGAGGCATGGAGGGCAGTGGGGCAGGTCGAGGCGGTGGGGCTGGCTGGGGCGCCGCTTGTCTCTGAGGAACGGGACGCCCTTGAGGGTGTTGAAGCTTCTGTATCATCGCTTCCCTGGCCGAAGAGGTCTGGACCTCAACTTCCGGCCAAATCAGACCAGGAGCGTCGGTATTCCCAAGATGCGATTCAAGCCAGAGCTTGTCGTGCACCATGCGGACAAGCTTGTGATATTCGTCGTGTGGGTTGGTCATGTTGTGAACTTTAGTGAAGTCAGAATTCCTCGGAGATCACTTGTACTGGATCATCCATCTCATTCGCCATCCAGGACCAGCTCAAAAGCTTTTCCACTGCGAGTTCGATATGACCTGAATCCTCGGCGATCCAGAGTGCATATTGAATATGCATTTAGTTGGTCGCCAAGCAGGACAAGTGTTGCATCCGCAAAATCCATTGGGATGTCTGCGTACTTTGCCATGAGTTCCGCTGCATCCGTCAGACCTTCAAGTGAAGCGATTTCGTGAATTTCTGTGCCGATGCCAGAAGGAAATCAACCAGTATCAAAGCGCTTGATGGAACGCGGCCAGGGAAGTGCATGGCCTCTACTATCACCGCACTGGTTGTCACGAGTTTGCCAGAGAATGACTCCAGCGCAGTGGCGACCTGTTCATGTTGGGAATCGCGGGCATCGAAATAAGCCACCACTGGGCCGGTATCAAGCAACCACAAATTCATCTGTCAGTCTCGCCAGTTCCGTTCCCTTATCGAGCGGGATAGAGCATCTGTCGGAGAGGAACTTTCCGGAAGGCTTCCCTTCAAATGGTTGATCCGCTGGCCAAGGTCCCTTTCGGTCAACCCGTGCTCTATCATCTGCCGGACAAGCTCCGAATCGGTTTTGCCCAGCTTCGATGCCAATGCGTGAAGTTTCTTTCTCTGCTCTTCAGGAATTTGTATGGTCATTGTGGTGTTCATGCCGAAAATCGTAAGACCCTTGTCTTACGCACGCAAGTGTTAAAGAACGGGTTCGGTGCGGTTATTGGGTTGATGGATATTTCCAATCATCGTCGGAGACAACGAACTCCCTGGGCAGAAGTGGAATGATGCCTCTCACCACTTTGTCGAGAGTGTCCATTTGTGTTCCCTTTTCAACCTTGAACAGAATTTGCGGTCGAAACCTGTTCATTTGGACCTGCAGCTTCCAGCCAATCGTAATCCGACAGAGGCTGGTCCGGGCTCCAACACGATTTATAAATACCAGGGGCCGCCACCACATTTCCGATGGCAACGATAGGCGGAACATTTTTCTTGGAGAAGAACTTCATTGGGACACCTTTGCTCACCCGGTTTCGACGCCCGCGATTGCAAAAGTCATTTCAGGGCAACCGGGGAACTTATTCTCGCCGAGAAACATTCGGATGAACGGCCTTTGAGGCTCGAACCCATATTGGGTAACGAGCGAGGTTTGCGGCTCAGCACACTGGACGTCAAGAAAAACAGCCTCGCCATCGAGGGCATTCAGCACGGCCCGTAACAATTGCTCCGCGACGGGTTCCGATCCAGCAATCCAGGGCCCAATCTGGAATGCGTTCGCGCCGGGCCTTGCCATGACGTATCCGGTGAGATCGCCGGATGGGCTCTTCATCCAGAAACAAAGCTCCGGTCTCTGTTCGTAAAGCAGCGAAAGCATGTTGCTTCGTTCTGAACCAAAAACGGGCGCGTCATACGCGACGACTTTTTCCAGATCTGCACGACTCATTGGACGGGCGTCAGAAGTTCCGCCGCTGCTCGCTGTCACCTGCCTGCGTTCCAGGTGATATTCGTCCTTAAAACCCATTCGGTCGTAAACCTGTTTGCCTGCCGGCGTGGCGTCCAGACGGACGGCTTCGACTCCTGTTGTCTGCAGATGCGAGATCGCTTTATTCAGCAGCGCGGTGCCGATGCCTCTCCTCCGCTTCACTTGTGGCACCAGTACCATGCCGACCCATCCAAAACGGTCGCCGTAACGCGTGGTTGTAACGGTACCTGCAGGTGTGCCTTCTTCGAGGGCCACGAATGCCCCCTCGGGATCGTGCGCAAGGAACCGATTCCAGTCGCCTGGAAGTTGATTCCAACCGGCTTCAGCTTTCAGCAGCATCCCGAACGGTATGTCGTCCCGGGTGAATTTTCGGAAGGTGATGGAATCTTCTGTTGTCATGTTCTTTTCATTTTTCGCTCAAGGGAGTGGAACTACAATCCAAATGAATGTACGTCAGCATATCGAACACGCCCTCTGAAGTGGGATACCTTCCATCATCCCGACTCACTCATATGGATTGTATGCGCTGGATTCTTATTAGCGGTCTCTGTCTTACCTCTGGTAATGCCCACGCTCAAGGTGTCATCTGGTACGATGCCGGCGACAAGAACCCCTTCACGTTTTCCCTTCTTCCCAGCGGCAAGCCGATGCCGCTCAGGGAGTCGAATGGGAAAGAGATTCGCCCCAACCAGATTCAGTCTCTCTACGGCAAGCCCGGCGGATTGAGGATTCTTGATGGCGGTATCGATATCGCATCGCAGGCCTGGGCCGAGGCTAGGAATTTCTCCAGGGCGCGGGAGGTGATTTATCAGAATCTTTCGAATCGGGCAGGGTGGCCCGATATCAAAGTCTCCAGCGGAACTATCGCTCTCGACCCGACTGCGGGGCGACTGAAGTTCTCGGAAGGCGATACGCAACAGCCGCTGGAGCTGGTGCATTCCGTGCCTCTGCCAACCGGTGAGCCAGTAGGGGTGGCTGTAAAGGGGCGGTACGCCTACTTCGTCTCGAAGAATGGGCACCAAACCTTTCAAGTTCTTGATCTCAAGAATCCCTCCTATCCCTCACTTGTGGCTTACATGGTTGCCGGTGATGTTCTGAGTCAGCCGCAGATTCAGGGTGATTATCTGGCTCTCAGCGCAGGCCGCGAAGGATTCAAACTCCTTAACATTTCAAAACCTCATCGACCGGAAATCGTCTGGGAATTTCATCCGAGGGGCGACTTGACCTTGGCAAGCCGTGCCATCTTCTGCGGTAGCGTGATGTATGTGGAGATTATTGCCCTCGCAAAGCCACCGACAGATTTAAGCGACGTGGGCTGGCATGTATTCGACGTTTCCGAAATCGAGAAGCCCAGAAAGCTCGGCTTCCTTGCCAATGTGGATCCGTTGAAGCCTCCCAAGAAACAGACGGCATCGCCAAACGAGGTGATTCCTACTTTTTTTCAAGGGGGAGTCGCTTACCGGACAGAGGATAAAAACCTTCACGTTCTCGACCTTTCCGATCCGGTTCGTCCGGTCGTAAGTAAGACCTACAACCTGCCGGAACCTGTCGTTGGGATGTCGGCTGATGGTTATCTGCTGTATGCCTTTCTGAAATCTGGGAAGATCGCGACCATTTTTCATGGCCGGCACTCTCAAAAGTTGCTCTCGATCAACGCGCTTGCAGGTGCTTATGCCTATTCGATGGCCATTCAAGGTGATTTACTGGTGGCGGGCGCGTCAGGCGGGAACGGGAAGAGCGGAGAAATCAGAATCTACCGTATGAAGGATTCAGCAACGTTCGAACTCCTGGCCACGCTCGAACCGCATCGAATGAGTCCGGATCGAATCGTGATCCAGGGAGACCTGGTGACGGTTGTCGACATGCATTCGGGGCTGTGGACTCTTGATCTGAAACTGATTCTCAAGCAGGCAGCCAGCGCTTCGAATCACAAGATTCGGCTGGTGGTCGACGAGCCGGGAGAAGTTTCGAAAGCGAACGCGGGGCTCTGGTTCAGCAGGGAACTGGACCATCGCAAGCTTTACCTGTCCGGTGAGAAAGGCCTCCTTTCTTCCTCTCTGGGCAACTTCGCACAGATCGATAACAGTCGGCCTGAAGCGCCCGAGGTTTCAGGAATCTGGCGGACGGGCGCCACTTTCCATTTGCCCGTCCAGGAACATCTGGTGTTACGTCGTAACCAGGAAAGGCATTATCGAACCTTTAATCTGGCCAATCCGAGAGTCCCGGAAGAGGTTTCACTCCTGGACGAACCAGCGAACAGCACACCGATCCTGGTCGGGGATTACATATACCTTTTCACTGATTCCAAAGAGAAAGACAAAACCACGACTTCGCTCACCATCTACGATTATCATGAGCCTTCCTTTCCGTACCGCGTGCAAGCAGGTAAACCCCTGTCCGAAGGATTTTTCGGGCCATTCGTCACCTCGCTGGTGCATCTTGATCGACTGTTCATCGTGAGGAAGGGCAGCCTCTTGCAGGCTGATATTTCCGATCCGATGCGTCCACGATTCACTGGGCAGTTGGAAGATTCAACAATCCTTGGCAGTCCCTCTGTGACTATCCGCGGCAATTTCCTTTACATGGCGAACGCAGGCCATGATCGTGAGCGAATGCCCGAGTTGCTCATTTTTGACGTCAAAGGAAATACCCCAGTCAAAGCCGCACATGTTTATCTAAATACAGGCGGCCCTTTTGAGCTTCTGCATTCGGACCATCCCGGCGGAGGTTACATGGGCGATTGGCGTGTGGAGGGCGATTTCCTCTACGGCACAGGCTATTGGGGTGGAATTCGAATTTATGACATCAGCACTGACCCGCTGAAACCAAAGCTCCTGGATAATGAACACGCCGCGTTTGAGAAGCGCTTTCAGGAGTGGGACGCTGCGAAGAGGGAAACCGGATTTTCATTGTTGGGACGTGATGAAACAGGCACAAGCATTGGAGCCCTTTATCGTGACCACCTGATCGTCCCTAAGCGTGCAGCGGTCAACAGTTACCGAGTGCGGCGAAGCCCTGAAATACCAGGGGGGCAGTTGAGGCTTGAATCTACTTCGGGAGAAGAACGCTTCGAAAATGCCATTGCCCACGTCCGTGGCGGGATGCTCGCATTAGATGAAGCGTCTGCGGGCGCCATGATTGTGCGTCACAAAGGCAAGGCCCTGGTCGAATGGTACGGCGGGCGGCACACTCATGATCCGAATTCACGTTCGGTCGATGCCGATTCGCGTTTTCCCATCTGGTCGCTCACCAAGACATTCGCGGTCACGGGCCTGGGCCTGCTGCTGGATCGGGGAATCGTCAAACTTAACGATTCGGTGCAACGCTACATTCCGGAGTTCAAGGGCAAGGGAAAAGAGCTGGTCACGTTCAGGCATCTTGCCACTCACACGAGTGGATTGCCGGGCGACGGTGATTGGCAGAAGGACGACCTCGTTTACGCACCTGACGAGAGAAAGGGATACAGCAACTGCGGCATGGATCTCCTCGCATATTCCGTGGGAAAATTGATGGGTGAAGCAGGTTTCGGACAGATGATGGAGAAATATGTTTTTGACCCGCTCGGCATGAAGCAGTCAGGATTCTTACTGCCCGAAGGCGATACCAGTC
This sequence comes from Planctomycetota bacterium, assembly GCA_027625095.1. Taxonomy (GTDB): domain Bacteria; phylum Planctomycetota; class PUPC01; order JACPCR01; family JACPCR01; genus JAQBXN01. The sequence continues at coordinate 6,049 of JAQBXN010000052.1, read as the reverse complement.
TTCTCATTCCAGCTTTGACTACCCGAGACAGCAAGCCCTGGTACGACGAATGGGGCCCGGCCGGTCGCGGCATGGCCGGTCTTTATATGACTGCCCGCGATCTTGCGACCTACGGCGAGATGTATCTGCGGGAAGGCACGCTATACGGGAGGCAAATTCTGCAGGCCTCGACAGTGAGAATTATGATGACGCCGCAGGGGCGGGGGAAAGCTGCAGAACATTGTCCCTTCCAGGGCCTTGGCTGGCACCTCAAGGGCTCGTGGAAATTCGATGAGTTCCCGGCAATCACTCCTGACGGTTCTTACGCGCATGGCGGTGGCACGCACTGTCTGTTGTTTGTGTGTCCCGCCCTTGATTTGGTGGCGGTGAAACTTCTCAATCGAGGCTACTGGCCGGGCACGTTCGATTACGCGGGCGATTACCGGAGGTTTATCCAGTTTGTCCTCGAGGCGGTGGAGCGTGATTGATATCGACCCCGGAAGTTTTGACTGTAAGAAGGGCCACGGATTAAGAAGGCTTCAGCCCGGTTTCGCTGGTTTTCTCTTCGAAGAATCAAGACACGCATCCTCTGTCTTCTCTTCATCCGTGGCCCTTGTGTTCTTTGGAGGTCATTTCTTCTCTGCCTCACCCGTCATCGGCACAAATCGAACACCGATCAATTTCCGCGTCTTTACGCCATTCTCGTCCCGCGTCACCAGGATGAGTTCCTGCCATTGATCCCCTACCGGCAGAATCATCCGTCCGCCCACCGCCAGTTGATCAACTAAAGGCTGCGGAATGTGGTCCGGTGCGGCAGTAATGATGATGGCATCGAATGGCGCTTTCATCGGCCAGCCCTGGTAGCCGTCGCCGATACGGAATTGAATGTTTTTGTAGCCGAGACGGGTTAGATCGCGCTCGGCCCTTTCACCCAGGGGCTTGACGATTTCGATCGTGTAGACCTCTTTCGCAATTTCCGCGAGCACCGCCGCCTGGTAGCCGGATCCGGTGCCGATCTCCAGGACCCGTTCGCCACCTTTCAGCTTCAACTGCTCAGTCATGTAGGCCACGATATAAGGTTGCGAAATCGTCTGTTCTTCACCGATTGGAAGCGGGCGGTCGATGTATGCAAATTGGCGAAGATTCTTGGGCACGAGTTCGTGCCTGGGCACCTTCAACATTGCTGCGAGTACCAGAGGATTTTTGATGCCGGCCTTCTTGAGCTTTTCATTGACCAACTCCTTCCGTTTTTCGGCATGGTCTGTTTCGCACCATGCAGAAGACAAAAGGAGAATGCTCCCAAGCAGAACGGATTTCCAGAGGCATGCGGTAGACATGGCCGTCACCAGCGGGTTTGATGAATCACGAGTTGTCACTTATGCCCGGAGATCATAAGAGTTCACTTCCGCAGCACCAGATTACTATGAATAACGACCACATCGAAGACTTCTTTCAAAACGGTTTCTTACATATCCCCGGACTTGTCCCTCCTGATGAATGCGAGGCCGCTGAACAACAGGTATGGGAACATCTGCCCGGCAAACGTGACGATCCTTCCACCTGGCCAGAGGGCGGAAACCAGCCGTGGCGACACTGGTTCGGCGATGGAAACGTCTGGCAGATTTATGAGAAGTACATTGACCCAATATTCAATTCTCTTGCCGGCGAAGGTCTCCATGATCAAGGACTCACGCTTGCGGAGAAAGCCTCTCCGATCGTCATCTTTCCAACGAAAGATAAAGAGTGGAGTGTTGGCGGCCCACACGTTGACCAGCATGGTCCGATTCACCGAACTCTGGTGTTAGGAGCACTGGTTTATCTGCATGATGTCCCAAAGGAGGCGGGCGCCACCGCTGTCTGGCGAGGCATTTTCCGGGATCTGGAAGACATGTCCCTTGAACGTAGGAAACTCGCCTGCGATCTCCTGAACCGCGAGCAACTCTTCGAATTAAAGGACAAGCCGGTTGTTCATGACTTCAAGACCGGGGACGCGCTCATTCTTCACCGCAGCACACCTCACGCGGGCTCACTCAATACTTCACGCAGGCCACGTGTGGCCCTCCAATACCATGCGCATCTGAATGCGGCAGGAGAGTGGCACTGTCGAACCAAACAGGAACCGCGCACCGTGATCGAGCGCAATTATGACCGCCATTTTGATGAGTATCTTCTGTTCAACTATTTCGGGTGCCGGCCGAAGAATACCTGGGATGAAGAGAAGAAGTGAATCAGAGAGCTTTTCCCAAGACCGGATGGGAAACCGGAATTATCGGAATGGGCTGCTGGAACATCGGAGGCCAGTGGGGGGATGTCGATGATACGACCGCCCTGGAAACCCTGAATGCCGCATTCGACGCCGGAATAAATTTCTTTGATACCGCTGACGCCTACGGTATTCCGCCCGGTCGCAGCGAAGAGTTGGTTGGCCGATTTCTAAAAGGCCGCCGGGAGAAGATCCTTCTTGCAACAAAGGTCGGTAACTGGGCACGGAGAGCCGGCCACCGCCTGCTATACACAGATCCTCTTCACGTCAAACTTTGTTGCGATGCAAGCCTGTATCGACTGAAGACGGATGTCATAGATTTATACCAATGCCACATCGGCGACCTCGAAGACCCAACTGTTTTCCTTGAAGCTTTCGAAGTCCTTAAGACCGAAGGCAAAATAAAGGCGTACGGAATATCCACGATGCAATTACCCGTGCTCGAACGGTTCAATCGAGACGGCACGTGCGGAGCCTGCCAATTGGAATACAGCCTGGTGAACAGGAAAGCGGAATCAAGAGGCATCTTCGATTACTGCCATCAGAACCAGATAGCCACCATCATCCGTGGGCCGTTGGCGATGGGCATTCTGTCTGGGAAGTACACTCGGGATTCTGAGTTCAAAGATACGGTTCGTTCCGGCTGGAACGACGGTCCTGCACATGAAGAGTTTTTGCGGAAACTGGACATAGCGGAACGCGCTGAATTCCTTAAAACCCAAGAGCGGAGCATGGCAACCGCAGCCCTGCAATTTGTCGCCGCGCATCCTGCAGTCACAGTGATTATTCCGGGTGCCAAATCTCCTGATCAGGTGAGGCAGAACGCCTCAGCAGGGGAAGGTTCTTTGAGTGAGGAAGAGATCCTCAAAGTCAGGCAGGCGACCGCGGATGCACTCCAGGACTCATAAAGTTTTGGCAAAGGAAATACGGGCAAGCGGATTCAGAAATCTGAAGCAAGGACATTGGTCGAAATCATGTTGCTAACTTTCGACCTGCGAAGACATCCGTTCCGAAGGGACGCTGGCCAGTAGCCCCTGGTTTCAACCCCGATCTTTACCCAAATTTCTGTTTGTCCGATTCTTTACGCCGAAGGCGTTAAATTCCAAAGCCCAGGGTCAGGGAACGACGTAGTCGTGAGCACCACCCTGGGATGCACCGGCAGAGCGCCGTTTTACCCTGAAAGGGTTGTACAGCACGTTGTAGAACCCATTCAGGGTTCAGGTCGGTGTGGTCATCTAACCCAGGGTAGCTCGCAAAGCCTCGCAACCCTGGGCTTTGGAATACAACGCCTTCGGCGTAAAGAAGTTTGGGTAAGGCTCAATCATTCCATCATTCAAGGCAGTAGATCATGAGCAATTTCCAGGGCGCCCTCGGCATTATCAAAGAGTCAGACGTGGATGTTCCCATGCGGGATGGAGTGATTCTTCGAGCGAATGTCTTTCGCCCGGACGGAGGTGGTGTTTTTCCAGGACTCTTGCTGCGAACGCCCTATGGTAAACCTCAGGAGGGTCACGAACGTTACGTTCGGGCTGGCTACGTGGTGGTCACGCAGGATTCGCGGGGCAGGTATGCTTCTGAGGGTAAATACGTGCCATTTACCGAAGAAAATACTGGCGATGCTGAAGACGGTTACGATGCGGTCGAATGGGTGGCAAAGCAGTCCTGGTGTAATGGAAAAGTTGGCACGTTCGGGGCGTCTTACAACGCGTGGATGCAATGGCAATTGGCGAAGTTGCGCCCGCCCAGTCTCGTGGCGATGTGCGCCTATACCATCCCTCTGGAATTGACTGAAGTCGATTGGCCGGGTGCATTCAAACCGGGAAGGCGTATCCGCTGGTGGATGACGACCATTGCACCGGACCTCAGACGACGGCATGGATTGCCCAAACCGCACACCCCGGCCGAGGCATCGGAAATCTGGGATGAGATTGAGCATGGCCGGTGGCTTGGATTCATGCCCTGGATAGACATAAAGAACCACCTCCCACCCGGTTTGGCCGATTACGCTGAAGGCTGGTTGAAGCATCCCAATCGGAGGCCGTGGAAATTTGACGAAGTGCATAAAGAGATAGACGTCCCCAATCTTGATTTCAGTGGCTGGTATGACCACTGCGGTGGAACGATGGCGCATCTCAAGCTCATGCAGCAGAACGCCAAAACTCCCGAGGCGCGTGAAAAGTCGAAGTTAGTCCTTGGCCCTTGGAGCCATCCCACTATCGGACAGCGCAAAACGGGTGACATTGATTTCGGCCCGCAGGCCCAGCTCGACATCCACGACCTCATTCTGCGCTGGTTCGATTTCTGGCTGAAAGGCGCTCAGAACGGAATCGATAAAGATGCCGCGTGCCGATACTTCGTCATGGGATCCGGTAAATGGAAAAGCGCCGGGACATGGCCGCCCCCGTTGCAAGACAAAATTCTCTACCTCGACAGCGACGGTAAGGCTTCCACGGAGAAGAACGGGCGTCTCCTCGATGCTACCCCCGAAATCGACGGGTGTGATGTCTACACCTACGACCCCAACGATCCTGTTCCAACGCTCTGGAACCGAAATCTATTCTCCGGCCCCGCCAATCGACGGAAACTCGAACATCGCCAGGACATCCTCTACTACCGCACCGAGCCCCTGAAACAAGAAATTGAAGTGGTCGGATATCCAGAAGTGGTCCTGCACGCCGCCTCATCTGCGCCGGACACGGACTTCTTCGCACGCCTGGTTGATGAAGAGCCAGACGGCCCCGCGACCGAGGTGTGTTACGGTCTGGTGAGGGCCCGGCATCGGAATTCATACGACACTGAGGATTTCCTGAATCCCGGCGAAGTGACCGAATTCAGGATCAAGATGGGTGCGACGGCCATCTGCTTTCAGGCCGGACACCGCATACGCCTTGAGATCACCAGCAGCGATTTCCCCAACCACGATCGCAACCACAACACCGGCAGGAACGATCTTGTGGATACCGAACTCAAAAAGGCGGAACAGACCATCCATCACTCGCCGGAATTTCCGTCCAGGCTGATACTGCCTGTGGACGAGTCATGAAGGCAACGAGTGACTGCAGGTTGGGGTTGAGAGGCTGGCACCCGCCTGTCCAGGCATTTGTGGCGCAAGCAAAAGCAGTTCTGTGATTCCGTTCCTGGTGGTGGCGCTGACAGCCGGAAGGAGGCGAACCAACTTAGCCAATGCTGATTCAAATTGCAGAGTGGACGAAAAATGACTTCGGGCAGGCTGTTCCTGCCTGTGCAGCCTGTAGGACGCCGTTCTGATCGGTTTTGCGACTCTGAAGTATTTTGGCCAAATGGGGGCTGTTGGATATTTGCACGCACTATACCCACTCGGCACACAGTAATTCCGCCTGCGCGAGGACAGTTTTCACGGCTTCCTCCTGCAAGTCGGGCGGGTATCCGTACTTGTTCAGGATGCGCTTCACCATGACTTTGATCTTGGCGCGAGCACTTTCGCGCAAGGTCCAGTCGATGGTCACACTTTGACGCACTTTTGAGATCAGCTCGGCGGCGATCACCTTGAGTTTGTCGTCTCCCATCGCCTGCACGGCGGAATCATTCGTGGCAAGGGCGTCGTAGAAAGCGATTTCGTCGTCGGTCAGGCCGAGGTCTTTGCCACGTTTGGTGGCGGCGTCGAGGTCCTTGGCGAGTTTGATCAGCTCTTCGATGACCTGCATCGTGCTGATGGCGCGGCGGTGGAAAGTTCGAATGCAGAAGTGCGAATTTCGAAGTTTAGTCAGTTCGTCATTCCGAATTCGTCATTCGACATTTGCCCCGTTCGTCCTTGAGCAGCTTCTCCAG
>JAQBXN010000197.1 GCA_027625095.1 Planctomycetota bacterium | reverse complement strand
ATTCGATCTCAACATTGACCTGAAAAATAAGACTGGAAGGACCACTAGGCCTTGCCGGCAAGAGCTTCACAATGCGCGGTAGTCGCCTGCGCCAGCCCATCCAGGTTGTAGCCACCCTCAAGCACTGAGACCAACCTGCCTTCCGCGTGCTCGTCCGCGAACTCCATCATCAGCTTCGTCAACTCGGCAAAGTCTTCATCAGTCAGCTTGAACATGCCGAGCGGATCTTCGATGCGGGAATCAAATCCTGCCGAGAGGAGGATCAGATCGGGCCTGAATTTGTCTGCCACCGGCAGGAGTTTGTCTTTGACTGCACCAACGATTTCTTTATTGCCAGAACCTGCAGGGAGGGGGCAATTCAGGACCGTGTTCCGACCTTTACCCGATCCCGTTTCGTCCTCCATGCCAGAGTAGGGATACCAAGGGTGTTGGTGAGTGCTGAAGAAAAAGACCGAGCCGTCTTCATAGAAGACATCCTGCGTGCCGTTTCCGTGATGGACGTCCCAGTCAACGATAAGAACTTTTTCGATCCCGTGTTTTTTCTGAGCGTAACGTGCGCCAATTGCGATGTTGTTAAAGACGCAGAAACCCATCCCCCGGGTCGGGGTTGCATGGTGACCGGGCGGGCGAACCACGCAGAACGCATTCTGGACTCTCTTCGCGACCACCGCGTCTACGGCCTCTAAAACCCCGCCTGCTGCTTTCAGGGCGATATCCAGTGAATCACCGCAGATGCTGGTATCGCCAGTGCTGAGATTGGAGAGTCCGGCCGCGATGTCGGCCTTTGCTGTCCTGAGATATTCTGCACTATGGCACGCGACGATTTCCGCGTCCGTTGCCGCTCGCGGTTTGATCTGGACGAGTTTGGCCCATGCTTCGGATTTCTTCAGACCGTTCATGACCGCGTCGAATCGTTTGGGCGATTCCGGGTGTCTGAATCCGGTGAGATGCTTGACGTAATCCGGGTCTGACACCAGCCCGGTGGGTTTTCTTTCGGTTAATTCTTCGCTGTTGAGCATGCGGCTTTGAAGGGACAACAGGCATGCGGGGAGCGCGGCAGTTTTTACAGACTTGGAAATGAAATCTCGTCTATTGAACATTCCAACCTCTGTGTTTTCCCACATACCCATAAGGGTTGAATCTCTGCCTGCCTTGAATTATGGGTGTGTTCATGTATGACGCGCAAGCGAACTGATTCTCTACCAGCGAAAAATCTTCGATGAATCCTCTCCCTTCCAAACCCGAGTTGCCTTACCGCTACGAATTCCAGCCGAACGAACTGGACGAAATCGAAGCCTGTAACGAAGCGCACGGATTCGCCCTTGTGAAGGGCCTGATTGATGACGTAACTGTAAATGCTCTGCGTACCGCAGTGAAAGAAGTACTGAATCCCAAAAATGATCTCGAACCCCGAGCCAGCCGCACTGGTCACGCATTCGTGGAAAATAGCGATGCGCTCTTTCTGTTGTTGCAAAATGAAGAGTTCCTGGCCATAAGCAGGAAAGTGACCCACAGCGAAGACCTCACCATAAATCGCAGCGCGGCTATCGTCCGAAATCTCGGGTCGGCCATCGTCAGTTGGCATTCAGACTGGAGCGGCGGAAAACAGCCGGAAAGACTGGGCCAGGCCCTCAACCATGGCGAATGGCCGTCAGGGCTCTGGTTTTATCTGAACGGTAGCTGTCCAAAGCGCGGAGGCCTTTGCATCATGGAAGATTCACACAAGCTGGGCTGGACGTGGCCGAAAGGGTACACCCTCAACGCAGGTGGTACCACCTTCACGAGGGAAGGAGAGGAAGAGCCCGTCGCTTTTCATGAAGTGCCGGGCTGCATCCCACTCTTCACCGAGCCAAACGACCTGATCGTCTTTGCGGCAAGAACCTACCACGCGGCGTTTACCAACCAGGGCCCCGACATCCGCCTTTCGGTCGGACTGAATTTTCGTCCCCGCGGGCCGGTCTGCATCGAATGGGAACCCACGCCCGATGCCGTAGCCTTGATAGGGCGGGCACCGGACCACGTTCAGCCCTTCCTGCATCATTACACCGGTTTCAGCGGTTAATGTATCCGGTATTTTGGGGCAGACGGTTACCAATAGCGACGAGCGAGTCCCGTCTCTTGCCTTCCGGTCTATTTATTTTTTTGTAGAAACCGGTTGCAGTTGAGACTTAATCTCAATTAAATGCTCGCCCTAAGTGACTGGGGATCGGAATAATCTCCACGATATTACCCTATTTTCTCCACCTAGAGAGACGTAACATGTTGTTTCGCAGTTGTTTGGCAGCTTCCTCGGTATTCGTCCTGTCGTTTGTTCCTATCCAGGCCCAACAGAGCGATCCACTCGCCGAGATTCTTATAAAGAAGGGAATTCTGAAACAAGAAGACGTTCAGAAAGGACCAATCGATAGAGATTCACTTATCAAAATTCTGCAAACAAAGGGCATTCTGTCCGCGGCAGAAGCTGAGACTGTTCGCGCCCAGGATCAAGCAGGTTTTGCTACCAAAAGTGAGCTGATGGCTGTGAAGGACGAGGTCCAGGCCGTCGTTCGTGAAACCCCGGCCGGTGGCTCCTCCATGCCGAAGTGGCTCGATGGCTTATACATCAATGGCGACATTCGTACCCGATATGAAGGCTTCGATTTTGATGGAAGCGACCTCGGGCAGGCGGATAAAAAGCAACGTAACCGAGGCCGTGTCCGCCTTCGCCTGGGGCTCGGAAAGGAATGGGATAACGGTGTCGGCGTACATGTGCGACTTGCTACGGGTTCCACAACCAATCCCACAACAACCAATCAGACTTTTGAAGGCGCCGCAAACAAAAACTTCAACCTTGACCGTGCGTATATGACCTATTCACCTGAAAAGTGGGAGTGGCTGACGCTGACCGCCGGACGCATGCCCAACCCATTCGTTAATACCATGTTGGTTTGGGACGGCGATCTTAATTTTGACGGTATTGCTGAGAAGGTCAGTTACCAGGCATTCGAACATATCGAGTTATTCTGGACGGCCGGGCAGTTTGTGTTCGAAGAGGAATCTGACGGTAACGACAGCCTCCTCTGGGCCTGGCAAGGTGGTGGAAATGTTAAATGCACCGATACGTTCAGCACAACCCTGGCAGTTGCCTATTACGTGTATCAGAACATCGATAATTCTGCGGCTCTTAACACAATCGCAAGCAGAAATGGCAACAGTGGAAGTGCATTGGACCTCGATTTCGAATACAGGATTGTCGACATCTTGAACAAATACGATTGGGAACTGATGGACAAGCCGTTCAGTTTCTACTGGAACGTTGCCTTCAACACGGCCGATGACAACGGTGCTCAGGTACTGGAAGAAGACTTTGCCTGGGGCGTCGGCGCAAAGCTCGGAAAGGCCAAAAATCAAGGCGATTGGGAATGTGGTCTGGTGTACGAACGAATCGAAGCTGATGCTGTTTACGCGGCGTTCGACGACAGTGACTTTGCTGGTACAAACCGTAAAGGCTTCCAAATCAGCGGGGGATACAAACTCCTGGACAATCTGCTCTTGTCGGGCACTGTTTATGTCACGGAGAACATTAACAACAGCCTCAATACATCAGAGCAGGATTTCACTCGGTGGCAAATCAATGCAATTGTGAAGTTCTAAGCGGATCTGAAAATTACCCTTGGCGACGGGCCGGGCGGAAAATTGACGACACGGCGAGCTTGCTTGCCGTGTCGTTTTTTATTTGAGATCCAGATTGAATCGGATGGCGATCCGATCCGGATGTTGACGATATTGCTGAGCCTGGACTGCTTTAATCAGCTTCACCTGACGAGCCCCCGGATGATGAACATACCGGTAACCTCCGGGGCTGTGCGCAGAGTAGTCATCTGAAAACGTTGCTGAGTATTCGTTTCCCTTCAGGGTCTGGATCGGCATCGCGAAGGTGAATGTCTGCCCGAATGCGGCGTCAAGCTGAACCTGTCCTGCGGGCTCAAAGGTGTAATCTTTGTCACCGATTGAGATTCTTAACAGGCCGGCGATGCGGGCTATCTGATGATTAAAAAATGTCTGCCGTTCCGTACTGCTCACAAGACCGTTATTGTCAGTATCCATCGTCTTCAACTGCATCATGACGGCCCGTTCAGGAAGCTGGACACGGTAGCTCAGCCGAAGTTCATTGCCCTCAACTGAAATGGTGAGTTCCCGTTCAAGATGGTCCACTGGCGCCTCGTGAGCGAATAGAACTGGGAACGACAGCAACGCCTGTATGAGGCAGAAGGATGGCCAGAATGACAGGTTTTTTTTCATGTATTCACCTCTGGACGGCCCGATTGATCAAACCCTGAATCTCCCACGGAAGTCAGTCACTTTATCGCTGAGCGCTGAGACCGCGCTTTATCGAAATAGCCTGGTAAGCCCAGGAGGTCCAATGGCAGAGAAAGCATGGCTGCAAACAGTATTGATTTTTCAAGAGATTCAAGCTCCGCAGAGTATGTGTCTTTGTCCAAGGTGCCGGCGGCCCTTATCGCCCCATAAACCTCGATGAATTCCTGCGATTTAAGACTTTGCGCGATGATCGGATGAGCGAGTCCAGCCTCGGCCAGTCCCATCAGCATGGAAAGTCGATCCGATGGCGATGCCCTGTCATAGCAATGCTGAACCGCTGGTTCGCCGTCCTTTGAATGGATTCTGAATTTGGCGAGCGCGGCAGCCTGATTCAGAACTTGGGATGAGCTTTCCGGCGGAATCCCTTCAGGCAGTTCGGGCTCATATGTCTTCAGAAAGTCTTTCACCTCTTCGGTATTGAAGGCGCCAAGAGACCAGAGCGCCTGACTCCTGAGCATCAGAGGTGCGGTTGGATCCTCCGCCAGACTCATGAGCTGCTTCGATGCCTGGCCCAATCGCAGGCGACCGGCAATAGCGATCAGGTGCTCCATCACCAGCGGAGAAGCTTCTTCCTGCAAGAGTCGCATGAAGGTTTTTCTTGCGACCTCTGTTCCGGTCTTCTCCAATGCCAGAAGGAGCTTTAGCCGTACAGCTTCATTCTTCTCATCCGGTAACCTGCCTGCCAGGAGCATTGCCGCAGCCTCATTTCCAACTCGGCCGATCGCATCGATGAGAGCAGGGGTAAGGCTTTCATATTCCACTCCTGCATTAAGGACTTTGGCTTTCATGTCCGGGGACATCTCATGTTCGGCAGCAAGCCCCAGCGCCACCCCCAGGAGGCCGTCGCCGGGCTGCTCGAATGCCTTGAGCAGCAGTGCCTCTGTCTGCGGCCAATCAGCACTTTCTGCGGCAAACAAAATGGCCTTCCGTACTTCGATATCCTGTTCCCGTGCGAAGAGTGCCAGCATTGCATTCCCTGTGGCCTCCTTGTTCTTGAATTCGCTGGAAGCATTAGCGGCGTTCACCAGGACTTCGCTGTCACTTTCCTCTGACAGTCGATTCAGGAATGCCTTTTCTGCAGTCTCTGAACCGAGCCTTCCCAGCGCTTTCATGGCCTGGGTACGGACTGCAGGCGAGGACGAGTTCGATGCGGTGACTGCTGTTGTCTCCAGCCGTTCAAGAAGGCTCATGCCGATCAATTTGGCCGCAGCATTTGCCTGCGTGCTGCAACAACCGGACGGCCTGCTCTGGCTGACGATACTCAGGAGAACCGCCTGGGCTTCGGGGTGTGTTCGGAGGTCTTCGTGTTCCAGAAATGAGGCCACCACCGTGTGGACGTGATGTACGTACTGCCTTTCGTTGCCATCATTGATCCAGCGGCCCCATTCGGTAACCAATGCCTGCACCTGCGGCCAATTCGGTTTTTCTGCCCGGGACTGTTCATTCAACCAGACGAGACCGGCAAAGGGCGCGGCCCTGACGACAGCGGCGGAAAGGCTCGGAGGCCATTCCTTCCATCCGAGCCCCTGTGCGATTCGTTCCTGGATCTTCCTGCCCTTTACGGTGTAGAAAACATCAAAAGCCGCGGGGTCGTAGAGCTGCACCGTGGCAAGGTAAGATTTCCGAATCCGCCCGACTCGGGCGATGAGCTTACAGAGCGCCTCATTCTGGCCATTCGCCTCATCAAAATTTTCAGCAGCTATCTCGGCAGCGCGCATCCCATGCCGCGCAATGACATTCGTGAGATTGCCCGTCCATTCTCCGGCCTTCGATCTCGACAGGAGTTCTTCGACCACTTCCTTTGTAGAAAGGTGGAGTGTTGATGGGCTTTCTTCGGCTATGCAGCAGGTGGCTGACAGAAGGAACGAAATAACAGGTAGTTTATAAACAATGGACATGATCGAATCCTGGAACACTGACCGATGAATGCAACTGATTCGGGAAGCCTGTTCCACGAATGTTCTTCTGCTCAGTGATCGGCAATTATCACCCGCGACCAATTCACGCGCCTGACTTTGAGCGGTATGACCGAATTCTCCCCGTGCTTTTTGAAGGGTCAGACTGGATAATCCTGACATGGTTCATCCTTTTATACGTCATCCGATGCGTTTACTGGCAGGTGTAGCCTCCACAATCTTTTGGCCACTTCGCTGGGTTTGCCGGCGCGGGTGGTATGGGCTGACCGCGTTCGGCAAGTATCTGCTGGTGGCCTTTCTCGTTGCTGCGGCTGCTTCGCTGGTCAGTCTGCATATCCCTATCTTTTATTTATCGGTAACGCTGCTGTTCATGTTTACGGGGGCGTTCTTTTATGCGTGGTTCTTCAGCCCTCGCCTGGGCCTCGCAGCGAAATGTCCCCAGACGGTTACTGCCGGTGAGACATGTACGCTGGTGGCAGAGCTGGAAAATATGAACTCGGTGACAGGCTACGAGATCTTCACCGGCTTCAACGAAGTGCCCCGCCATATCACCCTGTTGGAATGCGGCCCTATCGCTATTGGTGGGAGAGACAGTGCCACGTTCAAGCTTGAGATCGTTCCGGAATTCAGAGGCAGGTATCTGCTTGGGGAACTCAAGGCATTCACGTTGTTCCCTTTCGGCTTCTTCAGGTGGCAGATCAGTGCTCCGAGTTCCAACGCTTCCTCAACCTCCATTACGGTTCTTCCACAATTTCACAGGCTCGAACATTTGGAACTGCCCTTCAACAGGGATGATTCTATAGGTCTCAAATTGGCGAAACGCAGCGGCCAATCCATTGAATATTTTGGTTCTCGCGATTATCGGCCGGGTGAGTCCGTCCGAAGATTCGAACATCGCGCCTGGGCGAGATTGGGCAAGCCCGCCGTTCGCGAATATGAGTTGGAAAACAGAGATTCCATAGTGCTCTTTCTTGATACATGTCTTCCGAAAGCAGGCAGAACGACTCGCCGACGAAGTGAAAAGTTTGAGGCCGCCGTTTCCATCACCGCCGCTCTTGCAGATCATCTCAGTGAACAGAACCGCATGGATGGTTGCTTGATTTGCGGAAAAAACAGCATCCATGAGCCTGGAGGCAGCATCACGCTTAATGCAATGCTGGAAGCCCTCTGCACTGTCGAGCACGAAACGAATTCAGTATTTGAACCGAGCGCATCGCGGGTCGCGGAATCAGAGTGTTCCCGTTTTGTGATTGTTCTGCTGGACTGGGATGGGGCGCGAAGGGAGTTGGTGAAAAGACTCATTGATCGTGGTGCGCAGGCGAAGGTGGTGCTCGTTTCGGAAGAACATGTGGACGAATACAACCTGACGGAAGACCTGCATTCCGACAATCTGAACTTCATCACGATTGAAGCCAAGAAGATCTGCAGCGGGGAGGCGACATCCATATGAGCAACCCTCGCCGCACCGCGTGCATGCTGTTAGTTGTCGAGGCAATCGGGTTCGGGGTGTACTGGCAGCAGTTAATCCCGTTGCTTCTGATTCTGCTTGCCCTGGCTCTGATTGGACTCTCCGGCGTGTTCACCTTCCGAATTTCAGCAAGAGTGGAGGCGCTGATTTCCCTTGGTTTGGGTCTCCCGTTTTTGATGTGGTGGTTCTACTACGTCAGGCTTGAGCCTGGCACCACAGGTATAGCGGGGTATAACGCGATTATCCGTCCCTCTTACTCTGAGACCGCTCTGATCTCGCTTTATCTGATGACGCTCCAGATGTTCCAGTTGTTCCTGAAGCGCGAACGAATGAGCCCCCGCTTTGTCTTCTACGGCCTCCTGGCAATGGTGGGGGCCGGTAACGTTTCGGGCGATGCCGCTTTCAGTACGTCCTATCAATACCTGTCTATTGCTTTCCTCTCGCTTTGTGCGTGTTTTGCCAAGTGTGGAGACCGAACATCGCCAAGACCAATCGGCCGGGTGCTGTTGCCGGTGCTGTTGTTGAGTTGGCTGGCTACCACTTCCATGTACTCAAACAGAGCGTCGATTCACAATTTTTTCCGTCACTTCGAGAGCAGCTTCCGCGAATTTGCCTTAAAGATTGTGACCAAACGCAGCCCCAGTTTCAGCGCCAAGGGCAGGCTGGACGAGATTATCAACCGGCACTTCGGTGAAGAGTCGAAACGGATCGCAGTTTGGATGAATGTTGAACGAGGGCCGTCGCCTGGTTACCTCAGGGGGATGGCATTTGATCGGTTTGATGGCAAGGAGTGGCACCCTGTTTCAGAGCCACGGGAGAGCAAGCCACCTAGGCAGGCTCCGGCTGCATTGTTGGATGCAAGGCCACGAGTACCGATTTATTTACTGTGTGACGCCGGAATGTCTGACGAGACGCTTGTAAATCCTGTCCCTAATCCTTTCGAATCTTCTGAGATCCTGCCTTTGATCACAAAGAAGAGGGTGACTGTCGCCGAAGAAAAGCGAGATTCGACTCGATTTGCCCCGCGCCCCGTATCAAGGTTTCTGGATGTCACCACCATCACCGCAGTGTCCGGCCAGTTCTTATTTCTGCCGCCCAGGGCAGAATGGATTGCGACCTCTTCGCGGCTGACACTTGACGCTAACCGGATAGCAAGGAATCCAGCGGCGGTCATCCCACCTGCGAGTCATGAGAGTGTTGCCGTCTACTCGAGGCTCGGAGAGGACCGTAACATCGAACCACCAACTGACCTTTATTCCGGTGAAGAGTGGTCTCTTTTCAGGAAGGCCCAATTGGAAGTGCCGGCCCTTGATGAACGGATCCACCAGCTCGCCCTCCGCCTGTTTGAAGGCTGCACAACTGTCTACGAAAAACGGGTCGCGGTCATGAGATACTTTCGGACGCAGTTCACGTATTCCTACTTCTTCTTCACGCCGGAAGGTAAGAATCCGCTCACTCACTTCCTTCTCGACTGCAAAGCGGCACACTGTGAATACTTTGCAACCTCAGCGGCCCTGCTTCTGCGACTGGGGGGCGTGAGGACGCGGTATGTGACCGGCTTCGCATTTCCGGAAAGTGCGGGCGGCAATATTCGCGTTTTCCGCAATCGTAACGCCCATGCATGGGTGGAGGCATGGGAGCCAGGCATAGGCTGGGTGACCGTGGAAGCCACCCAGAGCACCCTCCGCATGAATCCTCCTGGCCGTATGGATTACTGGCTTGCCTGGATCGAATTCCGGCTGATGTGTGTCCGGGATTTCTACGAAGATTATGGCCCGCTCGGCTTTCTCATGCTGCCCTTTGGCTTCGCCTGGCATATGTTTACGAGTCAGGCATTCGCAGGACAGATATTGAAGTTGATTGTTCTGGCTGCGAGTGTGTTCTGGTTAAGCCAGAGATACAGACGTCCGCTGGAGGCCAGAGAGGACGAGACCGGACGTTCCCTGCTGTCATTACTGAGGCGGATGGATCGAAGGATGAAAAAACACGGCCTGGTCAGGCTGCCAAATCAGACACTGATGCAGTTTGCCGAAGCGGTAAAGAGTGTTGACGCGCTACCACCAGAAATGAAGAAAGCGTCTGCCACCTGGTATCAGGAATTTGCAAGGGTGAGATTCGCCGGTGGCGCCAACGCCGATGATGTGGAAAGGCTGAGAAAGGCGTAACCGTCCAGCGATGAGTCTTTCTTAAGGTCCGTTAAGAAATAAGTGTGTCATTTCGACTCCTGCGGGCTCGCCCCTCAGGTGAAAGAGGTTGAATGGTTAGGAAGAGGAAAAGTTACCTCGAGACCCTGCCTGCTTGGGGACTGTCGGTTTAATCAGTTCCTTGCTGTCTCAAGATGCCACTGGCTTGCCCAGTGGAGTTTTCACGCTCTTTTCTCGCGCAGGTTCGGATTCATTCAGGAGATGCCACTGGCTTGCCCAGTGGAGTTTCAC
>JAQBXN010000196.1 GCA_027625095.1 Planctomycetota bacterium | reverse complement strand
GAAAAACAGGTTCGCCCAATCCTTAAGGCCCACTGCTTTCAATGCCATGGCGAAGAAGAGGAACACAGGGGCAAGCTCGACACTCGGCTTCAACGATTCCTCCTGAAAGGAGGCGAGTCTGGCCCGGCAGTTGTTCCAGGCGTGCCCGAAGAGAGCCGGATGTTCCGTTACGTTCGTGACGGAAAGATGCCTAAAGGCGACAAGAAACTCACCAGTGATGAAGTGGCTACTATTCGGGATTGGATTGCCGGGGGTGCAAAAACAGTAAGGCCCGAACCGGAATCGATTGGCCCTGGATACCTCACCGAAGAAGAACGCGCCCACTGGGCCTTTCAGCCCGTTAAGAAACCGAATGTTCCAAATCCTGCAGGCGGCAACACCCCGATCGATAAATTCCTCCTCGAACGTCTTCAGAAAGAGGGCCTGAACTTTTCACCGCAAGCCGATCAAGTTGCTTTGATTTGCCGGCTTTACCTGGATCTCATCGGGCTGCCTCCCCCTCCCGAAGAAGTGGATGAATTCGTCGCAGATCAACGCCCGGATGCTTATGAACTGCTCGTTGAGCGTCTGCTCTCCTCGCCCCATTACGGCGAACGCTGGGGCCGACACTGGCTTGATGTCGCCGGATATTCGGATTCTGAAGGCTACGACGACGACGATTCACTTCGGCCGAATGCCTTCCGTTATCGGGATTTCGTAGTGAAGTCATTTAACGAAGATATGCCCTTCGACCAGTTCATTCGTGAACAGCTCGCTGGTGATGAGATGGTGCCGATGCCGTACCAGGACCTCAAGGAAGATGAGATTCGGAAGCTCACTGCGACCGGTTTTCTGAGGATGGTACCGGATGGCACCGGCGGCCGAATTCCTGACCAGGTCCTCGGAAGACATGAGGTCATGCGTGCCACGGTGAAGCAGGTTTCATCGGCACTGCTGGGCCTGACCGTGGCCTGTGCCGAGTGCCATGACCATCGTTACGACCCGATCCCGCAGGACGATTACTATCGCCTCCGTGCCATCTTTGAACCGGCTATCGATTGGAAACGATGGCGGAATCCCAGCCAGCGTCGAGTCTCACTGCTGACCACGGACGAAATAAGGGAAGCAGCAGAAATTGAAAAACAGGCTCAGGAAGTGGAATCCGTCATCCAGCCAAAACTCGTGGAAAACCAGAAATTCATATTTGAATCTGAACTTCTGACTATCCCTGAAGAATTGCGCGAGCAGGTGAAGGCCGCCGGCCTTGCTTTTCAAGCGGCCGCAGAGGAAAACAGGATCACCCGCAAGCCTATTGAAATGCTCTCGCCTGAAAATGAGAAGCTCCTTGCCAAGTATCCAAGCCTCAAAGTCGACACCGTTGAGTCTCGAATCCTTCTCTTTCTGAGCAAATACGAAAACAAATTGAAGGAACTGACTGACTTCCTGGCCGATGTCCGTAAACGAGCAGCAGACATCCGAAAGACCAAGCCTGAAGAAAACTTCGTGCGTGCTCTTACCGAAACCCCGGGGCCTGTTCCCCAGACCTACATATTTGCCAGGGGCAACAGGTCGCAGCCGGGCAAGGTCGTAACGCCCGGGTCGCTTTCTGTTCTGAGCACAGATGGGCCTTTCGAACTGCAATCAGACGCACCCAACCTGCCAAGCACCGGTCGCCGATTGGCCTATGCCGAATTTCTTACCCGGCGGTCTCATCCGCTTACCGCGCGGGTTCTCGTTAACCGCGTCTGGATGCACCACTTCGGCCGAGGCATTGTCGCTTCCCCAAGTAATTTCGGTACTCGAGGCGAAAAGCCAACCCATCCGGAACTTCTGGACTGGCTAGCCGCAGAATTCATGGATAAAGGCTGGAGCATGAAACATCTCCATCGCCTCGTGGTGAACTCCGCTGCATATCGGCAGTCCTCCTCCCGGCATGGGGAGGGGCAGAAAATAGATTCTGAAAACGTGCTCTACTGGCGAATGCCCATACGCCGCCTGGAAGCTGAAGCGGTCAGAGACACCATCCTTGCCGTCTCCGGGACTCTAAATCGGCTGCCTTTTGGTGCGCCCGTTACAGTAACGCCCGACGCCAACCAGCAGATGGTGGTCGGGACGGACAAACCCTCGCCCGGAGGGGATGAAAATCGACGCAGTATTTATGTTCAGCGTCGACGCACCTCTCCGGCTTACGTTCTCGAAGTTTTTGACGAGCCGCTTATGGAACCTATCTGCGAACTCAGGGATTCATCCACTGTAGCTCCGCAGGCATTGCTACTTATGAACAGCTCGTTCATCCTCGAACAGGCAGATGCATTCGCACGACGCGTCATAGACGAAGCAGAGCCTGATTCTCGCTCACGAGTGATCCGGGCCTGGCGCCTTGCGTACGGTGCGACACCTTCAGATTCAGATGTCGAAGATATGGTCCAGTACCTCGGCAAGCAGTTCGATCTTCTCAAAGACAAGATCAAACCTATGCCTAAGCCAGCCCAGGTGACAACGGCAATGAAGAAGGAAGGTGAGCCAGAGATGAAGGAGCCTGATCCACCGACTCCGGAATCCAAAGCTTTGGCCAGCCTTTGCCAGGTACTCCTGGCCTCAAATCGACTTCTTTATGTTCATTGAAAGCTGGCGCGCAACGCCAGGAGAAGAATAATGCGCTTTCGAACGTTTGAGCGAAAAACTTCATGCCTACGCAGGATAGTCAATCTGTTTCGTCAGCCATGAACACCGAATTCCAAAATACTGCACCCGGCTCTTGTTTCAGTCGACGCCATTTCCTCGGCTCCGGGGCGATGAGCCTCGGTCCGATAGCACTTGCTTCCCTCCTGAAGAAGGATGGCCTCGCCGCTGCAGAGGTCCACACCAAACCGCCTCTCGAAAAGCTGGAATATGATCTGAGGCCGAAGAAGTCTCCAAAAGATCCAACCGCCAAGGCAATGATCTCCCTGTTCATGGGCGGCGGCCCCAGCCATCTGGATCTGTTCGACCCGAAACCGCTTCTCGAAAAATACGACGGCAAGACATTCCCGGGCACGGAAGAGATCCTCTACGACAACGCGGGAGGTGCTTCCAAGGAGGTTATGGCCAGCCCTTTCAAATTCCAAAAATATGGGAAGAGCGGCCTCGAATTTTCAGAGCTGGTTCCGTGGACGGCAAAGATTGCGGATGACATTACCGTAGTGCGTTCCATGAACCTGGTGAACGTGCGCAATCATGAAGGCGGGATGCGAGCCATGACCACCGGGACCAACGTTCAGTTTCGGCCCAACCTGGGAAGCTGGCTCAGCTACGGGCTCGGCAGCGAGACCGAAAATCTGCCTGCCTTTGTTGCCCTGGTCATAGGAAACAATCCGCCGGGCTCACCGTTTTGGAATGCGGGCTTTCTTCCATCCATTTATCAGGGCACCCACGTCCGTGAGGCTGAGCCACGCATCATGAATCTGAAACCGGCCAGCCATCTCGCCGGTAAATCGCAGGACTTGCAGTTGGAACTCCTCCAGAAGATCAATCGCCGCCATCTTGCCGAACACCCCGGAGAGAACGACCTCCAGGCCCGCATCGCCAACTATGAGGTCGCAGCCCGTATGCAGACAGCGGCTACCGAAGCGTTCGATCTCAAGAAAGAAAGCGAAGCCACACGGATGCTTTACGGCATCCATAATGCAGCGACGAAGAGAATGGGCGAGGCCTGCCTGATCGCCCGCCGTCTTGTGGAGCGAGGGGTTCGATATGTCCAGATTTGGAATTACAGTTGGGACCTGCACGAAAACATAAACGCCGCCCTTCCCAAACTTACCATGTCCACGGATCAACCTTCTGCGGCCATGGTAATGGACCTCAAGGCCCGCGGAATGCTCGAATCCACCCACGTCTACTGGGGCGGCGAAATGGGCCGATTACCGGTGATTCAGAGCCGAGGCCAAAATAAAAAACCCGGCCGCGATCACAACACCTTCGGCTTCAGCATCTGGCTCGCCGGCGGCGGTGTGAAAGGTGGTCACGCGCACGGCGCCACAGACGAGTTCGGCCTGAACGCCGTCGAGGACATCGTTCACCATTACGATTACCTGGCCACCGTAATGCACATGTTTGGATTGGACGCGGAGGAGCTTACCTATCGGCGAGGAAGGCGTGAGGAATCGATTCTGTTCAACCAGCCCGGTAAGGTGGTTGATGGGATTCTGGCGTAGGGACGGACCTGTAGAATTCCACCTGAAGACTTGATCCCAGTGCGGTCTTCCTCCGTGCTTTGATAGATCTTCGCACGACACGGTGAAGTAAAACTTCCGATTCTAAAGTTGTGGTGTAGGTGCAGTTCGTGCGACAAGTCGTCCCGCCTGTCAATACTGACGAGACGGCTGTCCCACAGTTACGGTACTGGCAGATGGCCACGGTTAATCCACGACTACCTTGGCAGTTCCCGCAAAAACACGTTCCTGAAGTAGAGCTTGTTCCCGTGATTCTGGAGCTCTATCTGGCCTGTGGAGTAAATGGGCTTGTCCCGTTCCCAATAGTTCTCCAGCACTGTGTCGTCGACAACTAATGTCCCGTTCAAGTAGATGCTTACGTTTTCTCCGACCATGCGGATGTAGAAGGTGTTCCATTCACCGATTGGGTTGTCTGCCCATTGCTTCGCATTGGGATCCTTTGACTCGGCAACGATCGGCTTGCTCGGATTCTTCTGGTTGTTGTAGAGACCGCCAGAACCGATTTTGTGCTGGTTGGGATCCCAAATCTGCACTTGAGGCGTTCCGCGCAGGTAGATACCGCTGTCACCGTGTTCGTGAATTTTCCAGTCCACGTACATGTCGAAGTCCCCATAGTCTTTGGCGGTGCAGAGGCTCTGACCTTTGCCGCTGAATTCGAGATTGCCGTCAACAACGCTCCAGCCGCTCTTCATCACTTCATCGGCCTTGATTTGACCCTCGGCCAACTGTTCAGGAGTCATGGCGGCGCGCGCTTTGGGGTCTTTCACAAGGCCTTTCCAGTGGGTCAGGTCCTTGCCATTGAATTCTGCTTTATAGCCGGCGGGGGGGACATTGAGGCCCTCGAGTTTCGGCATCGGGTCACTCAGTGCGTAATCCTTGATCTTGATTTCCTTGAACTCGATTCGGGCGCCGTAGCCAAGAAAACCGATGTAGCCCTTTTTGTTGAGCATTCCTGCATGGGGCCGTTTATCCATCGGTTTGACCTTATCCAGATAAGTGTCGGTGATCGTATGCCCGTTGAGGATGACCCTGATGTGATGGCCGATGGCGATGACTTCCTGACGATTCCATTCACCAGGTTTTTTCATCAAACCGCGTTTGGCGGGCGAGACCCCGTAGATTGAGCCGTGATATTGATACGGCTGCAGCCGGGCGTACTGGGGGGAGCCGTTATCAAGGATTTGGAGTTCCATGCCGGCGTAAGCGGGGTCTCCCTGGACCGGAGTACGTATTCCCAGCCCATTGTTGGCGCCTGGAGGCAATTTGAATTCAAATTTGAAAACGAAATCACTGTATTCCTTTTCGGTGAAGAGACGTCCGCCCGTGGCCACAAGAATGCCGTTTTCTGCGGCATGTCCGGTAAGGTTTCCCTGCCAGCCAGTCAGCGTCTTGCCATCAAAGAGAGCGACAAATTCATCGTCCGGAATTCCACAGTTTTCCGTGCCATCCTGATCGATGTATGACTCTTGGTATGGCTCATCCGGTTTGGATTCAGCTTTGGCCTGCTCTGTGGGCTTGGCTTCCGCCTTCTTGGCTTCCGGCTTGGCGGATTCGGGTTTCTTATCTGACTCCTTCAATTTGACAATGAGTTCATCACTTTGGATCCACGCCTTCTGCTTCTTGCGCTGGTGCCAGTCGGGAATGGTGCCAATGTTGATGGCCTTTACTCTGATGTGCTGTGCCAGGACTTCTCCAAGTTTGGGCGTAGAGATACTTTTAATCTGTGGGCGACTGTCCTTGTTTTCCTCCAGGTCAATTGCCGCGACGGATTCGAAATCCTGCCCGTCGCCAGACACCAGAAATTCGACTCGCCTCGGAAAAAATGTAGCGCCGTCGGTATCCTGCAATGCGCGGAAGGTTATCTCATCCAGCATGACCAGTTCACCCATATCGATGGTGACCTCAAAATCAGTGCCGAGGGTACCAACCAGATATTCTTGACGGCCGTCCGCTGGCAGGAAGTTTCCGTCATTCAACTGCACGGTGGGGCTATGTGGCTTGTGCACTAACCCGAAGGAAACCTTCTTACCTTTAGCAGCATTCTCTGTACTCCCGCCGAGAGGTTCCATTCGGAGAGCGATGAGCGATTTTTCCTCATCACGTCTGGCGACTTTCAGCGCGGCATTAAGTGCACCATAGGGTTTTGAAACGGCCCCGGGAAGGGAGCGAGGGTCCTTGTAGTTCTTGAGGACTTCTTTCCAGTTGGATAGGGGAACAGCCATAGAATACTGTTCCACCAGGCGAACGTACCCGCGAAGGGCAAGCACATGCTGAATCATGTCTTTGGCATCCTTGGCGACAGTGAAGAGGTGGCTCAGCGCCGCGTTGTCCTGCCATCCGGACAGCACTCGGACAGCCTCTGTCTGCATGTCAGCTTCTTCGCTCTTGGTTTCAGTTACGACTGCCGTGAGCGCATCCGGGCCTTCGAGGCGACCGAGGACTTTAAGGAGCGAGACGCGATCCTTTCCTTTGGATTCACTGAATCTCTTTAGAATGAGCTCGGTCTGCCTCTTGGGGTCTTCGATCTGTTTGGTCGCCGCTACGAGGGCGTGACTGATTTGCTCCTGTTCGCCTGCATCGAGCTTCAGAAGGATTTCGAGCAGTTGGGGGACTTGAGCCTCTGTGGCGTGTGAGCGCAACGTTTTGAATGCGGCGCTGCGCACCGCGCCATCTTTGTCTTCCGCGGCAGCAAAGAAGGTATCCGTATGGCTCTGACCACCCTTGATATGGAGCATTTCGATAAGAATTTTGCGAACTTCCGGCTGCTCTTCCGTCTTGTATGCCTCTGCAAGGCGGTCCCCAACCTGGTCACCCGGAAGGTAGGCGAGAGCCTGGCGTGCGGCTTCACGAGCCTTTGGGTCTGTGCCCTTCACGAGAGCGAGCAATTGCGGCAATGCCTCGGCCTTGGCGGTCTTCGACAGGGCGTGGATGGCAGTGAGACGGACTTTCTCGTCTGTGTCTTTGATGGCCTCTGAGATCGCCGGGGCGGCGGCCGCGTCTCCGCGCCAGGCGAGTACGTCCAACACCTCCGTTCGGATCTCAGGCTTCTCGTGTTTGAGCCGCGCGGCCACTTTGGCAGTGACCGAGGCATCCGGAATACTCGCCAACAATTTACCCACGGCGATTCGGACGTAAGTATTCTTGGTGTCCAGCGCGTTGACGAGCACGTCGACCGATTCGTTGCCCTGGATATCGTAAAGGGTGTAGAGGGTGCTGCTCTGGACGTGTCCATCTTCAGGCCCCGGCCTTGCCTTCAAGAGCTTGTGACAAACCTCAGAGGCTTTTCCCTTGTCTGCCTTCGCAAGGTTGCGTGCATACATGAGCGTCCAGGTCGTTGCTCGCTGTCGGTTGTAGCCTTTTTCATTCGCAGCGGCATCGAGCAGGATACTTTCGGAGCTGGGATCAGCGATATTGGCGAGCGCGTGGAGCGCCATCAGCCGCGTATTGCTGTCCTCGCTCTTTGATGCTTCGGCCAACGCCGGGAGCGACTGTTTATCCCTCAGCATCCCGAGCGCACGCCCGAAGGTCGGTTTCTGCTGGTCGTTGGCTTTTGCGAGTGCATCCCTGAGCGGGGTAATGACCTTTTCCGACCCGATATTCTTACTCAGTGCCAGGAGGCACATGGTGGACTCTTCAGTGAGATTTTCCTGGAGCAGAAGCGTTGCAACGGGAGCAACACTCTCGTCCCGGCCAAGGAATTGAATTTCACGAAGGGAAAATCCTTTGACTTCGTAATCCTTTGTTGCGTCATTAATCGTGGCCAGGTGCGCATTGAGGAGGGTCTGTCTTTCGTCCCCCGGCGACCCGTCGCGCATCACGTGGAAGGAAAGATACCTCAGGACGAATCGTGCACTTGTGTCTTCGCCCGTGCCCGGTTTGACGATCTGGCCAACGAGTTCGTCAACGAACGGTTTTCCGCCCTTTACAAACTCTTCGAGTACCTTGGTTCGATCCTGCGGAAGTTTGCCGTCAAACCCCGCAACGAGCGTCTTTATCTGTTCTGCCGGGGTTTGCAGAGCTTCCGCTTGCTTTGGCGCCTCCTTCGTGGCTTCAACTGTTGGGGCCTCAGGTTTCTTTGCATCCTCGGCTGAGGAAAAACCAGGCAAAATCAAAAAGAGGAATACCGGGATTGCCAGAGTAAGTCTCATCATCAGACGTTCCCTCCGCTGAGATTCCATGGGGCGCGCATGGGCTCTTCAACCATGGCGTTCGCCACGGGATCGTTTATGAATTCCTGCTGCACTGGATCGTAATTCAACTTGCGTCCCGAAAGACGCACAGCGATTTTTCCAAGATTGATGATGGTGCAGGAGCGATGCCCGTTAGATTCATTAAGTGCAAATTTCTGCCGGGTCTTCACTGCATGAACGAAGTCCGTTACCTGTGGTTCGGGTTCCGGGTATGCCTCGAGCTTCTTATTCAGGTCCGGGATATCTGATTTGAATCCACGGTCGATTCGGCCTTTCGGCCCCTGAATAAATGCGTTCTCAGATTGGCCCGTACCGTCGAGGATCAGCTCGCAACCGTCAGCATATTTCATCCAGATGGTGCGCCAGCTTCCGCAGGCGTCCGGGTGCTGTGGCGGGGCGTCCGCTTCAATTTCGATGGGGCTGGTATCATCCTTACCCATGATGTACTGGATGGGATCGAGGTAGTGCTGGCCCATGTCGCCGAGCCCACCGCCGTCGTAATCCCAATAGCCGCGAAAAACACTGTGAACGCGTGCCGGGTTGTATGGCTTATAGGGGGCAGGGCCGAGCCACATGTCGTAATCCAGGTGTGCCGGCACTGGCTCCGGCTTGAGATTTGTTTTGCCGCTCCAGCCGAACTTCCAGTTGAAACCGGTCGAGCCTCCGATGGTGACTTTGATAGGCCAGCCGAGCAGGCCGCTGTCTACAGCTTGTTTAATTCGCCGGGCGGTTGTGCCTGAACCATAAAAGCCCCCCTCGAAGCGGAACCATGTATTCAGACGGAATATACGACCATTGCGCTGGACGGCTTCGACCACCTTTTGCCCTTCAGCAATGGTGCGGGACATAGGCTTTTCGCACCATATATCTTTGCCGGCTTCGGCCGCGGCGATGGAGATGAGCGCATGCCAGTGGGGTGGGGTGGGGATGTGGATGATATCGATATCGTCGCGTTCCAGTACCTCGCGATAATCCTTATAACCCTTGCAATCCTGCCCGCCGCGCTTGACTGCTTGAATGAGCCGGTTGTTGTCAACTTCGCAGACGGCCAGAGTTTTTGTCCCCCCGTAACCGAAGTGCCCACTCCCCATACCACCGACGCCGACAATGGCCTTGGTCACTGTTTCACTCGGCGGCGTGTAGCCGGGCCCTCCAAGTACGTGTCTCGGAACGATGGTGAATGAAAGTGCTGCTGCAGTTTTTGTGATGGCCTCGCGGCGCGTCATGCCTTTGGCGGACATAGCAAGACTCCATTAGGAAGGGATGGGGATTACTGGAGGGTTCCGGTGTCGGCGTCGTTTGCCGAAGCTCGATGTTCAATCGCTTCACACGCGGACGCATCTTAGTGAGCGTTTCCAGGTAGACAAGGCGGGGAGAGGAGGGCGGCGGAGATTACTGGCGCGGTGAAAACCAATCTTCTTTTGCCAACGCCAGGTACGGCGGCACGCCCTTGAGTTCGCAGCCGATGTTGTTCGCCGCCCAGAGCACCAGACTCCAGACTTTGCCGGTCTCATCGGGCGATGGTTTTACCGCTAAACTGGACAGACCTTCCGAGACAAGCGCTCAAGCGTTCACTCCAACATCGCCCGAACAGTTCCGACAGGCTTAGCTGCACAGTCTTGCGGTTTGGCGAGGTTTTTCTGATTCTGAAGCCTCTGAAAGAGTAAGGCTCCGATAAGTTACGGTCGCCATCCGCTCCGAAAACCTGCGCCTGAGCACTATCCGTCAATACCACAGGATGTTCGATCTTGTGTGTGTTGATAGGAGCGGGCCAGCGGTCTTAATGTTGTCTCTTCGAATCATCATGAAGATATCTTGCCTTTCCCTGCGATTACCATCAGTTCTTCGATGCGTGCAGCCATCTCTTTTTCCGA
>JAQBXN010000051.1 GCA_027625095.1 Planctomycetota bacterium | reverse complement strand
AGACTCGCGAACCCTGGGCTGGAGGCAAGAACACCGTTGGTGTTCAAGAATCAGAAATGTGGGCAAAGCCCTGGGCAACGCCCTGGGTTTGGAGAAAGGCCCCCTCAAAAGCCCTGTAAGGGCGATACAAAGTTTGTTCCGCATTCATTTGTGACGCCCTTTCAGGGCTGAACCGACCTCTCCTATGTCTACCCGGGGCATTGCCCCGGGCTGGTATGTTTTGACCTTTCAGGCCAGTAATCGCCTGCGACCGACTTTTTTCGAACGAATCTGGCAGCCTGTCGCCACGATGATTACTGAGCCAGTCTCAATTTCCATGGCCGGCATATTTAACGATGTTTACGAAAAGGTTCGGCCATTGGTCCCAGTTGCGGACGTGCAGCTTGCCGTCGAAAAATGCTTCTTTACCGAATGGATTGATGGTCACTGCGATGGTGCGCTGTTTCTCGTGGACCCGCTCGACAATGAAGGGCTGATCGCCGACACGCATCAGCACTCGTGCCCCGCTGTCCTTTTTCAGATCCAGGTCGTGATAGAAGTGCAGCCATGGCAGGTTGTCCAGTTTTATACCGGCAAAAATGGGATGGTCGGGCATGTCGGGCGGCTGGAGTTGCAATGGCCCGCGGCGGAGGGTGTTTTCCTGCGGCACGAAGGGGTAGCGCGAATTGATGGGGTGTTCCCGGTGCTCGAACGAAAAGGCGAACGGCCCTCCGACCATGACCAGCCCGCCACCGGCCTCGAGCCAGGGAAGCAGGATTGAAGCGCCGACGCGGCGGAACTCCCGGTCTTGAACATTGGACAGCACCAGAACCCGATGATCGTAAAGCCGCTCGTAGTCGTAGGGAAAGTCGGTGAGGCCGTTCTGCGGAGCATCGAAGCCCACACAATAGCCGGTCTCATAAACCGCAGCGGGAATATCATTTTTCACTGCCTGTTCCAAACCCAGGCGAAGCGTGCCCACCCCGTGGATGCCGAAGACTTTGAAATCCTTCCGGTTGATGGAGAGGCCGGCAGGCACCGGCGGGACTAACGGATTCTGAACGGGGCGGTCCAACGTGACCAGCGGCCCGGCGCCGACATTCCGGATGTTGCTCTTGAGCCTGTAGTCGCCGGTGTAAAAGCGCTGGAACGTGTAGGTCTTCACGTCGCCCTCGGGTAGTTCCACGAAAGCTTTGACCTTAAACAGCAGCGGGTCCGGCGCGTCGAGCTCCACGGCAAGACGCGCGCGGGTTGGCTGAATGGCGAGGTTGTCAATGATCAGCGGCTCGGCCTGCACTGTGGCCGGTTTTTCACCGGCGAGGTTGTATCGGACCTCGGTGACGAGGGTGACCTGGGCGGCGCTCTCATAGGAGGAGGTCAGGGCAAAATCGACGACCAACTGGCCTTCCTCACGGCGCGGCTCCATAGCGCAAATGAAATGCGGATTGGCATGGTCTACCCGGGACAGGCCAATCATTGGCAAGATGTAGACGCGTCCCTTCCACGGCTGTTTGCTGAAGGAAAGGATCGAGTTGTACCACCACTCTGACGTACCACTCTCACCGTGGTTTTCAAAGCAATTGTAGAGCTTGCCCACATAATCGAAGTCCATCAGGTATACGATCCCTTCGCGCCGTTCCTTGGAAAGCTTGGCGCTCCAGCCGTGGGTGAAGTTATCGATAAATTGCATGCCCTGGGGCCCGGCGTAGGCCTCCTGGTCACCGCCGATGGCCGCGAGGGCTGCGTCCGTGGGCCGCACGACAGTATCCTTGCCGGAGCCACCGCGGAGGATCGAGTTGTTGTGCACCCAGAAGGTCGGGCGTTTGGCCCAACGGTCATTGTTGATGAACTCGATATCAAAGCGGAAGAAAGGCTGCCCCGCCTTGAGAGTCACCATCCGGCGTAGGGTCAGGTTAGACAGCAGATTGCTGACCATGCCGCTGTTGTCGCTGCCGAGCCAGCCGGTGATGTCGGTCTCGAATACCACCTGGGCCTCATCCGGACCATTCTTGGTAACCTTGTATTTGTACTGCTTGTAGGCCAGTTCCTGGAAACGCCAGTCCTGCTCCCAAAGGCAGTCCATCAGGATGCCTCCGCCTCCGCCCATACGGTGTTTGGGATTCGTCGGTGCGACGATGTCGTTGCCCGTGGGACGGAAAACGAAACGGTTGATCAACGCCTGACGCCACGGCAGCAAGTGCATGCTGATCCACTCCGATTCCATGAGGATTGCTTCATCGTCATCCTCGTCGGTAACCACGCTGGCATGCACGCCATCTTCGGCCTCGGTCACAGGAGGCACGGCGCCGAAGGCAAGTATTAGAATCGTAAGAAGCGTGCGCAGCTTATTTATCATCGTGTCTTCGAGTCGTTCTTCGGCTGGTCTTATCGCTAATGTTTGGTTCATTTTGAAAACTCCACGACAACGACCTCGAAGGTGATGAGTTCCGGCAGCTTGAACTCCACCGCATCCCCACCGGCATCGAAAGCGAGCGGCTTCGCCTCGGGCCAGGGGCTGTTCTCCAGGTGGGTGACGGACGCGACGCGACTGTAGCCCTCGGGGATGGCGACTCGCACCGGCAGTGGCCCGGCGACTGGCGCGGGGAAAACGCCGTAACGGTTCTCCAGCCACTTCGCGGTCACCGGCGGATTGATGAACGGCAGCACGTAGAGCAGCGTGCCGCGCTCGGTCTCTTTCTCGAACCCGGCCTCGGCGGTCCACAGGTCCGCGTCAGTATCCACCTCGACCTTGTCGGCAATCTCCTCAAGTTGGCGAAGCTTCGGGTCCCAGAAGAACTCGCCGAAGCGGGCGGCGTAAACGCCCAGGTCGTAATCGCTCTCGGGCAGAGGACCGAAATTGACATAGGAGAGATGGGCACCGCCGAGCAGGCTGAACAACTGCTGGTAGATATCGTCAGGCGTATATTCCACACCATTATCACGGAACATGTGACCGTGATGCCCGCCTGCGTATTTGTAAGCCGCGCTCTCGGCCCGGCAGGCGCGGAGATAATTTCGGCAAACGATTTTGTAATCGTTGAAGCCCTCAAAACTGTGCCCCCACGCCTCCTCCATCACGAAGCCGTGGTCGGTCAGGATAAACTTGGTAATGGGGTCCCTGTCGACGGCGGCACGGGCGGATGCGAAGTCGAACGGGTCTTTGCGTTTGCCCATCAGTTCGCCCAGACCACCGTTGAAGCCGAGTTCAAATTGCGGATGAACCGCACGGATTTCCTTCAGATAGCGGCGCAGATTATCGACGCTGATCGCGGTCAATTCAGCATCGGTTTTGCCCAGGTCGTGTCCGAGTATGTTCCGGCCGTGGGCTTTGAGCGGCACGGCATTGTCCCAGCGGCAGGTGTTGAAGGGCACGCGTCGCATCAGGTCAATAGTTCCCTGGATCACCCTGTCGACGACCTCGGGATAGAGGGTGTTGAACATCACGAAGCCCAGGTGGGGATACTCGGCCTTGGCGTCCTTTCCCTGGGCCAGAGCCGCGGCTGTAGCGGCCCAGCTTGTCACATGTTTCAGATAGAACTCATCTGAAATGTACCCGGAAATGTAGGCCACCTTCTCTGGCTCGTCCCAATACAGGTTCCATGCCTTGCGGCCCGTGCCGTGCCCTTCGAGATAGAAGGCCGAGGCGACGCCCTGCCTGGCGAGCTTATCGGCCATTGCCTTTTGCCTGGCGATGGACTCAATCTTCTGCGAGTTACCGGCGGGGAAGGGCTTGCCCGGTTCCTCGTAAACCAGGCCCGCGGAGTCGTAGGGCGTGGGCGCGAAGAATTCATAGTGGTTCGCCACATTCGGCTTGGCCGCATAAGGGTGATGCCAGCGAGGCCCTTCCCGCGTCCCGGCAGGATCCGACCAGTGGATAAGCACCGCATTGTTGCGGGGATGAACCGTGAACCATGTCCGGGCGGACGAGACCACCTCGCCAGCGACCACGGCCTCGACCAGCGCTGCCTGCCCCCAGAGAGGGTGATTGGCAGGAACGGGCCATTCGATTTGCTCCCGGTGGAAAGCGCCGTCAGGCATCCGCACTTGCCGCGGTGGTAACGCAGTTCGCCCTTTCAGCCCGTGCAGGATACTGAAGCGCAGCTCGGCAGTCTGCTCAGAGCCAGAACGGTTATGCAGATGGAGCGTGAAGTGCTGCGTCTCGCCAGGCCGACGCCAGGCGTACTGGGCGGACAATTCCCGCACCGTCACCGCCGATTCGGACAGCTTCCCAACGCGGACATCCTCGACGAATAGTCGCCGCAAAGACGGGAAGGGAGTGGAGTTTCCGCGGCTGCCGCCAATGCCCGTTTTCTCTGAAGGCAAAGAGATCGCGACCCTCAGATCTTCCCGGCCCGGTACACCACCGGCGCCGTTTACTCGCAGCAGCAACTGCTTCAGCCTGCCGTCGGCATTGGGCGGCTCAGGCAGTAGTTGCCCGGGGTTCTTTTCGATCCCTACGCGCAGAGCCGTCACATGAGTCGGGTCAAGCCTGGAGAGTTCACCAAGCACGGAGGTCAGAAAGTCCTCGATCTCTGGCGACTCAAAGTGCATGCGTTCGAGCAGGGGCGGATGCAGGTCGAAATCCAGATGAAAATCCTGAGCCCGATCCTCTTCAGTAAAGTCAGCGGGATAGAAAATGCGGGAAGTTACAACACCGCCGCCTTTGCCGATGATGGCGATGCTGATGCCATTGCCCACCGAGTGCAGCAATCCCCGCATGCGGAGGCGCACCGTGACCCGGTAGGTTCCGTCCGCAAGCTTTTCAATGGCCGAAGTGCGGCAAACCGGCTGACCCTCCTTTGTCCTCGTAACTCTGGATCGGCTGACCCGAACCTCCAGGGCCGGCGCCACTCCATCCTTCTCTTCCTCGATCAGAGTGATGTCACGGTCGTTGCGATCATACTCGAGTTCCGCAGCCTTGAAGCTGGCCAACGGTTCACCCACTTCCGCAGCCAGCGGAACGGCAAGCGACAGGCCGCAGGCCAGAAGTAACAAACCCCTGACACATCGCCGCTTCGCTGGGCGCATCCCGTAGCCGCAAGCTGGAGAACTCATGTCGTTGTTTGATTTAGCTGTGTCCAACCTTGGGCCCTTGAGCGGTTACGTGAACTCAAGTTCATAGAACTGAAGGAGTCGAGTCTTAATCTGCCAGCCTGCAGGCTCTTCCTGGCTGCTTCCGGGTTCTGCACATCGTATTGTCTATTTCTCCCAAAAGATAATCATCGGTCAGATCAGGCCATCGGCACACAGTTCGTTGAGCCACTTGCGCTCGCGAAGAACGGTGACCGGATTGGCTTCTGGCTTAACGACGGCCTATGTTCGGCCGGCGGCAATTCCACGGGTGGGGTCGATCACTTGGCGACCGGGGCGATCCGGTAGGTGACCTTTGAAGTCTTGACTACCACCGGCAGGCCGCCGTGGCCGCTCGTGCCGCGTTCGGCCCCTTCGATCAGGTCCACGAGCACTGTGCGCACGCGGGCCATCGACTGGTAGCCGTCGAACCAGACTACCGGCGAAAGTTGCACCCGCCGCGGGCGGCCGAAGGTCACATCGACCGCGCTCTCGAATCGCGTGATGCGCACCGCATCGACCGCATCCTGAGTGTCGGCTGTGCCGGGAATCCACTCGCCGTTCCTGCGAAACTCGATCGTGGTCGGCCCCTTCTTGCCGCCGGGGTTCATGTAAACGGGGATCGTCTCGTACAGCTCCTTCATCCACGGCGATTCCTCGCTGGATTTAATCAAGGTCGAGACGATCGCTCCTTCGCTCGACAGCGTGAAGCGCCGCTCGTAAGCGATGCCTGACGAGGTGGTGCCGGTGCGGCTTTTGTTGTACATAGGCATTACGCCACGTGCGACAATCTCGGCACGGTCTTCACCGACCGTCTGCTCCATGTCTGGCTTCTGGATACGGTTGGACGTGACCAGTTCATCCCGTCCGGTCAAGCCGATCACCGCGTGGGCGGGCCACGACCGCCATTCGTCGTAGAGATTGTAAACCGCGCCCTGTACACCACGGGTGCGGCCGACGATGATGGTCCCCGACCCGGGCGTCCAGAAGGTAGCGAGTTGTCCGCCACCGTGGCCGTACCAGAGTCCGTTGTGTCCCACGTCGCGCCCGACCGGCCCCGTGTGTATGGCTCCTCCCCACGTGGGCTGCTTTGCGATCACGAAGGCGCGCTCGAACTCACGGATGAAGGTAGCGTCCGTCTTGTAGAGCGGTTGCAGGAGCGGCGAATCCGCGGCCTTGAGTGCGACCAGCCGCGCGTAGTGTCCCTTGGGAGTGTGCTCGTAGCCAAAGTTGATGTACCCGCTCCAATGCCCCTCGCGCCATGGGCCGGGCTTGGCCTCGGTCGGCCGGGCAATGGCCGCGCTGATCGTGCTGACCACCCTCTCGTGGGCATTCTGCATGGTGGGCTTGTCCGGGATCGGGGAACGGTAGATCGATTCGTCGGCGATCATTCCTTCGGCGGGCTGACGGTGCGCGAACTGCCACTGGTCGTGGGCCGAATCAGCCGACGTGCGCGAACTCATGGCGCTCGGTCCCGTCTCAGAACCGTCCGGAGCCAGGAAGCAAAGATGGGCGCGCAGCCGGAGCGTCTTCCTCAACGCCTCCTGAGTGAAGTCCCAGTCCGAGGCCATCGCCGCCCACACACCAAAGTAGATGCTGATGCCGTTATAGGAAACATCGAAGCATCCGTTATCCACGAAGTAGCCGGCGGGATGGAAGTAGCGCTCGTCCTCGAAGAGCTGGCGGGAATAGTCCTTGCACGCCTTACTGAAGGCTGGGTCACCCATGGCCTGCGAGAGATACCACAGGCCGACCGGCGCGAAAAGATCCATGTCGGTCATCGACCCTTTGGGACCCCATCGGAACAGATGCCCCTCCACGAGCTTTCGGATACCGGCCTCGAAGGCGGCCCGCTGTTGGACAGTCAGCACGTCCCTGCAGTGCAAATAGGTGTAGCCGATCCAGATCAGATTACCGCCGAGGTAGTCCGCACGGTCGGCGCCACGAGGATCGTGCTCGTAGAGATAGTCGAGCATCGCCATGTCAATGGCGGCCAGAACCAGCCCCCGAAGTTTTAGAGCGCGTGAGCCCTTGTAAGTATTCCCGGGGTAGTCCCAGGCTGACAGCCAGGCCAGCATCTGGCTCTGGCTCGGAGCGACGGGGACACGCAACCCTTCCTCGCCTTCGATGGCGTCGAGGGTGAACGGCTCTGCCGGCAGCGTGACCGCGCTCAGTTGCGGCAGGTGTTTGGCCAATACCCAGAGGCGGTAGAGCGCTTCCTGGTCCTCGATGGGCGAAAGGGATACCGGCAGAAGTTCGACTGCCAGGTCCTCGGCTTTCAACGATCCGATGAACTCCCGAAGTCCACGCTGGTATTCGTGCTCCTGCGGCAGCTCTTTCAGGGGCAACTGTACCTGCTGGTAGCCGGCCTCAGCCGCGAGGATGAGAGCGAGCAGCACAACCGTGAAAGGCGCCGTCACATGAGTTCGTTGGGCCATAGTTTTATCTCCTGTGTGTCCGCGTGATCTCTGGTCACCTGAGCCACGATAACACTGATCCTCACCAATTTACAGGGAGTCGCTTTCCGGACTGGCCGAGTTCGACCTTTCCGTACTGGCGTACCATACCCTTCCGAAATCCGGCCGCGGTCTGCGGAGAGTTAGTCCGTGTCAGATGCAGGGGTGCGCCGTTGCACGATACTGTTCGTCTCTTGGTACTCCTCCCACGCAGCCATCTGAAACAGGTGAGCTTCATCTTCTGAGACCATGCTCTTGCCGCAACGGCTGGTCAGTCCAATGGGCGAATGTCCAGTAAGCGCCGCATACAGCACGCATGCCCCGACGTAGGACGCCTTGTAGTTCGGATGGGCCCGATCTTTATCGTGAAAGTCGAGGTCAGGTCTTTTCTTCCAGACTTTCAGGCACGCGGCGCCAGCGCCTGCCAGTACAAGATTCAATTTCCTTGCCAGTTCCAGATTCATCGAGTGAATGGCAGCAAATCCCTTAATTCCTTCAGATTCGATATTAGGACTGGCGTAAAGAATTGGTGTGGCGGATAGCGCTGATATTCTGCCGCAGAAGTCAGAAGCGGCGGCAAAGAACTTTGCTCTGCCGTCACCTTCAGGAGCCCGATAATGTTCCTGAAGCACGACCATGTCCCAAGGCCCATTCTCAAGTTTGTTCAGAGTGTTTGAGTTTTCGAGGTGCGTCTGCAACCAGGAACCGCCAATCAGACAGCCTTCGCACAAGAGTTGCCTGCCAGACGCTGAGAGCTCCTGCACCATTCGGGGTATGTCCCACACAGCAAATTGACTGTTGCCAATGAACAGTACACGAAGTGGGTCAATTTCATTCGAATCCAATTTTCGATTTTCCATGAGTCGTGTCCTCTTTTCGGTTCTTAAAGTCAAAGAAAGCTCAGTGGAGGCGGGATTCAACTTGCCGACTCGGAGACAAGTCGGGGCCATTGCTCTATGAGATACAGCGGCAGGGACACCAGCCGTACGAACACGGGATCGCCGACGACCGTGGCCGCGCGCATCCGGTGCTCGGAAGGGGTATCGGCGTTGAACCGAAGGGCGAAGTCCACCCCTTTCTCCTGGACGAACACATGCAGTGAGCGTAAAGCCCCTGTCTTTCCGGCCTTCACCTCAATAGGTAGGACCTTCCCGGCCAACGGAAACAGATAATCGACCTCGGCTGCCGAGCCGCGTGTCTCGCGGTTCCAGTAGAACAGGTCTGGCGTCATGTAAGCGGGTTGCTGGTGGAGAAGATGCTGTCCGACGTACTGCTCACACAACGCGCCGCCGTTCACCAGGAGCCGGTGCATAGTGATCGTCTCCTTGACCACTCCAGG
Source organism: Planctomycetota bacterium (assembly GCA_027625095.1). Classification (GTDB taxonomy): domain Bacteria; phylum Planctomycetota; class PUPC01; order JACPCR01; family JACPCR01; genus JAQBXN01. Next base: position 43,416 of record JAQBXN010000051.1, on the reverse strand, counting down.
CTCGACTGAGGAGTATTACCAGTCCAAACTACGGCCAAAGCTGGACATAACAACACCATACAATGACCTGTAATGGCCTTAATGCAAGGCATGTTTTGTAGCAGGCGAAGGGTACGCCGAGAATGCCTCGGTGAAGAACCGTGAGTGGTGATCGTTATGGATCACCAGGTCGAATTCGTGAATCTTCTCTCCGATCTCGGCAAGTGGAAAACTGCCTTGCTACCAGACCCGGTAGATATACAGGTCCCTTAATCGGTCTTTCTATTCCTCTAATCGGACATCTGAGGCCCCGAATTCTTCTTCCGTGAGATCCAAATGAAATCGCTATCTCATCAATAACGCACTCCAGCCCTTCCGCTGCGTAAATTCTGTGAATGGGTCGAAAATTCAAGTCCATATCCTCAGCGACGCTGAATCCTGAGCATTCAAGCGGAGACCCAATTGGCGAATGGAGGCCAGACCCCAAGCTGGGTTCCCAAGCTGGGCTCGATCCAACCATCCGCGACGAGGCGCTCCAACGCCCGCAGGATGGTGTTACGTCCAAGGCGACTGTGCATTCATCAGGACGTCAAGGCAGGTTTTGTTTGGCCCCAATACTTTATGTCTACCTGAGTCAACCGGGTAAGCCCGCTAATGGCGCCGGCTTCGTCCAGGCCGTAGATGCCGATGGTCCCGCCCGCCTTCAGACAATCCTGGCCTCTGGCGACTATCGCCGCCTTTCCGATTGCGTCGATGACGAAGTCGTAACCGCCCTCGACCTCAGCCTTCGCTGCTCCCAGGAGTTGTCCGCCCGGTAATCGAAACAGGCCGTGGCACCGGCCAGCTTGCCATCGGACTCACGGTTGGCAGCGCCCACCAAAGTTACTTTGTTCGCGCCCAAATTACGGGCATGCGCGATGCCTGATTCTCTGTCTGGGTTTCAGATTGGACCCGGCAAACGACAGTAATGTCGCCTGCCGCCCTTACTCATTACTGTTTACCATTATCCAAACTCGGGAGCGTGTAATAGCAGTACGGCGTTTCACGTAATTTGCGGCTGGGCTCTTCTATCTGGCTGCCTTTGCCGGAGATACGGACCTGCGCCACCATGATGCCGTTGTTCCAGGTCCAGAGTCCGACTTGTTTGCCGGGGAGAGGCATCGGATCTTCGTATTCGAGGACGAGCTCGTCATCAATGTAATAGTAAAGATGGCTTGAGTGCTTGACGACCTTCAGGTGAAACCAGCGGCGGTGGATATTTGAATGGATGGGGATCGTCTGCTGACGTTGGGCCACTATTTTTCCGTTGCGGGTGATGAAAGTGGAGCGATTGTTGTCTCCGCCAAAGATAAAGCTGTAACCGGAGCTTAGGTCTTTGCCGTCGCCACAGATAGTAACATCCAGATCGCTGGCGTATTCATAGCGGCTGCCGCGATTGCGGTCCATTTTTATGCCGGCAGCCAGGTCTACGCAGATGTCGCCTTCAAACAGGCGTTTGTTCCAGATGCATGCGAGTTGTGAGTTGAAGCCGGCGAAGAACGTCCATCGAGGATCGCATTCCCAGCGGTTAGTGACCTGCCACTGGCCACTTCCCACGCGCCAGTCTGTGGTAGCCTGGCGGAAGGCGTAACACCAGCTTTCTTTCGCCTGTACTTTCGTTTTGGTAGGCATTATCCGGCCTCCACTATAGGCGTAACCGATACGTGTGCCGGTGGGTTCTTCGCTGATTTCGTGGGTGAGGACAGGTTCGCTGTTCACGGAGGCGATAAGCAGCATGCCGGTTCGGCGAAAATGCAGGTCTGAAGGTGTTGTGCCGGACTGCAGGCGTTTGTCGGTCAGCATTTTCTGCTGGTGATAGAGCACTGCCTTCCAGCCAATATTCGGATTTGGTTCGTTCTGTTCGGGAGCAAATGAAGGGGGAGTATCTGAGAGCAGGAACGGCTCGATGGTGAAGTGATAGCCCTTGATGAGATCGCCTGCATCGGTGCCGATGCTCAGCCTGAGTTTGCGAAGCGATTCAATGCGTTCGACGGTGATGGTGAATTCGACATCATCAAAAAACTCCATGCGATGGACGTGCGATGTGAGGTAGGCACCCGGCTCGGAGTAGCGGCCAGCATTGGGCCAGTCACTATCCGCCGCTGCCCAGTTGGCCATACTTTTCTCGCGGGCAAAAACGGGGTTCACATTGAGTACGGGAACGTTGCCCTTGATGGGCTCGACCGTGACATTGTCGAACCGGGTGCCCTTCGCCTTTTCAGCGTATAGCCCGGCCATGCCACGCGCTCCCGAGCCGATCCAGTAATGGAACTGCGGCAGGCCGTTGGCATAAGCAGTGAGCACTCCATAGTTCAATTCGAGGCTCATTCTGTTTAATCCGGGCTTCCATTGGGCGGGCAGGCCGGGTTTTTCCTGCAGGATTTCAGGAGTCCCATCCCGCCAGCGAATCAACTGCTGCTTTCCAAGGGCAGAGACGCGGTAAAGCAAGTGTGCACCTTCATCCAGGTAGGCGGCGATCAGACCGGCCCATTCCGATTCGCCCAGGTCTGCATCGGCCTCGACACGATAGTTTTTCCAGTCAATCTGCCCCGTTACCGCTCTGCATGCTTTTCTGCTCTGACAGGTGAGCGTACCCTCTTTGGATTTCCATTTGCCTCCAAAGGTCTTCCAGCCTGCGATTTTGGAATCCGTGAAACTTTCGTTCAGAGAATCGGTCGGCTTCACCTGGACGTCATCGAAGCTGGTGACATTAGTGCATCCTGGATGATCGCATGAGGTATAGAGTCCGAACTTGCCGCCGACCGCATGCTCGTCCATGACGACAAAGATGGGGCGCCCGTCAATAAACGTCCGGATCTGTTTGCCTTTGATGCTGACCTTGAGCTCATACCATTGGCCGGTAAGGTAACCTCCTTCTGCCTCAGCGAGCACGCGAGATTCGCCGTTCTTCACATGCACCAGCTGGCGGAGATTTTTCCGTACTGCCTGCTTGTCTTCGGGAGACCAGCGGAAGGCGTAATAATCTTGAATACGGTGCTGTTCATTGAATCCGTTTGCATAGAAAATCAGTCCAATCTCGCCACAGCCAGCGCCTCTGACGGCAGATTGGACGGTGTAGCCATCCCAGAATGTATAACCGGCAACGGCGGTGGCCGGTCGTCCGGACGAATGCCCTTCAAAGGTGAATGCATTCGCACTGAGGCTTGGGTTATCCAGGCTTCTTACGCCCCATTCGCCAATAATGACATCCCACACTCCAAGCTCATCGCTTGGCCTCATGAAATCATCGTCAAAGAACATATCTCCGGCAGGTTGAAGCCGTGGGGCTTTGGGTACATCAACAGAATCATCAGGGGTACCGAGATAGATGCTTCCATTTGAAAAAGCGAGGTCGGTTGCCTGCAGCACGAGCCTGTCATCGATATTCAGGGCCATGAATTCGCCGCGGCGCTTGAGGCGAATATCGTACGTCTTACCGGCTTCCAGCGACTGGGTTTCATCTGCATCGAGCGTGGATTCAAAATTCTCTTCCATGCGGCCAAGCCGGATGCCCGCGACCGTTAAGTCTGCGAAGTAGTAATTGCGTTCGTCCTGCTGGTCGAATGCCAGCCTCAGGTGCGGGCCGGTTCTGGTGGTGACTGTGAACGTAAAATCATAATTCCTGGCCTTAGTGGGGCTGACCTTCTGGAATTTGAACTGAGTCCAACTGGCTTCCTTATAGAGGGCGGGTCCGCCGACAAAGATTTCACCGTTCTGGCCTCTGGAACGGGTACCGGTGAAGACCACGATCCCTCCAACAGCAATCAGCCCCAGGATGATGTTACGTATCATTTTAGTGATTCCGGTTCGCGTTCGAGGAGTGCACGGAAGCGATCGATGTCTTTGAAGCCCAGCTTTTCCGCGGTCTGAAATTCCGTTTTGGCTTCGCTGGTCAGGCCGATGTTGAGGCAGAGGATACCGAGGTTTGCACGGGCGGCAGCATCGCTCTTTGAATAGCAGCTCTGGGCGGCAAAGTATTTCTCAGCAGGTTTCAGGTCGGCCCAGTTAAGTTCTGCGGGCTCGCCCTCCGTATTGCGGAAGATGATGCCGTTGTTCGACGTGCCTACCAGCGGGCCGTCGGAACTGGCGCTCTTGGCAACTTGTTTCAACGAGATTTTAATTTTTCCGCTGGCAAAGGTGTCATCCATGTGGCCGATGATGCTGCTGATGATTTTCAGTTGTTCGAGCGCGGACTTGTAGTCCCAGTCTTTCTTGGTCATGGCCTCGAGTTCACGGCGCGCCATTGAGAGTTTAAACTCGCGCAATAATTCTTTTGCACGTGCCAGGTGGCCGAGGTCTTCATCCCCAAGGGACTCGGCCTGATTCTGCACAGAGACATCCTGGATCAGATCGCTGAGGATGCTGCCGTAGTTCTTACCGCGGCGCGTCGAGTTCAGCGGCCTTGCCCTGACGACCGATTCGTCGCCGGCCATCCCTTCACTCCCTTCATTCTGTATATCGTCTCCGACGGCCGAAGCTTCGATTTCAGATTTCAGCTCTGGAAGGTCTGGCAGCGGCGACTTCCACATGGCGACCTGGACTGTGGAAATGAGGTTCGGTGCGCCTTCACCCGAATCAGGCCGGGTTACAGTGGCACTGCTGCCTGTGGTTTCTGTTGTGGCTACTTTGGGGTTGACTGTTTTTGCCTTGTCCTTGGCGAACAGAAAGTATGCCGCTCCACAAACGATGGCAAGGGCGACCAGGCTTGCCAGGATCGTCGGCAGCACTGAAGCCGGGCGATGATGATGATGGTGATGCGGATGGTCATGTTTTGGGTGAGGCTTGGGCTTGACCCTCTTGAGCTGAACGACCTGTTTCTCTGAGTCGTCCGTATCATGCTCATCTTCGTCCTTGTTGAGCACCTCTTCCTCAACCATGCCCCTTTTGACCATATTGGTCACCGGGCCGGAATCGGTGGCCAGTTGGGCTTCTGTGGTCGTTTTTTGGTCATGTGCCTGAGAGGCGGAGTCCCCACCGAACAGATTGTTCAGGTCATCGTCTTCCTCCACGCCGGATTTGGCCTTTGCGTTGCGCCAGTGTTCGACATCCTCGGCTCTGGGCAGCTCTTGGGTATCACCATTGCACACGGGGATGCTGTCGGTGTCCGGTGAGCCGTTGCGTTCCGGTTTTGGTTTTTTCTCTGGCTTTGTCTGAACCTCTTCATGAGCATCTGAAAGCGGACTATCAAGGTCCACAAATCGCAGTTCCGTTTTGCCGATTCGGATCACATCGCCAGACTCAAGGGCATAATTTTGGACTTTCTTTCCCTTGATGAATGTGCCATTGCGGCTGCTCTCGTCCACCAGCCGGTAACCATCGCCGTCCGGGATGAGTTCCGCATGGTTGCCCGAAGCTGCTTCGTCCTTGATGGTGATGACTCGATCGCTTCGCCGGCCGATCGTGATGGTCTCGTTATCAAAATGATGTTCGAGAAAGGATTGGCTTTCGCTCATAATCGTGAGTCGAAAACGCTGACCCTTTGCCTGTCTGCTGTCAAGAGCTTCAAGTGCATCCTCAGTGGCTACGGGATTGGGGCCTGTATCCATCAAATCTTCTTGATCATCATCATCGATGGTTTCTTCGAAATTATCCTTCTCCCCTGGAAGCCACTGGAATTCGATCTCTACCTCGCGGACGCCAATGATGTCGCCGCCTCGCAGGCGATGAGGCTCTTTAATCTTTGAGGCATTGACGAGCGTACCGTTCTTGCTTCCAAGGTCTTCAATGCGATAACAATTTCCATCAAGGAAGACTCGGAAATGTTGACGGGAGAGGCCATCATCATCAATGTGTAGCAGATTGTCCTTAGCCCGGCCTGCAATGATCTCGTCTTCGATCATATCGAAGATCTCGTCTCCGGTGTTATCTCTAATAATGAGACGCGGCATGGCGGGTACTCTAAAATAATGAGCAATAAATCAACAGGAAGGGGCAAATCCGCTTATCGCTCACCTGACCGCAAAAGACGTGACAAAGTGCGATTCTTGAGGGCAACGGGTTATAGCTCAAGGGCTTCAGAGAATCAATTTCCAGGGAAGAATAGTGCGAGCATGGAAATTGGGAGGCAAAGAAGGATGTGTGATTTGAACAAATGGCACTGGCACCCATACACTCCCACGCTCCACTTCACCTCTCACCCAGGCACTCTACTCCAATGCGCAAAAGCCGAGTCAAAACCAAGCTCAAGAACAACGAACCAGCCCTGATCACCTGCCTGCACCTGATGGATGCTTCAGTTTACGAACTTGTAAGCATCATGGGGTTTGACGGCATCTGGGTCGATATGGAACACCACGGTCACGACATGGGAACGGTAAATCACATGATGCGAGCGGCCCGGGTTGGAGTCAGCGACATCATGTGCCGACCTGCAAAAGGCGAATTCATGCGAATGGGCCGCATGCTCGAAGCTGGTGCGCACGGAATTCTTTACCCACGATGTGACGATGCAACCGAGGCCCGTGAGGTGGTGCGATGGTCAAAATTCGCACCGCTAGGCACGCGAGGTTTTGATGGCGGCAACCCGGACATGCCCTATTGCATGATGGACACGGTTGAGTACCTGCAGATGGCAAATGACGAGACCTGGATCGCCGTCCAGATCGAGGATCAGAACTCACTTGAAAACGCCGAGGCAATGGCTGCAGTGGAAGGGGTGGACGTGCTGTTTCTTGGGCCGAGTGATTTTTCAATTCTGAGCGGCGTACCAGGCAAGTTCGATCACCCCAAGCTGCAGAACGCGGTCGAGAAGATAGCCCAGGCTGCGAAAAATCAGGGCAAACACTGGGGCATGCCGAGTGGAACCCCAGAGCGAACAAAAGAACTTCTGAACATGGGCGCAGGTCTCATCTGTCACGGCTCAGACATCATTTTCGTAAAGAATGCCCTGGAGAAAATCAAGGAACAGATGGGCCCGCTGGGCTTCACGTTTGGTGAGTAAGAGGTCGCTCAAAGGGAACTGACTGGGAGGCCGGAACTGAAGAAACAAAGATCTGGAGTTCTCCCGACCTGTGTTTACACAAACTATTTCTCGTTAATCGAACTCGACTTGTCTTTGGTCGGGAAGTTCTCTGGGATGCCAGTTGTTACTTTACCGGTGGCAAGCCATTCCACCGAGCGGTTCATCAGGGTGATGAATCCGATGCACTGGAGAGACTTTTTATTCTCGTGGCCCATGACGTTGGTGATGACCTTTCCCTTTCCATAGGGAATGATCCAGATCATTGGTTCGTGAACACCAGTGCCGTTTCTTTCCTTGGATGAGAAAGCGCTGGCCAGTATCTGCATGTTCTCGCCGGGGCCGCGCTGCCCGTGGTAAAGCTCGTCCTGTGCATGGAGCCAGACCTCTGGCATCCCCTTGGTGATGGGATGGTTTGTGTCGCGGATGGTGATTGGGAACTCGTGCTGGCTGCCGTGGCCTGTGCTGCGCTCTTCGCCCAGTTTGCGGACGATGAGTTTGCCATCATCGTCGTAGTAATACCCGATACCGAATTTGTTGTTACGCCAGCCGAGGCCGATCATCTGGTTGTATTCCTTCCATTCAGGGAAGGCATTATTGGCCGCGTGGATGATGAGGGCCGTCCCGCCTCCGCTGATATATGCCTCGAAATCCTTTCGCGTCTGCTCGCCCCAGAGTTGGCCGTTGTAGTTGCTGATGACAACCTGGTAGCCTGCGAATTCAGGATTCCAGTCTTCGAACTGTTTCATGAGTTTGGCCGTGAGGTCGGCTCGTTCCTTTTTCTGCTCTTCGCTATTCTCTGGGGGCGGAAGACCCTTTTGGGGGCGTGGGGGGCCAGGGGGTCTCGAGGGTGAGGTTGAAACGTCGACGGAGACGATGCCGGTCTTCTCCAGTTCCGATTTCATGACCGGGGTCATGGCCTTCCAGTTGTGGTTATTTTGGCCGTCAACAATTAGGACCATGATCTTTTCCTGGGCTGTGCAGACGTTCAGCACAAGCGCTGCGGCAGCGATGGATAAAAGGGAATTTCGCATTGCTCTACTCCAATTGATGATGGGATACGTGTTGGGTGGCTCAATTTCGAGCGCTCGTCCTAGAGCTGGTCATTCTCAGCCCTGCCAGGTCGTGTCAATCAGATGCCGCCGGTCGGATCGGAGATGTTCTTGCAGCTCTCTGTCGTATTTTATTTTTGCCTGCGCCTGACTCTCCGGTAGACCGATATAAAAGTTCCTGGGATGAAATGTGATGACAAAAGCGTACCGGGGCTCTTTATCGACATTTGTAGAGCCAGCGTGAACCATGGATGTGGTAAGCACACTCACCTGCCCTGCCCTGGCAGTCACGGGCACAGGTTCTGAGTAAGGCAAATCAGGTAGATGTTCCTTTGATGTGCCTTTCACTGCTGGTGGTGCTTTCGCCAATTCCGGATCATTCTGTCTGTGCCGGGCGATCAGAAGATGGCTGCCCGGACGATGCATCATGGGGGCGCGCTTTTCATTGACATCATTCAGCCACAGAAAATGGCTGCACACCATTCGACGCGGGATGGATTCGAAATCAGAACTGCAGTACTGGATGTCCGTGTGCTCTGAAAATCTGAATTCCGCACCCGGCTCGGGATATGCCTTTATGATTGCAGTCTGAAAGAAAGTGACCGCCTCTGCCCGGAGCACTTTTTTTGCGACATCTTCCAGAAACGGGCTTTGGAGGATGTCCAATAATTCCTGTTCGAAGATGTTTCCAGTTTGTCCGACTCGGTTTCGAAGCTCACCTGAGGACGGGTCCGCCTGAGGCAGGAGTTCATCAAATACTCTGCGTGCTGCGGCCAATTGATCGGAGGTCAGTGGCGTGTCAATAGTAACTGCGCCCTGAGTATCAAATTGCTCAACCTGTTCTTTGGTGATCATGAGCAGACAAACCGCCAGCCTGGGCCGCTCTATTCTTCAAGGAAAGCCAGAAGCTCTTCTTCACGCATTACTGTGATGCCGAATTCGTTGGCTTTTTTGTAAATTTCAGAGGTGTTGCTATCCCCTGTTCCGCGCGCCCCAACCACCAGGTAGTCAATGCCTGGCGTTACCTGATCAGGCTGATTTACAGCTTCACTCTCGCTTCCGTATTTGCTGATACGCAACTGCAGGAGAACGCTGGCAGTCTTGAAATCTCCAAAAAGGAGAAACTTCTCTTTCTTATTGGTGCTGAATGCAGGATTAATCAAGACGTCGGAAGGCTTGATACGATCCGGTGAGGTAAGGAATCCCTCGACTTGATGGGCACGAAGGATGGGGATTCGCAGGTTTTCAGCTTCTTTGATCACGTCACGAGGTGCATTGTTGCCTACGACCAGGTAGTTGGTGTTCACCGTAAACTCACCTACGGTTTTTCCGCCCTCGTTCTTGATCATTTCGACCAGCTCCGGCTGGCTCGGCTGATCAAAATCGCCAAGCATGTAGAAATTCTGCCCCAGGCCGCGCTGATATGTAACGAATGCCTCACTGATGTGTTCATACACCTTTTTGATAATGACCTGGCCTTTCAGGTGACGTTTTGATGCCCCAATGTCTCTGAAGACATTGAACTGCATCCCTCGTTTCACCCCGGTATTGCGACCGATATCCACTACGGCCAAACGGAGCTCATTGTCCACTGAAACGATTTTGCCATCCGCAAGTTCATTCTTGTCTTTGTAAGGCTTGTTCGGTGTCGTTACGACCTCTTCAACAGGGGCAAGCAGCTTTTCCATCCTCGCAATCTCCTTGTCCTTGTCATCGATCGCTTTGTTTTTGTCATTCACTAAAGTCTTTTGCGTTGACAGATCCTCTTTCCACGTTACCTGAGCGTCGCTGTGGGCCTTTTTCAGGTTGGTGACTTCTTCCTTGTGAACCTTCTGAATCTCCTGCAGTTCTTTCTTGATGACTTCATTCGTTTGCTTCAGGTTTTCGATTTCCCTGGCAGCGTTTTCTTCGTTGGTGCGGGCCTGGGATTTGGCATTCTCCAGGAGGTCCTGTGCGAGTTGACGTTTGGTATCGGCATCAGTGATTTGGTTTTTGAGGGATTCCGTCCCCTGTCGAACCTCCCTCAAAAGGGCAGCTACATTATCGGCAACACTGTCGGTGACCAGGTCTTTATTGTCGGCGACAAGGGCTTTAACCATTGCTATCTGTTCAGCTTCGAGCCTGGTGTTACGGCCACCAAGGATAACTACCGCGGCTTCCGCGCTACTCCTGAGGACCCCCTCGGCAATCTCTCTCTGGGCTACGGTTTCTTTCTGGGCCTTTATGAGATCGCCCTTCGTCTGCTCGAGTTTCTGGAAAAGAGCGAACGACAGAAAGGCGAAAATCCCCCCGAAGACGACTGCTGCAACTGTAATGGCCAGTGGGAGGTCTGATTTCTTTTTACTACGAGCCATGCGTAATTCTGAAGGTAAGTGGATGCGGGTTTGGAAGTGCCTGCCGAAACAGGTGCTTCTGATTAACTATGGCGAACCATTACACGTTTCTTCATTTAAAGCGAGTGATTCTAGGCAGGTATCTGAAGGCCGTCAACAGGCCGGAAGTTCAGCGTTGACACCCCTTTGAGTATCTGCTAGAACCCCGGCCTCGATTCGACCTGCCGACAGAATTGTCATCCCGAACGGTCTGGCGCAAGGAAGCTATCCAGCCCTTCGTCAAGAAAAACACCCAAAACATCCTTCCTCAGGGGCGGAAGCCTCAAACACGGGGCTTGCGCTCGATCTCAATTATCCTCCCCCGGGCGTTCGCCCTACTAAATCCCAAATTTCTGACGCTTGTAATGGAGAATGGACATGGTGTTGCCCGGCCCCAGGCCTGGAAAAAGTTGATAGGAATCATGGGCGGTATCGGAAGCGGGAAATCTACTGCCGCAAGGATTCTTTCTGAGTCAGGTGCTACTGTTATCGATGCCGACCAGATAGGACATGAAGTCCTGAAGCGTGAAGGAATTAAAGACCAACTCAGGGTGATCTGGGAGACTGATATATGGACTTCCGACGGTGAGGTAGATCGCAAGCGACTGGGGCAAATCGTTTTCGGTGATCCGTCGATGATGAAAAAACTGACCAGTATCGTTCATCCGCCATTGCTCGAAGAGTTTCAGCGACAAATTGATAAAACTCACGGCTTTGTGGTCGTAGATGCAGCATTACTTGAAGAATTTGGACTTTCAGGCGACTGTGACCATCTTCTCTTTCTTGATGTGTCGGACGAAACCAGACTGGCTCGGTGTGCAAAGAGAGGCTGGGACAAGGAGGAATTGCAGCGGAGAGAGGGCTTTCAAACAAAACTTCAGGATAAGAGGAACAAGGCGAACATCATTATTGATAACAACGGCCCTGTTGAGCTCCTTCGACGACAACTCCAGGACTTTTGGGAACAGGTGAGTTCCCCGCAAGAATGATCGAACTTCGATAACATCGTATAGATGGAGACACCAAAATGGCAGACGGCAAAGTCACAAGAAAGAAGGCATCGAAAAAGGAGGGCGGGAAGAAGCCCGAGCCGGACGTCATCCCACCGGTCGAAAAGCCACAGACAGCCATGCGCATTGCCGAACTGAAGGCAATGACCGTCACACAGCTTCAGGCCCTCGCAAAAGAGGAAGAGGTGAAGGATGGCGTCGGCCTGAAAAAGCAGGATCTCATCTACGCAATCCTGGAACATCGCCTCAAGCGGGATGGTGTGATGTACGGCGAGGGTGTCCTGGAAGTGCTGCCGGATGGATTCGGTTTCCTCCGCACACCGGATTACAGCTATCTGCCGTGCCCGGATGATATCTACATCTCGCCTTCTCAGATTCGTCGGTTCGGTATGCGCACCGGCACCAATGTGTCAGGGCTCATCCGTCAGCCCAAGGACAACGAACGCTACTTCGCGCTCCTCAGAGTAGATGCCATCAACTTCGAAGAACCAGACGAAGAGAAGAAGCCCGTAAGCTTCGACGACCTCACCCCCCTCTACCCTGACGAACGATTTATTCTCGAAACCGGCCCCGCCGACATGGAAATGCGTATCCATGATCTCGTTGCCCCCATTGGCAAAGGTCAGCGCGGTTTAATTGTCTCGCCACCCCGTACCGGAAAGACGATCCTTCTTCAGAAGATAGCGAACAGTCTGACTCAGAACCATCCGGACATTTACCTCATTGTCCTTCTCATCGATGAGCGCCCGGAAGAAGTCACCGATATGCAACGCACAGTCAGGGGGGAAGTCATTTCTTCTACATTTGACGAGCCTGCCAGCCGGCATATCCAGGTTTCGGAAATGGTTATCGAAAAAGCCAAGCGATTGACCGAATGTGGGCGTGATGTAGTCATCCTGCTTGACTCCATCACACGCCTCGGCCGAGCCTACAATACCGAAGCGCCCCACAGCGGCCGCATCCTTTCGGGAGGCATTGATGCCAGCGCACTGCAGAAGCCCAAGCGATTCTTCGGCGCTGCACGCAATATTGAGGATGGTGGAAGCCTGACCATCATTGCCACCGCGCTCATTGAGACCGGCAGCCGTATGGATGAGGTCATCTTCGAAGAGTTCAAAGGCACGGGCAATATGGAACTCGTTCTTGATCGCCGCCTGGCCGAGCGCCGTATCTTCCCTGCAATCGACGTGAATCGTTCCGGTACTCGCAAAGAAGAGCTGCTTCTGACCCAGGAAGAGCTCAACCGAATCTGGGTGCTCAGAAAAGTGCTCAACGAAATGAACCCACTCGAAGCGATGGAACTCCTCATCGAGCGGATGCGAAAGGCGAACAGCAATGCGGAATTCTTGCTTGGCATGAGCGAGTAGGGCGTTGGATTTCGTTACAGATGATGGGCGGGTGTTTGTAAGCGAAAAGATCCGTGGCTGCTGTCTCGAAGCCCAATCGGATTGGAGAGGATAAACGAGTAAGAATGAGATTAAGATGGAGATTGGGTTTCGGCCGGAGGTTGCCTGGGGAGTGAGATTAGGATGGTGATCCTGGTTGCCCCCGCGGGCGTCGTTAGAAGGTATCAGATTCATGGGCCTCTACGCTGATTACATTTTCCCCGTCTGCTGTGACACGATGATGTCCGCGCCGGATTTAGAGCGGATACGCAAATACGCCCTGGAAAACGTTGCCGGCGAAATTCTTGAAATCGGTTTCGGCACAGGCCTCAATCTCCCCCATTACCCGGCTGGAGTCGAAAAAATCACGGCAGTCGAAGTGAGCGAGGGGATGAATCGAAAATCCCTCAAACGAATTGAGGAATCTGGGATCGAAGTCGACTGCAAGATTCTCGATGGCAAGGAACTGCCCATGGCGAACGAATCCTTCGATTGCATCGTCAGCACCTGGACGCTCTGCAGCATCAAAGAAATCGATTCGGCGATGAATGAAATTTACCGCGTCCTCCGCCCCGGTGGCCGCCTGGTCTTTGTTGAGCATGGACTGAGCAACGAACGCAGAGTCCAACGCTGGCAGAATTTTTTTAACCCGTTTCAGAAGGTTTTCGCGGTCGGATGCCACCTGAATCGGAACATGAGGGCCATTATTGAAAAGCCCGGTTTCAGCTTCGAAAACATTCGTGAGTTTTATATGGAGAATGTTCCGAAACCGCTGGGATATACTTATCAGGGCCTTGCCGTAAAGTGAGTCCAGCCCACTGAAAAATACTGAAGGCAACCGAATTCTTCGAAGCTCGTTTTGCCGAAATCGTCAAATTGCACACCTTCTGCTTCAAGCAGTTCCCGCTGATGACATTCGCCATCCCCGCTTGATCTAACGCTTATCTTGCCCTTTGAGTTGATGACCCGATGCCAGGGAACATCCGATGCGGGCGGTAAGGATGACATTGCCCAGCCCACCATCCTGGCAGTGCAGCCGCCGGCAATCTCGGCGATCTGGCCATAGCTCGCCACCATGCCGAACGGGATCTGCCTTACGATGCTGTGAATTCGTTCATAAGCAGCAATTTTCTTCAGTGGCATTTGACTGACAGGCGGATTGGCACAATAGACAGCATTCAGATTTGGCATTAGCTTCCAGACATGCAAGAGCATGTAACAGCAAAACGCAAGGCACACATCGCGGCAGGTCTTTTCGGACTGGTCTTTGTGATGCTGTTCGCCACTCTCCATAGCCCGGGGCTGACATGGGACGAGCCTGCTTACCTGACGACCGCAGATCTCTTCTACTTCCCATGGTTGCAGAGGATTGGCACAGACGCGACACAGACCAACATCCTTCTGAAATATTGGAGCCCGGATGGTTCGGCTAAACAGATCTCGGGCCTGGCACACCCTCCACTTGGACAGCTCTGGATCGGGATCACACGCTGGTTGACTGGCCCATTGCTGGGTGATCTGGTAGCCGGTCGGCTTGCCACGGCCATTGTGTTTGCCGGCCTGGTATCGATTGTCTTCTTATATATCGCTGATCGGCACGATGAAGTCTCTGGCATTGTCAGCGCGCTTTGCCTGGCACTTTCGCCGCGCCTGTTCGGGCATGCACATCTTGCAGCATTGGATTTGCATGTGACTGCTCTCTGGTTTGCGAGCGCGGTCTGCTTTGAAGAGGGATTTAAGCGACCGAAGTTGCAACCTGTCGCCGGGCTGCTGCTTGGAGCCTCTCTGCTCACCAAGGCCACGGTACTCCCACTTCCCTTTTTGCTGGTGGGCTGGGCGATTCTGTTTCATCGTGAACAGGCCTTTCGGCCATGCCTGTTCCTCTTGCTTGCTCTCCCTGTTTTCTTCCTGTGGCCTCTGATGTGGGTGGATACCTGGCAGCATCTCAAGGCCTATGCCGGTTCCGTTCAGAAGCGTCCACAGATTTCAGTTTTCTACTTCAACCGTTCCATTGACTGTGCCAATGTGCCCTTTCACTACCCTCTGGTCATGCTGCTTCTTACTAACCCTTTGCTGGTAATTGCAGGTTTTGGGTACGGGATTAGAAACAAACTACGAGCCTGGAAGGATGACCCGGGGCGAATGTTGTTATTCGGCAATTTGCTGGCTGTGTTTGTCATCGTATCGCTTCCCGGTATTCCGCGTTATGACGGGGTCCGATTGTTTCTGCCCCTTTACCCTTTTCTGGCTGCCTTGGCCGGGCCAGGGCTGGTGGCCTTATGGTGTGCGGCTGAGACCCGATGGAATCTCTCAAAGAAGACCGCTCATCTTCTGATCGGCATACTCGCCATCATCCAGTTGGCCTGGCTGGCATCGATACACCCGTATTACCTGAGCGATTACAATTTGTTCTCCGGCTGCCTGCCCGGGGCACAGCGGCTCGGACTCGAAACAACTTACTGGTGCGATGCATTAGACCAGGAGGTGATTAACTTTGTTAATGAGAGGGCGCCGCGGGGAACGGCAGTAGGCATCTTTCCGTATCCCGAGCTGGTCTCCATCGCCCACCGCGATCTCGGCTCATTCCGCGAAGACCTTCAGCTTGTAGATTATCAGAAGAGACCGGCGGACTGGCTCATCCTCGTACACCGGCGCGGTATGTTTGATGATCGTGCAGAGAAATTAAGTCAAAACAAGGGAGCACTTTTTGAGCGGGGTAAGTTCGGGGTTACTCTGTGCCAGGTGTTTGAACTTACCCGCTGAACTCAGCCCCATCCTGTATCTTCTAATTCCTTCACCCTGTCTGTTTCAACCATCGGCCCATAAGGGGCTCACAATTGATGGCGGTCATACCTTGTGCTAGTATCCTCTCGCTCCATCTTTTGGGAATAAATCAGCCTAAGACCGACACAAGACAGCGCTTTGCGCCATATTTTCCTGGGAGAACAAATCGCGTGAAATGCGATCAGTGCGACAAGAATGCCACGGTACACATTACTGAAAACCTTGAGAACAAGGAGAAGCGCCGCGAGGTACATCTCTGTGAAGAATGTGCAAGAGAACAGGGCGTTCTACAGCAGCCTTCTCTCCCCCAAATGTTGGGCGGGATGCTTGCTGGTGGACCTGAGGCAGCCATTACCACACCGGATATCGCTTGCACCAAATGCGGAATGACATACTCAGAATTCCGGTCATCAGGCCGGCTGGGTTGTTCAGATTGTTATAAGCCCTTCAAACGCCCCCTCATACCCTTTCTTGAAAAAGTTCACGGAAGTACCCGGCATACCGGCAAGGCCCCATCGCACATGGGGCGTTCGATGGCCGTTGAACAGCGCATTGCCGTCCTTCAGCGGGAGATGGACAAGGCTGTCGAAGATGAAGATTTCGAGCGCGCCGCAGACCTGAGAGACAAAATTCAGGAACTAAAGGAGAAAAGGGATGGAACTGGATGATCTTGCCACCCGCGTAGGAGAATGGCTGCGGGGTACAGGTGCCGAATCAGACATTGTGATCAGCTCCCGCGTCCGCCTGGCGCGGAATGTGGACGGCTTTCATTTCCTCACCAAGGCCACGCTGGAGGTCAAGCAGGAACTCGAAAGTCTCGTCCGGCGAAAACTTTCCGAGCTGGACTCGCCAAAACTTTCCTACATTTCACTGAACCGCCTTTCTGAGACCGACCGTGAATTCCTTGTCGAACGGCACCTGATGAGCAAGGAGCACGCGGAAGGCTCCGGCGACCGCGGCATTGCACTGAATGACGATGAGACCCTCAGCGTAATGATCAATGAGGAAGATCATCTTCGCATTCAGGCATTCCGCTCCGGCTTTGAGCTGGACCAGGCCTGGGAGGAAGTAAACGCCCTCGATAGTCTCATCGAAAGCCGACTGCCGTTTTCCTTCAATGCGCAGTTTGGCTACCTTGCCGCCTGCCCCACCAACGTCGGTACCGGGATGCGCGCATCGGTAATGCTGCACCTTCCCGCACTCGTTCTGTCCAAACAGATCGAGAAGGTGTTTCGAGCTGTGACAAAGATCAACCTGGCAGTTCGTGGCCTTTACGGCGAAGGCACCCAGGCTACCGGCAACTTTTATCAAATCTCAAATCAGGCCACGCTCGGTAAAACAGAAGAAGAACTGCTCAATAATATTTCCAGTGTCGTGCCCCAGATTATCATGTACGAGCGGCGTGAAAGGGAACGCCTGGCGAAAGAGAACGAAAAGCGCCTGGAAGACAAAGTCTGGCGGGCCTTGGGGATATTGAAAAGTGCGCGTAGAATGTCCTCGAACGAGGCATTGGAGTTGCTTTCACATCTCAGGTTAGGCGTTAATATGCAGATGCTTAAGGGGACAACGGTCTCGCAGATAAATGAATTGTTGTTGTTCTCCCAGCCAGCGCATCTCCAAAAAACTCTCCGGCGAGAGTTGCAGGCACCCGAACGAGACGTTGCCAGGGCCGACTTCATTCGCAATGCTCTCGGCGGAATCTAGTTATCCTTCCTTTTTAACATCAAATCCGAAACGCTTAGGAGAATTCCATGTTTGATCGAATGACCGACAGGGCCCGCAAGGTCATGGAGCTTGCCCGACAGGAAGCCCAAAGGCTCAACCATGAATACATCGGGACCGAACACATTCTTCTGGGGCTCATTAAGGAAGGCAGCGGAGTCGCAGCGAGCGTCCTTAACAACCTGGACATAAACCTTAAACAGATCCGGCTCGAAGTTGAAAAAATGGTCCCGCCTGGATCGAACATGGCGACCATTGGCCAGAAGCTGCCTTACACTCCGAGAGCCAAAAAGGTGCTCGAACTTGCATTCGAAGAGGCACGCAACCTTGGCCACAACTACATCGGCACCGAACATCTTCTACTCGGCCTGCTTCGTGAGAATGACGGGGTGGCTGCACAGGTGCTCCTCAATCTCTCAATGAAGCTTGAAGACGTTCGTGAAGAAGTCCTCAGCTTTCTCCACGCTGAATTTCAGCAGCCCGAATCGCAGGGCGGAGCCGAAACCGGAAACCGGAAAAAGAGTAAATCCGACACACCTGCGCTGGATTCCTTCGGGCGCGACCTTACAGAGCTCGCTAAAGAGTCCAAGCTCGACCCCGTCATTGGCCGTGAAAAGGAAATCGAGCGCCTTACTCAGATTCTCTGCCGCCGAACCAAGAACAACCCGGTCCTGCTAGGCGAAGCCGGAGTTGGCAAGACCGCTATTGTCGAAGGTTTCGCCCAGGCGCTCTTTGCCCAGGAAGTGCCCGACCTGTTGCGCGATCGCCGTATTGTTGTACTCGACCTTGCTATGATGGTGGCCGGAACGAAATATCGCGGCCAGTTTGAAGAGCGCATAAAGGCTGTGATGAACGAGGTACGCCGAGTCAAGAATGTCATCCTTTTCATCGACGAGCTTCACACGCTGGTCGGTGCGGGCGGCGCCGAAGGCGCCATCGATGCCTCGAACGTACTGAAGCCCGCATTATCCCGCGGCGAAATCCAGTGCATTGGCGCTACCACGCTTGACGAGTATCGCAAATACATTGAAAAGGACGGTGCGCTTGAGCGACGTTTTCAATCGATCATTGTCGAGCCACCCGACGACAAACAGACCATCGAGATCCTCAAAGGACTCCGTGACAAGTATGAAGCCCATCACCGGGTAGAGATTACAGATGCGGCTCTGGTGAGCGCAGTAGAGCTTGCCTCCCGCTACATCAGCGGCCGCTTCATGCCGGATAAAGCTATTGACGTGATCGACGAAGCCGGAGCAAGGGTTCGGCTTCGCAGTACCACCAAGCCGCCAGATTTGCGAGATCTCGATATAGAAATCGAAGAACTGAATCGCGAGAAGGAAGCTGCAGTGGCCGCACAGGATTTCGAACAGGCTGCCAGCTATCGTGACAAAGCTGACAAGCTAAAGAAGAACCGCGATGAAACCGTCAAAGAATGGCGGGAGAACACCGAAGAATCAGAAGGTGTCGTGGACGAAGAGGTTATCAGTGAGGTCGTCTCCGGTATGACCGGCATCCCTCTCACCCGGCTCGAGTCCGCCGAAGCGGAACGTCTGCTGAACATGGAAGAAGAGCTTCACAAGAGAGTCATCAGCCAGGACGATGCCATAAAATACATCTCCAAGGCAGTCCGCCGCTCCCGTGCCGGGCTCAAAGATCCTCGCCGTCCGGTTGGCTCGTTCATCTTCCTCGGCCCTACCGGTGTTGGTAAGACACACCTGGCCAGGGCGCTGGCAGAGTTCATGTTCGGCTCGGATGAAGCCCTTATTCAGATTGACATGTCTGAATACATGGAAAAGCACAATGTCTCCCGCCTGATCGGCGCCCCTCCGGGATACGTCGGCTACGAAGAAGGCGGTCAGCTCACGGAACAGATTCGCCGACGCTCGTACGCGGTTGTCCTTCTCGACGAAGTTGAAAAGGCACACCCGGACGTTTTCAACATGCTGCTTCAGATCATGGAAGAAGGCCGCCTGACCGACAGCTTCGGCCGTCACGTCGATTTCCGAAACGTGATTCTCATCATGACCTCCAACATTGGCGCAGATGTCATCAAGAATCAAGTCTCGCTCGGTTTTGGCAAGCGTTCGGAAGATCATGACTTCGATGCGATGAAAACGAGACTGATGGATGAAGTGGAAAATCACTTCCGCCCGGAATTCCTGAACCGCCTGGACGAAGTCATCGTCTTTCACCCACTCACCAGGGAGAATCTCAAGCAGATCGTGGATATCGAATTCGGCCACGCCCGTTCCCGCCTGCTCTCCAAGAACCTGGACGTTGTCCTCACTGACGAGTCCAGAGAATTCCTTATCGAAAAAGGCTACAACCCTGACTTCGGTGCTCGTCCACTGCGCCGGGCCATCGAACGTCGCGTCGAAGATCCGCTCTCGGAAGATATCCTCAAGGGCACATTCGCAAATGTCAGCCTGCTGCGTATCGAAGTCAAAGACGGTGAACTTGCCTTCGTCCCACAGGACGCGAAAGAGGAAGAAGAGCAAGAAGCGGAACCGGCCATCATAGGCGCCGGAAGCGATGAAGCTCCGGAGGAAGATCCGAAAGAAGAATGAAGAAGATTTAATCCAGCAAGAAAGGCTGCTCTTAGAGCAGCCTTTTTTTTGCGATCCTTCAGAAGGGATAAGGAGATGGTCATTACTCCGTATCATGACAAATATCACTTCCAGCCTTGCAGCTTGGGAAGAGGTATGACGTTTGGGCTCAATCCAAAAAAACGGAGAATTACTCAGATCGTGATAAGACAGCCGTCAACCGCTCTGTCCTGAACGCTGAAACCCGAACACCACCTTGTTGATTGGAGTTCCCGGCTTAGCAAACAAGGTCGCTGAAACTGAGTCCTGAATCCTGAGTCCTGAATCCCTATGCCCGCAGAAGGTTTCACCTGCAGTCTTGAAGCTGGTATCCGGCACTTTGCCCGTCATGAGTTTTTTGAAGCTCACGAAGTCTGGGAAGACCAGTGGCACCTCGAGGAGGGTGAAGCGAAGAAATTTCTTCAGGGGCTCATTCAGGTGGCGGCCGGGTTTCATAAGATACATGTCGAAAAGAATCCGCGGGGGCTCCACAAATCGCTTGTGAAAGCGACCACTAATTTGACCCCCTTTCTGCCGTCCCAATACGGAGTGGATGTGGAATCTCTGATGAAAGAAATGCAGAGCTGGGATGAACGCGCACTCGAATTGATGAGCGGGCAACTCGATTCGGTCGATGAAGAATTCCCGGTAATTGAGAAAACGTGAAGGAGCGCCGTCGTGTCTCCGTATAAATATCTGATTGCACTTTTGCTGGTCGTTCTGATGTCGTGGGCGGTGCCGCGGAACGATTACTATCTGCGAGGGACTTTTCTCATAGGAAACCACCTGCCACTCGGTGCAGTTTTCCTGCTGACGCTGCTGGTGATGGTGATTAATCCTCTGCTGCGGCGAGTTCATGAAAAATTAGTTTTCAATCGTAAGGAGTCTCTGCTTCTCTGGTGCATTCTCATTGTCTGTTCCGGGATACCATCGAGCGGGTTCAGCCGATATTTTTATTCAACCCTGGTGGCGCCGGCCTACTATGCGAGCAGCCAGAATCAGTGGAATAAGAAGCTGCTCCCTTTCATTGATGAGCGACTGGTGCCAAGCAGAGACGGCAAGAGTGATGTGGTCAGACAGTTCTTTGAAAAGAAGCCAGAGGACGCCCCGATCCCCTGGCATCTCTGGAAAGGCCCCCTCCTGCGCTGGTCTGTGTTCATGGTCTGTCTGTGCACCATGACCTGGTGTCTCAGTGCAATGCTTCGAAAGCAGTGGATGGAGATTGAAAGATTGAATTATCCACTTGTGGTGTTGCCGTTGGCTTTGATCGAACCTCCGGAGAACGGGAAGTGGGTGAATAGTTTCCTGCGGAATCCGAGCACATGGGTAGGCATAACGATTCCGGTATTCATTCATCTCGTGAATGGGCTGCGCAAATGGCATCCGGAAATACCGGAGATCGTCCTGCGATTTCAGTTGAGACCGCTCCTGCGCGAAGCCCCGTGGTCGGAGATGACCTTTGATTCGATGTTCATCTATCTGTCCGTAGTCGCGTTTATGATCCTGGTGCCGCTGGAGGTCTCGCTCAGCCTCTGGTTCTTTTACATCTTCCAGCAGTTTGAATATGTGGTTGCATACCTGATTGGGTATCCCGCCGGCGGGAATTCGATGCCCTTCTCGGTGTATCAACAGGCCGGGGCGTTTTTAGTTCTCGCAGGCGTTCTGTTGTGGCGCGCCCGGCATCATCTACGCAACGTTTTTCGAAAGGCAGTCTTTGACGCACCGGATGTAGATGACAGCCGTGAAGTAATGTCCTACCGGGCGGCGATTATTGGACTGGTTGCATCCCTGGTGGCCGGCGCAGGCTGGTGCGCTGAGTACGGCATGTCGTTCTGGTACAGCCTGGCGGGCCTGCTTTTGTGGTTGGCGATTCTGCTTTGTCTTTCCCGGCTGATTACCCAGGGAGGGATGCTGTTTGTTTACCAGCGATTCAGCCCCGTCGAGATTCTTGATGCTGCGTTTGGTGCAAGCCGGCTGGGGAAGACCACCTCGGCCACCATGGCGTTGCAGAATATCTATTTCATTCATGACGCCCGGGAGTCGTTAATGCCGAGCACATTCAACGCGGTCCGCATCAATGATGAAAGTGATTACCCGCGGAGCCTGGGCTGGCTGGTCATGCCCGCGCTGGTACTCACGTTCGTTTGTTCAGGTTACTTTTTCGTCAGTCAGGCATACGAGGTTGGCGGCGCAAACCTCGACTGGTTCGGGATGCGGGCAGTCTTCGGTTGGAAGCTTAATCCCTGGGTACGCACCCTGTACGCCGGGGAATCAACGAACTGGTACAACGTAGGCTACATGAGCTGGGGCGCGCTGCTGATGGGGTTTGTCAGCCACATGAGCGGCAGCTATCACTGGTGGCCGATACACCCACTGGGCATGCTGATGTCGAACAGTTATGCCATGCGACACTTCTGGTTCTCCATCTTTCTGGGGTGGGCGATCAAGTTTGCAATCCTGCGCTACGGCGGAGCTCGTACTTATCGCGAGAGGATCCCATTCTTCCTCGGAATGGTCGTAGG
This sequence comes from Planctomycetota bacterium, assembly GCA_027625095.1. GTDB lineage: Bacteria > Planctomycetota > PUPC01 > JACPCR01 > JACPCR01 > JAQBXN01. Next base: position 21,008 of record JAQBXN010000051.1, on the reverse strand, counting down.
CGAATGTTTCATCGGCGGAATCTGGGTGATCGTTGGTTTCGTCACAGAAACACCGACGAATTTTCAGATTCTGCCGACGTAGATTGCACTCAAGTAAGGACGACCCCAGTAAACTGGTGCGAGTCCCAAGTCAATTATGTGACTTCTCTCTTTTCAAACTGGATGCGTTAGAGCCCACAGTCAATTGCAAGGATGCCCGGTGCATGGTTGCGAATATTCATTACCGGACTTGGGTTAATCGCTTGAAGCCAAGTTATCTGCATTCAGCCTCAACTTCTCTTGACCAATTCGACGTGCGTCACCTCGCTGCATCAAACTCCAGCGCGGCACGGATGAAATCTTTGAAAAGCGGGTGCGGCTTGAGAGGTTTGCTCTGAAATTCCGGATGGAATTGCGAGCCAAGAAACCAGGGATGGTCCTTTACCTCCACCATCTCAACCAGTTCGCCGCCGGGTGAAGTACCGCAGAGTACCATGCCGTTCTGTTCCATGATTGCCCGATATTTGTTGTTGAATTCATATCTATGCCGATGCCGCTCGTGGATGAGGTCTACTCCATAACATTTTCTGGCGAGCGAGCCTTCTTCCAATTTGCACGGGTATGAGCCCAGCCGCATGGTCCCACCCTTGTTTCGGAGGGCCAGTTGATCCGCCATGATGCTGATGATGGGGTAAGGTGTTGATTCGTCGATTTCCGTTGAGTTGGCTTTGACCATGCCGCAGACGTTACGGGCGAACTCGATGGCCGCGCACTGCATACCGAGGCAAAGGCCAAAGAAGGGCAGGCCGGTCTCCCGGGCAACCCGAATGGCTTCAATCTTTCCTTCTACTCCGCGGTGGCCAAATCCACCTGGAACAATGATGCCGGACAAGCCTTCGAGCATCCCTGCGGGACCGTCCTTTTCGATGAGCTCCGTATCTACTCGCTCGACTTCCACTTTTGCCTGGTTGGCAATGGCCGCGTGATTTATGGCCTCATAAACTGATTTGTATGCGTCCTGGTGCGAGACGTATTTGCCAACCATTCCGATCTTGATCTTGCGCGTGGGGTTCTTGACCCGTTCAACCACCTCATGCCAGGCACTGATGTCGCCGCCACTGCCTTCGAGACCAAGCGACTCGCATATGTAGTCATCAAGCCCCTGCTCCTTAAGAAGACCAGGTATTTCGTAAATGCTGTAATCCACGTCCCGCTCCTCAAAGACGGCCTCTTTCTTGACATTGCAGAAGAGGGCTGTCTTGGCGAGGTCTTCCTGGCTGATCGGTTTCTCCGTACGGCAGATAAGGATGTCAGGGAGGATACCGATTTCCCGCAGGCGTCCGACACTGTGCTGGGTAGCTTTGGTCTTCATTTCGTCTGCGGCGCGCAGATAAATGATGAGCGTGAGGTGGATGTAAAGAACGTTCTCGCGTCCGACGTCGTATGCAAACTGACGAAGGGCTTCCAGAAACGGCAGGCTTTCAATATCGCCAACCGTACCTCCGATTTCGGAGATCACGACGTCTGTATCGTCAGTCGCCAGACGGTGTACGCAGCTCTTTATTTCGTCAGTAATGTGCGGAATCACCTGCACCGTCTTGCCAAGGTAATCCCCGCGTCGCTCTTTCTGAATCACGGAGTGGTAGATTTTGCCGGTGGTGACATTACAGTCCGAGTTCATCTTTGCATCGGTGAAGCGCTCATAGTGGCCAAGGTCAAGATCCGTCTCCGCGCCATCGACAGTGACGTAAACCTCTCCGTGCTGGAATGGGCTCATAGTGCCCGGATCAACATTGACGTAAGGGTCGAACTTCTGAAGCTGAACTTTGAGGCCGCGGGCTTCTAGCAGGGTGCCGATTGCAGCCGAGGTGACTCCCTTGCCGAGGGAAGAAACAACGCCGCCTGTAACGAAAATGTGCTTGGACATGAAGGGGCTTACTGGGTCAAAGGCATAATTTTAGAGCGGCCCTTGCCGCAAAACTCTCACTCTTCAATGCTACTCTTAATTTTTGGTACATCGCCTCGGTCTGCGCCTATTTACATCAGAAAAACTGCTGAGCGCGACATCTAAGCTGAGAGTCCAGATATAAGAGTAAGACCGTCCCCTCGCATTCAGGCCTGCGAAGCCTTCCAGCGGGCCACGAATGCCTCATACTGCTCCGGTGTGTCGATGCCGGTGTTGGCAAATTCGAGAAGACCGACCCGAATCTTGTGACCGTGTTCGAGAGCCCGGAGTTGTTCCAGCTTCTCCAATTGCTCCAATCGGCCTTGTTGAAGGCTCACGAATTCAAGCAGGAACTCGCGTCGAAAAGCGTAAATGCCCAAATGATGAAGGGGCTGAAAAGGCAACTGAGAGAGAGGTTTTTCGTGGTTGCCACCATGGGGAACTGGCGACCGCGAAAAATAGAGAGCGTCTCCAGCATTGTCAATCACTACCTTTACCACGTTGGGGTTTTGATAGCGCGATATTTCGTTAATCGGGACTGCAAGGGTGCCCATACGGATCTCCGGATGGCAGATCATCATCTGTGCCAGTTGGTCTACTGCGGCGGGCTCGATATCCGGCTCATCGCCCTGCACATTTACAATAATCTCGTGATTATGGTTTCGGGCCACCTCCGCGATGCGATCCGTGCCCGATTTGTGCTCCAGTGAGGTCATGAACGCGGGGGCCCCGAATTCGGCAGCCGCTTCAATGATACGTTCGTCATCGGCAGCGATTATCACCTGATCGATATGCCGGGCCTGCAGCACACGCTCGTAGACATGCTGGATGAGGTATTTCCCCGTCTCCTTCAGGAGCACCTTGCCAGGCAGCCGTGAGGAGTCATAGCGCGCGGGAATATAAGCAGCGATGGAAGGCATGGTGGTGCAGAGAAGCGGAGAGTCTTTCAAGTGTCGAGGCCAATCTTACTCGTAATTTTACTCGCAATCTTCTCTCCTCTTCCTTCATCGTGCTACAAAGGGATTAGAGATATAAGAGTGAAATTAATATGGCGATTCCAGGGCCAGGTCACTCTGCTTGGAAACTCACCCCCGTGCCGGCTCATCCATTTCCTCACGACTTTTCCGCGACAATTCCGCCAGATGCCCGTCATTTGCCATGACTTGTTCGAGATGCCGCATTCGCTTCGGCCCGGCGGTATTCATCATGAGCTCGCCATAAGCCCGGTCGACCCAGAATCGGGCCACGCCATTGAGATAGTCTCTGAGTTCTAGGAGGTGGTCGTCTGGTACGCGCTGGCATAGATTCATGGTAAACATTCGCCTCCACCCACTCCCGCCAAACGCGGCATGCTTGGTCCTGTGATTGAATACGACGACGTCGCCCGGCTCGGTTTCGAGTGCCTGGCAGGGGACCTCGCGGCCGTGAATGCCCCAGTTTTCCTGGCTGTTTCTGACTCCCTTGCTGAGTGCTTCAGCGTAGTTATCACCAAGAAGATGGCTGCCGGGGATGACTCGCAGGCAGCCGGTGTCCCTAGTCAGCGGATCGAGGTAATAGGCAATCTTAATCTGGCGGACCACGAAATTTCCACCGTCTGAATGCCAGCCCGTATCGCCCGCGTAGTAATTCCCGTCGCTGGGCATGAAGTTATAGTCATCGCCGAGCAGGCCCGAGGCGATGGCATCGATACGCGGATCGTCCAGTACTTCACACAGACGAGGGTGCTGATCGGGAAATGGAACGATACAGGAGCGCTTGGTGCCGTCGTGGGGCTTACCGTTGTGTGTGTAGCCTCGGGATGCCCAGACCTCTTCAAATGCTTCAATAATTTCGTCGATGCAATCCTTCAGTAGTCCCGGGAAAGCCAGATATCCGAATGTTTCAAAAAAGGCGAGCTGGTGTTCAGTAAGTTTGAATTCCTGCATAGTATTCCTTTCTCAACGCTATTTTTTTCCTCAGGAGTCATTCACCCGCTCCAGAGGCAGCAGGCTCTTGCCAGTTTCTGACTCGTCATTCTCTGGAGCGAATTTACAGAGCGCACTTGTCAGCTTCAAGCGCCATTTGCATGACACCCGGCAACCCACATACTCCGATTCCTCAACGTCAAACTCAAGTAATCTTTTATTCTTCCATTCTTCCAACACCCGGATTGCAATGTTACTAGAAGGAAAAACAGCCATAGTCACTGGTGGGTCTCGCGGGATTGGCCGGGCTATCGTGAACACCTTTGTCTCCGAAGGAGCGAAGGTAATCTTTACCTATTTGAGCAACGAGCAAGCAGCGAAGAATACGGCAGAGGAAGCGGGCGAAAACGCTACCCCGATACAGGGCGACGTGCGCGATGCGGACTCGGTAAAAGCGGTAATCGGCGCCGCTAAGGAACGGTTCGGCGGGCTGGATATCCTGGTCAATAATGCGGGCCTGCTGAAAGAGCAGATGCTGGCGTTTACCAAGGAGGAGGATTGGGACGAGGTTATCGACACCAACCTGAAGGGCGCGTTTCTGTTCACAAAGGGAGTCGTTCGTCTGATGGCGAAGAAGCGTGCCGGCCGCGTCATCAACATTTCGTCGGATGCCGCGCTGCTGGGTGATGTTCAGCGCGCTGGTTACTGTGCCGCCAAAGCCGGGATGATCGGGCTCACCCGATCGGTCGCTCGCGAGGTCGCCACCCAGGGCATCACTGTGAACGCGGTCTCTCCAGGAATCATCGAAACCGATATGGTGGCCCACCTGGACGAACATAAACGGGACGCTTACATGCAACACATCCCCGCCCGCCGATTCGGGACAGCACAGGATGTGGCCGATCTCGTGGCATTCCTTGCGTCAGACAAAGCCTCCTACATCACCGGCCAGGTATTGTGCGTGGATGGCGGACTGTGTATGTGAAGCTAGCGCACATTTCTCGCAAACCGTAGCCGCAAGACTCCGGGCGCTGGAGGCATCAAGCCTCGGATCCTTGCGAATCCGGCTACCAACCGCGACCCACGAATTTACCAAGGCTCATTACTTCAATCCTCTGTCTCTGAATTTCGCATTGATTCTGTGGCCGTCGCCAACCAAACTGTCCGGCCGTAGATATCCTTCTGGACGTTCGCATCCCGCTCCCGCGGGTTTCATACCAATCCGGCTGAAGCCGGTCACGACAAACAAGGCCGACACCTACAGGAGCCACCATGGATAAGGTCAAGTATTCCCGACTGTCGCTGATGATGTTTCTCGAATACGCAGTGTGGGGGGCCTGGCTACCGGTAGCGGGCCGTTATCTGGGCGGCGGATTGGGTTTTACCGGTCTGCAAATCGGCACCATTCTCGGATTCGCTGGCGCTGTTGGTGCCATCTGTGCCCCGTTTATCGCCGGCCAGGTGGCGGATAGGTATTTCAATACCGAGCGCGCCTTGGCATTCCTGTTCATAGTAGGAGGGGTAGTCAAATGGTACACGGCAACGCAGACGAGCTTCGAGGCCTGGTTCTGGCTTTCTATCATCTACAGCATCCTTTACATGCCGACAATAGCGTTGACGAACTCGCTGGCGTTCGCGCATATGGATAACCAGGAAAAGGAATTCCCATACGTGCGTGTGTGGGGCACTATCGGATGGATTGCAGCAAGTTGGGTCTTCCCCTGGATTTGGATTCAGACCGACCTTACTTTCAAATCTCTCCCGCCGTTCCTCGGAGGCCCTGAGAGGGAGGGCGCGGTCATGTTGCTTGCAAACGCTCTGAAATTCTCAGGCATCCTGTCCATTGGCCTTGGTTTCTACAGTCTGACTCTTCCTGCTACTCCCCCAAAGAAAGATGGCGTAGCGAAGCTTGCATTTGCCAAAGCGTTCGCGCTTTTCAGATATTCCTCGTTCACCGCTCTGGTCGCCGCCAGCCTGCTGATCAGCATTGTCCACACGATTTACTTTATCCACACCGGCTCTTTTCTTTCGGACATTGGCCTGAAAGACGGCCATATCGGGCCGGCGATGTCCATCGGTCAGTTTGCCGAGATCATCGTCCTTGCACCGCTCGGTTTCCTGTTGGCCAGGCTGAAGATGAAGAAGGTCATTTTTGCGGGCTGCATGGCTTATGTGGCCCGGTATGCCCTCTTCGGCACGACGTCGCTGCCACTGGAGCTCATTGTGGCCAGCCAGTTTCTGCACGGCATCTGTTTCTCCTGCTATTATGCTGCAGCCTTTATTTATATTGACGCCATTGCTGAAAAAGATATCCGTAATTCGGTTCAGACCGTTTTTGGAATCATTCTTCTTGGCATCGGCCCGATCCTGGCGGGCACGGTTTACGGCAAGGCACTCGGGGCTTCCTCCACCAATTATACGTTGGCAGAAGCCCAGGAGACCCTTCTCAATGAAGCCGAAGCGGGCAAGACTCGCGTCAGGGTTTTGTATGCCCAGCAGAAGAAGCTCTTCCAACAATTGAAGGGCCTTGTCGACAAAGATGAGAAGGCGAAAGAGGCTCTAAGTTCCCCACTGGCAGCTATGGAAGCGGCCGCAACAGGTTTCTGGGATGAGAAACCGCAGGATGCTATCGCAAATCAGAAAGTGGCCTTAACCGCACTCAAGGAAATCGAACCAGCGTTCAAAGGAAACGATGAATGGAATAATTCCAACGTCTTCAGCAGAGTGGATTACGGTAAATTCTGGTACACGATGGCAGCCATCGGATTGGCTGCAGGCTTCCTCATCCTGGTAGCATTCAAGGACCAATCAAAAGAGGCCGCAGAATCCCAGGCCCAGGCCGCAGGAGAAAGCAGTTCTGAAGATGCCTAGCGCCAGGATGACGCCGGTCTGGTGAAGAAGAGGGAGATTCGGAATAGCCGAATCTCTAAGCCACGCGTGAACATTGATAACCAGGAGGCCACCTATGAGCATGAGCCGGTTGATTCTGTTCGCTTTCTCTTGCGTGTTCGCCCTCGCCCATGGAGAAGACAAGACGAGCGTGGTTGTCTGGGATGAACAACAGCCCGCTCAAAAGGCCGCCTACGAAAACTTCCTCGGCAATGCGATAGCAGACCACCTGAAAAAGAGCAGCGATCTGGATGTCAAGTCCGTCTGGTTCACTCAACCGGAACATGGCCTCTCAAAATCAACGCTCGACAATTGTGATGTCCTCATCTGGTGGGAACACACAGTCAAACAGCGGCTGCCGATGCCGATACCGAAAGACATCGTCGCCCGAATCAAGGCGGGCGAGCTTAACGCCATCATGCTGCATTCAGCACACTGGTCCTCGCCATTTATCGAGGCGATGAACGAAGTCACACGCGATCGAATTAAAGAGAAGTATCTGGATAAAGCAGAAGGAAAATTTGAGGTGAAATACCTTCACCCGCAACTGTATCGCGCCCCCAACAAGCAGTCGTTGATTACGCCACACGTGGACGAGAGACGTTTCCCGGACGGTCGCGTTCGGCTCGATGTCTATCTGCCGAATTGCTGTTTCCCGGGTTACCGTCCCGATGGTGCCCCCGGCTTCATGACCACCCTCATGCCCGACCATCCAATTGCTAAAGGCATCCCCAAGACCTGGAAAGTCACCCAGACCGAAATGTATGACGAGCCATTTAATGTTCCGGAACCGGACGCAGTGATCTTTGAGGAACGCTGGGAAAAGAACGGCGAATGGTTCCGCAGCGGCATGGTCTGGAACATTGGCAAAGGCAAGCTTTTTTACTTCCGGCCCGGGCATGAGACCTATCCGGTGTACAAAGAAGAGTTGCCACTGAAGATCATCGAAAACGCGGCACGCTGGCTGGGCGCTGAGTAATCAGCAGCAAGCGTTCGCCGCTTTGCGGGATTCAGACATGAATCCCCTGGAGTTGCTGTCTTCACCTCAGAGAGTTGATTCTGCGATGTTGAGGCGAACCTCGAACATTCCGAAAAGCTGACCCGTCGCACAGGACCGCTCTGTGAGGCTTCAGCCAGATTCAGAAACATTCTGTCCGAACTGATTGGTCCGCTCACTGAATACCTGCGATTTCAGCGAGGGCATCCATCCCTACTTCATCGGCACTTCGTGATACTCGAGCGCCCATTCCTTCATGTAACGGACGCGGTTCGGCACGATGCGATAGACGATGAGTTCCGGGTTATCGATGCTGCCAAGGTAAATGCGAAGCAACGGATTTGAGTTCCAGATCTCCTCAAGTACCTCTCGCTCTGATACCACTTCGGCCTCCCCGGTGATCCGCACCTGGTTGTGGGCCTCGTCCATGTAGCAGAGCTCGACCCTTGGGTTTGCGGCAATCTCTTTTGTTTTGTTGTAGCTGCGCAGGTTGGCCACATAGATGGTGAAGCCGTCGGTCTTGACCGGTGAGACTGGGCGCAGGCGCGGCTGGTCGTCATCGATAGTCGCCAACTGAGGAAAACGGGCCGCCCGGATCACCGAGTGGGCGAGTTCGACGAGATTTTCCGGTTCGATAGGTTGTGGTGTTGGTCTTGACATGGTTACTCCTCAAACAGAGCTTCCACAAAAGCATCGCCGTTGAAGGGTTCCAAATCTTCCGCTTTCTCACCAAGGCCGATGAATTTCACCGGCAGATTCAGTTGCGTGAAAATCGGGAGCACCATGCCGCCCTTGGCGGTGCCATCGAGTTTGGCAAGAATCACTCCGTCAAGGCCAATCACCTCTTTGAAGGTCTTTGCCTGGTTCAGTGCGTTCTGGCCGGTGGTGGCGTCGAGAACGATCAACGTTTCGTGTGGTGCATCCGGAAGTTTCTTCTTGATCACGCGCACTACTTTGTCGAGTTCGCGCATGAGAGGCTCCTTTGTGTGCAGCCGGCCGGCGGTATCGATGATCAGGATATCCACCCCGCGGCTTACCGCGGCCTCGGTCGCATCGTAGGCGACGGCGGCGGGATCGGAGCCCGCCTGATGCTTCACGGTGTTGATATCAAGTCGCTCTGCCCAAATCTGAAGTTGCTCTATGGCTGCCGCCCGGAATGTATCGCACGCGCCCAGAAGAACCTTGTAGCCATCATCTTGAAAACGCTTTGCGAGCTTGGCGATTGAGGTGGTCTTGCCGGAACCATTTACGCCGACGACAAGAATGACTGTGGGCGGCTGTGGGGCAATATTGATTGAGGTGTCCATCATTCGAAGGGTTTCCTTCATTTGGTCTTTCAGGAAATCCTTGAGTTGATCGGTGTTCTCAATCTCTTTGCTCTCGTAAGCCTCGCGCGCTTTCTCAAAAAGCTGTTCCGCGTAATCAGACCCGATGTCTGCGGAGTAAAGGAGCTCTTCCATTTCCTCGATGACCTGGTCGTCGAGCTTTCGCTTGATGCCGAACAGGCTCGAAAGCTTGTCTCGGGTTCGACGCAGTCCTTCTTTAATTCGGCTGAAGAATGCCATGGTGGTAAATCTTTTGTGGGGGGATTCGGGGCCGCGCTTCAGCTCAGGAATCGGTTTCGTCGGAGAGTTCCCTCTTTATCCGATCGAGGATTCCATTGATGAATGCACCGGAACTGGCTGTGCTGAACCTCTTGCCAAGTTCGACGGCTTCGTTGATGGTGACTTTCGGAGGGACGTCGTCGAGATATTTCAACTCGTAGACGGCCAACCGGAGGATGTTTCTATCCAGCACTGCCATGCGATGGATGTCCCAGTTCTCAGCAACTTCCTTGATGGCGGCATCAATTTCACCCAGCTTCGCCAGACATCCCTGGACCAGTTCACGGGCAAAATTAAGCATGCCGACATCATCGGATTCCTTTTCCAGAAATTCGTCGATTTCGATTTCCGTCAGGTCTTTGCGCAGGTCTATCTGGTAGAGGGCTTGAAGAGCAAGTTCCCTTGCACGGGTTCGTTTTCTCAAGGGTAACTCCCAATGAATAAATCGCGTTTGTTTGTGGTTGAAAACGCACGGAACGCACGTTTCATGGAAGCTTATCGAGTAAATTCGCCATCTCAATTGCGGTCAGTGCCGCTTCTCCACCTCGATTGCCGAGACGGGCACCAGCGCGGTCTATCGCCTGTTCAAGGGTCTCTGTGGTGATGACGCCAAAGATAATCGGCACGCCCGTTTCAAGCGCCACGTTCCCGATGCCCTTGGCACACTCGCCGGCCACGAAATCAAAATGCGAGGTCTGACCGCGGATGACCGCGCCAAGACAGATTACGGCCGCATACTGTCCACCGGCGGCCATTCTTTTCGCCACAACCGGAATCTCGAATGCGCCAGGCACCCACGCAATGTCTATATCTTCAGCGGCGACCTCGTGTTTCAAAAGGACGCCTTCGGCCGCCTCGAGCAGTTTGCCCGTAATAAATTCGTTGAAACGACTGACGACAATGGCAAATTTCTTGCCCTTACCACTGAACGCGCCTTCGATGATGTTTGCCATTGGTTTGTCTCCTGTGCTGCCAAAGGGAGGCGAATGTTAGCGATTCCGAAGGACGCTACCAACTCTTAATAAGTAAGTTGGAGATTGGATAATCCCAATTCCGGGACAATCGATCTCTTCGATAAAAATCGAGAGCTGTTCTAGACTTTGCCGTCAGGCCTCAAGTAGCCGGCAATCAATCAGTCTATGCTCTTCGCCGTGCAGGTATTTTCGAGGCGGACTCTGAATGTTCAAATCTCTGAACCTCCAGGTCTTCGGACCTCTGAACTCGGAACCTTCAAACTCCTAAATGCGTCATAATTCCAGGAAAATGTAACTTGGCTGATAAAAGTGACGAAATACTTATACAGCAGACTCTTAATGGTGAACTGGAAGCCTTTGACGAGCTGGTCCGGAGATATCAAGACCGCGTCTTCAACCTGCTTTACCGGCTTTGTCACAATGAACATGACGCCGAAGACCTTGCGCAGGAGGTGTTTATCAAGGTTTATGACTCTCTCTCAGAATTTCGTGGTACCTCCGGCTTCTACACCTGGCTTTATCGTGTTGCGACCAATGCTTACTACAGCTACTTCCGGCATTCCAAGACTCGCAAAGTCATCAAGACCGTCCCTTTGGAGGTCGAAACGCGTTGGGTCGAAGGCACCGGGGGAGTGCCACGTTCGAGCGAAATTTCACCGGACGATGTCGCATCCAGCAAGGAGACTTTCAAAATTATCCAGGAGGCCATCGATTCGCTCAGCGAAGACTACCGCATGGTCGTTGTTCTCCGTCATATTGAACAGATGGAATGTCAGCACGTTGCCGAAGTCCTCGAATGGCCTGTCGGCACGGTCAAATCACGATTGCATCGTGCCCGCAACGAACTGAAAGAAAGACTGCGGGAAAAGCTGCCCGATTTTGAGCTTTAACCATGAACCCGAGACGAGCAGAAGAACTTCATTCACAAAAGATCGACGGCCCGCTCAGCACTGAAGCTGAAGCGGAGCTTGAATCGTTGATCAAGGACGCCGCTTGTCAGCGTGAAGTGGCGGGGATCATCAAGGCGGTCGCGCTCGTTGAGGGCATGCCCAGGATGAAGGCACCCTCGGAATTGGCCGGCGCCATTCAGCAGCAGATTCGCGAGCAGGGCTCACCCAAAATCAGCAAGCCCAACTGGAGCTTCGGATGGATTGCCGCTGGTATCGCCGCACTGCTCGCCCTCGCCTTTCTGGCCAGCCGCGGCCCTGCAGTTTCAAACAATAAACCTGAACTGGCAGGGCATGAGCAACAGAATTCATCAAACGGCTCGAAAAGTACGGGAAGCGTCCAGGCAAAAAACCCGAATGCCCATCCCGATGTAGACCCCGACAATCTGGCCACACAGTTGAGAGAGCCATTTCAAATGGAGGTACACAACAGTCCCAACTTCGAGGCCCAGGGCAAGACCACTTCCCGCCGGTTTGAATCCGGTCGGCTGTATATCGGCCCACGCAACCAGTTTCGTGTGAAGGCAGGTGAAAGCTCTTCATCGAAAGATGACGTGTCTCAAAGCCTGCCAGCTCCGCACCTCGAAATCCTCGCCAAGTCTGACTCGGTTTCAGGCGCCAAGCTGCAGTCCATCCTTGCGAACGCTGGTGCAACCTTCACCTACTCAAGAAGTGATGACTCGTTTACCTTTGTAGCGGTTATCAGTCGCAACAAAGTTTCGGAGGTAGTTGAACAGATCGAGCGAACTGAATCTCTTGAATTGAAGAATCGGCGGCACATACCAAATGGCAAATCACGAACACCAACCACACTGGTACTGCGGCTGAATCTGAAGTGATTCTCATCTCTCCTGCCTTAGCCTTTGGCCGCAATCAAAATTAGGAGAGTTCCAACGGATGGATTCGGTCCTGTTCTTTATCCGTTGCATCGGTTTGCCAACCGTTGGCCTATTCAAGAGTACATGGCCGACGCGCAATCGTTCACGACTATATCTTTAAGACTTACCACTCTCTGCCGGTTTACGGGCCTTGAAGGCTGGTATCGCTGCCAGCACGGTCACTATCAGAAGCAACAGGTTTTTCCAGAAGACAGCAGGCCCGACTACCGTCTCCTTGGGAAAGCCAAGGCAGCCACACCCCAGACCGAGTGATTCACCCCAGTGCATCGCCAGCACAGCGACGAAAAGACCATTGAGCGAAAATGCCGTCACCACCATAAGCCGTGGCAAGAGACCGAACAGCGCACAAAAGGCGACGGAGTACTCAGTCCCGACGATCCCGTAAATGACAAGGATTGGTAGCACACCGTTCATCTTAATCGGCAGGCTCTGAAACTGATTAACGACCTGCAGAAAGAAAAGCGGGTCAAGATTTTTGATGAACGCCGAAAGGAAAAAAGTGAGCGCCAACGCCAGCCGGGGGATGTCCCCCGGGCCGCGGTAGTAGGTCTTCTTATCAAGCAGCCTATCGACCACGTTCATGGCATCAGCGGAAGAGGGGGAAGAATGGAGCGCTCCATTCTTCTGTTGATCAGTCATCTTCAATCAGTTCTTCGAATGCGGTGGCGTATCCTTCTACAAGACGCATTGCCTGCTCTCGGAGTTCCCCCTGAAGGCTGGCGATGTCCGGCAGCGGCAGCGATGTAGCAAAATAGAAGATCCCTGATTCACGGAAGTGGTCCATACGATGGCCCTCTTCATCCTCGTAACCGGCATCCGCAAGACCAAGTTCGAGAAATTCGTCCATGGGATCCTTGCTGTCTTCGATCAGTTGTTCCGCGTCCTCGTTCATCGTGCGATCATCTGAAGCGAGACCGACCCGCAGGATGGATTCGCCCGGTAAAATGTTTACTTCAAGCCACAGTTGGGTGTCGGTATAGAGCCGCAGGGCAAGGCTGTCCTGGTATTCCCCCTCGCCGTCTACTTTTCTTGTCGTTCCGACAGCAGGCACTTTCTCTCTGGCAGTCCGCGCAATCCAATCGCGGAACGCGTCAACAATTTCCTTTTCAGGGTCAGTCATCCTTCATCTCCGATTACGGGCAATGGGTCTGGACAGTTTTCAAATTTCTAACGACAGCTTCAGGCTCCTGGTCCAGGAGAGTGAAGCACGGTCTGAGCCTATAGGAATTAACTGGCCATAGCCACAGGTGACATCTACTCAAACCACGATGCCGCGAATCACAAACTTCCTTATATTCTTCTGACTTCAATCCTCCCAATGGATCCATCATGGCAGAAATTAAACTCTCCAAGCTCGTTACCTACCTGAATGATTACCTTAAGACCGATGAGGTGCCTGACTATCCGGGCGCTCATAACGGCCTGCAGGCTGAGGGACTGCCGGTCGTCAAGAAAATTGTAGCGGCAGTAGATGCCTGCCGAACCACGATCGAGCATGCCCAGGAACTGGATGCCGATCTGCTGATCGTCCATCACGGCCTGTTCTGGAATGGGGTGCAGCGATTCGTCGGGCCGGTGTACAGGCGATACAAGACGCTATTCGACAGCGGCATCTCAATCTACTCCTCGCACCTCCCGCTCGATGCACACCCGGACGTGGGCAACAACCACGAACTCGCCCGCGGATTGGGGCTTCAGATCGAGGAGGGATTTGGCGATTACAAAGGATTTGATATCGGGGTGCGATGCTCGGCGGATCTGGCGCGCAGCGAGCTCCTCGATCGCCTTGATTCGCTGCTCGGGACGCCTTCCAAAATCCTCGCATGCGGCCCACTGCGGGCTCGCCATGTTGGCATCGTCACAGGCGGTGGAGGTTCGATGGTCGGTGAGGCCGCAGATGCGGGGCTCGATACTCTTATCACCGGCGAAGGCGCGCATCACAATTTCCACACGGCCGAAGAGTACGGAGTGAATTTGATCTTTTCGGGACACTACGCGACCGAGACCTTCGGCGTTCGTGCCCTGGGAAGGCACATTGAGAAGAAGTTCGGCATCGAATGGGAGTTCGTAGATCATCCGTCCGGGTTGTAAGACTTGACACGATAATGAACCAAAACTACAGCATCCTCACACTCGCCGAGCAGCCCGGCCTGATCAGCGAAATCCGTGCACTGGCCAGAATCGCCTGGCCGGAATTTCTGCGCCATGCGAAGGCTGAATACTGGCCGGAGCTCTACGATCGGTTTGCCAGGTATCAGTTTGTATTCGTCGAAGGTAACCAGGTCATTGCTGCAGGGCATACGGTTCCGTTCAAGTGGGATCAGACGAAGGCTGATCTGCCTGGCGGTATCCAGGGCGTGATGGAGCGTGCCGTTCAGATGCCTGAGAATGAGTTACCGGATTCTCTCTGCGCGCTGGCGGCTATTGTTCTACCTGAATACCGGGGGCGCGGGCTGAGCACCGAAATCCTCAACTCGATGAAAAACATCGCAGTGCAGCATGAACTCCAAACCTTCGTGGCACCTGTAAGGCCTACGTTTAAGTCAGAACACCCGAAAGTGGCGATGAGTGAATACATCACCTGGCGTTCGGAAAAGGGCGAGTCTTTTGACCCCTGGATTCGCACTCACGAGCGTATGGGCGCAAAGATCCTTGGGGTGGCATCAAACTCCCTGACCGTTGCCGGCAGTATCAAGGAATGGAGGGAATGGACGGGGCTGGAAATTTCAGCGAGTGGCGATTTCGTGGTGCCGGGAGCGCTCACTACCGTCCAAATGGACTACGAAAATGACCTTGGGGTTTATGAAGAACCTAACGTCTGGATGAAGCATTTGCTTCCAGAACCTTAATGATCCACCAGTAAACATTTCACCCGCCAAATGGAAAACTCTGAAGAAACTCCACAGCCATTGCGACATCCCGGCCAGTCCCTCGACCCCAAAATAGACCAGGCATTCAAGACCTGGACGACTCATTTCATATTCACAGCCGGCGTGATGATCCTTTACGCCGTGTACGAGTGGGCTCGTTGGATATTCACCTGGAACTCTCATCCGATGCTGTTTTCCGGTCTTGCCTTTTTGGGGATTGTGTTTTGTCTGACAAGCCTTGATCCAATATCGAGACGATGGCGGTTTCTGCGGAAAATAAGGAGAGACAAGATTCGAGCCAGTGAAGACCTGAGCGAGCTCACGAAGCAGGGGTACTTCATGCTGCATGATTTTGCGCCGACCGAATTTCGCATGGATCACGTCCTCATCGGGCCGGGTGGGCTCTACGCGGTGGCTACGGAATCTATCAAACAAGCAAGGCGGCGGGGAGAAGAAATTCAGTATGACGGCAAGAATCTCTACCTGCGTGGCAAACTCTTTGAGCGCGATCCGATTTCACGTGCCAGAGTCATGGCCGACTGGCTCGACCAGAAAGTCTTCCAGGCCCTGGGCCGCAGATTCAAGATTCAGCCGGTCGTGCTGTTCCCTCGCCGCCACATGGAAGGCCCCCTGACCACATCGGATGTCTGGGTGCTCAACAGCGCTGCGCTGCCGAGTTACATCAATCTCGAAGAAGAAAAACTGAACAAATATGACCTCAGGAAGCTGATCAATCTGATGAATCAGTTTCTAGAGAAAGAGGATTGAGGACACCTCAATTCTTCAGAACTGAGGACCTTGGAAAGGTCATGTACCAATTCTCCGTGCCTGGCTTTGCGGCTCGCATCTTGTCGTAACGGCTGGCCATGACAGCCTGAAACAACCTGTAATTCTCCTGCTTCTTCTTGTCTTCAACAGGGCGCTGCAAATCCCACATTCGCAGTCTGATGAGGAGATTGGTCTTCACATATATGTCATTCGACTTAATAGCCTGTGCCATGTCTTTCTTGACATGCCTGTCTGACAACCATCCCTCCACCCTGGCTGGGTATACTTTGCCCTTTTGGGTTAAATCTTCCCCCTCAAGCGAAGTTTCCGCGGGCTGAATCTTCGATTCTTGCAGGCTTACGTGTCTGGATGGAATTTGGCTCAGCATCCTCAGGTAGGTATTCAAGAGCACGTCTTTGAGCTTTATTTCCGTGGTGATGGGATCTCTATCCTTCATCTCAGCGAAGCTCATGTAGTAGTCTTTGTCTCCATATTTCGGTGCCCAGAATTTATCCCAATCTTCCTCTATTTTGATCTCTTCACTAAAAATCTCGTAGACATAATGCGAAGGCGCCGCATACATGAACTGTTTTCCCTGATCGAAATAGAAGAGCTGCAACGTCCGGTACTCTTGCGGCCAATCCAGGATAGAACCGAGATTGATTTCAGGCAGGTAAGTATCGTTTGGCGTATCCGGGTCGTCCTTCTTCAGATGGTTCTGAACAAAATACTGTCCCCCGCGATGGGTGTGGCCTGACAGGTACATGAAGATCCGGTAATCCCGGTCCCATTCCTTGATCCTGTTCCGTACACTTTTATGCATCTGGGGCCAGGCTTCGAAGGGATGATGGCCAGCCAGTAACCAGACGACTTCAGAGGCGTCTTCCGCATTCAGCCAGTCTTCCACGGCAGCCATCTGGTCTTCGAGCATGAATCCCGTAAGGCCGGCATTCTTGCGCAGAATAGGGATGACTCCTGGCGCTCTAGCATATTGGCAAGTGTCAAGAATGATGGCTCGTACAGGATAAGGCGATCCTTTCGTTGTGAGTTCCGCCTGTTGAAGGATGTAAGAGCGCCAGGGCCTCGCGTTATCGATTTTCCAACGAACACCTACCAGAGAACCTTCCTTCGGGTGAAATTCTCTTTCCGGCATCTGCCAGTGTCCTTCAAGGGCAACGTCATCCAGCCGTTCCACCAGCTTGCCGTATTTCAGATTTTTTCTTTCTTCATCGGAAACTTTTTGCTTGATAGACTTGTTGATGTAGGCCGCAAGGGAATCGGCCGAATGGTGTGACTGCCGGATTAACGCAGCCAGGTAAAAGCGCACGAACAGATTCTTTGTCATCGGTACGCCACTGTTCTCGCTTGCCTCCACCCATCGATCCTTGAGGGTGTGGCCGAACCCGTAAAAGAAAAAGTCATGATTCCCGGGCGCCATCATCCAGCCGTTACCCGCCTGACGCATGACCTCCACAAAGTTGGTGAACTCCCCGGTAGTGGCCAGATCGCAAGCATCGCCCAGGTGAATAATGAACTCATCATCCACTTTGTTGATTACGTATTCGACAAGGTGTTCGCCGAACAGGTCCAACTGAACCGGGCGAATGGCCGTCGGAATGTATCTCCCCAACCTTGCAGTTCGGCCTTTGATGCCATTGGTGTAAAGGTTGTGAAGCTGGTTGTCCGCCATCAGAACCACCCGGTCAGAAATAGGAACCGCTAAGTCAGGTTTGTAAGGAGTGGTGGAAATCTGCTGCAACTCCGGGGTGAACCGAAGTAACGAATCCAGCAGCTTGCAGCCGGGAGTGCAAAACAATGAAACCGCTAAACCACACCGGATGAGCCATCTTGCACGCCTGTCCATAACGATTACCTCAACCATTGTGAAGTTTGGAACCACATCTCGATACAGCCCAATACAACTGGAATCTTGTAGCGAGTCGCAAAGGCATCAACAATTGAAAGAATACCCCCTTCCACATCGGTAATGCCTTCATAACAGTTCGTATGGAACCTTCCAAGCCCAAATATCAATTCATTGCGAGGCTGCTCGGGTATGCGCTCGCTTACAAGGCGCCTCTTGTATTGGCCATCGCTGCCTCAATGCTTTATGGAGTCGGCAAAGCGTTCGTCCCGGCGCTGGTCAAGGTCGTGTTCGATTCCGGGCTTCTGCCCGGATTTGAAAAGGAGAGCGCAACCGTCATAGGCCGGCTGGTGCAGAGCTTCGGGTGGGATTCGACGGGTGTGCTTTACGGGGTGACCGGGCTGATCTTCAGCGTTGCGGCCCTTCTGTTTATTGCCGAATTTGTCAGCGGGTATTACTCTGGATTTCTGGTCAACCGCATCCTCTTGGATGTTCGGTGCGACCTCTGCCAGAAACTTCTCGGGATGTCGCTTTCCTTTTATAACGACCGAAAAAACGGCGACCTCATTTCGCGGCTCACCAACGACATCCTTGTCACCAGCCAGGCCACCAATCTTCTCTTTAGCAATCTAATCAAAGAGACTTGGCTGCTGATTGCGTGCCTGGTCGGGATGCTCTTTCTCAATTGGAAACTGACCATGCTTGTGATGCTCTTTGCACCCCTGCTGGGCCTCCTTATGCGCAGGCTTGGAAAAAAAGTCCTGAAAGCCAGCACTCGCAGCCTGGAAGATTACTCTGAACTCACGGACGAGATGTCCCAGATATTCAGCGGCATTCGGATCGTGAAGGTCTTTCACATGGAAGAGAAGGAGATGAACGAATTTCGCTCCATCAGCGAGCGACTCTTCGCTTCTCAGATGGGGGTGGTTCTCGCGCGCTCGCTGAGCCGAGCCCTGACCACCGGCAGCAGCCATGCAGCCCTCGGCGTAGCCGCGTGTTGCGGAATCATGCTCCTGCAAAGGAACTTCATCAGCCCTGCCGACCTGTTCGCCTTCCTTGGCCTTGTCGCCTCTCTTTACCGGCCGATGAAGACGATTGGCACGGCATACAACAATGTCAACGAGGCCCTCGCCGCCACCGGCCGTATCTTTGAATTGATCGACCTGCGACCGGAAGTGCAGGACAGCCCCGACGCAGTAGCACTGCCCGATGAACACGGCGGCGTCCGCTTCGACAAGGTCTCCTTTGCCTACAACGGCGAATATGTGCTAGATGGGGTCAACCTTGAAGTGAAGCCCGGCGAACTGGTCGCGTTCGTGGGAACGAGCGGTTCGGGCAAGTCCACATTGCTCGACCTGATCCCGCGCTTCTACGATCCGCAGGAGGGGAGCGTGAAAGTCGACGGCATCGATCTCCGCAAAATCCAGCGCAGCACACTTCTTAAAAAGATAGCAGTCGTCACCCAGCAGTCGTTCCTCTTCAATACGACTATCGGGGAAAACATCCGCTATGCACGACCCGATGCGAGCAACGAAGAGGTAAAGGAAGCCTCGCTCCTCGCGCAGATTCATGACTTCATTGAGGGACTGCCCGGCGGCTACAACACGGTGGTCGGTGAGCAGGGCGTGAAACTTTCCGGCGGCCAGCGCCAGCGCATATCGCTGGCCCGGGCATTCCTCAAGGGCGCCCCCATTCTCATTCTGGATGAAGCAACTTCCGAGCTTGATACCGAAACCGAACGTCAGATTCAGCATTCGTTGAAAGTCGTCTCCAAGGGTTGCACCACACTCGTGGTCGCACATCGGCTGTCAACCATTGTCGATGCAGATCGGATTGTGGTTATGTCCGGGGGAAAAATTGTGGAGGTCGGCACTCACGACGAATTGCTCGCCCGCCGCGGCCATTATCACCGGCTCTACAATCTGCAGTTTGGAAGTGAGGCCGCCGCGTCCGGAATCGGTCAGCGCGAGGACTCGAATACCGAAACCGACCTCAGAGACTGAATCAACAAATGGCCAGAATTGCAGAACGAATAGCACTTATTGAACGGGAACTCACCTCCGGTGGTAACGCCTCCGTCACCAAGAATCTGGCCCTCAAACTGCAGTCAGAAGGCCGGGCCGTAGCGGTCCTCTGTACCGGCGGCCCGGCAGAAGAAGAGCTCAAAGACCGCGGCATCGAGACGATCATCTATCCCAGCGGCCCCGGGTCGTGGCTGTTCTGGCGGCGAGAGCCCGTCGTAGCACGGCTCAAAGAATTCGAGCCAGACCTCCTGCACGCGCAGACTCATTCTCTCGCGCGTTTCGCCCGAAAACTGGCGGTGGCGCTCAACACGCCCTACCTCCTGACGGTGAACCGGCATTTCGCCAAGAACGCAGAGCTGCCAATGAATCGGAGACTTCTCAGCGGTCTCATTGCGGTCAGCGAAACTTTGCGTGAGGCCCTCGTCAACGGCCTCAAAGTCCCAAAGGATCGGGTCCATCTGATTCCCAGCGGTGTCGAAATGGCCACCTTCAAGAAAATCCAGCGACGATACGATGAAGTGGTGACTGCTTCCGAGAAATCGCTGGGCGAACCGGAGGATCACGCGGAAAAACCAGGCCAGTTGAATGGACACCTCCCGGTAATCGGAATGATCGCACCCATGGAGAAAGAGGGGGGACACGGCATATTCATGCGCGCTGCCCAAATCGTCAGGCAGTCGGCCCCCAACGTGCAATTCCTCCTCGCCGGCAAAGGCCCTGAGTTGACGCGCTTCAGAAGAACAGCAAGGCAACTGGGTCTTGCCCAACACCTGACATTTGTGGACTACGTTGAAAATCGCGTCCAGCTACTCAGCGCAATGGACGTCTTCGCCATGCCGGCGGTCGAAGAAGAGCACAGTGTCACAATCCTCGAAGCGATGGCCGCCGGAAGACCTGTCGTCGCCAGCGGAGTTGGCGGCATCTACAGCATCGTGCGCGATCGCAAGACCGGTCTCATCGTCCCTCGCCAGGACGCAAACGCGCTCGCTCAAGCATTGCTCGAATTGCTCAAACACCCAGATTTGGCAAAGGAACTCGCGCAAAACGCATTAGAGATGGTTGAAGTCGAATACAGCCAGGCCAATCAGTTTCAGCAGATCTTTCAGGCGTACGACGCGGCCATTGAACGGTAATACGTAATACGTAAGCCCACCGCTGACTTGAGACCGTGGACCACAGACTTCGATACGCAGAACAAAGAACCACTCCCTTACCAACCGCTCTCCCAACAAGACCGGCCATCCGAGCCTAGTGGTCTTTCCAGCCTTATTTTTCAGGTCAATGTTGAGATCGAATACTGACATTTCAGCAGCCCCGGGAGGGGAGTTTTCGCCCTGCTTTTTT
>JAQBXN010000195.1 GCA_027625095.1 Planctomycetota bacterium | reverse complement strand
GCGAGCGTAGCGAGCTACCCTGGGGTTAAGACAGTACAGTCCTGAACCCTGTAAGGGTTCCACAATCTCTTGTTGTGCAACCCCTTCAGGGTTGAATCGTGACTTACAATACATCCCAGGGTGGCGCTCACGACTTTGTCGCTCGCTGACCCTGGGCTACGATGTTTAACGCCTTCGGCGTACAGAACTCGTCCCTGAGAAAATTTGGGTAAGGCTCAGCCCTCGCTCCGCGAGGGCTCTTGAAGACTCCCCGCGGAGCGTGGAGACCACGTAGTTTCTGGGGAGCTTGGGCGAGCGAATCAGGCAACGTACAGCGGCCCACTTGCCCAGGGTGCGCCGGCCACTGGCCTTGTAACTCAGGATAGCCCATCGAGACACGCTCGGATCTTTCGGATGATGGCCTCGCCACTGCCGCGGGTCATTGGATAGCCGGTTTGCGTCATGCGACGGTAGAGCCACAGTTCATAAAGGTTGATGCCATCGAGCCCGGCCTCTGCGGCTCGCCGGGCTATGAGAGGGGCTTCGTGGATGCTGCGGGGATGGCCGCGGGGTTCAGGATCGGCGCTGACCCAGTTCACCTTGATACCATGCTTGCGAGCCAGGGGAACGATCTCTCGATAGGCCGCCTGCTGATTCGGTCCGAGGTACTTCAGATCGATCTCATCCGCCAGTCCCTCCTTAACCCAGGTTCGCCAGTCCCAGAATATTTGGGTGTAACAGTCACCTTCTGCGGGAACGATCATTCGGTTCTCCACATGGAGAATGAGTTTCTTGCCCGCACCTTCAGCCATAGCCTTGGCCTCGCGCAGGAACTGGGTGTAAAAGGCCCCGCGGATACGGCGAATCCGTGTGAAGTCTTCGGCAATCGGCTCCGGGGCACGTCCGAACTGATTCCTGAATTCTGCAAGCACCGGTTCGGCAAACATATAGCCGAGCCAGTCGTAGCAGCGTGTGTGATGCGCGATGCGCAAGCCGACGCCATCCGCCCCGGCATCCAAACCGCGCTTCAGGTATTCCAGCCAGAAACTGCGGACCTCTGGGAAAGCAGGCTCCAATATCCCGTCCATGTGCAGCGGTGGATTCAGATCGAATTCCAGAGCGATCTGTTTTGCCCGAATCGTGGATATCTGATCAGCGTTGGTGTCCATGCGCGCCCAGGACGCCTGATGACCCGACCCACCCGCGTCCCGCCACCACGAGCCGTCGTCTTCATCACCTGGTGCCGGGCTTCCTCCTTCGTGAATCCGAAGAATGCCGATGACCGCAGCACCATCGGCAGTATCGAGCTCCGCAAACATGTACTGCCGATTGCGCAGGCTGAGGGTCCTGTCACAGCGAAGACACTCGATGGCAATCCTGTCGGCGACCAACGACAGTCCACCGATTTCCAGGGAGCGAACACGCCGGGCAACTTCGCCGGAAATAACACCTGCCGGCGAGTTAACGCATTCGGCACGTTCGACCAGCTTCTCGGTGACATCGGGATCGCCGCGGACAGCCGTCCACTCGCCTCCGTCCCTCGCATACCAGACGCGGACGTCTAAGGGGGTGAACGGAAACGGACTCTCATCGCGCTGGAACAGCCGGACGCTCCGAATCGGCAATCCGGTGCGTCCAGACCAGTCCGGATTGCGCCGCATAAAGTATTTGCGGTCATGAAGGATATCGGCATCCATGAAGGCCATGGGCTGCTCAAATGGCTTGAAAACGGTGACGAACTCAAGCCCGGCTTTGCGCGCGGCCTCAGCCGCTGTGACCAGATGGTCAGTGCTCCCGAAAAGTTCGTTCGTTCTCTGCAGATTCCTTCCGGCGGCCTCCGACTGTCTTGTCCTCGCCTTTTCAGAGTCGTAATGGTTGTAGTCGAGCCAGTAGACACGTTCCAGTCCCATCTCTTTGTACCAGGCCATTTCCCTCCGCAGATCATCGGGACTGTAAGGGACGTTCAGGACGTGATCCGGCCAATCATAAGTGCCTTGAAACTGGAAAGGACGCACGTCGGCGGATGCCTGATGGTCAAAGAAAAACTCGTCAGGTTCCACCGCAACGTTTTCTCCTTCGGCCGTCTTAACCACCAGGCGGTAGCGCCCGGATGTATCCAGAGAAAAGTTGGTCTCCGGCTCCAGGCAGGCATGACCTTTACACCCGACTTTAAGATTCGCAATTTCTTCCCCGCAAGGGTTGATGAGGGAGACGGAACAGGCGGCCGCCGATTCACCCGCCCATTCCATTTCAATGGCAGTCAGGCGATCACCATCCAGCCTGAGCATCGCACTTTCACAAAGAGCGTCCGGCGGTTCCAGCCAAAGATGTCCCAGGCAGTCCGGGTCCGGAAAGCCCATGCCGCTGACTCTATTCCAGGAGCTGTTTTCGCGAATAGCTGCCTGGCTGCGCGCCACGTTGAAACCGACACACCGGTTACCATGGAAGGCACGCAGGTCGAACCGAAAGAAGAAAAAGTGAATCGCGTCCGGCTTTTCTTTTGTGGCCTCGACCTCTACCGACCAGGGCAAGTCAAGAAACTCGTTTCTGACAGCGTCACGGTAAGGCCAGTGGGTGTTTTCATAGGTGTCGCCGAGATCGCCACAGCCGTATTGAAGCAAACCCAGGTGATCATGGAATGGGTCGAACAGTGCTTCGACCACATTGGAATCCCCCTCGAAGCCCTGGAGGAGTCGCCCCATGTCTCCGGAGGTGTGTGTCATCACGGAGACATATAGAAATTGCCGGTCCCGTGCGACATCGAAATGTGTTTCGTTCGTGGGAAAGTCCATGCTTTCCAACAAGCAGAACTGACCTTCGCGCGTATCCCCTTTGCCGTAGAGACGGTTCTTTACGTCCGCTTTGTCCCAGCCAGTGACAATTCGCGCCGTGCAGCTTCGGAGGCGCTCCATTTTGATTGTTTTCATGCTGAACGTTCACCCTATTGTTTGCAGTTTTGGACGTGAATAGGAAGTCTCCACAAACCAGTCCAGCAATCGCTGGCGCATGAAGTCCCTCTGTTCTTTAAATTCCGGATTGGCGGACAGGTTATTCAATTCGTGCCGGTCTTCCGCAACATGGTAAAGCTGGTCATGTTCTCCACCGGGACGGTAGACATAAGCCCACTCGCGGGTTCTCAATCGATAGGCCGGACCGGTCTCTGAATAAGTAACTGCGCAGTCCCGGTCAGACCCGGTTTCGTCCGCCGGGCTCAGGCAGTTACTCCCCTGGCACGTGTCCGGGACAGGGATGCCTGCCAGTTCCAGCAGTGTCGGCATGAGGTCAACATTTCCGCTGAGACGATCGGATACCGAACCAGACTCCTGCCCCGCGGCTTTGATTATCAACGGAATCCGGCAGTCCGAATCGCATGGAAAATATGCCTTGTAATAAATGTTGTGGTCACCGAGATACTCGCCGTGGTCGCTGGTGTAGACGATGATGGTGTCATCGTATTGGCCCTTTCGCCGGAGCGTTTCAATCAGCCGGCCAACCCAATCGTCGATCATGCTGCACTTGGCGTAATAGTAGGCCATCATCTCCCGTTTCTTGGCGTCGGGAACAGCCGTCAGGTTCAGGTGCTCAATGCCCATGTCCACAATCCCCCGGTAGACATGCTCCGGCAGAATATCCAACTCCCCTTCCCGCCAGGGGCCAACCGTCATCTGAGAGGGATCGTACATCCTGTCGTATGGATGCGGAGGATCGAGTGGCTCGTGCGGCCCCACGAATGAGACTGCGAGGAGGAACGGTTCCTCCCGCTTTAGAAGGCTTTCCAACTCTTCAACCCCTCGTCGCCCGACAAACCCGTCCACATGATCCTCTGCGCTGAGTTCCGTTGTCGGCATGGATTTGAACGCGGCTCCAAAACCAGGCGTGTGATGCCCAATCTGTTTTCCCCAGAGGCCCTTCTCTTTAAGCATCCTGGCATAGTCTTCCTCTTCAGAAATGCCGTCCACCACTACACGCCGCTCAAACCCGCCCGGCAGATTCCACGGGGTGAAGTGCATCTTGCCAACGCCTGCCGTGTTGTAACCCGCGGCCGTAAAACAGCCGGGGAGCGTCGGCAAATCTTCAGTGAGCCACTTATTCCGGGACGTGCTGTCCACTCCATGAACGTGGACATGCTGGCCACTCATCAGACAGGCGCGGCTGGGTACACAGGCGGCCGCGCTGCAAAAGTGATGGGTGAAGTTCACACCATCTTGAGCAAGTGAGTCCAGGTTAGGAGTCTTGATGATCGAGTTGCCGTTGGCGCCGATACAGTCCCACCGCTGCTGGTCCGTCATCAGAAACAATACGTTTGGTTTTTTCTTTTCCATGGTTCACCCAGGAGGAAAGGTTTTGGGGACCTTCAGTTGAAGCTGCCTGACTCCTCAACCAGGAGAACAATCTATTGGGAGTGTCTCACAGAATCCCGACACGTCGAAGCATATTAACCAGCGAAGCCTTCCGAAGATGAACACGACACCAGCTCAACTTGCCCGTTCCACGCAGCGAAGAGGAAGTAGCTACTCGCCGAAGAGTCGAAAAATCGGTGTCTATATCTCATTTTTAGACTCAATATGAGAAAAGAGTTCTCTAAACGTGGCCAGAGTTAGCTGCTGTCCTGGGCCTGTCAAGCTTGGCCATCTGGAATTAGCATCAAATGCAGCGATTTGGCGAACTACAGGGAGTTTTTCGCTGAAGCACAGAAAAAGCCGGCTCGCAGATGCTGTGGTCCGGCGCTCGACCCGACAAGCTTCAGCCGTCCACAGGCATTGGGGGCTTCCGTTCATCCCAATGGCAGGTGATTGATAACCGATCAAGGACAAGGCTTGATGCCCACCCTACGATAGAGATATCCCGCCACGATGAATCAATCCGCCGGTTTTACCTGTCAGCCAGCAGCCCCTCTGTCTGTGCTTCATACAGCGCATAATACCGCCCCTTCCTCTGTATCAATTCTCCGTGTGAGCCGCTCTCGATGATTTTGCCGTCTTCGAGGTACAGGATGCGGTCGGCTCGGACCACTGTGCTGAGGCGGTGTGCGATGGTGAGGCTGGTGCGGTTTTCGAGGAGCTGTTCGAGGGCCTCTTCGATTTGCAGTTCGGTGACGCTGTCCAGACTGGAGGTGGCTTCGTCCATGATCACGATGGCCGGATCCTTCAGAATGACGCGGGCGATAGCAAGGCGCTGACGCTGGCCTCCTGAGAGCTTCAGGCCCTTGACGCCGATAAGGGTCTCAAGTTCATCGGGAAGAGATCGGACGAAGTCGTCTACGTTGGCCTTCTTGAGCGCTTCCCAAAGTTGTTCGTCCCCGAAGCCTTTCTGACCCAGTAAGAGATTGGAGCGAATAGATGCATCGAACATCGGGTTGTCCTGAAAGACTACCCCGATATTCCGGCGAAGACTCTCGGTATCCATTTCCTGTATGGGAATACCATCGATCAGAATGGTTCCCGAGTCCGGCGAATAGAATCCAAGAAGCAAATTGATCAGCGTAGATTTTCCGCCCCCCGAAGGGCCGACGATCCCTATACGTTCGCCCGGAGCTACCCGTTCGTTCAACTGTTGTAGAACAGGCTTACCTTCCAGGTAGCTGAAAGAGAGATTCTGGAAGGCGATTTCTCCCTTTGGCTCTTCCAGTGTTCTCCCCTCAGTGCGGTCTGTATCGAGCGAAGTCACTTCCTGGACCCGGTCGGTACCCACCATTTCCCCTCGGATTCTCAGCAGGTAGTAGACCAACTGCGATAGCGGACTGCGGAGTAACTGTTCAAAAGTCATGAAAGCCATAAAGTCGCCAAGGCTGATACGGTTTTCATGAACCATCCATCCACCGGCAAGGACCACTGCCAGCCACGGCGCCATATTGATGACATCGATGGCCAGTTGCACCAGCCGCTGCCGGGTCGCCAGTTGGACCGATGCTTCGGCGATGCGTTCGATTCTGTCCTCGACTCGATTCTGAAAGAAGCCCTCCTTCGTGAAGCAGCGGATCACCCTGATGTTGTCCAGAATCTCGGTCATCTCGTGATTCATGGCCTGTAACTGCTGGAGCACTTCGCGCTCGAGATCCCTCAGACGATGGCTCATTTTGCGAGTCGCAAAGACGGACACTGGAACCATCAGCATGAGCAGGATGGCCATGGGCCAATACAGCAGACACATGGCAACCAGCATGACCAGCAGCATCCCCAGCGGCCGGACCACGAAAGCAATCGTTTCGTAGATCAGCATCTCGACCCGGCTGACATCGCTGGAGAGTCGACCCACATAACCTGCGATTTCCCCGGGAACGAATTTTGAGTAAGGCGCCCCGAGCATGGCCCCCATCATCTCGGACCGGAGTTGATGCCCGATGCCCGTCGTGACCCTGCGTACCACATAATTCTGAAACGCCTGAAACGCCGCGGCCATGCTTCTTGCGAGGAACGCCAGCACCCCGATAAACAGGAGTTGCCTGACTGTTCCTCCAGGTATCAGGTAGTCAATAAAGACCTTATTCAGCAGAGGCATGGGAAGGTTAACCAGTGCCATCATCAGGATGGAAATCACCGCCTGAATAATGAAGCTTCGGTAATGCCTCGCGTGGCCCCACAGGAAACGTACGGGGGAAAGCTTCTCATTTATGTTGTGGTGCGTATTCATGATTTGTTCCAATCGATGAAACCGCTGACCTGGGCTTCGTAGAGACGAGAGTAGACCCCGCCTTGCTTTATGAGCTCCGTGTGCGTGCCACATTCAAGAATCTTGCCCTCGTCAACGACGAGGATGGTGTCGGCATTCGTGATCGTCGAAAGCCGATGAGCAATGACAAGGCTGGTGCGATTGCGGAAAAGTGTCTGAAGCGCTTCTTGCACCTGCGCCTCTGAGATTGAGTCGAGCGCGCTGGTGGCCTCGTCCAGGAGCAGTAACGGCGGGTTCTTCAGGATCACTCTTGCCAGGGCGAGCCGTTGTCGCTGGCCTCCGGAAAACGCCACGCCGTTCACTCCAAGGAGCGTGTCGAGCCCGTCCTCAAGCTCTCTGGCAAAACCGTCGGCCTGAGCGAGCGACAGGGCGTGCCATAGCCGTTCATCCTCGACCGGTTCATTCTCCTGAACTCCGATGAGGAGATTGTCTCGGAGGCTGGCGTTGAACAGGATGTGCTCCTGAAAAACGACACCGATCTTTTCCCGCAGAACAGGTAATTCCACTTCCTGCAGATTGACTCCATTCAGGCGAATCGATCCCGAGTAACCATCAAACAATCCGAGCAGCAGATGAAACAAGGTGGTTTTCCCGGATCCGGAAGGCCCGATGACCGCCACGGTCTGCCCCGCTGCGACTCGGAAATCCCAGCCCTGAATAAGAGGAAGGTCCTCGGTGTATTGAAAGTGCAGGTCCTCCACGACCAACTCCACCCCGGCAGAATGGTCAGGTATCTTATTTATGTGCCTTTGATGATTCGCGCCTTCCCTGGCTTCGCCCATCAGGTTCCGGACTCGGGAAAGCGCAGCCTGGCTCTGATTCAGTTGGTGAAAGTACGACAGCAGGGAGTGTGCCGGATGATGGAGCCGGCTGACAATAAGCAATTGGCCAAGGTAAGGGCCAAGTGCCAGTCGCCCGATCATTACCATCCAGCCTCCGATGCCAAAAAATGTGTATTGGGTAAAAGCAAGGATCACCGCCGTCGAAGATCGCATGACGCTGTTGTATGTCTCGAGCCTGACTTCTTCGTCACCATACTCTGCTGAAAGGCCGTCCAGGTGATCCAGTGACCTTCGTTCCATCGTGAAGCTCTTGAGCACCGAAACGTTCGCCACGGCCTCGGCGACATCCCCCAGCAGAGTCTTGCGGATATCAACCTTCTCCAGACTGCTGCGTCTGGCATTTTGGCCCAGGCGGTATTGGGCCAGAACCGTCACCGGCAGGAGGACAAGCGAAAGCAGCCCAAGCCACGGATTCCAGAGCATGAGCGCCGTCCCGTAGAACAGGATGAGCAGGGAACACTTCAACCCAACCTCCACCAACTCGGAGACCGCTCGGTCAATATCGTTGATGTCATTCAGGAATGAGTTGGCCTGACTTCCCGCGCTCTGTTCAAGGAAGTGGGCATAAGGAAGATGAAGAAGATGCTCGAAGAAATTCTTCCGCATCCGATTGGCCGCGTTGAGCGTGAACCGGCGATTGAAGCGGACCCGCAGCAGACCGATTCCCCCCTGCGCGAAATGAAGTGCAAGCATGACGACGCAGAATGCCACCAGCTCGCTCATGACGACCTCAAGCGTCATTCGCCCAATCAGCCAGGCAAGCAGAAATGGGCCTGGCAGTGAGGACAATTCCCCGAGAGCAGTCAGAGAAAGCAGTATCCAGAGTGTTTTCCGATCCGGCCGAGCCAGCGTTGCCAACTCTCGAAGGAATCTGAGGACATTCATAAACGAAACCCCAGACGAACAAACTGCCAGAGCTTGAGTGGTTGAAAAACCACATAGACTTCCGCGCCCGGTGAAAGGTCACCGGATTCTCCAGCCTGCACCTGCAATTCAGTGCCCGCCCAAGTTACGTGGAAGACCCTCTTTTTGTTCGCCGACTTCGCCGGGCGGATATGGATGGGGTGCTCGAAGCCAAACCGTTCGCTGTGAGCAGGCCTGACCGTCCATTTTTCTGCGA
This sequence comes from Planctomycetota bacterium, assembly GCA_027625095.1. Classification (GTDB taxonomy): domain Bacteria; phylum Planctomycetota; class PUPC01; order JACPCR01; family JACPCR01; genus JAQBXN01. The sequence goes on along the minus strand of JAQBXN010000195.1, from coordinate 1,788 downwards.
CACGCTGCAACACACCGCGCTCGACCGGATTCAGATCAACGACGAATCCGCCGCACACCACCAGCGTGAGGAAGGCGGCCAGGTATGCCAGAAATACCGCCAGACTTTTCCTGCTGCTCCACAACGGCCGACGCCCGGACTTTGTCTCTGTTGATGACTCTGATTCAAGCAGCACGAATCGTGTCCCGAAGAAAATCCTGTTTTTGCGGATCGGATTCCCTTAGTCAATCAGTACCAGTTCCTGGGCGGAATATTTACGATTCCCTTGGCGCCAGGGAAGCGACGGCCAAAGGTAAGGGCTTCCAGCTCCTGGAACGTGGCCCGCCGCGGAGCGGCGGGTAACTTTCTCTAAACAGGAATTCGTGATTCGCTATTAAGCAGATTCCCAGCGCAGAGGTTTCAAGGCTCACGCGGGCGGGAGCAAAAACGTTGTTTTATGTTTTCACCCCAATTGTATTCAAGCTTGGGTGAGGCGATCTCTACCTGTACTCACCGGGAAGTCGAAGCCTTCAACTATACCGGTAATCGAAGTCCTGCGGGTTTGAATCACTCCAACTTTTCCAGTGGCTGCCGATTGCCAAAGACTGGTGCCGGGCCGCTCCCTGGAGCCGCCCACTTCGCAGCGTTGGTGATGATCTTCATGACCTCTGCCTGATAATAAATTGGGTAGGTTTCATGGCCCGGGCGGAAATAGAAGATGCGGCCTTTGCCGCGATGGAAGCAGCACCCGCTTCGAAATACTTCGCCGCCGGCGAACCAACTGATAAGCACCAGCTCATCCGGTTCTGGAATATCGAAACACTCGCCATACATTTCGGCCTGCGGAATCTCAAAGTATTCCGGAATTCCATCCACGATTGGGTGCCCGTGCGAGATGACCCACAGCCGTTCCTTTTCACCCGCTTCACGCCACTTCAGATTGCAGGTAGTGCCCATACACTTTTTGAATATCTTGGAATAGTGAGCCGAATGAAGGCAGATGAGGCCCATGCCGTCCATGACCCTTCCATATACGCGCTCGACAATCTCATCGCTTACTTCCCCATGCGCGGCATGTCCCCACCAGATCAGAACATCGGTCTTATTCAGGACTTCCTTGGTCAGCCCATGCTCGGGCTCATCCAGAGTCGCCGTCCGGACATCAAGGCCTGCCTCATTGAGGCCATTGGCGATAACTGTATGGATTCCTTCTGGGTAGATCTTTGCAATCGCTTCGACCTTTTTCTCATGGCGAAATTCGTTCCAGACTGTGACGCTGACTGACATGAATGTCCCTCCGGGTAAACCTGAACGATGAACAATTCCGGGCCTGTGGCAATTGAATTGCCGACTTCACGTTGTGTAACGATGTTTCTCAATCCGGGCAAACTGCCACGAGAATCCGGGCGGGGATTACGAGAAAGATGTCCTTCGACGTCAATAGAAAAATGTGGGTAAAGGGCAGAGCCAAAGAGAGGACCACGGATGACGGGGCAACGGATAAATACAATAACAGCACTCCTTTCATCCGCGGTTCACCGCGCCATGGAAGAAGTCACTGGTTCAGGCATTGTCGTTACCCAGAGCGCTTTCACTGTCCCCTGTCAGCTCGTCTGGCAGGTGAGCAGAGACCTGTAGGCTAAAAGGCCAGAAGCGATTGAATTCGGCCCCTGCCGCCTCGGGCGGCAGGTGAAGAAGATAGGTCGGTTAGAACAGGCCAAAACACCAAGAACGACCCCTGCCACCTTGGGGACTGTCGGTTTAATCAGTTCCTTGCTGTCTCAAGATGCCACTGGCTTGCCCAGTGGA
>JAQBXN010000004.1 GCA_027625095.1 Planctomycetota bacterium | reverse complement strand
GATCGCGTCCTCGATATCCTTTTCAAGATAGCGGTCTTTGAGGCCGAGGAAATCGAGGAAATACGGATCTCGGAAAATGAGGTCGGGGGAGAGTTTGTCCTCTGTGCGAAGCTGATCGAGTTCGTGCCGAATCAACTCGTCTGTCTTCTTCGAGAGAGCGGTGCGCTCAAACAGCATCCCGCCGATCTTGCTCCGTAGCGTTCTTACGCTCCAGCTTTCCATCCGGCACATCTCGATGTAGAAGTCGCGTTTGAGGTCGTCATCGAGCGGGATGATCGCGACGAAATGGCTCCAGCCCAATTGTCGTGACAGTGTCACGACAATCTGCTCATCTGGGAACGCCTCAGCGAATTGCACCATCCGGCGTAGATTCTTCTCAGCGAAACCTCGGCCGAATTCCAACTCCAATTGTCGCCCTATTTCGGCGACAATCCGTTCCCCATACTCCGCCCGCTTCTCCTGAAGTACGTCTTGTCGGATACGCGATCCGACGCGCCAGTACAGAAGCGCCATGGTGCTGTTCACCTGCCGCGCCACGTCCTGTCGGGCTTCGACTATCAACTGCCTCAAATCGGTCAGCAGCAGTTTGGACGGCTTCATGCCCGGCGATTTGGACTTGGGTTTCTTGCGCGGGGATTTCATGTCGAATTGATTCTATTGCTAATCTGTACTTTGAGTCATTCCACTTTCAGTATCCGGTCAGATCTCCCCAAGCGAGACATAGAACAGCCAGTTGGTGAAAACGAGGACGTGGTTTTCGTCTTTGCGTAAGGTTACTGGAAAACGATCCGCGTCGGGATGGTAGAGGTGGAGTTCGGAAAAGTCAGGTTACTCCCCAAAGGAACCGGGGTTCCATGGATAGAATGAGCGGAGTTCCTGTACGCGTTCGAGGAGTTTCTGTTCGGCGGCCTGCGCTTTCAAGGCCTGCTCCAGTGACGGGCCGAACTGAAATTCATCACATAGTTCACGATTTACCTCATGCAGGCCGTGACCGCGCAGATACAACAGGATGTGTTCATGCGGCCGCGCTTCCATCCACCGGAGAGTTCCGCCTGCTAACTCCCGTTGAAGACGATTCAACAGCCACGCGGCCACCACGCGGGTCTGTTCCGGGTATGGCTTCTGAGGTGTGTGTCCGCTACGAATATCCTCGCCTTGCAGCCCTCTATAGTGGGCTGGCTGACCGGTGATGGCAGCGATGAGAATAGAGGCCTTCTGCCGGTACGGGAAATGGGCGACCTTCTGCCCATTGACCTCCAACGCTTTCAGATTCGCATCTTCGTCAGCAATGAGTCTTAGAAGCGGTACGTGTGAGGGGTTGCCACGGCGGCCCAAGGCGCCCCACCATTCATTAAAATCCAGGGGATGCATAATGCTGCTCGCAAAATTTGTCATGGGGCTGACGCTGTAAGCCCGTGCAGCGAACTGCTGTTCAGGAGGCGTGAAAGCAAAGCCCCTCAACAGGCGGTCGGGCAATTGGAGGGGCCGCGGATCTTGCCCCTGCCCGACTGGCAGACGCCACCCCGGGAAGAGGACACCCTCCAATACCCAGTCGACATCAGACCGGCCCGTGGTACCCCATGGTTTCCTTCCGCACCAGAACAAGCTGAAAATCGCGAGTCGCCGTAATGCTGTCTCCCGGATCTCAGCGGTGGGGTGTTGGGCAAGCACCCATGCCGCACGGACCCCTCACCAGAAGTCCTGGTCATTAAGCAGTGGCGTCAAGAGCTCTGCCGATCTCTGCCCGGAGCAGTTCGGCAGAGCGTGCAGGGCCTCGACCTCCGCCGGCCCTCCTAGTGTGTTGAGCAGCGTCTCCTCTCTCTCGGCCTTTTCGTCCACGCCCAGAGGGGGCAAATGCCTCAGGTAATCCGACGCCATCTGTTGGCGGCCGCTGCGGTCGAGCTTCAGAACATCGAGTAACACTCTGATCGCCTCGGAACGGTTTCCGCCGCACTTGGCCGCAAGGTTCGCCGCGGCAAGGCGGATGTGTTCGTCCTTGGCCACAAGCAAGCCATCCGCCAATGGGCCGCTGCCGGGGAGAGGACACGCTGCAGCCGCGTCCATGATCCGCGCCGCGTTGAACCGCGTCGAGAAGGTCTCGCCTCCCCGACCAGCAATGGTGAGAGCAATTTTCAGGGCGCGATACAACTGGGTCCTGGATCCATCGGTGTCGAAGCGAGCGGCCAACTTGGCATAGGCGGCGAGAGCAGCCAAATCTGTCTCTTCCGCCATGAGCGGTATGACAAGACTTTCGGTGTCCGCCCCGGCCTGGCTGACAGCGCCAGCCACTGCTGCCGAGCCATCCAGACCGAGTTGGCCTCGGAACACACGAGCCAGCTTCAGCTTTCGCCTCACGGGTATCCCGGATCGCATGCAAGCGTAGAGAACAAAGGCGGGCTTACGAATGGCCACGAGTGCCGCGAGCTTCTCGACCGCCGCATCAGTATCAGCAATCTCCAGATAGGCCGAAGCGTAAAGACGAGAGTTTCTGCCCTTGGCAATGAGGAGTTCGAGCGCCGGCAACGCGGCCCGATCCCCCCATGCCTGCAGGATGGCCAGAGCCGGGCCCGGATATTCGGTGGCCAGCGCGCGCATGACCAACGGCCGGAGATCGTCGCGGTCTAACTGGGCAAGCTCCGCCCACTTCGCATCTTTCTCTGATGGGGTCATCCACCACTGCCGTTCGACCTCGGTCAGGAAGGTCCGCTGTCCGTCCGTAAGCGGGTACTCCGCTGGGGCCGCCCTGGCCAGAGCCAGCCGGGCTGCGGGAAACCAGTACTGGGACTTGGGGCCATTCAGCAGCTTTACCAGGCCGTCCTTCAGTCCTGGAACGTCCGTGGTGGCGCCGATCTCGCCAAGCCGCTCGAAAACCGTACTGTCGTCGACCCCGCCGCCACCCTTAGACAGATGCTCAAGCAGCAGCCCGGCCGCCACCTGCGGCTGTTCGAGTCCGAGCGCGACCATGACACGGTGGTAAGGGAACTGCAGACGGTTCTTGTCGGCGTACGCTTCTTCCAGCAGTCGTCTGACCCGTGTATCGTCAGCGTAGTGCCTCAGGCTCCACATTGCCAAAAGGCTGAGATGATGTTCGTGGTTCTTCGCGATCGGGATCAAGGCATCGCGAATCTCCGGGCGGGGAGCCACCTTGTCCAGGATCTGGAGGCACTGCCGGGCAACCTCACGGGGGCGACCGCTCAGTCCAGCGATCAGTTGTGAGACGATCTGTTCTCGACGATGCATGAGCCAGCCGAACGGATTCTCCTCCGGCCGCCGCGACCCTTGTAACGCATCTAATTGGGCACTTACGATGTCCGGTGCCAAGGGCGGTTCTTCAGCGCGGCAGATGCCAATCAAGAATACGGACACCGCGAGGGATCCGACTGCGCGTCTACAGGAGCCAATGGAAAAAACATGGCTGTGTTCACTTTGAGCGTTGTGCTGGTGAATTCGGATAACTATTCTCCTGCCTGTTGGAGAATGAAATCTCGCAGACTCGCGCCAATGAAAAAACCGAGGTCTTTCTGAAGGCTGTCCAGAAGCGGTCGAATGGCATCAATGAGCCCCCTTTCCTTTGCGCGGAGAAGGATACCCAACGTCCCAATGACGGGCAGGCCGTTCTGAACTGCGCTTGCCCGGCCTGCCGCCTCGTCTATCAAGACAGCAGAGGCCTTGATTTCTTCAGCCAAAGCCAGGGCCTCTGCTTCACCGGCGTCGAGAGATTCGAGAAAACTTTCAACCCGCTTCCGATCTCTTGGTGCTTGGATTCTCACGAAACCATGCTTTCGCAAATCCACGCTTTTGAAGGAGGCGGGCGGAGTCCTCAACTCCTGCTCAACAGCAGGTGGAATGACAACCTGCCCAAAGAGGTCTCTCAAAAGGCTCAGGCAATCAAGATGGCTCAGCGACCGGACTGGAGAGGTATCACTGACTACAACTGCCACCCTTACACTCCAAGGCGGTTCAGGTTCGTCAGGTCAGAGGAGACGTCGTCGATGGTGGGCCGATAGAGCGAAATCTTTCGCTGCATAAGCTCTTGTTCGATTTCGGTCCGAGACAAGGCAGCCCACCTCCCAGCCGCCGGAAGGGAAAGCTTGCCTGCCTCGAACAGGCGGCAGGCAATTTCGATTCTTGCCTCACCCTCATTCATGCCAGCCTCAAGAAGTAATTCGTCGGCGATAGTAATGGGCATAGCTTCCCTTCTTTTCGGGTGAACCAAAACAATTGAAACTCATTTTAGCATGCAACGAATTCATGGCATGGCAGGAACCAAGCGTTGCTCAGGTTGAACATCAGGAATTCATGCCGGCGATCTCTTACCCGGAGTTGGATGAATGTACTCGGAAAAACCACCGGGAAGGCAACAAGCGATTCGACTCAAATTTCTCCCAGCGAAATGTAGAACAGCCAGTTGGTGAAGACAAGGATGTGGTTTTCGCCTTTACAAAGGGTTACAGGAAAACGGTCCGCATCGGGGTGGTAGCCGTGCAGGAAACTTCCGTTCCAGACGAGCTTGCCGTTGAGCCAGACGCAATAAGGGAAAGAGCCACCCACGCGCATAATTGTCTCCGTCTCCTCATCCTTATCGACGATGGCGAGTCCGAAGGCGCCAGCGTCACGTGAAGGAATTCCGGGCTTCGTTTCGGATCGAACCCTATCGGTATGACCTGCCTCCCCTCCTCCGGGGCAAAGAGAATCTCTCTCCTCCTGATCCGGTGGTTAAAACCACCGGCTACTTGCCCTGGCCCCTTCGGGGCTGAAGAGACGGACGGGTAATGTAACATTTTTGATAAGGTCGTTGTCCGGAGTTTTGCCAAGGGGCAGGGAATACGCGTTGCTCCCCCGCAAACAGTTCCCGCACCCTTCTGAAGTTCGGTCACTTGGGGATACACTTGAACTGAATGACCGCCCTGTGTCATGAACTCCATACCGGTGTAATCCACTACTTGTAAGTCCGTCTGTGGCTTACCATCCAGCCTGCGCTACAAGAGTGAAACTCATCTCGTGAACAGAGTAGACAACGACCGGCTGGACATGAAGGAATAAAGCGATGAATCCCCTGCTCCAACGATTCCAACGGCCCCGGCAACTCGCCATCGTGCTGGTTGCATTTGCCGCTCTACGCCTTGTGGCTGCCATTTTTTTTTCGCCACGGTATTCGGAGTTCGCCAGTTTCCACTATCCGTTCGCGGCACTGTCGGATTTTGGCTTCTATCCGTTCGTGCATTACTGGATGGAATACCCGCCGCTTTTCCCGTGGCTTTCGGTGGCCGTTTACAAAGTGTGCGGGGTATTCTGCAACGTCGAGACACAGGCACACTTTCGCAGCTACTGTGTTGTGCTGCAGAGCGTCGTTGCACTGTTCGACGCGGCCAATGTGATGCTCATATTTCTGATCGTGCGGCGCACCGTTAATGCAAGAAGTGGCCTGTTCGCCTGCGGGGCTTTTGTTTGTTGTTTTGCGCTGAACCAGGCCGATGCTGGTTTTTTTGACAGCATCACTCTGTTCTTTATTTTGCTTTGCATGGAGCTGTTCCTGCGTGATCGGCGACTGCCGGCCGGCATAGCGCTTGGTCTCGGCATCGTCACTAAGCTCATGCCGATTGCCCTTATCCCGGCATTAATGCGTTTCAAGTGGGAGAGGGGGGCAATGATTCGATTCGCCATGGGCGGGCTGGTTCCAATCCTGCTGTTCTGGGGGGCTTTCTTCGTCATCCGGGCCGACTACGCTGTCATGCCGATTCGAGCGAACAGTGTGCGGCAACCGTGGGAAACAGTATGGGCCCTGCTGGAGGGCCAGTATCTGTTTGGATTTCTGGGCCCTGTGCCGGATGGAAAAGCGGAAATAGATATCCATCCCCAGGTTTGGGAGGCAATCAACAAGATAAAGGACAGAGGCAATGGCCTTAATCCTGCTCAATATTACAGAGTCGCAGGACGCTTCAGTCCCGACCTTTCGCTCTACCCGAAGGCAAAGCTGACGGGGATTTATTCAAGCTTTGGGTTGCTCGTGATCGGGCTGGTTGGATTCACGTGGATCAAGTTGCGCAAGTTGGAGCAGCCACACGCGTTTGTTCGTTACTGCGGGTGTCTGATCTGTATCTTTCTTCTCTATTCAAAGGGATGGAGTCCCCAGTTCGTGGTCCTGCCAGTGGCAATATTGCTGATCGGATTTCCTGACTGGCGCGGCGCACTCGCTGCCGTGGGATTGCTAATCGTCAATTATCTGGAGTTGCCGGTCTGGCTTCTTGAGATGCAGGCTGATTCTTCAAAGCACCAATTGCTGATGGCCGTCGTGTCTGTCCGAACGGCTATCCTCACTGGCGCGGCGGTCTTGCTGTTCAAAGGGGCAAACGACGATGAATGAGTTCAATGTATTGACGGGTAGCCCGGCGGTTGGCAAGACCACGCTCATCGAGTATCTGGCCTCGATGGGATACGCCACAATTCGCGCTAGTGGAGAATGGAGATGACTGGTTCTGAATTCACCACAAAGACCGAACTCAAAATGCTGCATCTGATCCTTCTCTCTGTCATCGGAAACGCTGACCTCATCGCTGAAGTCTCTCCAAACCTGCTCGCGAATCCTGAATTTGATGAGGCTGTCTCCTTGCAGGGCGTGCCTGCGGGATGGCAACTCTATGGCGGCGTGGATAACTCCAGAAAGCTTTCGGTTGTGGAGGCCGGAGGCGACAGGTCACTTCTGATCGAAGACAACGACTCAGGCCAGGAAGTAGGCGTGTACCAGTACGTCGCAGTGCAGGCGGGTCTGGTTTATCAGGCGACAGCGATGGTGAAGAAGGTCACTGAGAAAACATCGGGTGGCATGTACATACAGTTACGCTTTCTGCCGTCGAACGAATATCACCAGATGACCCTCTACTGTGGGGATCAGGGCGCAAAGAAAATTTCGGTCAAAGGGGTTGCCCCTCCTGGAACGAAAGGGGCGACCCTTTACCTGTATACCCATCGTGATCCAACGCCGTCGCTTTACATAAACAGTGTCGAGCTGGTGTCAGGCGTCGAACCTCCCCGCGTCGCGCCACCACCGCAGCCAGCAAAGATTGAACGACTGAAAAACCTCTACATCACAACTTCGCTGGTCAGTGAGAACAAAAGCATGGCGGCCATCGTTTCCCCTGCAGGCGGCATCTACGCAAAAGAGGCGGATACCATCCAGGCTGCAATTTTTCAGAAGACAGATGTCAAGATTCCGATCATCAAGGATGAAGATCCGCTTCAGCACATTCCGCTGAAACAGAACCTCATCCTGCTTGGAAATAGATCCACAAATGCGGTGATTCAGGAACTCTACAGCCGCTACTTCACGCTGCTTGATCTGAAGTATCCGGGGCCGGGCGGCTCGGTGGTTCGCTCCCTGCACAACCCCTTCGGTGACGGGTTTAATGCGATCTTCGTCGGCGGCAGCGATATCGAAGGAGTGAAATCCGCTGCTGAAAAACTGGTATCACGGATCCTTCGTAGCACGGAGTTGAATTTCGTGAATGCTCAGCGAAAGGAGAAAGATCTTTCCCTCGGTTGGATGGCCGATATCGAACTCGGCAAGGGAACGACTCTGCCGGCAAATCTGCTCGATTACGAAACCTGGGAAGCCTCCAAAGGTTATGGCTCAGTCGGCTATTTTGGCTGGAACAGCATCAGCAAACACATGGCGATGTATTACATGACCGGCCGCGAACGGGATGCACGCGAGGCGTTGAGGCTGGCATTTCCTGATGCGGAAGCGAGAAAGCAGATCGAGACCATCGATCAGGAACGTCTCGAAAATAAAGACGACCCTCTCGCCGGACCGTACCACTATAACGCGCACATGATGGTCCTGTTCTGGGATCTCATCGAGGAGAGCCCGATCTTTACCGATGCCGAGCGACTCAAGGTGGCCCAGGCTTTTTCACGGCAGCTCCAGCATCGTCTGGGGGAAGGTATTTACAACCTCACCCAACCTGCCGGCATGGTCGGCAGTCGACACGGACAATGGTCGGCTATTTCTCTCTACTGTCTTGGCCGTTATCTGCAACGAAGTTACCCGGATCCGGTATGGGAACATTGCACCTATGCCGCCCAGATGCATTTTCGTTCGCTCCATGAATACGCATGGGTCGGTGGCGAGAGTGATAATCTGTTCTGGTACAGCACCGGCATCGCTCCGATCTTTTCTCACCTGCTGCTCACCGGTGACAGAGAACCGGTATCCAAAGGCACGCTCAGGCAACTCATTCGCGGGATGGACGCGTTAGTCTCAGGTAGCGGGCCCGATTGGGCCTTAAACTCCGCGTCCACAGGTTTCCTTCACAAGGCTGCTTATCTGCTGCAGGACAGCCGCTACATTGATTATCGCAGGCGGACCGGTATCGGGATCGATGGGTTCCGCCTTGGCCAGTCATGGTGGCCGGACGAAAAACTTGAGGCCACAGACCCGGGCGACTTGAGCGGGCAATGGAACATCCACCGCCTGTCTGTTCCTGCGTGGAGTTCACGGAACAACGGCTTTCCTATCGATGAGTCTTTTTATCACGGCAGTTTTCGAAGTACGGAGAAGGCCAGCGGCGATTTCATTCTTATCGATGGATACAACGGCGCCTCCCGCAATCCCTACCACACCTTTTCTGTTCTCGAATTACGCCTGGCCGGACAGACTCTGCTCAGGGGCTATCGTAATCAGGTTCTCACCCGGGCGGATGGTCTTGTCGAACCGAAGATAGCCATGAACGCGGCACTGAAGGCGGCACGGGTGCTGGGAGGAACAGCAACGGCAACCGCGGAGGTTCCAGACGCAGCATGGTGCAGTTGGCGACGCACCCTTCTGCATCGCATCGGCAAATACACCCTGTTTGCTGACAGCTTGGATTTTCGCACAGACACGGAAAACGCAGAGGTACAATTTCTCTGGGAATTGGACCAGCCAGCATACAAAGGGGAAGGGCCCGGTACTAAATTGCATATCACTCCGAGTCTTCCCGGCAAGCATCCTTCCGGCTGGATCAAGTTGAGCGCGATGGAACACGATTGCTCTACCAACCTTGAGGGCGAACGTGCCCTGATATCTCTCGGCGCCTATGACACAATGCTGTTGCGCAGCCCTGAGCCTGGGCCCTGGATGGAAATGAAATTCAAAATTGATGTGCCCGTGGAAGGGGAAGTCTTCGCTGAGTTACTCAACTACACAGACCGGGGAGTCATCAGCGTCTTGTTAGATGGAAAACTCGTTCTTGAAAACTTTCTTCACTTCGCGAGTTCAGTCGAACGAAAGCATGCACCCCTCGGACACCACAAGCTCGGCAAGGGTGAACACGTGCTGCGCATTCAGGCAAAGGCACTCCATGAAGGAACGGGAAAGTGCTACGTTGGACTATCCGCGATCTGCATCCAGACAAAAGAAGCCAAACCAATCGAAGCCTCCACGGCCTATCAACTTCTGCACTCCGAACCGGCAGTAATTACCCTCAACGGCCGGCAAGCAACATTTGAATGGAAAGGCCCGGTCAGGAACCGTGAACGTAAGAGCTTCTTCTCTCTCCTGCTCAAGCAAGATGCAGACAACCCCCAGCACGACTGCGTTCGACTGAGCGACAACGCGGCTGGCCTATCGCTTCCGCAGGCGGCCATTGTTTTCTCGGGGAAATTCAAATCCTGTGAAGCAGAGGCTGGTCTACTGGCCGAAGATCACGCCAGTGGTGTAGGAGTAAGCTCCTTGGGTTTTGATGGCCAATTGCTTCTCAAAGCAGAGCCGGCCGTGGACCTCGATTGGGATTTCGCCGCTGGAAAGCTGGCCCTCTATGCGAATGAAGAAACGAAGCTCGGTTTTGCCTGTGAAAGTCGGTTCATCCTTAACGGTAAGGAGATGGTCTCGATTTCTTCGGAAGCCGGATGGACGTTCGCCTTACTGCCTGCTGGTAAACACCTGATTGAGAAGGCGGAACCGCGCATTCACTTAGCAGCACTGAAGGGCAATCTGGCAAGTGAATTGAAAGCCGGCCTGGACCGTGTCTCAGTTAGACAGGTTGCCAACCCGTCTTCCAAGCCTGTTGCATTAGATGCGCCGACGGAGTTCAAACCAACCTGGAAAGCCCAATTAGAAGGCGCAATCAAAGATCTCATCAATACCGATACCAATCTGATCGCGGCAATAGGCAAACAGATTCACGTTCTGGATCGTTCAGGCAAGCTCATTCGCAGCTTGACCACCGACGGCGAAATCCGGCAACTTCGCTGGTGGCCGGAGCACAAAATCCTGCTCGCAGGATGTCGCGATGAGAAAGTCATCGCCTTCAATCTCGATGGCAAAAGGCTCTGGACCTTCGTATCGGAAACGCACCCGGATGTTTACCGGGCTGGCAAGAGTTACTGGTTCAAGACTGCGCCGGGCCATGAGGGCATTCACGGCCTGTACAGCGGCGTCTTTCTGAATGGAAAAAGCCAGGCATTCGTCGGCAGTGCCTGCACACTCGAAATCATCGATGAGGAGGGAAAACTCCTGCATCGGCTTCCTCAGTTTTGGGGAAGAGTTTCACACTTCAACATTATCAACGGGCCCGAGGGCAGTCTGAATCTGCTCGCCTCGCGCGAATACAACGGCACGAACACAGCAGCAATCCTCAACAACATTACGCTCGATCCAAAACCACGCGGGTTTCATACGGTGCCACCCGGACACACCTACGTTGGTGGGTGGACGAGCCTCAACCGGCATCACATCTTTTATGAAGACCTCGATGGTGACGGCAACAGAGAGGTTATCTGCGAAGTAAACGGCACCTGGAATCGAGTAACCGTCTGGGACGAAACTGGTAAGGCACTCTACGACGCCAGTTTCGGCCCTGGTAACAGCATTCCCGCACGCAATATTCGGGACCTGGAAATCACAGACCTGGATTCAGACAGCCGCACGGAGATCCTTGTCGGCCTGGCAGATCGTCTGCTGGTTGTGCTCGATCACCAGTGCAGGAGGAAATGGTCGATCCACCTCGAAAGTGCACCGGAATTGGTGCATGGGAAGAACGGAATGATTTTTCTTGCACTTGAGAACGGCGAAATCCAGTTCCTGGATTCCACAGGCAAACGAATCAAGGCAGGGGCTGTAAAAGGTCGCCCTGTGCAAATGGCTGCGTATGAACGCGACGGGCGGACTTACCTTTGCGTTGGGACATCCCAGGGCGAGTTGAGTGCGTTCGAGATCGAGTGTCGATAACAGATTTCCATTTAAGAGTTCCGCTAGGATTTCCCATCGGAGGTCGGAACTACCGGCGACGGAGCGCATCGAGTGCCAGGTGAGCAACCCGAGGGTGGTTGGACTTGGCTAATCGCAGCAGAATTTCGCCATCCTTGTAAGGGTAATAAAACCGGACCCCGAATGTTCGGTAGACCACCCAGCCAATTTCTGGTGGTCCGTTATGGAGGTAGTAATGGAGCACGCCACGTGCCTCCCGCATATCGAGTTTGTCGAGTGCAGCGACGAAACTCTCCGCGAACAACTCTCCTTCCCTCTCCGGCAGACGGGCGGTCAGGCCCAACGAGTTGGAGAGTAGTTTGATCAGTTTCGGCGCCAGCTTTGTCTTTTGCGACGTCTCGAGTTTTTTGCAGAGGTCCGGCAGGGTACGGAGGTCGCGCAGAATGTCCTGAAAGGCCCACGCAACACTATCCCGGTCTGCAAGTGAGATCACTTCGATGAGGGGTGCCATCAAATCGAGCTTCGTTTCCAGGTCCAGACCACCCCATTTCTTTACCCATCTTATCTTCGGGTCTCCGGCCCGACGGACCTGCAGATCCCACTCGATCTCAAGCATTTTGAGCCGAATCAGGATCTCCGCATCGCGGATGTCGTAAAACATCTCCATCGCTGCCTCCCGAGCCGGTTGGCCGATTAGGATCAGTTCCTGCGTCGCCCGTTCGCGTTTTGCCCACTGGTCATCGCCGAGTTGCCGCACCAGGGCCTGGATCTTCACCGGGTCTACCGCCTTCGTCGGCTGGCAGATCCTAAGAAATTCTACAATCAGTGTTGGTGTTACTTGCTCGGCGACCGTGGCAGTCTGGCAGATCGCAAGAAGTAGAACGAGAGGGTAAGTCGCCAAATTTTGGACCTCGCTGACCGCGTGGTAATTACAACTCAAGCTTCTTTCCCGTCCGGGTCCCGGCGCTGACCATACCGCATAGTACCCGTCAGCAGTTCGCCATTGGCGTGGTCATCCTCGACAAATTTCAGGAAATGATAAGCAAACTTTGCTTCGAGTTTTGTTCCATATGCACAAACGGGCAAAACCTCCCTGAGTTCGCCTTGTACGATTTCGTAGAGCCGCTCGTCTTTCGGCAGGCCATCCAGATATTCGGCGGTCATGCGTTTCGGTGTGTTAACGTTCATTGTGAATTCTTCTAATGGTTGTTCCTCACGATAGCGCGTCGATCAAACCCTGTCATGGGAAATCTGGGTCAGGCAGGGGATTGTTATATTCACGGGAACCTGTAGCCGAAACCTCCAGATTTCGAGAGGGCCATCGTCGCCTCGAAGTCCGGCGAATCAGGTTACGATTAACCAATGCTTTACAATCACCCTCGTTCCTTCGACGTTGACAGGCCGTTTATCTGATCGGCTGCCCACTACGATCCTGAGGAGTTACCTCTTGTCCTTCGAGCCGGAAAAGTATTTCATCGTCCTTGCCTTCATGGCCATCCAGTCCAATCCTGCGGCAGGCCAGGAAAATTTAACTCAGGGCACACCCACCAGAGTACCGAGTGCTGGTAAAGCGGTGATACAAAGCGATCTGACTTGGCCTCATCTCAGAGGCCCCCGATTTGACGGGATTGTGCGATCTGCTGAATTCCCGAAGACCATTAATCCTGATCGAATTTCCGTACTCTGGAAACGGGAACTGGGCCAGGGGTATTCCAGCTTTACCGCCGACGAGGAGGCCATATACACGCTCTATCAGACAGCGACCGAGCAGTACGTGATCGCTCTTGACCGAGAGACTGGTGTCCCCCATTGGCAACGTAAGATTGGTTGGGCATGGGAGGCAAACGGCCTCTATCCCGGCCCGCGTGCGACACCTTCCATCTGGAAAGAACGAATCTTTTTTGCCGGGGCTTTCGGGCTCCTTGGATGTCTCGACAGGAAGACCGGCAAGGAACTCTGGTCATTAAACGTTACCGAACGATTCCAGGGCAAAGGCACCGAGTTCGGCTATTCATGCACTCCTCTGGTCGAAGATGGAAAAGTCTTTCTGCCCGTCGGCGGCGCTGACGCTTCGGTAGTTGCTCTGAAGGCGGATGATGGTTCCGTGCTCTGGAAGACGGGCAGTGATGCGGCCAGTTATTGCGGATCGATTCCGATTCGAGTTAACGGCGAAAGGCAGATTGTCAGCTTCATGCAGAATGCGGTGGTTGCCAACCGTCCTGACAACGGTGTGCAAATCTGGCGGCACGAATGGTCGTCGGGCTACGACGAGCATGCGGTCTGGCCGCTCTATGACGATCCATTCCTGTTGATTTCATCCCCCTTCAAGCAGGGCTCGAGGCTCTTAAAGGTCGATTCGGAACCAGGCGTCGAGCCGTCCCTGGCATGGGAAAGCAAATCGCTTTCGTGCGACGTTTTCTCGTGCATTGCCCTGGATGGATTTGTTTACGGTTTCGATTTGAAGGACATCCAGGCCACGAGGTGGAGGACCTCGAGGGGGAAACTGAAATGCCTGCGAATCAGCGATGGCGAAGAGATGTGGTCAACCGATAAGTGCGAACACGCCGCAGTGCTCGGAGTGAAGACGGAGCACGGCAACAAGCTCGTCCTGTTCACCGATACCGGCACTCTGATTTTCGCAGAGGCGTTGTCAGACCGATACCACGAGCATCACCGGCAACAAATTTTCAGGGAAGGGATTCACTGGACGCCCCCATTGGTCCTGGGCGACAAGGTTTACCTGCGAAACGACAAATGGGTGATGTGTCTGGCCTTGAACGGCAGCCTGAAGGCTAGCCTGGCCACCGGTGATCTGCCGGGCGCGCGATCCGCCGTCCAGATTGATGGCAAAGATACACCAAAGCAGGAGGCGGCCTGGCGGACCGATGCTTCCATCTCTCCTCACCTGGCGGACATGCAGAGATGGTATGCCTGGTCGCTCTTGATTGGATTCGTCGTGCCAGCTCTCCTGGCGGCCATGGTTGACCGCGTGTTGGTCAAAGTGGAAAGAGATTATCGGGCGAAAATTTACCGGCCGGCATTTTACGTTTCTTCATTCCTGCTCGGCGCTCTGGGCACGCACCTGCTGGCTGGAATGACAGGCCGCCTCATCTTTACCTGGCCGATCTCACTTTTCATCGTGTTCCAATGGACCTCCAATTCCTGCATCGCACATAGCCAAAATGAGACTGTGCCGACAGGCAATCGGCTCTTGCAAAGGCTGCCATTGCTCGCGTTCCTTCTGACCTGTCTCGTTTACTTCGAGGTTTGCAAGGCGGCCGGGGTGATCATGGGCTGGGGTTTCCTGGCGGGGCTGTTGCCCGGGGCGGTTGGGGCTCAGATTGCGAGCCGCGCGATTCAACACCCGGGCATCGTGCGATTTCTGGCAGCGAACTTATTGTCCTTTTCCTGGTTCTTCCTCTGCGGCGCAGGCTTCACCATCTGGAAGACGCATCTGTGATTTAATCTTTGATCCAGATCCTGAAGTCCTTGTATTTCGCCTTCCGAGTCATCATCTGGCGAAGGCCAATGCGGCCTTCAGTCACCGGTGGAAAATTTGAAAAGTCCCATTGAAAGTGGCGGTCCTGACCATCGCCGGTTACGTGGAAGTGCAGGCTCGCCCCTTCCTTGATGACGGTGAAATGATAGGTGACGTCGGGTTTGAACAGCCCGGTGTCAAAATACGTGCCTTCGACCTCCGTGTCTTTACCGAAATCTCCGCCCGGCTTCATGGGATAACGGCGAGTACGCACATATTCCCCTTCGACATCGAAGCGGTTGACCGCATAGCTGATGTGCAGAAGGTTCATATTTTCGTAATAGAGATTCATCGAAGGTTTCTGCCGCAGTTCAGACCAGCCGGCAATGTCCTTGCCGAAGGGCGCTTCGCCTTTCCCGGTCGCCTGGATGTAAAGGATGTTCACGTATCGTTCGCTGTCATCGAGCCGCGTGTAGTCGTATTCGATTCTGATGTCGCCAGCAAAGCTCCCGCGGGTCCAAAGCACCATGCTGTGATCGTTCTGCGGTAGTGGCCCGGCCGTCAGGACCATCCCGTCAGGAGTGTTTTCAACTTTCGAATCTACCCCATCGAGAAACCAGTGGTTTTGCCATTGGCCGGTGCAAGGTTCATCGAACACTTCCCGCCAGGATTCGGAGCTGACGAGTGCGTTCCACTGGGTCATCGGTTGTGCCTGCGTGTAATTTAAAGATTTGCAGGGAGACTGCCGGATGATAAGAAAAGCCCCCTAACCCAACCAGAGAGATACAGAAATGGGACCTGTAAAATTATGCCCGGAGGTGACGGCCCAAATTGAATCTGCCCCGGAGGAACTGCGGCCTCGGTGTCGCGGGAGGGATACCATGGGAAAGCCTTTGAGTGGATGGAGGCGACGGCTCCTGCCGGAAGCGACGCGCAGTGGAAGATATTGAGGCCGACCTAGGCCCTCAGATCTGCCCGTTGTAAATCCGCTGCACGAGTTCCATCGTCTTGACCGCATCCCCGAAGTGAGTGATGGGCGTTTCGCCGGACTGAACGCAATCCACAAAGTGGCGGTCCTCCTGGTAGAAGCCGAACCAGAGATGCATCGGGTCGTCATCGTTTTGTTTGGGCTTGATCAGGTCGGCATTGAGTTTGTTGTCCTCGTGGATGCGGGCTCCTTCGTGATCCGGATCAACGAATGCCGAGATACCACTGCCGTGGATTTCCCAACTGTGAACGCGGCCTCCCGTCCGCCAATTTGTATTCAGAAAACCAACGGCACCCGATTCGAACTTCATGAGCACATTGAACGCGTTCGGAGCTTCAGATTCAAAGTGGCCGATGTCGCTGGCGAGGGAAACAACCTCACCGCCCAGCCAGCGCAGCGAATCGACTGCGTGAATGGCATCGCAGGTGAGAATATCGATCGCACCTTTGTAATAGCCGGATGCCTTTCCATTCTTTATGAAAGTGGCACGGCACTGATAAATGGGGCCCTTTGCTTCGATGCGCTCTTTTGCCGCCTTAAGGCAGGGGATGTGCCGGCGATTAAATCCGCACATGGTGAGCAGGCCTTTTTCTTCAGCAAGCCTGGCCCAGGTGCCAGTCTGATAGGCGGTCATGCCTGGAGGCTTTTCCACAAAGACATGCCGGCCGCGCTCGAGGCATCCCATCACAAGGTCATGCAGATACATCGGCGGCATGATGATGTAGATCGCGTCCGGTTCGGTCTCATCAATCATCTTTGTGTAATCCGAATAACGGCCCTCGACTTCATACTTGTCCGCGGTCTGCTGAAGCCGCTCGTCATTCAGCTCAGCGATAGCGACAAGCTCAACGTCCTCCATTATGTCGATCGAGGGATAATGCACGTTGTTGGCGAGTCCACCGGCACCAATGAATGCGATTTTGGTTTTACTCATTTTGAAAATAGTGGTGAGATTAAAGAACGCCGCAGGCCTTAAGCAGCGTTTCCTGAACGGCGTAATCGTGGTCGGTTGAGTATGGGAATCTCTGCCGGCCATCAATGCAACGGGCAAGTTCCACCATGTCCAGAATGTAACGGCCGGTAAAGGGTACTTTGATGTCATGCCAGCCGGCAGCGTATCCGCCGGCAGATTCCTTCAAATGGAGTCGAACCACAGGCGCCTCGTGAGGTTGCACGATGATCGTGCCCTTGTCACCCACCACTTCGAACATCCTTCGCTTCATGCCGCTGGTATCAATAGCTGACGTCTCTACCAATGCCATGGCGTGCTCGTATTCCAGAACAGCCAGAGTGTTGTCATTAAAATCATCCTCAAAATCTCCGTCATGCCGAATGAACGGAGTCACCTTTTGCGGAGCGCCGAGGAGGAGAACAACCATGTCGATGAGATGCCCGCCAATTTCGAACATGAACCCGCCGGGATGAAAAGCCATCTCTTTCCGGGATTGCGGATTAATATCAGAAAGCATCGCACAGTGGATGTAATTCACGTTGCCGAGCCAGCCGGCATGAACGGCACGGCGCACGACATCGAATCCTTCGTTGTAGCGGAACATGTAACCCATCTGAATGATCAGTTTCTTTTCATTAGCCAGATCGATGAGTTCTTTGAATTCAGGCAGTTCCACTCCGGCCGGCTTATCAAGATGGATGTGCTTGCCCGCCTCAATCGCCCGGCGTCCGAGCGGCAGAAGTTGCTGGATCTCACTTTCAATCGCGATCATCCGGATGGAATCGTCGGCAAGCAGCGTATCCGCATCTACGAAGGGCACTTGATTAAAAGGTGGGCGATCTGCCGTGCGCGCTTTCCACGATTCGTCGGGTTCGTGGATTCCGACGACTTCCCAATTGTCGGAGTCCAGAAGCGTCTTAACCTTGCCTCCTGCGTGAGGATGGCCTGTGCCAAGGATGCCGCATCGGATTGGGGTGCTCATGCTGTGATTCCTGATTCGGTTGCCTCGATTATGTAAATTTCAACGGTTGCGTAGATTCCGGTGACTGCGCTCTCCAGAGTGCAGATTTGCCTTCGGGAGAAGGCGGCCATATCAGTTGCCTGGGAGTAGACATCTCACATAAGACTTCGCGGATCCCCAGGGCCACCACGCTAGGCACTCAACTCCGCCACGGCTTCTTCGATCAGGATTGCCTGCCGGATATTTTCGGACTCGCCTTCAAAATTCAGGATGAGCCGATGGCTCAGAATCTGTTTGCTGACAGCAATAATGTCCTTTGGCTCCACGGAGCCCCGACCGTCAATCAAGGCTCGGACTTTTCCTCCAAGAGTAAGCGCCTGGGCGCCTCTCGGGCTCGAACCGTAACGGAGAAACTTCTTCGCGTTATCGCTTCCCTCGGAGCTGGCCGGATTCGTCTTAAGGACGGTGCGGATAGCAAACGCAGTCGCTTCCTTGCCGGCCTCAACACGACGAACCATGTCCTGCAGTTCCAGCGCTTCCTTACCACCGATAATTTTATTCAGCTTCACCACAGCGCTGCCGGACGCCATGTCACCGATCCGCTGCAGATTGTTCAGGTCCGGAAATTCGATCGAGAGCTTGAAAAAGAATCGGTCGATTTGCGCCTCGGGCAGGCTGTAGGTGCCCTCGGTGTCGAGAGGGTTTTGCGTGGCCAGTACAAAGTAAGGAAGCTCCAGTTGATGGGTCTTACCTCCAACTGAGACCATCCTTTCCTGCATGGCTTCGAGCAGCGCCGACTGAGTTTTTGGGGTCGCCCGATTGATCTCGTCAGCGAGCAGAATCTGGGTGAAGACAGGGCCGGGTTGGAATTCGAAAACTTTCTCCCCTTCATCGGATTCCATCACGATGGTCGTGCCGATGATGTCCGACGGCATCAGATCGGGAGTGAACTGAACGCGGTTGAATTTCAGATCAAGAACCTGGGCCAGGGTCTTGATGATGAGCGTCTTGCCAAGCCCCGGCGAGCTTTCCAGCAATAGATTGCCACCTGCGAAAAAGCAGACCAGGAGGTCTTCGACGATACCGTCGCAGCCGATAATAGCCTTCAGCATTTCGGATTTCAGTTCTGAGAAAGTCTTTTGGAATCTCTCAATTTCCTGGTCAGTGATGCTCATTCATTCTTCCTTTCACGCAGCGTCGCTGGCGTCCATTTCTCGGGTGTTTTCGATGATGTTTTCAACGATACGGTCAGCAGGAATTTCTTCGGCCTGTCCTTCGAAGGTCAGTTGCAGGCGGTGCCGGAGCGTCGTGAGTGCGACCTCTTGAATGTCTTCGCAGGCCACGCTGAATCTTCCATTGAGCAGCGCCCGGACTTTTGCCCCCAGCAGCAGGCCCACAATCCCGCGGGGGCTGCTGCCATTTTTTACATAGCGTCGAACCATGTCGGTAGCGTGTTCATTATCGGGATGCGATGCGAGCACAAGCCGCCCGGCATAGCGCTCCACGTGCGAAGCCACCGGCACTTCGCGAACGAGAGCCCGCATTTCAAGAACCTTTTCCCGACTCATGACGGCCCGGATCTCCGGCATCTCCTGACGGGTGGTGCGTGCAATGATTTCATCAAGTTCATCGAAGTTCGGATACCCGACAATCAGTTTGAAGAGAAATTTGTCCAGCGCGGCCTGCGGGAGCGGATAGGTTCCGGATTGCTCAATCGGGTTCTGCGTGGCAAGGACAAAGAACGGTTCTTCGAGCGTGTAGGTATGTGTGCCCACCGAAACACTGTGTTCCTCCATCGCTTCGAGCAGAGCGGACTGCGTCCTCGGTGTCGCACGATTAATTTCGTCAGACAGTAAGAGGTGGGTAAAGATGGGGCCCTTCTGAAAGACCAGTTCCCTGCGATTGCCATGCTGCACGATCATGTTCGTTCCGAGGATGTCCGTGGGCATCAGGTCGGCGGTAAATTGAACACGGCGAAATTCGCAATGGAGCGCTTGTGAAAGAACCCGCACAAGCATTGTTTTGCCAAGTCCAGGCACACCCTCGAGAAGGACATTGCCACCGGCAAAGAGGCAAATGAGCGTCTTTTCAACGACATCCTCATAACCGACGATCATCTTCGCTACTTCCTCGCGCAGACTATTGAAATCGGAAATGAACTGGGAGATCTGTTCCCGGTATTCAGCTTCAGTCTTAGACATGGAAACCTCGATTATGCTTTTGCGACCGGTAACTCAGCTCTCACGGCAAATTCCAAAACGTCCCTGTAATGCCTGTGATGCCGCGGGCGTTCTTTGCGTAGCTTGTAGTGAAGATACTTCCATCTTTCAATTCGATGGAGGAGGTGTAGCCCTGGTCGCCGTCGGGGGCCTTGCGCAGGAGCCAACAGGTTTCGCTCCAGGTGGCGCCCTTGTCTTCACTCAATGAAGCGTAGATACCGTATGGCTCGAATCGTCGTCCGTAGGTAAGCAGGAGACGTCCGTCTCGAAGTTTCAGAATTCGGGGGCAGGCGCCGGAGGTGATATGGGTCTGCTTCGGGGTTGTCCAGGTTTTGCCATTATCGAACGATTCGTTCTGCCAGAAGATGCCCCGCGGGCATTTATCATCACTACCAAAGCGGAGCAGGCAGAGCAGATGCCCGGGCTTAAGCTCCATAAGAACGGGTTCGTGGTAATGGCGGGTGCTCGGGGTGCCTCTTGCTATGACGGTCAAATCAGACCAGGTCCGGCCACCATCTGCGGATCGATACAGAACGGCAGAACTGGCCTTGGCGCGTCCAATTGGGCAGTAGGCCGGAATCATCAGAGTGCCATCCGAGAGTCTTACGGGGGGCGCGCATGCCTGCATACTTTCACCGACCAGGATGGAGTTATCCAGCCTCCAGGTGAGGCCGTAGTTGTCGCTCCAGCACCAATAGGCGCCGGTACTTTTGAAAGCGTATTCGTGTTCGTGAGAGTGTGGAATCCTTGATCGTTCTGCTTCTGCCGGTGGTACCACTTCATGCATGGCGAGCGCGCCGCCGACTTTGCCTCTACCGAGATAAATCAGGCCGAGTTCCTGTCCGCCCCCGGCAGCCAACTGGCCTGCGCTCTCCGTTTCCCAAGTCTGACCGAGATCATAGGAGCGAATGACTGTAATGACCGAGCGCGGGTGAGTGTGCCGAACTCTCTCTTCCTTTGGGGCCTGACGAAACGCTATGAGCAGTTCGTCGCCCTCGAGCTGGATCACATGGGGGAATGCGGAATAAGAATGGCGATCATAGAAAATACTTTGTTGTCTCGTATTCGGTGCGGGGCTCGGATTGAAGATAGGTAACGGGTTCATGATTCGGGTTTCCTGGGTTGATTGGAAAATATCAGTCATGCCTCAGTCCACGCCGCTTTGAGGCATGACATCCGTGGCGAGATTCTGCTCAAATTCAACGGTCGTACCTCTGATTGAAATTCGGCCACCAGCTTCATTGGCGAGGTTAAAGTGGAGGCGCACCTCTCGCTCACCTTCGCTGAACCGGATCTCCACCTGGTCCTCACTTCTGAAAACATCAGCGCTGGTCATTGCTTCCAGGTCTTTAACGCCAACCTGAATGAAGTGCAGGAAGATGTCCTCTCTGCCCGGTTTGGCAGGCGAGACTTCCATGCGCCAGTTGCCGAGCAACATCGCTTTACCGGTTCTCTCCTCAAATTCCTGCAGGCGTCCTTTGAAGTTTTCGTTCAGCTCCCAGTTTCGGCCGTTGGACCAGAATTCTTTGCCGGGGCCGCCGATGGGTGTAAGCGTGGCCCTCTCAGGAAGCAGCGTCCGGCAAAACAGCCTTCCATCACCTTCGTCGCAACGAAACGTATCGCCTGTGAGTTCGGGCTCATTCTGCGTATGCAGCAGCCAGGCTTTTCGATAACTCGGATCAGTGGAGGTCACGTGGTCAAGAATCACGAAATGGTCGGGGGGAAGGAATATGAGCTGTCGCAGCGCGAGTTCACATTTTTCTTCGCTGTAACATGCAGTCGCGTCGCTGGCAATGTATGTGAAATGGGCATTGCTCTCGAAGGCGAGAAGTTTTCCGCATCCCCTTCGAGTCTGGCCGCCATCGTTTTGCCTTCCCTCCTGCCCTTCATACGCCGGCCCCCAGTAAGGCGGCTGCGGCTCGCCTGGCATGTGAATCAGAACGCAGTTGTGGGCAACAGTCTGCGCGTAGTAGTGGCGAAGTTGAAAGTCCGTGGATTGCGCTCTTGTACCAGAATCGAGAGCGAGGAAGCCCTTCTTATAAATGATGAAATTGTTTTCATCGTAGTGCCTATGATTGCTCGCATGCCCTGAAACGGTGAAGAGGCAGCGTGTAGCGTCCGCCCCGGTTCCCGACCGCATGATGATCTGTCCCATGCCTTCAAAGTGACGGGCCCCGGCTCCGGAAGCATCCGGGGGCTGAGCAGGCGGCGCCTTTTCCAATTCAGTTAAGAGGAAGGGATAAACAGGCCAACTGGTGAGGCTTGGCTTTTCAGGAACTATGTTCCGAATGTGAGCCGCCAGCGCGGCACAGTTTGGATGTGACTTCCCGTAGAAATGCATGATCTGTGACATGTGCTCATAGAGCGCGTAGGTCCGCAGATGGTTGTCCGCGTGATAGGTATCTCCGCTTCCAAATTCCAAAGGGTGCCCTTCCGCCGGAATCCTGTTCCACATAATCCAATTAGGGAAAAGCGACATGTGGGGCCAGAACTGTGCGAGGTCCTGACCGAAAGCAGATCTCCACGTATGGAAGAGATTAAATGAAGCCCATGAATACGCGCCCAGCGCGTACCCGGTTGTTGTCGAAGCAAGGCCACCATCATCGAGCGCGCACGCTTCTCTGAAATTCAGCATGAGGCCGTAGTTTTCATATCCGGCCCTTAACAGACGGCTGGCAAGTTCGTCATCGATGCCGTCCCCGTACCCAGCGAGCCCTGCGAACCAGGGAATGTTTCGGACTCCATAAAAACCGGTCTTATGGTCGCTGTCGTTGATGCCGTGGATCGCCGGCTTCCCCGGCCCGGACTGGACATCCTCAATATGCCGCAACAACGGTGAAAGTATCCCGTGCCGCTGCTCCTCAGTGAGGTCATTGCAAATCCAGTCGTAGGCTGCTAACGCGCAGACTCTTGACATGCAATACCAGTTCACAGCCCGGCGCTCTCTGTAGCACTGATGGTAAACACCAACGCTCACCTCCAGCATTCTTCGGGCTCTTTCGAGGTACTGCTTCTCACCCCCAATCAGGTAAACGAATGCAGTTTCCATCGCCTGGACGCCCCATTCTCTGGCCTCCTTTGCCGTTGGCATCATGAAGGTCTGGCCGGCAATTTCCTGTTCGCTCTCGAATGGCGGCCCGCCCGAATCACCCACTGGTTCATCCGGATAGCCCTTCACCCGTTCGAACAGTTTTTCGAAGTCTTCTGCTGCAACCCCTAGTGCCCGCGCTTTGACTGCCGGCCAGGTTTCACTGTTAAAGAACAGTCGAGGATGACTCCGTCTCAGATTTGGAAGCCAAGTGTCAAGGTCGTCTTGATTGATGAAAGGGATGTCTGGGGCAGGTGACAAAATCGCTAACTCAGCCAGTCGAGGGGAACGTCAAAAATCAGCGACCGAAACGGCTTCGGCCAACTTTGGGAGGGCAGGGACATCATAGCTTCTCGTAAGCTCAAATCGCATCAACGTTTCGGTTCTCTGCATTTTTCTGGTTCAAGGAAGCCGCTTCGCGGCAACTGTGTGAGTGAGTCTTGGGCTTTTGTGACAACTGTAAACTGAAAGACACCCCCCGGGAACGGACTTTTTCGTTTTCCATTATCAGGAGGTTTATCAGAGACAGTTTCCAACAGAAGCTGGACGAAACGCTTCAATTGGCCAGTTACTCGGATCGGTCCTGTGGATGCTACGTTCGCCAACTCAGGATGTTCGAGGCATTTTCCCATAAGCCGGCCATCGAGGTAACGGAAGATGCACTCAAACAATACCTGGTGCATCACCAGAATGTCAGTAACTGGTCGGCGGTAACGATGCGGATTGCAATTGCCGGTCTCCGGCAGGTCTTCGACAAGTTGCTCGGGGGCGACTGGCCAGCGTTGGAATATGTCCGGGCACCCAGTGAGGCCAAGTTGCCGGTCGTCCTCAGCGTGGAACGGGTCTCACGCATTATTTCTTCGACGCGCACGTTACATAATTCGGTAACGGTATTCGGACAAGTTCTGTCGAGTTCTCAGGTTAGCCGCCAAGGAAGGACTCTCAGACTACTCAACAACATCCAATCATGGTAATCCCGAAACAGACGTTGTCTTCGACGCTCAACTCGTACTGAACATATTCTCTCACCCCGCGATGAGCCCCCATGTCAATATGTGAGAGTGCCTGAGGGCGACGATCATCGGGAGACAATGGGTGCTGCTGAAGCTGTGAAAGCAATTGGGCAAAACTGTGTGGAGAATAATCTCTACCTCTTGCCACGCAGGGGTATAAAACCAAACGGCTACATGCTTGGCCGGATTGGGTAGGACCGATGGAGGGCATCGGAGCACACCAATGTACGCCCCACTTTTGGATTGAGGTGGCTCGTCATGGCTTTCGCTTTTGAAGCAGGCGGAGTGCATTCGATTAATGGGACAACAGAGGTTGGGCTGGTTTCACTCCAACCATCGCCGTCTGTCCCAGATCTCTTATTGATTCTTCGCTTGATTTTCCCCAGGAATGGGTATCCCCCATTTCTTAAGAAGGTGCTTTTCCACCCTCTTTTGAAAATTGGCCTTCTGCTGATATTGAGCTGTCAGCTTCTTCGCCTCTTCCGCTTCTTCTGTCTCCGGATATTTGCGGATGAGTCGTGCCCAAATTCCCTCGGCCAGGTGATAATCTTCTGCTCGCTGCGCGCACTTCCCAGCGATGATGTACAGCTCGGGCAGGTTCGTCCCTTTTCCTAACCTGGGATCCCCTTCGACCGCCATAATTACGTACCGCAGATCTTCCACGCCCTTGACGAGCCGATTCGTTCCGGGGTATGCGAAACCGTTCAGGCCCCGGATCATTCGGATCTCCAGATCTGTGGGATTCATCAGTAGCGCCAAATCAAGATCGGCTAATGCCTGACCAAAGACGACAGGCCCCGCATAATGCTGGGCGAGCTTTGAGTCCTTCTTTCCCAATTCGACACTGCGCAGAATCTGGTAGCTCGAGTAGTAGGCGAGAGCTACCGGGTCTACACGTCCGCCCCGCTTGATCCGGTAGATTTTGTATGCGGAATTCAAAAGATCATAGTACTTGAGGGCCTTCTTCCAGGTTTCGACGTCCGGGGCTTTGAGTATCAAAGCGTGATATCGTCGTGCGACTTCTATCACGAGTTGCTTGTTTGTAGGCTCGTGTGCCAGGGCGATCTCAAGTTCCTCAAGACTGAAGAACGAGGATGCAGGCCTCGCCAAAACGAATGAAATCAATAGGAAAGTGGTAGTAATCTTGTTCATGGTGCGCCAGGTAAGTCCCAAGCCAGACGATCTTTGCTTCCGTCTGGGTTGAATCAATGGAGTTCTAACTATTACCTCTCAGGTTGCATCTTCCCGCGTTTTTTACCGCGAAGGGTTTTCTGGTAATCCGGTTTTGCAGGCTTGGTTTCTTTGCCCTGGATTTTCTGGATACGGTCACGTAATTCTGCGGCACGTTCGAATTCCAGGTTTTTGGCGGCCTCGAACATTTCTAATTCCAGCTCCCGGATGACTTCTTTAGTCACGTATTCTTCTTCACTCTCATGAACTGCCTCCTGGGCAAAGCTTCGGCCTTTGAACTCTGCTTCGAGGCCGGCCTTTATTTCTTTCTTAATCGTCTCGGGTTCGATTCCGTGTTTTTCGTTGTGTCGAATTTGGAGACGACGGCGTCGGGCGGTCTCGTCCATGGCCGAGCGCATGGATGGCGTCACACGGTCGCCGTAAAGAATGACATGGGCATTCACGTTGCGAGCTGTGCGGCCGATGGTCTGGATCAGTGACTTGTAGTTCCGAAGGAAGCCTTCCTTATCCGCGTCCAGAATCGCCACCAGGGATACCTCCGGGAGGTCCAGCCCTTCTCTCAACAAATTGACGCCGACCAGAACATCGAACTTTCCTTCGCGGAGATCTCTCAGCACCTGCACCCGATCCAGCGCATCGATCTCAGAATGCAGGTACTGGCCACGCAGGCCCTCCTCTTCAATGAACATACTCAGTTCTTCGGCCATCCTTTTTGTGAGTGTCGTCACCAAAACGCGCTCATTCTTGTCGGCACGAATAGCAACCTCCTTCATCAGATCACTTAGTTGTCCGTTGGACGGACGCACCTCGATGGTCGGGTCGACCAGTCCCGTGGGCCGAATGATCTGCTCGACGATACGGCCTTTAGATTTGTCGAGTTCATAGTCGTCCGGCGTGGCGGATACATAGAGGACTCGCTTGATTCGTTCTTCCCATTCATCGAATCGTAGCGGGCGATTGTCCAGCGCGGAAGGGAGTCGAAATCCGTGTTCCACCAGATTCAGCTTTCGAGATCTGTCACCCGCATACATGCCGCGAATCTGTGGGATGCTTACGTGCGACTCATCGATAATCAGCAGGAAATCATCGGGGAAGTAGTCGTGGAGTGTGTAGGGCGGCTGCCCCTCTTTACGGCCACTGATGTGACGCGAGTAGTTTTCAATACCGGGGCAGAATCCGACCTCCATTAACATTTCCAGGTCATATCGGGTGCGTGCATCAAGGCGCTGTGCCTCAAGTAATTTGCCTTCCCGGTTGAATACGTCGAGCCTTTCCTCCAGCTCTTCTTCAATCAGTTTGGTGGCGGTCTGCAGTTTCTCTTCGGGTGTGACAAAGTGCTTGGCTGGAAAAATGGTGATGCTCTGCAAGTCGGAAACGATTTCACCGGTCATCGAATCGAGCTGCTGGATTCGATCCACTTCGTCACCCCAGAATTCGATGCGTACTGCCAGCTCTTCATATGACGGAATTACCTCGACAACATCACCCCTCACACGGAAATGGCCGCGGGTGAAAGAGTAGTCATTGCGGTTGTATTGCATGTCGACCAAACCACGAAGAAAGTCATCCCGGTCGATCGTGTCGCCTTCCTTTATATGAATCATCATGCTCTTGTAATCTTCGGGGGAGCCGAGCCCATAGATACAGGAAACGCTTGCCACAATGATGACATCCTTGCGGGTGAGCAGGGCACTCGTTGCATGCAGCCTCAGGCGATCCAGGTCTTCGTTTACGGAGGTTTCCTTCTCTATGTAAACGTCGACGTTGGGCATGTAGGCTTCGGGCTGATAATAGTCGTAGTAGCTGACAAAATAGCCGACCGCGTTGTTTGGGAAGAAATCACGCAGTTCCACATAAAGCTGCGCAGCCAGAGTTTTGTTGTGTGACATCACAAGCGTGGGCACACCGAGTTCCTGGATCACATGCGCCATGGTAAATGTCTTGCCAGAGCCAGTGACACCCATCAGGGTCTGCGCTTCGAGCCCTTGTCGGTATCCCTCCGCCAGCGACTTGATCGCGCTGGGCTGATCGCCGGCGGGTTTGAATGGGGCTTGTAGGTCAAAATCGGGCATGGGAGAGGTTTGGTTGATGGTTCAGGCGAACAGCGGTGGATCTGAATCCCTGCTAATCACCGAAGATTACATGAGGGCGAATCGCCTGGATGTCGTCCTCGGAGAACCGGTCGTCCAGCTTCTTCAGATCTTCAACAGAATGAAACTTGCCGCCAGCCTTACGGTATTCAACGATCTTGGCGGCCCTGCTGGGGCCGACGGATGGCAGAACTTCCAGCTCCCACTGAGGGGCGCTGTTAAGATTTACTTTATGCTGGACATGCTCCAAAGAAAAAGCCGGACTTTGCCGACTGTTTCTGAATACCTTAAGGCCAACCGCGCCGATGCCCAGAAACAGGCAGGCAAGAATGACAATATTCTCATTCCTCCGCGAGCCTGCAGGAGTGGTCATCGTGAGCCCCGAATTCTTGCGAATCCGGCTACAGACTGAGGTGAGGGCGACTGAGAAGTTTTTCTCTTTGCGTACAGTTCTTTAAAGCTCTGCTCAGGAAAAGCTGGCAGTTCTCGTTGCTTCCCCCAGTCGTTAAGACGATTGTAGAGCAGGTAACGCGAAAGCCTTGGCCCGATCAAACGCATCAGCTTACCTGCGAGATCGTAGAGTCCCGGGCGTTTGAAAACAAAAGCTGCGAGCTTCATTGCGATCGTTTTGTCCGCGGGGAGAAGCCCCCTTTTGCCAATCTCTTTGCGCCAGGTCAGGAGCTGATGATGAATCGGAATTTTTACCGGACAGACATCACTGCACGAACCACAAAGGCTGCACGCAAATGGGAGCGATCTATACTCCCGGGCATCGCGGGCTGGCGCGAGCACGGAACCGATAGGGCCGGGAACTGTAACTTCGTAGCTGTGTCCACCACTGCGACGGTAGACCGGGCAGGTGTTCATGCAGGCGCCGCAGCGTATGCAATTGAGCGATTCGCGGAAATCCTCGCTACCCAGGATCTCGCTGCGCCCATTATCGAGCATGACAATGTGCAGTTCGCCGCCTGGACTGGGGCCATGAAAGTGTGAGGTATACGAGGTGATTGGCTGGCCGGTGGCCGAGCGTGCAAGCAGGCGCAGAAATACGCTGAGGTCGGCCGCGTGCGGGATGATCTTTTCAAGGCCCATGCAGGCAATATGAAGGTTCGGCAATGACACACCAAGGTCGGCGTTGCCCTCGTTTGTACAGACAACGAATCCTCCAGTTTCGGCAATGGCAAAGTTCACTCCGGTAATCCCGGCATCCGCGCTCATAAACCTTTCACGCAAGTGCTGCCTTGCCGCTTCAGTCAAATAGTGCGGATCTGTCGCGCCTTTCTTAGTGCCGAGATGTATGTGGAAGAGTTCGCCGACCTCTTCTCTTTTCGTATGGATGGCCGGTAACACGATGTGGCTCGGCGGTTCATTTCTAAGCTGCACAATGCGCTCGCCTAGATCAGTATCAACGATCTCGATGCCGTGGCGTTCAAGGAAAGGATTCAGGTGGCACTCCTCGGTCAGCATGGATTTGCTTTTCACTACCTTCCGAACGTGATGCTTTTCCAGGATGCTGTGAACGATTTCATTATGTTCAGCCGGTGTCTGCGCCCAGTGCACCTTCGCGCCGAGGCTGGTCGCCTTTTCATCGAACTGTTCCAGGTATTCCGCCAGGTGCGAGGTTGTGTGTGCCTTGATTGCCGAGGCCGTCTCACGTAACCGCTCCCACTCCGGCAGCGAATGCGCCATACGGTCACGCTTCTCACGAACAAACCACAGGGCCTGATCATGCCAATGTGCACGTGCACCGTTCGCTACAAATTCAGCGGCATTAGTGGCGTGATTCATTGAGCCTTGTCTTTATTGGGCAGGCGAGGCAGCGCAAGCGCCGCGGCGGCGGAAATAAATGTGACGGGGTTGAACTTGAGCGCGAGGGTTACATTCTGCTTCGGTGCCGGATTTTTTTCGCTCACAAAAGCCACCTTGCGATTTCGGTCAAGGACGGTGAGCTTGAAGTTGTTCAGACGATCCCCAAGGTTTTCTTCCGTGCGATTCCAAATGGTGATGGAGTCGATTGGATAAACCCCGCCGAGGTCGACTTCCCACCACGGGTTATCCTCATCGTCCGTGTGCGTGGAAGTGCCCCTTCCGTAAATGCCATCAGTGTTCCCATCGATGGCGCGGTGAGCCGAACCGTTATGGGCAATGCTCGACTGCTGGGCCATGCCCCCTCCTGCGACGTTCTTGCCCCCGCTGAAAACCTCTACCTCGGCGAGCGTGAGGACACCTCGATGAGGCAGCTCGACGCGGACATACCGTCCGAAAGGTATCTGTTCTTTTGAATCCAGGTGCTCCGGCAAATCTTTCAGCAGCGGACGAATCATTGATTCCATAGATCGGAGGATAACCTGATCCTTGAGCCAACGGGTCGAATTCACGAAATCCGCCAGACGCTCGACGCTCCTTGACCAGGCCTCGTAGACTCCACTCACGTCACCAGTCGCCGTGAGAAGGGCTGCGATTGCGGTCTCTCGAACGATGTCGCGAGGAAACTCGCCGGCCAGCTTTTTGATCTCTTCAGATGCAGTGAGCAGTTCCTTTTTATCCAGCATCGGCAGTAGCGAGCAGAGGGATTCGGCTCGCTCCTTCTTTTCATTCTCAGATCCGCGAAGCTGATCCATCAGTAGTTGGACGGCCGCTTTATTGTTGAAGCCGGCAAGTTTTTCGAGGGCGTCCTTCCGATGTTCAATGCCAACAACATCTCGAGACAGGATACGTTCGCAGACTTCTTTGATGCGTGGCAGGCGAACGAGCTCCTGCTCGTTAACTCGGTCGAGGATGTAATGGATGCCCGCGGGATTATCTTTACACACCTGCTTGCCCGCGAGGATGGCCGACTTGATATAGGGCTCGAGCGTGCGCATGGATTCGTTAAACGCGTGAAGCAGCGCGTAGTCCCTGTGATGGCGTAGAGTCTCCAGCACAATCTCAGTCCCCTCATAAGTGTGGAAGGCACTCGCCGCATTGATCGCTTCGAGGCGTACGCGAGGGTCAGGATCATTGGCCTGTCTGGTGAGCAGAGCGGCCGCGGCCGGAATTTCGTCCAGCCAGTATCGAAGCACGCGGGTGGCTGCGGCCCGTATTCGGTAATCCGACGTGAACAGTAATTGATTTAAGATCGCCTCATCAGGGCTGTGATGCTGTTGTAGAACCCAGAGACCTTCAAGGGCTAACCTGTATCGATCCGGGTCGCTGGTGCTGAGTTGACTCATCCACTCCTTTACCGCGGCAACGACCTGTCTTGAGTCCCTTTCGCCCAGTTCCCGACGTGCTCGATAACGTGCCTCATCTTCAAAGAGTCTGAGCTGGTTAAGCAATTCGGGGATTGATGCCACTTTCACTTGAAACGAAGGCAGCAGCGGTTTCATCACATGGGTCACGCGCCAGATACGTCCGTGTTTGTTATCGCGGTCCGGATGCCGAAATGAATGCTGAACGTGTCCGATAATTGGGTTACACCAGTCGGCGATGTAAAGCGCTCCATCGGGACCGAAGCGAACGCCGACGGGTCTGAAATTTTTGTCCTTACACTTAAGAAAGTCGGCTTCCGCAGACTGCTTGAATGTCGAGTCGTCGTTTTCTAACGAATGCACTCTCAGCATCGGAAGATTGAGGCAATTGGCGACGACCAGATTGCCCTGCATGTTGGAAAGAAACTGGCTGCTTGAGACCAGCGTCAGCCCGGATATCGGCCGCAGATTCTGGCTGAGAAGTTCCTTTGTCATGCCATGCCGGTGCGGAAAATCCAGCCGGCCGGCCACCGGAGCAACGTGAAAGACCCTCGAATGCATGGGCTCGGCGACAAAGTTCTGGCCCCAGCGATCAAAGACATGCCCCCAGGTGTTAGCCACATCGATCCGGGAATGGGCTTCGAGTTTATGTGTCTTCGGCTCGTAACGAACGATGGTCGAGTGTTCAAACTGTTTCACCCCATAGGGAGTCTCCACCTGTGAACGAATCCAATTGCCGTGCTGAAAGTAGAGAGCGCCTTCCGGCCCCCACACAAAGGTGTTATTCCCATGAATCGAATCTTCTGTGCCGAAGCCCTGCAGAAGAATAAGACGTTCGTCTGCACGGCCATCGCCATTGGTATCTTTGAGAAAAAGCAAATCCGCATTCTGTGAGACATAGGCACCACCGTGTCCAAGCTCGAAGCTGAGCGTATGGTGGAGACCATCAGCGAAGACAGTGGATTTATCGGCACGGCCATCGCTATCGGTATCTTCAAGAATAAGGATCTTGCCCTCGAACTTTGAACCGGGGAGAAACTGCGGGTAACCGGGCATGGTGCTCACCCACAAGCGGCCCTCGTTATCGAAGACCATGTAGGACGGATTGCGAAGTTCCGGGAATTTCTCTTCTGATGCGAACGTATTTATTTGGTAGCCCTTCCGGATCTCGAACGATTTCAGGCTTTCTGCCGGCGAGAGAAAGCTCGCCGGATTATCGCTGTGCTCTGGCTTCAGCTCGATTGTCTTTGAGTAATCAGGCTCGCGTGTGATTTCATCGCCGCGTGCGAGTGACCAGATTCGCTGATCGTGAACAGCAAGGATCTGGTCGAGCTTCTCCGCCTCCTCTTTGAAACTATTGTCGCCGTAGTGTCGTTTCTCATCCGAGTAGGTGTAGCGGCCATTTAGAGGCTGGTAACGGTGGTAGAAGAGCTGGGACTTCAGTCTGATTTCTGCTGTCAGCCGTCCGTTGAAAGCCGTCTCCTCCACACCGAACAGTTGCTTCCCAATCTCCGCAGCCGCCAGTCGATAGCCCCTTTCTGAAAGATGAATCCCGCTGTGCGTCAGCTTGTCTGCATCCGTATTCTGATACCACATCCTGCTGGGTTGGTACAAGTCGACGAATGGAATTTTGATCTGGCCGGCAATCCGCTTCACCATATCTGCGTAGGTCATCAGCAGTTTGTTGCGTTCATCGAGCTTTCCGCCTGGATCGGACGCCTGAGCGATCGGCGAGACTAGAACGAACCGCTGATTACTGTCGTAATTCCGATCTTGCAGGTCTTTGATCTTCCAGTGGTAATGGTCGCGGAATTCATTGAGCCCTCCCTCACCTCTGAAGGATGCGTTCATCCCAAAACAAAGAATGAACACATTAGGCTTGAAGGCATCGATAATGGTGCGGCCATACTCCTCGTGTCTGTGAGGGCGGAACCTGTGCACTGGCTCTTCTCCAGCCCAAGAGAAATTCCGCACGGTGAGATTGTGAGATGGGAAGTGGGTGTGAATCAACGACTCCAACTGTCCGTGATACCGCATGCGCGCGCCGAAACCGTTCCCGATGATCGCAATGCGATCCCCTGGATTGAGCTTGAGCGCGGGCTCACCCGAAAGGGCTGAGACAAGCGTCAGAGTCGGGAGAAGGAGAGTCTTTATGTTCAAGCTTTTGCCCTGGACCGAGGTAACCACTGGTAGGAGGCAGCAGAATATCAGATGCCACCTGAAAGGCATGAAGGAAAGAGATTCCCAAGGATTCGGAAAGACGAGGAGAAAGAGGAAGAAATTCCCAAGGATTCGGAAAGACGAGGAGAAAGAATTCAATGCGAAGAGAGTCTGGATAGTGCAAAGGAATGGAAGGACGCTTTTGTTTCCTCCCTTTTTTCTTTTCCTCGTCTTTCCTAATCCTTGGGAATTTCTTCCTATCCCCCAGGTTGCAATGCACAGCCGACGGCATCCGCCAAATCCTCCCGGCTGCGAATCAGGGCCAGCCTCTTTCTGAACAGATCAAAACCCGGCTCATCTTTGAGATAGATCAGAAATTGCTTTCGGAGACTGTTGAGAGCTTGCCACTGCCCGAGATAGGCGCAAAAGTAATCGAAGTGAGTGAGGATCGCCTGCCTGCGTTCTTCGGGGGACGGGAATGGTTCCGGTAGCCGGAATGCGGATGATGTCATGGGCCTCCCAATTTCTTCCAAAATGCATTGTCGGAAAATCCATGGGTTTCCGATGGCGTGCCGACCGATCATAATCCCATCGCATCGGGTGTGTTCGAGCATCTCGTGTGCATCCCGAGCGGAGAAGATGTCGCCGTTACCGATGACGGGGATTGAGACGGCCTCCTTCACCTGCCCGATCAGATCCCAGTCCGCGTTACCCTCGTAAAACTGGTCTCGAGTGCGAGGGTGCAGCATGAGCGCGTCGACCCCGCAGTCCTCGCACATCTGTGCGACCTCGAGTGCGTTCACATT
Organism: Planctomycetota bacterium; assembly: GCA_027625095.1. GTDB lineage: Bacteria > Planctomycetota > PUPC01 > JACPCR01 > JACPCR01 > JAQBXN01. The sequence goes on along the minus strand of JAQBXN010000004.1, from coordinate 117,423 downwards.
CTGCTCGTCCCAGCCTGCACGCATCTTTACAGTGAGCGGCATCTCAAGGTTCGGCCGAAGCTGCTGGAGGATACTTCGCAGCACCTCCGGATTTCTGAGCATAGCCGAGCCGCTACCGCCCTTGATGACCTTTTTCACTGGACAACCACAATTGAGATTGAGGATGGTTGCACCATATTCCTGGACCATGAGCGCTGCCTTCAGCATCACATCGCCCTCCGTTCCGCTGATCTGAACCATGACCGGTTTTTCGACTGGCAGAAATTCCATCAGTTCAAAGGATCGCTTTCGGCCCTTCGCCAGTTCAGTGCTGCTGACCATTTCAGTCGAAACCAATGCAGCGCCTTCAGCCCGGGCAAGAATCCGATACGGCAGATTTGAGACTCCGCACATAGGGGCTAACAGGTATCGGTTGCGGATAGGAATACCAGCGATCTCAAATGGTTCGAGAGGTAGTTCACGCCACCACGAGGACTGGGCTTCGAAATCGATGTTGGCGAAATACCCTTCGTCCAGGATTTGCCCAATCGTTGAGAGGCTCATTGAAGGTCCGGCCTGTGATTTCTGAAATGAATATCTGATGGCGCCACTAAACTTTTCCCAACATGTATTTGCCAGCGTGCTTCCACCAGAAGTAGAGGATCACCGCGATGAATCCTGAGATCACACATAGCGACAGTGTAAGGAATTCCTTCGAAAGCCTCTTTCGAGGCTTTGCTGGAATTTTTGACTTCGTGCTGGCTGACATGGACGTTTTCTCTGCTGGCCTCCTTACCACATTCGAAGGCGTAGCCCTGGGAGTATTCATGGCTGTAGAAACCGATGCCGGCGATTCGGACGGCGCCATATCGTCAGGCTGATTTACAGCGACACCGGGGTTATCAGCAGGGGCTGTGGCATCTTCGGTGGCTGCGGCTGTTCCAGCCCCTCTCAAGTCCAGACTGACAAGTTCAGATTTGTTTCGGAGGTACAGGTGACCGTTTGCAGGAGACGGCACAGTCCAGCAGGTGCCACTGAGCACCTGGAGTTCGGCCACGGGTTCGAATCCATTCGGGGACGCAGGTGCAATCAGCAGGTTTCCCTGCTCGCTCAGAGTGATAATGTTACCGCCCGCAAGAATCAGTGTGCCACTGGCAGGGTCCCTCTCCTTCCAGAGTTCGCGGCCGGAGTTGAGCTCGACACAGGCCAAGCCGCGGCTGCCGAAGTAGCCGTAGAGGTAACCACCATGCAGAACGGATGTCGACTTCGAATTTGAAAGCCAGCCCTGGCCGTAGACTTCTTCCACTCGAGTCTTGCCCAGGCCGCCAGAAATATTGAGCAGTTGCCCTTCCCTGTTGCTGGCCAGAAACAGCTTACCATCCGGGCTCCAGATGGGAGTGGGGATGTTGTGGTCATCATTAAGAGAGTGTTCCCAGAGCTGTCGCCCTGTCTCCGGGGCCAGGCCGACCGCGGACTTCCGAGTGAGAATGACAAGTTGTTTCCAGCCGCCGGCAGTGCCAAGTGACGGTGACGAATAACTTGGTTCACCATCGACCGCACGCCAGAGCAATTGTCCGGTCCGGGTATCCAGAGCAACCGCGCACGCCCCTTTTCCGCCGGAAATCAGAAAGAGCCGATTGCCATCCACAAAAGGTGAACTCGACAATCCCCATTCAGGGACTTCAGCGCCCACAAGATCACGCATGTTCACACGCCAGAAGGGCCGACCGGTCTCCAACTCAACGCACATCACCAAACCCATCGCCCCATGTGAGTAGACACGATTGCCAACGACAGCCGGTGTGCCACGCGGGCCATTACCGGAGCTTTCCTCAAAAATGGCATCCGAATCAGACTCCCATTCCCGGTTCCCGTTTCCGACGTTGAAGCAAAGCACCTTTTCGCGACCATTCTCCGCTGCCATAGTGATCAGGCGATTGCCGACCACGGCGATACCCGAGAAGCCCGGACCAATTCGCGTCCGCCAGACTTCTTTCGGACGTCCCCCAGGGAATTCACTGGCCAGATTCGTTTCCAGCGAAATTCCATCGTGGTTCGGCCCAAGCCAACAGGGCCAATCCGCCGCATGGGACACATCCCAACTAAGCAGGCACGAAAACATCAAAATCCAATGGAACATATACTTCTTGACTCTTCCTGGATTCAGATAGCTTCTCACATTTTAGAAGCTATAGATGGCATTATTAAGTGGGATAGTTTCCCGGCTGCACAACGATTCGAAATTACACATCCCCAATATGAATCAGACATTATTGCGCATCTTCCTGGTCGCCATTCTTCCCGTGCTTTCGAGCGCACAGGAACGCCAGGGAGCGTTCATTGCCGAAACCGAAGACGAAGACGGTGACCGTGTCATCATCATGGAGACCGACTGGATCAGCATGCGGTTAATGCCTGCACTCGGTTCAACCGTAACCAGTTTTGTGTTTCGCCCGACACAGAACGAGATTCTTGAAGTCGTTCAGCCGAAAAATTTGAAGGGCGGCGGGGGACTGCTGCAGGATAACGTGTGGGAGCAGGACTGGCGCTTTCAGGAGCTCCGCGGCAAATGGTACGACTACCAGATTACCAAGCGCGGTCCAGACGAGGTTCAAGTCGTATTCGAGACTAAGCTCGAAGGCTGGGTCAACGCGAAAGACAGCGGCATCATCTCAAAGCTCCTCCAAGATCTGAAAATCCGGCGCACGGTGACTCTTCGCCAGGGCACGCCGTATTTCCTGTTCGACGTGGAGTTCGTCAACGAAGGAAAGTTCACCAAGCTGCCACTCTACTGGGCACACAACTCATCGCGTATCGACATCACAGCCCCCGATCACGTGTTCAGACCTTCCGCCCGCGGCATCAATCACTTGCCGGGGGATGGGGAGGAGTATGTGTACGATTTCAATCACGGCTGGTCGGCCCGCGTTTCGCCGACACGCAAGGAGGGCGTGGTCTATCTGATGGATTACGACTACATCAGTTTCCTTTACAACAACCAGCCCAAATCGCCCTACACCGTCGAATGGATTTACGACAACCTGCTCATTCTAAAAAAACGTCCGGTCAAGACCCGGATTTACGTCATCCCGACCATGGGTTTGGAAAGCGTGGATCACGCCACCGAATACTTCATTGCACAGCTCAAACCCAGCCGCAGCGATGGCCAACTCCGCCTGAATTACAAGGTGACTTCGAGCTATGAGAAGGCAAGCAAGATCACTTTTATTCCCGAGCTCGTCTATGACCTCCTCGGTGCGGAAGAGAAATCGGAAACTCTCGGCAGCATGGAATTTACGGAACTCGAAATCGAGCCGCAGGTGGGTGAAGTTACCTTTGAAGGCACTTCAAGCGACCCGGTGATGATCCGCACGAAAGCATTCGTGGAGCTCGCGGATGGCACTCAAGTGGTGCGCGAATGGGAGCACTTTCATATCGGAAGTTACAGCTTCGGCAAAAACATCCGCACCGACATGCGGACGCCTGTAAAGCTCTTGAAACGGCCTAAACAAGACCCGTTCATCCCCGCCCCCGGCGAAAATCTCAAAGTGAATCGCAAGGACTTCAAAGTCTTCGGACTCATCGGGGCGAACAGTCGTGTCCTTGGCATCGAAGATGCCATCCGCTCTATACCTGGAACGGAATTGGAAGCCGGCTACCACCCGGGATTCATTGTTTATCGAACCGGTCTGACGGACTTTCCATACGACTATGATCGGCTATTCGATTACCGTTGTCTTGTGTTCAACAATGCGGTTTTTGATGTGGCCCGGTTTGTAGGCATGTCCATCCTCACCAATTACCTTGAGAATGGTGGGGGACTGGTATACGGCGGCGGCGAAAACACCTTCGGCCTCACCAAGATCGATTCGGCGCACCCGATCTACGAATACTTGCCGATCGCCTCGTCCAGGATTGAAAAGCAGACTCTTCAGTTGAATTCGCCAACCCTTGAACATCCCATATTCAAGGGGATTGACCTCACCGCCCTTCCCTTCTCGTACTATTGTCAGAATCCTGTCTTCAAAGAAAATCTGGTATCAGCACCTAAGGTATTGCTTAAGTTGGGCGAGACCCCATTTATTATCGAATATGCAAAAAAATCCGGTCAGCGGGTGATGATGGTCCTGGCCCTGCCCTTTGGAGATCCGGCAGAGAATCCAGGTAAACCCATTTTCTATGAATGGTCTGAATGGCAGAAGCTGTATGCGAACATTGTGCGTTACGCGTCTTTTGACATTTGATTCTTACCGGAAAATTGTGTCCAGCAGCACAATTATGAGCTACCAGGACGAGCTTTGTAAACAAGCTAACGTGAATATTTGTGAGCTCTCGAAAACTCGAAAGATCTTCCTATGGATAGGCGGCGGAGGAATATTCTTAATCCTGTTCATGCTCCTTCGTCCTTACGTAAGTCCTCAATTCCTTCATCCTTATATTCTAGACAACAAGGGGGTTATTTATGCCCTCTGCATCTACCTGCTTGCGTCCATCTGCTGGGTGAAGCGAGGCATCTTTAGGAGGAGGAATCTGTTGAGAATGTCAATTCTGCTGTGCTCAATCCTCTTGAGTTTCGCCTTTCTGGAATTGACCGTCAGAAAACTGTCACCGACGCCAATGTTCCTTCCGCTTCTTCCGACGATCCCGAATGTCCGGGAGGTCCGAGGGAAAATTCCACTCCGCGGCATTTCATCGTATTCACGTCATTCAACAAATGAATGGGGCCTGCGGGGAGACCCGATTCCCCTGAACTGGGCTCAAACATTTACTATCTTGACGATCGGTGGAAGCACCACCCATTGTTTATACCTTGACGACAAGAAGACTTGGCCTCATCTGCTCCAGGAACATCTGAAGACTGAACGTAAATCGCTGTGGGTGGGCAACGCCGGATTTGATGGCCACTCCACACGGGGCCACTTAACGGTGATGGATGCGATTGTTAAGAAAGTAAGACCAAGCGCATTAATATTCCTTGTGGGTATCAATGACCTGGCGCTGTCTCTGGATGAAAAGGCAAAGAGTGGCTATTACGACAATATGAGAGTTACGCCACAAAAGTGGGAGCATCCTTGGGATAGACTTCGTACTTTCCACCTCGCACGTCAGTGGAAACAGGTAATTTTTGATGAGGTTGCAGTGGGTGGAGTGTTCCACTCGAATGGAAATCACACTGTAGCGACCCCAGAAGAGTTCACACCATTGCCAGAAGATCTGCGGCAGATGCTTCCTTCCCTTGAAAAATTTAAGACTAACATTGGAACACTTATTAAGAACGGCAGAGAACTAGGATGCCAGATACTGTTTATGACTCAGCCGATGTTATTTGATGATTCCGAGCGCTGGGAAAACATTGTTGGCCAAACCTTCTTTATCCGTCAAGGTGGCCTGAAGATATCGGCAGCCACGTATTGGAGGATGTTAAGTCTTTTTAATCAGTCGCTGGTTAAGTGTTGCGCCGAGCTCGACATTCCGTGCTATGACCTGAGTAACTCTATCCCCCACGATGAGGAATACTTTTACGATCCGGTGCATTTTACGGAGGCAGGAGCGACCCTCGTGGCCAAATGCACTGCGGAGCAAGTTCTTCGGCATTTTAGGTTTTAGGTGTGTGCAAGACTCTTATTCAACTGATTAGCCCAGGCAATTGTTTTTAGCTGTACTATCTTTCATGCAGTTTCTTCTCCTTGGGCTCGTTGTACTTGCATTCAGCATACGAAAAGTAGCTTCTCTTGACGTCTGGTGGCACTTGGCAAGCGGCAGGTGGATAGTCGAGAACGGGGCGATCCCGAAGGTTGATGTTTTCAGTTTCGCTATCGAGGGCGCGCCCTGGATCAACGTCTGGTGGGGATTCCAGACGGTTCAGTATCTGGCCTTCCAGTGGGTTGGGCTGGATGGCCTCATTATTCTGAAGTCGCTTCTGATTCTTTCTGCATTTGGAATCGCATGCCTGACCGTTCCGCGAACCTATCGCGGTTCGTTCCTTGTATTCGTATGTCTTCTTGGGGTAATTATCAGCCAACTCAGGTTTCACATTCGACCTACTGCGGCTTCATATGTTTTCCTGACGGCTTACATCTTCATTCTGGAGCAGGACCTGATCGGCAGGAAACACTGGCTGTGGTCGTTACTGCCACTGCATCTTGTCTGGGCAAATTTTCATGGAGTTTCGGTGGTTGGCATTGTGTTGCTCCTGATCTACGCAGGATCGGAGTTCTGGCGTATTTACGGGTGGCAGCCCAATTCTTGGAGGGGTCTCGAACACAGACCTGGCAGACAGTTTCATTTTTCAGGTGCCGCGGCTGGTTGTTTCCTTATCTCATTTTTGACTCCTTACGGCGTCGATGGAGTGAAATACTGTTGGGGCCAATATTTCTGGATGAATTCTGCTGAAGATCCTGCCTTTCTTCTCCTCACAGAACTTTGGCCGCCATTTGGAACAGAGATGGCCGTTCACCCGATTACCAGTTTCTGTTATTGGGCGTTTTCCATCATTACCGCGCTGACGTTCGTCTTTAACCGAAGAAAGCTTCGTATCAGCGACATCGTCCTATATGTGGCTTTTTTTCATCTGTTCCACTCGGCGATGCGGAATGCGGTTTTATTCGCTCTGGTGGCAATCCCGATTGCTGCAAGGAATTTTGGCACATGGATGGAAGGTCGCGTATCTACCGGGTGCGATTCGAAATCTTTAGAAGAAGAGGGCCATCGAAAGCAGGGCTTACAGATACAACTTCGAGCCCTCTTTAAAGATCATTATCGGCACTTGGCGCAAATTGCGGTCGGCCTGCTGGCCATCGTGTTAATCATCGATATCTGCAGCGGTAAGTTCTACCGGCGTGAACGTGGGGATTTTGAGTTCGGGTTGGGCGTTCAATCCGGGCTTTTTCCAGAGGGCACCGTTGAAGAGATGTCCAAACTGCCGAAGCCTTCCAGGTTATTTAATGACTTTGATTTTGGCGGATATCTGATTTGGAAGCTGTCCCCCGGATGGCAGGTCTTTGTCGATAACCGAATTCTTGTCTACGGCGACGTGATCCGTCGGTATTCGAGAAGCCGAGGATATCCGGCAAAGTTCTTCGAACTGGTGGAGGAATACGACATGCAGTATGCCCTGCTGAAACATACCGATTCGTCTAATGCTCCGCTGCTGAGAGAACTGGCCCGTAATAAAGAATGGCACGTTCTTGCTTATGATGAAGTAGGCGTACTCTTCGGCAGAGGACATTCCAGACAAGAGTTGATGCACGCATGGAGAGATGAGAAACCTGTTTCTGGAAATCTCTGGTCGTTCAGCCGCAGGCTTACCCGCCTCGGACGCCTGTTCGAGAACATGAACAGACCGGCGCTCGCCGAAGAGGCGTACAAACTTGCGCAACCTGATCGCTGGCACAACGCAGGCGACCTCGCAGGACGTGATGTTTACACGCCGGCCTTCGTAAATTTCGCAGAGCATTACCTGGCAACGGGACAGGAACTGCGCGCATTGCCTTACCTTGAAAAGGCCGTGTATTGGGATACACGAACTCTCGAAAAACTGTATGCAATAAAGGGTCGTTGGGGCGAGCTGCATGCCCGGCTGGGCTACTTGTATTATCGGGCGGGCGCCAGAGATAAAGCGAAAAGAGCGCTGAGTATTGCGATCAAGGAGAGTCCTGATGATGAAAGCTCAACCGAGCTATTGAATCAATTGAGATAGGCCCGCGAACCACTAATTCTTTTCTTGTTCCTTTTTTTCAGGAACTACAAATTCCGCTCGCATTGCATAGAGGCGCCTCGGCAATTTTTTGTTGCCGGCCAAGCTGATCTCTTCATCCTTCGCTGGCTCTTTTTCGAGCACATAACATTCATCGGCGGTATCCGCTTCCTTCCGGGCGGGGGCAATTCCCCAGTGCGCGAGAAGGTCACCCTTTTTCACTATCCAATTCAGCCCTTTCACTGTCACGTAATCCTTGAATTTTTGATCAGAGAAGAATTTCTCGTGCTCTATAACCTTGAGTTTGTCCCCTTGTTTTCTCAGTAGAAATAAAGAACCGACGGTTCCCTCGGGTGCGTTTGTAAAGATTCCGGCAACTTTGATCCTCCCGTCCTCTGGCACTGGCGAACCGGTGTAAATGTTAAAGATGTTCTTTTCGCCATCGTGCTTGCCTTTGAAGGTCTCATTGCCCAGCCAGATACTGTCCTCCTGCCCCAGGAAGTCTGCCAAATCGTTCATTTCTTTGATCAGTTGTGCGGCGTTTTCGGCGGGGGGCTGTTGTGCCGGCTTTGTCGAATCCCCAGCCTGATTGGGCTGTTGTTGTCTCTGCTGATTCGCCTGAACCTGCTGTTCAGTCGCCGCAGCTACTGCAGTCTGCTGTTTATTATCCACCGCTTTTGTCGCTTCCTGCTTGTTATTGCCATTGTTTGTAGCAGCCGTTTGTACAGTAGTCACCTCAGCTTGGCCGCCAATAGGAGCACGGGTCTTCTTAGCGCCGAAAATGGCATCTATCCCTTCTTTCTCGGCCATTCTTTTCGGGGGATTTATCGCCTTCGCCATCTTCAATCGCTGCAGTTTTACTTCATTGGAGTTCATTACAACGAAGTATGCCCCTCCTCCAAGAACCACGATGGCGGCTATCGCTGCAGCAACGGCGGTAGAAATCCCTTTGGACCGGGCTTCCGCGGCACGGGTACGGCTTCGTACAGTGATCTTTGTTTCTGGCTTCGAGGTTTTGGACTGTTTTTCACCTGATTTGGTGTCAGCCATTTTGTCCGGGGAGCCGGCCAGAGTTGCTCCTGGTTCAGTGGTCGCAGGTGCCGCCGATGTTTCTCTGGTCTCGGACGACTCTGTATCCTCGGCTTTAGTGAACTCTTCGCCCTCTGCCTCCTCCGCCTTTATCTTCCCTGCTGTGGAATCGTCTGTTGCCGGTGCCGTTTCTACTGTTGGGATTTGTTCGGGGGTGGCAGGGGGCTCTTCCAGGGCGGCTGGTGTGGGAACTGTTTTGTCCACCGTGCTTGCGACGCTATTCGGTTTCGCCCCTCCCCTCTTTCTGACCTTTGTATTGGTCTTGTTCTTTATCCTTACTTTTGTTTTCTTTTTCTGTCCCGGGTCTGGTCTTGGATCTGATTCTTCTTGCTTCTCTTCTTGAGGCACGAGACTTGGAATTGTCAGCGAAGGTTTCGTCTCCGGTTCTGTCGACTTTTGTTTGCCATCAGGGCTGGGAGTAAGAGCTGGTATATCGAGCGGTTGGTTCACCTCCGGTTTGATTGCTGGAGGGGTCACGTAGTGAAAGAGGGGCGTCGGGGTGTCGTGGAAAATTGGCGACACGGTGTCTGGTTCTGGCGGCTCCTCCAGTTCGGTCGTCAGAATGGCGGGAGTCCCTTCTGCCGGTGTCGGTGGCAATGAAGGAACAGCCAGCGTTTCCGGGTGAGGCTCGGCCGGGACGTCGAAAGGTTCTCCCACCGCTGGATATTGAGTGGTCTCTGCTGTAGGTGAGCCGGAGACAACCAACGGATGCCTCTCACACTTGTCTACCGCTCGTTCAACGGCATTGTAGAGAGCAGTCGTTTGTTCCGGGCTCAAGTATTGCCATTCCCTGAGGAGTTCCCAAGGGGGGAATTCCTGTCCTGACTCGCGTGCAGAGCGTAATGCCGCTTCTGCACTCGATGCCTGCTCAGGGCTGATAAACCCTTGAGTCTCCGCATACAACAAATAGAGGCGTTCTGTTCGACTAAACATTTCTACTCAATTGCCACACAGCCCCGATCCTTCTCCAACTCATTTGGAGGCCGCAAGTATATGAAATCAAGATGGGGCAACAACGGCTAATTGAGATGGAAACCCCGTTGACGGTCAACCCTATGTCCTCAGAATGTTTTCTTTCCAATTCTCTGCGATCCTTAACGGTATGAGTCCTAACGTCGCTTGCAGTACCAATGACATCGATACTCGCTCATATTTCTATTCTCATCGGAGCCATAGCCATGGATGCGGATGCCGCCAATTACGATGAATCGAAAGTGCCGGTTTACACATTGACTGACCCGCTTGTGATGGCCGATGGTTCAAAGGTTGCTGACGCCGATGCGTGGCTGGTCAAGCGCCGGCCTGAAATTCTGAAACTCTTTCAGGATCACGTTTATGGCCGCGGCCCCGGCAAACCGGCCGGCCAGGAGTTTGATGTGGTTTCTGAGAATCGTTCCGCTCTCGATGGAAAGGCAATCCGCAAAGAAATTGACGTCTTTTTCCTGGGCAGGGAGAAACACGCAAAGATGCGGATGTTGATTTACATCCCCAAAGACGCTAAAGGCCCCGCGCCTGCCTTCATTGGACTGAACTTCCGCGGCAACCACACTATTCACAAAGATCCAGAGATTTCGATTACGGAATCGTGGGTACCCAACGACAAGCAGATCGGCTACGAGAACAACCAACCCAGCGAAAGATCGAGGGGCTCTCAGGCCAGTCGATGGCAGGTGGAGAAGTTGATATCACGCGGCTATGCGCTCGCAACGATCTACTGCGGTGATATCGATCCTGATTTTCACGATGGGTTCAAAAATGGCGTGCACCCCCTTTTCTATAAGGAAGGTCAAACCAGCCCGGCCTCTGACGAATGGGGTACCGTTGGCGCCTGGGCCTGGGGGCTAAGCCGAGGGTTGGATTACCTTGAGAATGAGGCCGAGGTCGACGGCAAAAAAGTGGCAGTGATGGGACATTCACGTCTAGGAAAGACTTCACTCTGGGCCGGCGCAACGGACGAGCGGTTTGCGCTGGTGATTTCTAACAACTCGGGATGTGGTGGCGCGGCGTTATCCAAACGGCAGGTCGGAGAGACCGTGGGCCGCATCAATAGTTCGTTCCCGCATTGGTTCAACGGAAATTTCAAGAAATACAGTGACAACGAAGCAGCACTCCCACTCGACCAGCACATGCTCATCGCCCTGATGGCCCCGAGGCCGGTCTATGTGGCGAGCGCAATCGAGGATCGATGGGCAGATCCACGGGGCGAGTTTTTATCCGCCTTTCACGCTTCCCCGGTCTACAAGCTGTTTGGCAAAGACGGGATGCCCGCCGAAGAGATGCCGGAGGAGAATAAGCCGGTCATCAGCACTATCAGTTATCACATCCGATCTGGTGTGCATGACGTGACTGCTTACGACTGGGATAGATTCCTGGATTTTGCCGACAGTTACATGCGGTAGGGCATGAAGTCTCAGAGCGACCGTTGCTTTGTACCTGACCAGAGGGCTCCTCCACAGACACTCATCTCACGTTACCTGCCTTTGCTGTTGGAGGAACTCTTTTTCTTCTTCGTTTCCTTCTTCTGCCCGGGCATCATTTTTTGTCCGGTGATTGTAACGGGCACGAGCTTGCTGACGGCCTGGCCAGTCCACAAACGGACGTAGGCCTTCTGGCCGAGGCTGGCGATGTCCTGGTCTGAAAAATGAAGGCTGGCCAAACAGGTTTCGTAACTGTTTGTGTAACCTGCCTGGAGGTAGTAATCGCCCGGTGGGAAGGGGGTCGTTGGCCGGAGAGTGTAGAAATGACCTACCGTTGATTCCGGCAAGAGCACTGCATAAACCGAATCGCTCTTGCGGCGAGTGGCCACCTTTGCCATATCAGAGCGCCATTCTTCCCTTCCTGTCTTTCTGTCTATCAGAGCGAAGAGAACGAGCCATCCTTCCCTGCCAAGCTCGTTGTAGACCGCCTCCGGTTTAGAACCCGCGTTCATAAGCCGAAAGTCCACGAGCACCGGTTCAGCATTGCTGTAAACGGCTTTGCTGGTCCGGATAAGAACTCGCAGGTCGGACTTGTTGGAGCTGCCAGACATCGGAACATATCCAGAAGAACCCTCTTGGAGCTTCTGCCGGGTCGATTGCAAATCTGGAATTGTCTCCTCGGCTGATAGAGGCAGAAGTCCCGATACGAGGATGATTGCTAATTGAGCTTTGATCATGAAGGCGAATTCACTGAATAAGATGTTGAAATCGGAAGTCGTAATGACCCGGAAGCCTATGCAGTAATCAGTCGCCCGCAAGGAACAGTAGACTGTTGACAGGGTGTGTGCCCAACCTAAGATGATCCGATGTGTTTGACAGGTCATTTCCTTTTCGTTTATACCACCAGCCATGCAAGATACCTTCAGGAATCGTCCCACAAAAATCCTGGCCGGAATAAATCCGGTCCTGCTGGTCGCCGCATTACTTTTCCAGCCCGGCCTGTCTGCTGAGGATGCAGCACAAGCGCCAGCAATAATACAGGAGCTTGAAAACGAAGTAGCCCGGCTGAAAGAAAAGATAAAATCTCTAGAAAATGAAAACGACGTGCTGCGTGCCAAAGCACAGGGCAGCGACCTTATTAAGGTGAAGGCGCAGGTGCAGGAACTTGTAAAGAGCCTTCGGGGCAATCGGACCGATCGGTTTAAGGCCCGGCAGGAGCTTTGTAAGATTGGCCGCCCTGCAGTCCCAGCTCTGATCGAGGGGGTACGCAGTTCTCATCCCTTCGTAACACAAACATCGATCCAGACGCTGGGCGATATCGGGGACACATCCGCAATACCTGCACTGCTTGAGGTGCTCGCAGGGCCAAACACTGACCTGGCGGCCGACTCCAATCGCGCGCTGGGGAAAATCACGCGCCAGTATTTTGGAATTATCGGGCTCGATGAATCAGCAGATGAGCGGAAAGAGGTCATCGAGAAGTGGCAGGCATGGTGGAAAGAAAACGAAGGGAAATGACCCGGCTTGGCGGCCCCTTTGTTGATGTGTACTGGTCATGCAGGCCTGGTTGCTATTCGGTTAGCAGCAACTGCCCCAATCCCTTTGAATTTCCCGCCCAACGCATCTTGCTTTCGGTGCGTTTGCCGTCTTCCATATCAACGTCAGTAATCACAACATCAAAACCGATGATCTTGCCCGGTTCCGGTTTCATGATTCCAAGCGCCTGCCAGGGGATGGTGATTGACCAATGCTGGTTCTGGCCATCCGCCAACTTGCTGAAGGAAAGCTCTTGAACCTGTTTTCCGACGAATCCTGCTGAGTTCACACTGTGATTCTTTCCTTCATCCTGCAGGACGAGCACTCTATCGTCCCCCTTGAATTCCTCCTTGGGAAAAACGAAACCGTCATCATTCACGTCAATGCGTATCTCGAGAGAGTCGCGCTGTTCAGCAGGATTGCCGATCACAAGCTGATCGTCCTCTATCACAATCTTAAGCTTCAAGTTTTTATCATCCCATGCTGCAAGAATGGTCGACTTGAGATCGAGCATTGTGGAGTAGTTGAAGTGCTCGCCATTCTCATGGATCTGTGGGAAGTCACGTCCAAACCTGCCCCATGAGTAAGTGTAGTAAATCCAGCCAGGCGTCCATGGGTACTCCGGCGGGAAGGTTATCTTTGGAGTTGGCGAAATATCTTCCGCGCGTCTGGGCGCATTCAGCAGCCAAAGCGTGTCGTAAACAGGAAAGGAATTATTGCCGTCGGTCAGGCTGACCTGAAAAGTCGCGTTTTCGACGGGTGCTTTCCCTGTGATGCTTGTGACCAGGCGGCCGGTTCGAGTTTCGCCCCTTTTCAATTCGCCAAAATCTGCGCGGGCATCAAGCGGCAGCATCCATTCAGTCTTGGAGAGCATCTTGTTTAGCGGGACACGTGCGTCGAGTTTCAGATCCTTGACATCCGCGTTGCCCGTGTTCGTCGCGGTGATTGCAAGGTCAATTCCGCCCGTGCCGTTCGATACAAACCTGAGCCTGCTCTTCACGGACGGAGCATCCACAGTGGCCTTTTGGATCGATTCTATGAATCGATCTTTCCCGAGCCCTTTATCCATGAAAAAAACAGGGGCTTCGCCCAAGTCAAGACTGAGAAGATTCGGGTCACTCTGATTACCTTTCATCTGATTGCCGAACATGTCCAGAAGTTCTACTTGGTCTGGTGAGGCAGCGAGGGTGAAATTTTTGAAATTCCGATCCGCCGGCTTCCAATGAAGATCGTAGTAAGGAACGAGTGTCGCCCAGGTAGCGGCCCCCATCCGGCCATTGAGTTCAAACAGGTAAGCAAGAGTTCCGGTGCTTTCGATTTTGATGTCGCCGAGAGGCACGGCATCCGCCAGCAACAATCCGACACAGGCGTAAGCAAAGCCGTGTGGCAACGGCGTGCCGTCGTAATCCATCAACGGAAAATCGGTGTTGTAGTGGCCGTTTCGATTCCAGAGCCGGCCGGTGTAATGGCCAATGACCTTGGCGTCCTGGTTGAGGCAGAGATCGACGAGTTCCCGAGCGGTACGGGCCGCCGCCCAGTAAATGGGTTGGTAACCGTACATCGTATGAAACATTTGAACGTGGCTGTCGTTGTTGCCGACACCGATGCAATGCCAGGGCACACTGAGCCGGTTTTGCAGATGCCGAATTTTGCGTCCCGGCCAGTGGCCCAGAAAGCCGTAGCTCGAAGCGCCAATGGCTCCGATGAATTTCGGTTCAACCATGGTGAGCAGTTCTTCGGTGTAGTCAGGCATGCAGCTCAAGCCGATCTTGATAGACGGATCTGCCTCTTTCATTCCCAGCGCGGTGGCGCGGACAATTGGAGCGAAATCACGGGCGCTGTAATACATCTCGGTTTCATCTTCGATCGTCCAGGTGTCGACTACGGTCTTGTAGTGATCGGCCAATTTGCGAGAGTACTCACGCCAGGCATCGAGCTTTGGATAGGGCGGCGGCTTGTCATTTCTGGTCATGCGAACGATGTCACGCCGCTCGGGGCTCATCCGATTCCTGTCAATCATCCACTCCGGTAAACGCGTCGGCCATAGGCAGGGAAGAGTCTGCATGCCGTATTCCTTGCCCAGACCGAGTTGAACATCATCCCACTTAAATTCACCAGGCTCAGGCTGCATGGCGATTGCTGCGGTCGTTACGATTTTGCAATAGAACTGCCACTTGAAGCCCATGCGCTGCATGAGCTCATAAGCAGCGGGGAGACAATCCATATTGGACGCGAGTTCATGCCGCGTCTTTTTTGTCGAAGGTGTCGGGATGACTGCATAGACAAGTTCGCCTTCGGGCAGTCTTCGTCCATCCAAACTGTAGAGTACGCTGAAAAGCCCTTTGCGATCCGGCCGGGCAATCTCCGTTCGAACCGTTGAATTTGCTTCGACCCGGACTGCTTTCGTTTTGCCTTCTTCGATGACACTTTCCTGGACATCCACTATTCGATAAGCGATGACAGCATCGACTGGCTTGTCCGAACTGTTACTCAGCCAGAGTGACAATGATTTATCCTTGTCGTCATGCAGGATGTTTCCGAGTTTGTCCGAAGTCACAGCTCCCTCAACTGCTGCGCGTGGTTGAAATTCCGAGAGCTCACCCGATTCGAGCTGAATGCCGTCCAGCCAGATTTCGGACGAATTCTTGATTTGCATGCACACGTAACCCGACTGCACATCGCCACTGACATGAAATCGCTGCCACTTGTTCGTTACTTTGCACTCTGCTGAGAGGATGGGCTTGCCGCGATCCTTTCCGCTCTTGCCTTCCATTGATAGAAGTGAAAGTGTTATGTCTGTCGGTTGCTCTGATTTCAAGAATGCAGAGAGGGTGTGCCTGCCAACTTTGGCCAAAAGATAGATTCGGGAGAAGGGATCCGCCCTGGCCGGGATGCGAAGGCTGTAATCCCCATGCGCGGCATCTTTCGCGTGATCTCGTTCGGAGAAGATGTAGGCGTAGGTATAAGAGTTGTTGATCGCAGCCCAGCCGTCATTGAGACCGAGCTCAAAGCTGGCGTTTGGCCAGACATTGTTTCTGCTGTCGAATGATTCAAGCTTGATGACCGAAGCTACCGGCTCGTCGGCAACCCTGGGGGTATTGTGCTGCTCGATAGCCGGTGTCTCAAGTTTGAATTTCTGATCGAACATTTCAGCTATCGGCTTCAGCCCGGTTCGAAGGCTCTGTTCCACAGCCCAGGTCGGCGGCCCTTCGGTCAGGTCACTCGTAATGTAGAAAGAGTCCGCCCAAATCGACCTCGCCTGGCATTCGTAAAGGATGCGTAAACCGATCCCTCCAAATTGCACCGCGGTCATCTGGACCTTCTCAACCGGTGATTTAAGTACTATGTCGATGCCCTCCAGCCAAGTGGGATGGCCCTTATGCTGCCAATGAAAATCGGCGTGACTCTCCCCTAAATTCAGCCGCAGAATGTTGTCATCGTCCTGAAAGATATTGCCGGCAACGCGGGCGAAAACTTTGTAACTGCCAGCCGGAATGGGACTCTTGGTGAGATCCAGCGTTGTTGTCCGATCGGAGGTATTGGCCCTGTCATGTATCGCCGCAATGGTGCCTCTTCCCGGTGCTCCGTAATGGCGGCAAGTGGCCTCTCGAGCATACCACTTCTTCAGCTCGGGCCGGTCGTCCGGATAACAGATCATGTTGCCGAAATCTTCAGCCTCAAGGAGGAGGCGATGGGCATCAGGATCGGCCGCGTAAGTGACAGAAGAGAGGAAGAGCGGAAAGACAAAAAGTCGCTGAGTGAGGTTTGTGCTCATTGCGTTCCTTGAACTGGGTAAGTTGGAGTTTAGGACTATTTACCTTAATCGGCAGAAAAATGGCAGCCCCTATCGATAGCGCCCGTGAATGACAGGCAGAGGCTCTACTGCCGACCCCGAGATTATGATTGCCTTCGATAAGCGAACCAGTGCCTGCACTGCGCTTTGGCTGTCAGAAGCGTGTAGTTCGAGCAGAGGCTGGCCTGTCTCCACTTTATCGCCGACTTTTACCTTGAGAAGGATGCCGACCCGGTGGTCGATTTTGTCGTTCTTTGCCTTCCTTCCTCCGCCCAGCTCCACGCAGGTCATCCCGAATTCTCTTGCGTTGATTGCTGCAACCCAGCCAGCGGAATTTGCTGCAAAGGGCTGAATGACCGGCGCAAGTGGCAATCGTTCCAGGCGGTCTATTTCTTTAACATTTCCGCCCTGAGCCTCAACGAGCTGCTTGAATTTTTCCAGAGCCATACCTGATGAGATTGCTTCATCGATACACGCCCTGACTTCAGGAGTGGGCGGTTCGAAACCCTCTTGAAGATCAATCTCTGCCAGAAAGCTCTCGTGAGAAATCGTCGGTTTGCCCTGCTCGCTCTGCCAGAACATTTCAGCCACTACCGCGTAGACCAGTTCCATCAAGTCCGGAGACCCGTTGCCACGCAGCGACTCGACCGCTTCCTTGATCTCAAGTGCATTGCCAATGGCTCGGCCCAGTGGCTGTTCCATGTTGGAGATCAATGCGGACATCCCGCGCCCAACACGCTTGCCGATATCAACCATCAGGTTGGCAAGGACCTTGGCTTCACCGACCTCATTCATAAATGTGCCGCTGCCGGCTTTGACATCCAGGACTATTGCATCCGCACCTGCAGCGATCTTCTTGCTCATGATACTCGCGGCGATGAGCGGCAAGCTTGGCACGGCACCAATGACATCCCTTAATGCATAGAGCTTGCCATCCGCGGGAGCAAGGGTGCGAGTCTGGCCTGCAAGGACAATTCCGATTTTCCGCAGCTGCTTTTGGAATTGAATTTCGCTGAGCTCAGAACTCCAACCTGTAATACTCTCCATCTTGTCGATGGTGCCCCCGGAATAGCTGAGCCCGCGTCCGGTCATCTTGGCCACCGGCAGGCCGAGTGCCGCGGCGATTGGGCCAGCCACCAGAGTTGTCTTATCGCCGACGCCACCGCTGCTGTGTTTATCGACAATGACCGTTCCTGGCGGCACACAGTTGTGGAGATCCATTTGGTCGCCACTGGCCGCCATGGCGAGGGTAAGGCTGCGAGTTTCTTCGACATTCATGCCCTGAAAGTAGATCGCCATGCACAGGGCTGCGGCCTGATATTCGGGGATTCGCTCAGCGGTGTATTCCCAGAAAAAAAACTCGATCTCATCCTGAGTGAGAATCTCGCCGTCTCGTTTTTTCTCGATGATGGAAAGGGCGTCCATGGACAGCTACCAGGCGGGGGATCGGAACTGGATTGTAATCCCGGATGAAAGGTCTTCCCGTAACTCAGTGAACTTGCCCCGGGCTACCGCATCTCCTGCCCGCCGTCCACGAGATGCCAGCAACCAGTGATGTAGGAAGCCTTGTCACTCGAAAGGAAAACGACGAGATTGGCCACATCTTCCACGGTACAGGGTCGTTTCAAGGGCACCTGATTGATGTAATGCTGCTCAACTTCCCCAACAGTGATTCCAAGCTTGACCGCATAAGACCGCTTCAACTCGTCACTCCAATTTCCGCTGCCATGCAGTACGTTACCCGGGCAGACAGAATTCACGCGAATACCTTCCGGTGCGAATTCCCTTGCCCAGCCCTGAGTCATGATGACGACACCACCTTTTGAGGCGCTGTAGGCGGAATTAGCGGCCGAACCGCGCAAGCCGGTCTTGGATGCAATGTTCACAATGGATCCACCCCGGCCACCGGCTTTCATCCTGGGCACAACAGCCTGTGTGATAAGAAAGTATCCTTTGAGGTTAATCGCCATCGTGAGATCCCACTTGTCTTCAGGAAAATCTTCAATCGGATAGGAAAGCGTGACGCCAGCATTGTTGACCAGGCAGTCGATACGTCCGAATCGCCCCATTACCTTTCCGGCCATTGCCTGGCATTCCGCTTTGCTTGTGACATCTACACGGACGGCCATGGTCTGTACCCCGTGTTCTCTGGCTAGTTCATCGGCCGTAGTTTGAGCGCCTGCTTCATTCAAATCGGCGATAACGACATTGCCCCCGGATGCAGCGAACTCCGTGGCAATTCCCTTGCCGATGCCCGAAGCAGAGCCGGTAATAAGGATCGTTTGATCTTTAAATCTGATTTCCATTTCTATTCCCTGATTGATTCCTGATCCAGATGCCGCGCGGTCAATGTTCTACCCGATGAAGTGTGCGGCCCTCGCCCAACCTCAATCCAATTGAACCCACCCGGACCTCTGTTTTCACGGGGACATTGCGTTCGCCATATGACTGGGCCTGGTCGATGTATTCGATTCCGACCTGCTCACCTTCGAAGATTTCGAGAAGTCCCTGCCTGGAACCGCCGATGTTGAGGCGCGTGGCTATTGTTCCCTCAAACACACCAGTTTTGAATCCGGTTTCTTCGAGGATGAGTGTTTCCATGTCGCCGCCTTCGGTGCGAAGTGTTGCGCTGACTTTGTCCTTGACGAGATCCGCGAGATTCATATCCGGGTCAGTGATTTGAATGCGAAGCGGGCTGCCTGGAATAATTGACTGCTGTTCCTCGTCGTCTTTTGAAAGGACTGCAACCTTGGCGTCCGAGCCGAGGAACTGGATGTCACCCCAGGTGTCGGGGTGCAAACTGGAGATGATCCTTATGTTGGCTGACCAGTAGTAATAGACGTCCGTGCCGGTATCGAGTTGGAAGTTGAAGCCGATAATGCGGCCCGGCCTGATTTCGCCCTTACGCAGCAGTTTCTTCGGGATCATCATCTCGAAGGTCCAGCCCTTTTCAGTCTTTTGCGAGACGCGTGGTGCGGTGTCTTGCGTGTAAGGAATGCGGCGTGCGCCCTCGAATTCTTCGCTCTTCTCGATGTAGGCCTCCCACACGCTGGCCAGCAGGTCGTCCTTGTGGCCGAACGGGAATGCGAAGAACTGGTGCGTGTTGGCCTCGCCGCGTTTGTTGAACTTGGTGTTCAAAGTGTCGAGGAAAATCTCGACGCAATCGTTTAACCAGAATGCCGGTATCTGAACGTGGTTTTCAAGCTTTCCGGAAGTATCGACAGCATCGACGGCGAACCACATACCGGCGGAGCCGTACGCTACCCATGCCTTCATGGATTTCGGAGTTATCTTGCCTCGGTTGCCACCTTTGGCCACGGGAAGGAGCTCAAGGGATGGCAGGCCTTCCCAATCGGACAGATCGCCATCGACCTTGATCGTACCTTCATGCAAGAACGGAATACCACCGAATCGATTCGTTTTGAATTCCGGGTCTTTGACCTTCCGAGCCTGGTCTGGCGTTGATTCAGCCAATTCAGCGGATCCGGATTCAGGCACATATACCATGGCCGGTTGGAGAGTCTTCTCGTCTTGGACTTCCGCAATCGTGCCTTCAGCCCCTTTGAGGTCAAAAGCGTTGCCAGTGATGTGCCCGCGTTCCTTGATGGTCTCGACGATCTTTTTGTATGCCTCGGCATCAACATCTCCGATGCCCCGAAATCGCGCCAGAGATTGCTTCCGGCTTTGATGGCGTTGCCGGGCCGCGGCAAGGCCGGCCTTTCCCGGCTGGCCGAGGAAACCATCTCGGCCCGAGTGGAGCTGGTTCTTGAGATTTCCCATACGTTCGAGCGCGGAGGCTTTCTCACGTCCCTCTTCGCTGCTGTCGCCGAGTGATGCAAGTTTGGCCTGTGCTGGATACAGGCCGGATTTAACCACGGCGGGCATCTGCTGATCGGCCGATGCCTCTCCGGCTTTCGCCGCTCCGGCAGCAACGCCTTTTACATGTTTCGAGCCCTTTCCCTTGCCGTGGGGGCCGTGTTCGCCTTCTGCGTGCTCCCCCTCTGCTTTTTCATGCTCGCCTTGCTCGTCTGCATCTGCTCCCTCCTTTTCAATATGCGGCAGCTTTTCTCCAGCCTTCTGAGCAAAAGCAACGTCAGCTTCAACTTTGTCGGTGACACCTTCCCCAAAGATCTTTTCAAGCTCGTTTTTCAGTTCAACCTTGAACGCCTCGCTGAACACGAGTTCGGCCTTGAGTCGCTTGTCCACGGACTCGCCCACCTTCTGCATGATCATCGGCAAAGCGCGCTCGGTATACATGCTGTCGAACTGCTTTCGAACATGCTCGGACAAATTGCCCTGCCGGAGTTCATCGATCTCTTCCAGAAGCTCCTTACCGACGCTCTTTTCGCTGCCGAAACCGATCGCCTTCTGTGCGTTGGTAATGGTCTCCTGCAACTCGGCAAGTTTGTCCGCAGCGGAGTCGAGCTTCCCGGACGCATGGCCCGGGTTTTGAGTCTGCAAAGATCGCTTCGCATCATTCAGGTCTTCCTTTGCACCATCAAGCGAAGGTTTGTAATTGCTCTTTTCAATCCTCTCTGAAGCTTCAGCAATTTTGTTCGCTGAAAGTTCGGATTCTTCTTCTGCCGTATTCAGGTCTTTTGTGCCCGGCTCTGAATCAGTGGCCTCAATCCTTTTCTTCTCCCCGTCGTCTGTTACGGCCCGCTCAGCGTTGAACGAGCCTGTAGCTTCCTTCTCGGCTGGAACTTCCCCGGCTCCGGCCACCGCAGATTTTCGTTCATCGGACAGATCGCCGGAATTGCCTGCTTTTCCCTCAGACTTTTCGCCCTTCTTGGGGAGTGCAACTGGATGTTTCGGATTTACGCCCTGAGGTGACTTTTCCTCAGTGCCGCCTTGCTGCGATGATTCAGTCTCCTCCTTGCCGACATGTACCGCAGCTTCCTTCTCACTCTGATTTCCCAGTTCCTCACTCCTCTTCCCCTCCACCTCCAACGCTTGCTTCAATGTCTCCCCGGCCGTTTCCAGGCTTTTCTCCAATTCTGGAACTTCAGATGCGGCCTTCTCCGCATGACTGCCTGAGTTGGCCAGTTCACGGGTTACACGCGCCGATTCTTTAAAATCGCCACTTTCATTCGCGGCTTTCAGATCGGTATCGAGCTTTGCTACCTGGTCTGCCTGATGCGCGGTTTCTCTTGCCAGTTTGTTGGTCAGTTCGGCAGCGATGCGAAGCTGCACTGCTGCCTGACCCCGGCGTAAACCGGCCAGGGCTCTGTCGGCTTCGTGCTGGCCGGATTGGGCCTCCTTCCGGGCCTTCTCTGGCTCGCCGTTGTTTGCATGGTCGGCCGAGATCTTCGAGTGCTCAGCACTCTGGGCCACGGTACTGGATTCGAGTTTTTTCAGAAACTCGCTGGCCGCGGGCATGTGAAATTCGAGTTGAGCGGCAGCGCTCTTTATTCGCTCTGCCGCCTTGTTTGTGAGGGCTGCAGCGGTTTGAAGTTCACTGCGCTTCTGTCTTACCGCGGCTTTATGTGCCGCTTCTCCCTTCTGATCTTCTTTTGCCTGAGCTTCCTTCAGTGCTGCCGCATCTTCCCCGAGATCCTCTTTTGCCTTCTTCAATCTGGCCGTAGCGGTATTAAGGTCGCTGGATGCCGATTCCAGTTCCTTCTCAGCCTGACGCAGCCTGCCCAGAGCGCTCGCCTCTTCCTTCTCAACTGTACTCTTGAGGTGGTCACCAACTGGATGGCCGATGCGGTTGCCGAGTTCCTTTTGATAGTTGGCCGCAATCTCCTGGGCGATTTGTCTGGCCTGAGCGAGGAGTTCTTCCATCAGTGTCTTCTGATGATCGCGTTGAAGCATCTCGGTCAATTTGCCTAGCAGGGACTCTTTAAGCTCCTGCAGTTTCTGCTCGGCCAGTGCCACCTCGAATTCTTCCATATTTTCAAAGAGCTCCGCAAACTCATCGAGCTCAAGGTCGAGGTCCGAGAGAAGCTCCTCCCAATAAAAATCCATGAGCTCTTGAGACATGAAATCAGAAACGAGCTCTTTGTAAAAATCCTTGAGCTGATCGTTGGCGAGTTCCTCCTTTAACATATCCTTGACCGCCTCCTCGCCTTCCTTGACCGCCTCTTCCTTGGCCTTTTCCTTCTCGACTATTTTTCGATCGAGTTCCGCTTTCTGTACCTGAATTTCCTGGTGGCGAATGTAGGCAGGTACGCCGACGAGAATGCCTACAATGAGGTGGGCGATAACCGATCCGATTAGAAATTTTTCGAAGCGGGTGGCAGTCCAGCGTTTGTGGAAACTCTTCCACTCACGGTTTGTTCTTGTTTTCATCTCGGACCTCGACTTCCTCGTAGATGGTATTGATGCCGGCGAGTTTCAGGACGTTCTTTACCTGCATGAACTGGCTGTATTCACAACGGGCGTCGCAACGAATGATCACAGGGCGTTGCGCCTGGTCCAAAGGGCGCTGACGAAGTTTTTTCAGCAACGTTTCAAGATCCGATAACTGCTCCTCGTTCGTCCCTGATCGGAAAAAATATTCGCCGTCCACGGTGATGCTGACAGAGTCCACATTGTCACGAGTAATGGTCTCCGGCTTGTCGGCCTTGGGCAGCACGATCTTGAAGACTTTGGATTCTTCAATGAACGTCGAGGTCAGCATGAAGAACAGGATCAACAAAAACACAACATCGATCATCGGCGTGATATCGATGTCTTCGCCTTCCTGTTGCTCGGTTTCAGCAAGCCGGAGTCTCATGCGGCGTCATCCTCTTTCTTGCTTGTAGATTTTTCCTGGCCAACGGCATCGTTCTTTTCTTCCGCCGAAGCTTTGGAAGAAGTTGCTTTCACCGTCTTGATGACGTCGATGAAGATTTCTTCGAACTCAGCCTGAAGGCGCCGGATCTTGCTGCGGAAATAGGTAGAGCCGATGATGGTCGGAATGGCGACAATAAGCCCGGTGGCTGTGGTGAGGAGGGCGACTTTGATAGCGCTGGCCAATTCCTCTTTACCGACGCCTGCGTCTTCGAGTGCCTCGAATCCGAGAATCATTCCGATGACCGTTCCGAGCAGGCCGATAAGGGGCGCGATACGGGCGATCAGGTTCAAGACAGACATGTTGTTGTTGAGGACCTGAAGGCCGCGTTCGCCGGATTCCACCAGCGATGTCTCGATGTCGGCTGAAGTATTCAGATATTCTTCGAGCGCACGACTGAGGATGCGTCCGGCAAGCGAAGGGCTGTTGTGGTGTTTGGCCACGGCCATTTCGGCCTTGCCCTCTTCGATATGAGCCTGGATGTCTTCAACAACGGCTGGGTCAATCAACGAACTTCTGCGCAGCCGCAACGCACGTTCGATAATCACCGCCACTGAAATCAGGGAGCAGAGCAGCAGCGGATGCATAAGCGGACCGCCGAGATTGTAGTAGGTAAGCAGTTGCTGCATGTTGATTGGTGTCTTGCTTGGATACGGGGCGAGCGGTTATATCAGTCGCAAGCGGTTACACAATAGTATGATGTTGAGAAGTTTTGAGTACCTGAAGGTGAGGGATTTGGAAGCATAAGCGGTGAGGCGCTACAACCCTCTGAAAGTCTTCCCCTGAGTCAGTATGAGCCCCCCCGATTATTCGATCATCATCCCGGCCTACAATGAGCAACACTTCATTGCTGCCACGCTTCAGAGCGTGAACAAGGCGATGGAAGCTGTCTCTTCCCTCAAGGGTGAGCTCATCGTGACCGATAACAATTCAACCGACCGGACCGCGGAGGTCGCACGCGAGCATGGCGCTAAGGTGGTATTCGAAGAAATGCAACAGATCGCCCGCTCACGCAATGCAGGCGCAGCACAGGCGGAGGGTCGCTTCCTGGTTTTTGTCGACGCAGATACTCTCATCACCGGCTCGCTGCTAAAGACTACTTTGGACACCCTTGAGACAGGCAATTATTGCGGAGGCGGAACTCTGGCCACATTTGATAAAGAGTGCGGCTGGCTACTGCGAAGATTTCTTGCTCTCTGGACGTTTCTCTCAAAGACCTTCAAGTGGGCGGCGGGCTCGTACGTCTTCTGCCTCAAGGAAGGTTTTGTTGACATCGGCGGCTTCAACGAGGAATTCTATGCCTCTGAAGAGGTGCATCTCTCCATCGCTCTCAAACGCTGGGGGAAGAAGCGAAAGCTCAAAATGAAGATTCTTGACGAGCCCGTCGTCACCTCAACCCGAAAGGTCGATTGGTATTCCACGAGACGCTTGCTGGGGCAGATACTGCTTTTTTTCGTGATGCCCTGGCGACTCAAATCGCGCGAGGGCTGCAGTTTGTGGTACGATCGGCCGGAGGAGGGGCGTGACAAAGTAATGAGTAAGTCTGACTCGGATCATGACTGAGCCCCTTCCCAACCGTCCTAACGACAAGCTTCGGGCCATCTGGCTCACACTTACTCATTACTCATTAAGACATCTGACACCAAGGAGGAGAGACCTGTGAAAGCCATCATGGTCATGTTTGATTCGCTCAATCGCCGCATGCTTCCGCCCTATGGCTCTGACTGGACTCATGCCCCAAACTTCGCACGACTTGCCGAACGAACGGTGACGTTTGAAAACTGCTATGTGGGGAGCATGCCTTGCATGCCGGCACGGCGTGAGTTGCATACCGGACGCTACAATTTTCTGCACCGAAGCTGGGGCCCGCTTGAGCCATTTGATGACAGCGCACCGCAGATACTCAAGCAGAACGATATCTACGCGCACTTCGTGACCGATCATTACCATTACTGGGAAGACGGCGGGGCCACGTATCACCAGCGTTATTCGTCGTTCGAGACTTCGCGCGGGCAGGAGGGCGATTCCTGGATCGGCTACCTGGGCGACGTGGATATTCCAGAGACTTTAGTACCTACCCGTGGCGGACACTGGGGACGGCAGGATTGGGTGAATCGCCGGAGGATGCTCTACAAGGAAGAAAACCTCCCGCAGGTTCGCACCTTCAAGCAGGGCCTGAAATTCATCAACGAAAACTCGGATTTCGACAACTGGTTCCTGCAGATTGAGACTTTCGATCCGCACGAGCCGTTTTACACCCTGCAGAAGCACAAGGATCTTTATCCGCACGAATACGACGGCCCCCACTTCGATTGGCCGAAGTATGGGCAGGTGACCGAAACGCCGGAACAGGTGCAGCACATGCGATACGAATATGCGGCGCTGCTCAGCATGTGTGACGAACAGCTCGGCAAAGTGCTCGACATGATGGACGAGAAAAACTTGTGGGACGATACGCTCCTGATCGTCAATACCGATCATGGCTTCCTGCTCGGCGAACACGACCACTGGGCCAAGTGTGTTCAGCCTTTCTACAACGAGGTCGCCCACACCCCTTTCTTCATCTGGGATCCGCGCTGTGGCCGAAAGGGTGAACGCTGCGATTCACTCGTTCAAACCATCGACATCCCTGCCACTCTTCTCGAATACTTTGGTGTCGAGCGTCCTGAATTCATGCACGGAATCCCGCTCCGGGACGCGGTCGCATCCAACGCGCACACCCGTGACGCGGCCCTCTTCGGCATGTTCGGCGGACACATTAACATCACCGACGGTCGCTACGTTTACATGCGCTCCCCTACCAACGACGACAACCAACCGCTCTACAACTACACCTTGATGCCAACCCACATGCGCGGCCATTTCAAGCCGGAAGAATTCAAAGGGGCTGAGCTGGCCGAGCCGTTCGAATTCACCAAGAATTGTCCGACCGTGCGCACGGCATCAAAGGCCGGGCGCAATCCGAAGCCATTCGGAACGCTGCTATTTGATCTGGAAAACGATCCGGGCCAGGAGAATCCGATTCAGGATGAAGAGGTCGAGGCGAGACTGTGCCGCGAGATGGTGCGACTAATGAAAGAGAACGACGCGCCAAGTGAGCAGTATGAACGGATGGGTTTGGAGGGAGTGGAATGATGGAGTGTTGGAATGTTGGAGTAAAAGCAGTTGGAAGTCTGGAGTAGTGACAGGGGTATGCAGGTCTTGAGTTCCCTGGATTCGCCAGCGTCTCACTGGCTTTGGGGGCGACTGGATGCCACTTGACCGGCAAGACGCCGGAGTTCCCAGCGGCTGCTGGGGAGCTAGCGGCTCTCTAGAATCTGTTCCAATTCATGCTTCGTTTCCTGCGCAACAGGCTTGGTGAATTGGGTCACCACTGCAAACACGAGCGTATTGCCGATCAGTCCCCAGGTTCCTTTATCCAGGAGCTTACCCATCGAGCCGATGGTCTCCTGTAAGCCCTCTCCGAGGTGGGGAGTCACGAGCTTGCTGAACATGGCGACTAGCCCCAGGCCGACCAGGATGCCGGCGATTGCGCCGGCTCTTGAGCCTTTGCGTATGAAGAGCATGTCAAAGGTGACGGGGAGTAACTGACTTGAGAAGGCGATAGCGAGGATCATCAGGTTCACGATCATCGCAAGCGGGTCTGTGGATTCTCCATTTCTTGCTGAATCTTCGACTGATTTACTCAACAGGACAAGGCCGACGCTGATTATGGTACCTCCAGCAATGACCGCGCGGCCGATCCAGGTACGTTCTTTGTCGGATGCTTCGGGGCGAATAAAACGATCGTACACATCGCGAGTGACAACCGCGCTCATTGCGTGGAGGTTGCTATCCGCCGTGCTCATGGCAGCGGCCATGATGGCGACCAGGATGATGGTGGCGACCAGGGTGCCGATGGTGGGGAGCAATCGAGGCAGGTGGTTCTTCAAGATGACCACGAGGATCTTGTCGTAGTCTCGAACATTGTCGCCCACCTCCGGGTTCGGCACCATTATGCCTGCTTCGTTGGTGAAGTACTGTCCGGTTGAATCGACGAGAGGGTAGAGCACTTGTCCACCAAGACCGACAAGCATGATTCCGAAGAGGAAGCAAGAGGTAAGACAGACGGCAAAGATGAGCGAACTGCGCTTCAGAGTTTTCGATGAGCGTGCCGAATAGAAGCGCATCCACTGTGCCGGCTGAACCATCGACCCAAGCGAGGCAAACATGCAGATGCTGAACAGAAACCCAGCCGTCCAGCTTCCGCTGGTACCGGGAGCTGAAAGCGATTTGGCGGGCAACCTGGCGATCGAATCCAGGAAACTGCCCAGACCGCCCAACGCGGCGACGGTGGCGAAGCCGGCGACGAGCATGCCACACATGAGCAGCAGGCCCTGCAAGACGTCCGTCCATGCCACACTTCGCATCCCGCCGATCATGATGTAGAGCATTGTTATCAGGGCGAGGATGACGCATCCCCATTCGAACGAATGTGCGCCCGGGAACATTTCATCGGCCAGGAGTCCCCCAGCTTTAATCTGCATGACCACGTATGGGATGGCATAGAGGCATCCAATCAGTGCGACCAGGAGACGGAGTCCTACGGGGCTGTCGTAGTAGTCTGCAATCATGTCCGCAGGGGTGACGTACCCTTTGGCCCTCCCGATTTTGCGGATGCGAGAGCCAAGGAAATACACCGCGGCGCCGGCCATCGGCACATTCAGGCTGAAGAGTGCAAAGATGACCCCTTCCTTGTAGACCGTTCCGGGTGCACCAAGCAGTGCGAAGGAGCTGAAGAACGTCGCCATGATCGTAAGGGCTGAAACCACCCATCCCTGGTCGCGGCCGGCGAGGTAGTAATCCTCTTCACTGTTCGTGCTCTTGAGGTATCCCAGCAAGCCGAACACCAGCAGCATCAGCAGATACATCCCGAGGATGACGTACGGCATCGAGCCAAGGTCGTTGGAGGCTTGTGCAATGTCACCATCAATCATGATCCGTCTCCCTTGCTGACGGGCCGATCTCAACTTCCGTTTCCGGTTCATCATCCTTCCAGACCAGGAAGTAGGCGGTGACTACCACGGCGATCTGAATCACGTACCAGAAAATGCCCCATGCGTAGAGCTTTGGGAATCCGCCAATCGTGAGCTCCGGATTCGGTTGGGAAATATCAGGATTGATTAGCAGGAGTCCAGGCCCCGGGCCCATGACCATGGCCAGGATGAATGTGCACGTGAGGAAGAGCGCAAGATTACATTTCATGGTTGATGGTTAATGGTTGATGGTTCATGTAAGAGATAGTCGATGGCTCAGGTTAGTTTGAGTGAGCGGGGCCATCAACCATCAACCATCAACCATCAACCATTCCTTGAAGCACGATCCTTACTCGGCTTTCCGCATCGCCGGATTCCGACGATACATTTTTGCCTGGGTAACCTCGCAGATAGCGATGCAGATCCAGAGCGTGGCAATCGCCTGGGAGATCTATGAACGCACCGACAGTGCGCGTGCTCTTGGATTTACCGGCGGAATTCAGGCGTTGCCGGTGATTCTGCTGGCCCTTCCTGCCGGGCAGATGGCGGATATGTTTGACCGCCGCAAGCTGGTCTGTATCAGTCGGCTTCTGGCCGCGATCTGTTCGCTGGGCCTTGCGGCTCTTTCTTACTACGAAGCTCCCGTTAATTGGATGTACGGACTGCTGTTGCTTGCAAGCATTTGCGGCACAATTGGGCGTCCGGCGCAGGCTTCGTTATTGCCGCAACTCGTGCCTGCCGAGGTCTTCCCTAACGCGGCGACCTGGAGCAGCAGTACCTGGCAATTTGCCGGGGTGATTGGGCCTGCGCTTGGTGGGCTGGTTTTGATCTACAGCATTCAGGTTGCCTATGTCCTCGCGGCAGTAGGCTCGACTTTCTTTGCCATCAGTGTTCTGACACTCAACCCAAAGCGGTCCGAACGTAAGAAGGAGCCCGTCACGATATCGACGCTACTCGCGGGGTGTCGGTTTGTTTGGAATAAAAAGGTGCTGTTCACGATCATCTCGCTCGATCTTTTTGCAGTGCTGCTCGGCGGCGCAACCTATCTGCTGCCGATTTTTGCCAAGGACATTCTTCATGTAGGCGAAACCGGGTTCGGTATTTTGAGGGCGGCACCGGCTGTGGGCGCGTTTGCCATGGCGATTGGTATCGCACACCTGCCGCCGTTTCGGAAGGCCGGCGTGGCCATGCTGTGGGCAGTTGCCGGATTTGGGTTGGCGACGATCGTTTTTGGTGTTTCACAATCCTTTACGCTATCGCTCGTGATGTTGTTCCTGACCGGAGCGCTCGACAACATCAGCGTGGTCGTCAGACACACTCTGATTCAGTTGCTTACGCCGGACGCGATGCGCGGCCGGGTGTCCGCGGTAAACAGCGTGTTCATCAGTTCATCGAATCAGATTGGTGGATTTGAATCAGGCGAGACGGCCGAATGGTGGGGGCCCGTCACCGCGGTTGTTGTTGGCGGGGTTGGGACGATTGTCGTGGTAATCGCGACAGCGGTGTTGTCGCCGAAGTTACTGAAGATTGGCTCGTTGGAGGATGTGCATAAAGCGGAGGGGCCGGCCGAAGAGGAGCGGGAGGAACATGTTTAGTGAATCCTGAATCCTGAATCCTGAATCCTGAATCCTGAATCCTGAATCCTGAATCCTGTGCTTCATCCAGGAGCTCGGCGGCAGGCCAATCAAGGTCGGTGAAAAGTTCGGCGCGGCCTGCGTCATGCAGCTACTCGGACGACATCATTTCCATCATTTCGTAATCAGCCGCTCTCACATCCTCTGTCAGCGTTGCTTCATCTTTGGTCTCGATTACGTAGTTGCCCATGACAAGGATATCGATACCGGTCTTCATGAAACAGTTATAGGCATCTTCCGGGGTGCAGACGATTGGCTCGCCGCGGACGTTGAATGAGGTGTTAAGGACGACCGGGCATCCGGTGATTTTATCGACCATGGATATGAGGTCGTAGTAGATGCCGTTCGCCTCTTTAGTCACAGTCTGGACGCGGCCGGTACCGTCTTGGTGGGTAACCGCGGGGATGACGGCGCGCTTGTCCTTCTTGACGTCCGGGATGAGCAGCATGTAAGGGCTGTCCACGTCGCCGAGGTCGAAGTATTCGTTGGCGCGCTCTTTCAGGACACTCGGGGCGAAGGGTCGGAATTTTTCTCTGAATTTGATTTTGGCATTGATGATGTCCTTCATTTCAGGATTCATCGGGTTGGCCAGGATACTGCGGCCGCCGAGGGCGCGAGGCCCGAACTCCATCCGGCCCTGAAACCAGCCAATGACCTTGTTGGCCGCGATTTCTCTGGCCGTGCGTTCGAGCATGCCCTCTTTGTCGTACGCATCGTATTGAACGCCGCGGGATTTGAGGAAGTCTTCGATCTCTTCGCCGGTAAAGGATGGGCCGAGATAGGCGTTGTCCATCACATATGTGCGAGGCTTGCCCATGACGGTGTTGTAGATGTGGAAGGCCACACCGATCGCGGCGCCGTCATCGCCGGCCGCGGGCTGGATAAAGATGTCCTTGAAAGGCGTCTTTTGCATGATGCGCCAGTTGGCCACGCTGTTGAGACCGACGCCGCCGGCGATACAGAGTTTATCGAGCCCATAACGGTCGTATGCTGCCTGGGCCATGTTGACGATTGCGTTTTCCGTGGCCTTCTGTCCGGAGTGCGCTATATCCCGATAAAACTCCTCCGGATGGTCATCACTGGGCGTCCGGCGTGGACGGCCGAAATGCTGCTCAAACTTTTTATTGAACGGTAGCGATGCGTGATAGTGGTAGGCGAAGTAATCAAGATTCAGCCGAAAGCTCCCATCCGGCTTGGTCGTAATAAGCTCCTCAAACTTATCGAGGTAGGTCGGTTTGCCGTAGGGGGCGAGGCCCATGACTTTCCATTCGGCATCGTTGACCTTGAAGCCCAGATAGGCGGTGATAGTGCTGTAGAGCAGCCCGAGCGAATGCGGGAAGCGGATTTCGTTTTCCAGGGTGATATCCGTCCCCTTCCCGTATCCAATGGCCGTTGTCGACCATTCTCCGACGCCGTCCAGAGTAAGGATCGCCGCCTCTTCGAATGGAGAGACCAGAAATGCACTGGCCGCGTGGGACAGGTGATGCTCACCAAAGAGGATCGGTTTCTTGACACCGAGACTTTTCAGGATGTTGCGCCGGATCCAGAGCTTTTCGTGAAGCCAGACTGGCAGAGCCTGCCGAAAAGCGGAGTAGGATTTAGGCCAGGTAGCCACGAAGTTGGTCATCAGCCGCGCGAACTTTTTCAGTGGCTTTTCGTAAAAGGCAATGATGTCCAGGTCGTTGGCTGTAATACCGGCCTCCTTGAGGCAGTATTCGATAGCCAGGTCGGGGAAGCCGAAGTAATGCTTTTTCCGATTGAAACGTTCTTCTTCTACTGCGGCGATCAGTTGGCCGTCCTGAACGAGTGCGGCTGCCGAATCGTGGTAGTAACAGGAGAGTCCAAGGATGTTCACGAGATGTGCTTTCTAGGAGGTCGGAAGAAAAGGCTGGCGGCACAGGACAGGTCAGAACTGCATGGTGTACTTTTTAAGGTTCTTTTCTGTCGGGGCGCGGGGCTCCCAGTAACTGTCTCCCTCCTGGGACTTACGGATGGGATCTTTGAGCCGAATGAAGAGGACGAACGGCATCATCACGAAGTAAATGAGGGTAAGCAGGATGAAAGTGTTCACCCCGGATAGAAACAAACCGAACCTGATCCAGCCCCGCCAGAGCGGCATCAGGGCACGAATGATCGCCGGTTTGCTGATGTCGTCTTTCGGAAGCTCAGGGCGTCTTAGCGGAAGG
Source organism: Planctomycetota bacterium (assembly GCA_027625095.1). Lineage (GTDB taxonomy): Bacteria > Planctomycetota > PUPC01 > JACPCR01 > JACPCR01 > JAQBXN01. The sequence goes on along the minus strand of JAQBXN010000004.1, from coordinate 85,303 downwards.
GCCTGTTCCATAGATCCTCTTCTTTCTGGCTCACTGCAATCTTTTGATAATCAACAACTTACGCATAATTTTGGTGGTGAATGGCCGAAAGTATAGCTGTGGTAAGGCTCGGTTCAACCCCCTTGACTTGACTATCTACCCACCTATAATTCGCCGCATTCGAGGGTCACGATAGAGGGCAAGTCAACTTCGCTGATTACTACGGCAGTCGTAAAAAATTGTTGTTTTGCGAAGGAAACAACCGGGCAGTTCGACTAAGGATGGCTGCTCTGTAAGAAAACATCAACCCTCCTTCACTTCGCGCCCAAAGCGGGGAATGCAATGGCCAAGTCAAGAGAATTTGCACTCGAAGTCTATCTGAATGACATCAGTAAAGTGCCGCTCCTTACCGCGGACGAGGAGAAGGAGCTGGCATACAAGATCGAGGCCGGTGACGAAAAGGCCCGCGAAGCCATGACCGTGGCTAACCTCCGGTTAGTAGTCAGCATCGCCAAAATCTATGTGAACCGTGGCCTTTCTTTCATGGATCTCATAGAGGAAGGTAACATCGGTCTGCTCAAAGCAGTCGAACGCTTTGACCCCAGGGCCGAGACCCGTTTCAGCACCTATGGCACCTGGTGGATCAAACAATCCATCCGCCGTGCCATCACCAACACCGTCAAGACAGTCCGCATCCCGGCCTACATGGTCGAGATTATCTCTCAGTGGAAAAACGCAACCCAGACCCTGGCCAATGACCTTGGCCGCCAACCGTCTGTCGCCGAGGTGGCAAAAGCAATCGACATTCCTGCAGAAAAGGTAAATGTCATTAAGCGTGTCGTCCGTGCAGCCATGAACGCCAACCAGCCAGTCAGTCTCGATGTCGCTTATCAGGGCAACGATGTGATCGAAGACCAGAGTGTTCGGCAGCCCGAAGACTCTTTCTTCGACCAATATGACAAGGATCGCCTGCAGTCATACCTTGACACGTTAACTGTGCGCGAATCGAACATCCTCAGCATGCGATACGGCCTGAACTCCGGCGAGCCCATGACCCTGGAACAAATAGGAAACGCCATGAGCCTGACCCGCGAGGGCATTCGCCAGATTGAGGAGGGGGCCCTCAGGAAGCTTCATACGATCATGACCCAGGATGACGGAGTGCCGAAAGAATAGATCAGGGCGGATGGTTGATGAACTGCCGCATCCCTTAACCATCAGCCATCATCCCTTAACCATCTACGATAAACTATGGACCTCGACCGCCTCGCTTTGCTCATCAGAGACGTTACTGACTTTCCCAAGGCGGGAATCAACTTCAAAGATATTACTCCGCTGCTGCAAGACCCGGAAGGGCTTCGAACCGTCACCAGGGCTATGGCGGATAATTTCAGAGACCGGGGCATAAATGGGGTGATCGGGATCGAATCCCGTGGTTTCATATTCGGTGCACCGCTCGCCTATGAGCTGGGCGTCTCCTATATACCGGTTCGAAAGCCGGGCAAACTTCCCCATAAAACCCGAAGCGTCACCTACGCCCTCGAGTACGGAGAAGACACCCTCGAAGTCCACGAAGATGCGATCCCAAAAGGCGCTCGCGTGGTTATCGTGGATGACGTCCTTGCTACCGGCGGAACTGCTGCAGCCACTTGCTCGCTACTCCGCGACCTCGGAGGAGAAGTGGTCAGTTGCTCATTTCTTATGGAGTTGTCTTTTCTCGATGGCCGGCAAAAATTGCCTGACACCGAGATCTTTTCGCTGATTACTTTCTGAATCAGCATCGGCGCCCGTAGCTCAGTAGGATAGAGCGTCGGTTTCCTAAACCGAAGGTCAGAGGTTCGAATCCTCTCGGGCGTACTAATTCTTGTCGTGGAGTGACAAAACCATTTGTCGGCTTCCCCAACGCCTCACGCTATTTCACATCCCCATTGGGGAATTCCAGAGCCGCCGGGCTCATGATACTCATTCACTCCTTCTAAAGGGGAAGTCCATGTTTCGTTTAAGGATTTCTGCAAACCGACTGCATGCGCTCACCTTCACTGCTTCTTTTACGGTTCTTGCGGCTCTGATCACCGGATGCTGGACTCCTTCTGTCGGTGGAAAGTCCACTTATGATCCGGCTAAAGGGGACGCTGGTTGGAATAAGGACGCGCCAGAAAAAATAGAAAACCTCGCAGCGCTTGAGTCCGAGACGCCCGAACTGGCCGATTTTCCCGATATCCTTGTACCCGAAGGATTCGTGTATGACCCTCGCCAGTCCTATGTGAACATATCATTCACAGAAACCGGCGCGAAATACCGTGTGGCACAGTTTTATTACCTGGGAAAGGCGAACGTCCCTTCAGTAACAAGTTTCTATCGTGACCATATGGCCACCAACGGTTGGAAGCTCAACAACATCATGGGCCTCCATAGAAAAACCCTGGATTTCTCCAAGACAGACCAGGCCACAAACAACAAGCTTCGGATCATCCTCATGCCTGATGGCAGGAAAACCGAGCTCACCATTCATGTATTCTGAGTCAGGTTGTGAGTCAGGAACCTGCGGCTAAGCTATCCGGCCCTCGCCTGCGGCCACTTGGCGAATCAAGGGCCCACTCAGAATTGACAGGACAGAACCGGTGAAAGCCAAGCGAAAACAGGAACTCAAACACGACCAGTTCGTAGACAATGTGATGACATGGTTTGTCAAGGCTAAGGACGAACTTACGCCTTACAAATACCCCATCCTCGGCGGAGCAGGAATTCTGTTCGTCATTTTATTGGGTATTGCAGGAATGCAGGCTTCGGAACAGAGCAAAACCAGCCAGGCGTGGAACGAGCTCGAAGCCGAAAAGAACAAGGTTGCAGATGGCGAAGAGGCTGACTTCGGACGGTTGGTCACCCTCTACAAAGGCAGCCAGACAGAGCCATGGATACTCTACTACTGGGCCGAATACTCGCTCAGCAAATTCTCTGATGCCAAGACAGAGAAAGAGAAAGCCGAGGCACGCGCAAAGGCTATCTCAGCCCTCGAACAGCTCAAGGAAGGATTCCCTCGCCACCCGATCACAAAGCGTTCAGGCATCCTGCTGGCCCAGCAATACGCGGATCAGAAAGATTGGGATAAAGCGATCTCCGAATACCGAACTGTCCTCACTTCCGAATCAGAATACGTGGGCGAATACCTCAAAGAAATAGCACAGTTCGGTCTGGCATACGCGCTTGAAATCCAAGGCAACATCAAAGAAGCCATTACACATTACGAAAAACTCGAATCCGGTGAACTGAAACACTGGGGCGATATGGCCAAATTCCGCCTGGAAAGACTCCAGGCCGCGGGGTATAGGGACTGAGGGAAGTGGGATGTTTTTTCTAATCTGCTGATTCGCAATTAGCCGCTGCGGCGGATTCAGGATTCAATCACTTGCATGAGTGAGTCGTTCTGAAAAACAAGGTTGAACGATGCTGCACTACAGCACCGGAATTCGTGTTCCTGACCCCGGGGAAAGAATGCGCTGAGTTCGAGCAAATTTTATCCTGCTGCCTGAATCCTGAGTATTGAATCCTGAAACTCCAATCCCGCGTCTCATGCACCGACCAATTTCCTTGACATTATGGTGTTCGCTTTCATTGGTCGTCTGTCTTTCTGCAGAAGACGCGCCAGAATCCACCCAGAGGTCAGGCCTCACTTCAGCCCCGGAAGGTATGGTTCTTGTCCCTGCCGGCCCATTTACCATGGGCAGTTCCGAGGAGCAGGTAAAAAAAGCCGGAGAGCGGTACGGCGGAGCATTTGTCTATGAAGGCGAACAACCCGAACGGCAGGTTCAGGTCGACGATTTCTTCGTCGACATCCATCCTGTTACCAACAAACAGTTCAAAGAATTTCTGGACGCCACCGGCTATCGTGCGCAGGGCAATCGGTATCAGAAGATGTGGTTCCTTCGCCACTGGGCCGATGGCACCTACCCGCCCGGCAAAGCTGAGCATCCGGTCACCTTCATCACTTGGCATGACGCCCAGGAATTCGCAAAGTGGAAAGGCAAACGCCTCCCCACCGAAGCCGAATTTGAAAAGGCCGCCCGCGGTACTGATGGACGCCTCTGGCCGTGGGGTGACGAGTTTGACTTCGGCAAATCGAACGTCCGCGTCTGGGGCAAAGAAAAATTCGCAGACACCACCCCGGTCAACAGTTATCCTGCCGCCAAGAGTCCGTATGGATGCCTCGATATGGCCGGCAACGTATTCGAATGGACGAGCGACCTCGATCCTGAACAACTCAAGAAGGGCAACAAGGTGGCAGTCCTCAAAGGCGGCTCATGGAAGAGCTTCGATACCTACGCCCGCTGCGCCTTCCGCCAGCACGCCGAAGCCTCCGGCTTCGGCCCACATATCGGGTTTCGATGCGCTATCAGTCCGGCGGACGTTGTGATCTCTGCAAAGGGTGAAAAGTAGAGAAGAGATGGCGAATGGTTGATGCGCTCTATTCCGTCAACCATCATCGATCAACCATTAACCATAAAAAAAGCCCCGCGAGCTCGATTACGAGCTGCGGGGCTTTTGTTGATTTGCGGACGACTACTGACCAGAGAATGGGTGCTTTGCCCCGTCTTTCTTGGCGGTGATTTCGCCGATAGTCGGCTTACCTTTCACTGCGCTAGCGATGGCCTGCTTGGTGGCTTCGTAGTTGTACTGGAAAATCTTTCCATCATCTTCGGCTTCCCAATGAATGAAGACACCACAGACAATGACCCACTCTTCGGCCTTGTCCTCTGGAATCACTCCATCGGCTACACTGTCAGCAACAGCCTTGGCGACTGCAAACTGAGCCGGGCCGAACATCTGGACGGCCTGCTTGGCGCCCTTGATGGTGACCTTGGTGATCATGACTGTTGCTGGCTTGCAGATGAGATTCGGCTCAAGCACAGCAAGCAGATTGGAGTGCCCAGCAGTCTGGCTGGCGAGTGCGCTTGCGAACGCAGCGCCGACCGGGCCGTTCTTAGGGCCGATAAGCAGATCAATATGAGCAATCTCATTTCCTTCGCCTACAAGGGCTTCACCCACTAATATGGCGGACATAGCAATCCCTCCGGATAAACGTGTGAACATTTCAAAACCTGGCTGTCGAGCCACTCCCCGGTTGAGACCCATCGGGGGCTCGGCAATGTATCAACGCCGGGTCAGAAATCAATAAGATTTGGAAGGTTCAACGGCTGACTTTTTCGTCGTGTGCGCGTACTGACGAGGACAAAGAATAGGTCGGAGACGAAGACAAGGACCAGGGGTGTTGGTATTTGGTGCATACCATTTGGCCCTGTAGATTTCGTACAGAATCCCCGATTCGGCGGCTTCATGCTTGTTGAGGGGCTCATTCTGCTCATTCGCGGTCTCAGGCTTTGGCTCCCACCATTTCCATTTTATTGTGACACCGCCGCATGTATTCTCGGAGGAGGAGCTATCCTTTTTCTTGCCCGTTCTACTGAATTAAAGCTCCATGCTAATGCAGACTCCGAATAAGGCATGGGGCATGCGAAGCCATAAAAGAGGCATACCTACCAATCTTCGGGCACATCCATCTGTGCCTCGGACAGGCCCTTGAAATCCCGAAATTCAACAGCGCCCATTGAGTAAACTTCGTCGGTGATTTCATTCTTCGAGGCCATCTCACCCAGCACTCGCTGGTAGAGTTCATAATCATGATTGAGCTTCCCTTTGAACTCGCTGGTCGCATAGTTCCAACGTTCGCGATAGTCGCCATTGACGTGATGAACCGAAAAGCAGGTGGGAACAATTTTTTGAAAAAACCGCCATGCCATGTAATCGAATGGTTCCATCCCGTCTCTCGGCACTGCAGAGTGTTTCATCTCTTTCAGCACAGCATCGGACATTGAGGTAATAAGGCTCGGGTCCTCCCTGATGTCTCGGATGCTGGCGAGGGATCCGTCTGGTTTCTGACAATAGATAGCTGGCATAGGGTCAAAGAATGCCCAGCTCCCATCGACGAAAATCTCTGCAACAGTGTGACCTCCAAGAATCTTTGCTGGATCCTCGGGATCGGGCACCGTCCAGAACATCACTGGCCGCGCCTGCAGGCCCGCAATCTGGCAGAAGGAGGTAAGCAGCCGTGACCGGCAAGAGCAATGGCCTCCGCCTTTTAGAACAGTCTGTTCATCCGACTCGCCGTACAGAAACACCGGCACTTTTCCATATTTTTCCCGCATTGCAGGTATGCACCTGTTCAGGGCAATGGCCTTCTCACGATCCGACATACCATCACTTACCACCTCGTTGACCCACGCCTCCTGGATCGGCCGGGAGCCCTTGACATATGCCTCATTTATGAATCCGTGTCGGTCATATATGTAGGCTTCGGTTTCGTTGCATAAGTAAAGTCCGTTGGCGGCCATGGCCCGAAATGGGGTGTTCGGCGCTGCAAGGCATTCGGTCAAGAGGGTAAACGCCATGATACGCGCCCGGTGTGACTGGTCTGGGACCGGTGGACGGAGACCGACATATTTTTTCAATTTTGCTGGGACTGGATCCATTGCATTTGTCATGAGTTTCTAACTGAAAGTATTTTTTGTGATCAAACGGTGAGGAAATTTCGAGCTTGGTACACAATTATTCCAGAGCCACAGGCACAATCTTCAAACTCGCTCCCTTCCCGCTTAGTTCTTCCGCAGATATATCCCGACGTTCGTGTCCGGCAAACTGAATTTCTATACCGGCCTCCCCTCTCAATTCAAATGCACCCGATGGCAACCTTACCAAGCCGATGTGCACGCTTTGCCTGATTTCATCGCCCAATCCGTATTCCCAGAGTCGAAGAACATTTTCCGGTTGAAACAGTTCCCTGCTGAGCGGGCCTCCGTCCAGGGTGAACGTGCAGTCGATGACGGACTTTACGCGCCATAGGCGATCACCTGCTTCGTTGGTGGCTGTCCAGCCTCGGCAAAAATCGCCACATCCTTCAGGCAGGTGGAGTCCGGCTGTTACCTCATGGAGGTCAGGATTGACGTCTAAAATTTGAGAACGGTAGTTTCCCGCGCTTCGAAGGAATGTGATCCTGGTGCAGTTCTGCTCCGGCTGGATCGAAGTGACAGTAAAGCCTGTTTTCCAGGCTTTGGGATCGTCCGCTGGCTGTGTGATAACTTCTACAAGTTGTTCTCTCTCACTGGCCGGCCACACTTGGTCTATCCAAATCGATTGCTGCGAATGATCGACCTTGATGATTCGACCACGTCGCTCCGGACGAGGAACTTTAATTCGTATCTGAGGACTCTCGAACTCGGCCGCTCCCACAAGCGAGAGCCGATTCAGACCGTTTTCATCCACCGAATAAAAGGCTGTCTCCGCGGCCACCTTGATGTCACCGAATTCACTGAGCTTCTCCGGGCATTCACTGGCATAACAGATGTCCACCTGCCCGTTTGTCGTGACCACTCGTACCGCTATCGGCTGCTTCGCCGAGGTATCAGAATCGTCTATCTGAAGTCGCTCGACCGACTCGATGAACGGCTTGCCAGCGAAGGGCTCGATTACTGCGACGAATGCGCTTTCCAGATTATGTCCATGACGCTGCACAAAAATGTTGGGGATGCGATAGTCCCATTGGGTGCAGTTCAGGTCGCCACGCATGACGAGTTGGTTTTTCACACCGGGCATGTGGAGCCTGGTGAACTTGTCTGGCAACGCAGGGCTGTAGGCGCAACCGAGGAGATACGACTCGGTTCCGGCCAATTGAAACCTGCTACCAGAGCCTGTGCATTTGCGATCCTTCTGAAGAGCAAACGTCGCCTCGAGATTTAGAGGGGCTCTGGCGAAATAACGTTCCCCGGAGAATTCCGTCAGATACTCTGCCGCGATGGCAAGATCGCCGGAGATATTCGGAATTCCCTGGATCGGGTGGTCGCTCAGCCTTTGAATGCCCTCCAGGTTTGTTCTCGGCTGCGGGTTGTCCGGGTCAGGATCGGCGATGTGTGAGTGAAAACAATATGTATGAGTGCTGCCACCGGAGACCCTGAATACATCCACGACGTAAGAGTTTGGAGTAACGATATTCTCGGGCAGCCCTTCCGGTTTTGGTCCCCAACACTTCGGGCCGAGTTCCTGCGAACCCTCGCCTTCATCAACGTCAATGAGCATGACCTGACGCTGTGCTGTCTTGCACAGCGGATTACTGGCAACGATTGCACGCATGTAGCGTGTGCCATCGCCATCGGCCATGGTTGAAATCCAGGAATTCGTGCCGCCGAGATGGTCCCACTGATTCACTTCCGCGGTGTGGATAGACATCCAGTCCGTTCCGTCCACCTCCACGGTGTTGTGAACCCGCGTGTGCTTGTCGCCTGGCGTGGAGTAACCCGGTCTCTGCCCAGCGTTCATGGTCATGGGAACGCCATGCGCATGAATCTGCAAGTCGAGCGTATCGTTGTGCGCGTGTCCAGTACCGGTTCCCACGCGGAGCATCACCGAGCGGCGAAATCGGGAATCATCGTGCTGGAGTCCGGATTCAAGAAATGCGGCGTAGCCGGGCAGGACTCTGGAACGATTCTCCATCCAGGGCGCTCGGCGAATGCTTTTCGATGCTTCTTCAATTTCATTCCATTCTTCGTCTGACCACCCTTCCCTGCTGCCATAGTGGAACAGGGCGAAGGCGAAGGCCGGGTCATGAGTCCATCGCCAACCACTAGCAGCCCTTTCGTCCCAGAGATACTGAAAACCTTTCTGGTAATCCTTATCAGGGCCGGAGACGTTTCCCATACGCATCGTCCACATTCCGGCAGTGCGGCTGCGAATTGGAAAGTAGAGGGACGACAGGATCTTTGGGAAACGTTTTAGATCGTGGAGGTCGTATTTGGGATTTCCGCCATTCTTCACGTAGACATCCACCCCTTCGGCCATCTTGGCGGTCCAACTGTCACCAAAGACGTATGAAGAGGAGGCTATCGTGCCCCGGCCATCTCGATCCGTCGCAGTGACCATATAGTCCTGAATGCCGGCCAGCGGACGCGGATAGTAAAAAGTCCGGTGGAACAGCCATTCCATCATAGGCTGAGCGACTTCTGCATCACCGATGATGGCCGCGATCTCCGCCAGGTATTCAGGCTCGCGTCCATCCCCGGTGTAGTGATAACGCATGAACCGTTTGGCCAGCATCTGCAAGAGATAGGTGTCGAGCAACTCAATGACATCCTGCGACGTTTCTACCCACGGGATGAAACGGCCCACGGATTCCGCGAGTTCTTCGTTGTTCTGAATGAAGGAGAAGAATTTGTCGTAAATTGGGGCGAGCGAGAAGTGAAACGCGAAATGTCCGAGGAACTGCGCGCCTCCAGTTTCTCTCCTCCGGCAGCGGTCGGCACGTCCGTAACTGCCCGGATTATGGACCACGCACGTGAGCATGTTGTTATCTTCGAGCGTAGGGAAAGAGTAGGCGAAACGGATCAGCTTGAGAGCGCCCTCATGAGCGTTCGTGGTGTCGCCGTTTTCATGGAACGCATCAGCCGCGGCTTGGAAATCTCTGTAGTAATTTCCGATTCGTCTGATGAGGGCCCCACCAATCGGGGCCCAGACTCGACCTCGATTGGAAGATTGGCCGGAGGGAAAGATAAGGCCGGCGCCTTCGTCCTGGAACGGATATGGTTCGGGAAGAGGCCGGCGATGGCAGAAGTCCTCCATTGAGTACCGGAGGCCAAGTTTCTCGTTGACCATCAACAGACTCAGATCTTCAGAGTGTTTCCAGACGCCAAACTGGTTTTCGATTTCTTCACGAGTCATCCCGCCGGTTCCGGGTTCGACACCCGGTATGCCGTTGGGTCCACCAGCATCGAAATGACCGGCCTGGAAATTCAATGCCGGGAAACCGTGCCAGACTTCACGATCTCGGTCGGATCTTGTCTTGTTTCCGACAGCTTTCGATAATTTGGGCCCGCCAGGGTGGAGCGTTCGTTCCTTCAGTGGCCGACGCACCGTCCCCGCCAGCACGTCATCCAACGAGATGTTGTGCAGAAGCAGGTCTACCTCACTGCCCTCTCCAAGTCGCAGGCTTAGCTCATAGGAACGCTGCTCTTCAGCTCGAAAGTAGATATCGGCCACGTCATAAAACTCATCGCAATAGCCAAGACGCTGATTGTAGAGGCTGCATTGGCCACCGGGCTGATCATTGATTTCTGCTTCAAGGAAGAGCGGCTTCCGAAAAGGATGGATGTCTTCCGTGGCGACCACCCCGATGAGTCGGACGACATACAAACCTACAGCCAGTTCCCCGAGGTCGAGCACCAACCCGGGCTCGCCGGCACGCATTCTAATGACGGGTACTGGACCTAGTTTCTTACCCGTGTTATCTGCAAGGCAGGCCAGCGATTTGTCAGCTCCTTCATCCCTCTTGGGCCCAGGTTCATTGGGGATATCAGGAGCGACGAAATACTGAAGAATCCATTCCTGATTCCAATAGACCGGAGCTGCATATTCATCAATTTGCTCATTCCTGACGCCAGGGATTTCCGGTGCGACCCAATTCCTTATCTGGCTCTGACGGTCATAAAGAGTGCGGTTGGGATGCATTCGAGCCATGTTGGTCCGCCAGTGCTCGACTGAGCCGGGATACAGCTCGTACTCAGGATATTGATTTTGGGATGAGTATTTCGTTCCAGGCAGGCAACCGGGAAAACCGGGCTCTTCACCATGCTGAGTGGAAAACAACGGGAGCTTCAGACCTGCCAGGGGGCCGCCGATTTCATATTCAGACTCTGCCATTCGAGATATTCGCTGAGAATTCGATTCGTCCCGAACAAGGTAACGGACAGATTCACGACGGCCCAGCAGGAAATGGTGAGGAATCTCGCCTTGCAGCGGCATCGGCCTGGAGGGGATCAGACAGTCGTACGGGAATCGACTTTCTGCGCTCGACCTGGCCAGCTTCACGTGCGCTCGCCCGGACTCAGGCAAATACGTTCAGCAGATTCGGCGCGAAATTTGAGAAAGGCTGCCCGGTTATACCGCCGAACTGCGGTATGAAAGCGGGGAGACCGAAGACTGGGTTGAGCGGAGCGGCCCTGATTCCAGCCGAGAAAGGTGTAAATACTGACAATCCGGATGCCGGTGATGCAAGGGGCGACGAAGACACCAGTGCCGGAAGTGAAAGCCTGCCGAACACGTTCTTTGGGACTTCCTCTTCTTCCTCAGCGAGGAGGCTCTCCAGCCTGGGGTTTGTGTCCGATCCTTGAAGCACGAAGGTGACCTGAGGTTGATCGCCGGTAAAGGTGGTCGGTGCGTTTACGGTGGTGTTGCTGTTGGAATTTAAGGTGGAGTTGAGCTGCTCGGCGAGGTCGAGCAAATTCCCGGCCTGGCTCGGATTCCCTTGAGCGTCACTTTGATTGGCGAATGAATCCTGGTTACCGCCCTGATCCTGGAGAAAGGTACTGATGGCGCTGCCGCTGATGGGCCCACCGAGGATGATGCCTGTGTGCCTTGGCTGCTCAAAATTGGTGTTTGTGCCGGTGCCGGATGCTGCGTTGATGGTGATGTCTTTGCTATTGTCTGCAGTGGCATTTTGGGTCAAATCCGCGTCGGCGGTGAACGAGTTTGTTGTCTGCGCACCGGCGAAGGATCTCGAACTCTGGGACGTATCCTGAGACTGGACTGCCTGCCGAAAGACATCGGAGCTTATTGCCGGAGTTCCCGAGCCCTGGGCCAGGAAAGCCGCGAAGTTGTTGAATGTAGGGATGTTATTGAGCGCTGCGACGGCCATTGAGGGCAAATTCCTGGGCCAAGAAAACTGGAGCCTTTTAGACCTCTATTCTCGAAAGTTCGCAGAAAACTTTAGAGTCTTACTTCGTAACCTCGCCGCGTAACGCCGAGAATTTTTCTGAGAGTGGAAGCGTCTCGCCTCCGTTCCAAGGTCTGGTCGCGACCAAAGGCCGCGTTAGGCTACCCCGCAGCCGCTGTCCGAGCATTGAGGAGGCATTATTTGAACGCATTTGCGATATCGTCATCACTCAGCTCTTCACCATTCCTGAGCTGTCTGCCAATACGAATGCTGATGTTCTTCAGATGGTCTTGCTTCTTACGAATCAAAATTTTGAGTTTCGATGCGTTCGTCGCGAACTCAATCTTGGCGATCTGGATCTCTTTGGTGAGTCGTTTTGATTCTTGCTCCAGTTTCTTCTTTTGCGTCTCGGTATATGGGGTACGGTAAGACTGCTTCATATTGAGGATGTCATCTATAGCCTGCAGGTTGGTCTCTTTGCTCGTTGGGGACGAGTAAATGTAATAGCCATACCCGCCATAATAGGTACGTCCCCCGACAGAAGTACTCGACGAACTGTAGTAGATACTGCTTGAAGAAGTGTATTTTCTATATGCGACGGGGTCTGTCAGAGCCTGTTCCTTCCTATCCTCGATTTCAGTCTTCGTGTTTTCGAACCATGCATCCAAATCTTCCTTGGCCTTCGCATAAGCATTCTCAAGCACCTCAAGCCGGTCTCCAACCTTGCCCTTGGCCTGTTCCCGCTCGGCTGCTGACTTTTCTTCAAGGCTGGCAAGTTTTGCCTCCTGTTCCTTATAGTAACGGGTGTTGGCGTAGCTTTTCTTGATTTCTGCCACCTTGTTGATGACGGTACTGTGGCTTCCGCTCTGGGCAGATTCTTTTACCTCTTCAACCAGATCCTTAACCTTGACCTCCTCTTCCCAGTCCATCCATTCGAGTTTGCCCTTCGCTTTAGGATAGACGTCAGAGATTCGGCTGAAGATGGGGCGCGCTGTGGTGTCGCGTCCTTTATGGAGATTAAACAGGGCAACGGCGTACCATTTTTCATCGTCTGCTCCCGGTTGGAGATCGAGGTGCATCTCGATCCACTTGGGCTGCATATCCTTGAGGGTGAGGGATTCCTGGTTGCCTTTGTTGTCAACGACCAACAGTCCCTCCTCCGCTTTGACGACTTTGCCAGCTACAATCCCGAATTGCACCTCTTTGCCTGGGCTGGCGGCCATCGTTTTCAAAAACTCAGCCCATAAGCCCGTAACTAAGGCGAAGTCGCCTTTCATAGATTCGAGAGTTTCCTTGAATGGCTTGTTGCTGACCTGGCCGGCCAACCTGTCCACGAGAACTTCCGCCCGATCATAATCCGAATCTCTCAAAGGTGATGCCAATTCAGATTGAATCATTTTAAAGGCCGCGATCTGGGGGCTGATGCTGTCCGGCTCCTCAGATTCAGCATTGGAATTGAGCTTCTTGATGAGTTGACTGGCCTCTTGTGAGATGTCGCTCAAGCCAAATCGGCCAGCGCCCTCCAACATTTTTACCGCCCCGGCTACATCGCCCGCATCTGCTAGGCCCTGGGCCTGATCTTTAATGCCCATGAACTCGTCCCGTGCCTTTTCTGCAACTTGCTGCTTCAGATTGTCTATGGCTGCCTTGGTTTCTTCTGTGAGGTCATTCTTGCGGGCATCTGCCAGCATGGCCAATGCCCTTTCATATTGCGCGTCTGCCATCAAATCAGGAAGTGCAGCCTTGACACCGTCAACCGCGACCATTTCTTGTTTCCTGCGTGCAGAGCCTGCCTTGGCCTCTTCCAACTCCTTCTTCTTTTGCTCTCTCTCTGCGCGGGCTGCTTCCAGCCTTGCGGTGCGGTCTTCTTCACGCTTCTGGAGTATTGCCCTCTGTTCTTCATTTTTTCGCTTTATTTCTTCATTCTCACGAAGAATTTGAGCTTTGTTCTCTTTGTGCTTGGTAATAAAGAAGTATGAGCCACCACCACCGAACCCCATTGCTACAATGGTAAAGACGATAGGGCCGAGATTTAATTTCTTCTTGCGTACCGCTGTACGGCGAGTTCTAGTAGCCATTTTCTGCTTCCTTGAAATGAATTATTGGGGGACGAAAATTTAAGCAGATGATCCGCAGAGCACAAACTTGGGATATCAGCGGCGATGCCTCTGCATGCCCTTGCGTGGGCCTTTCTGAAGGAAATTGACCAGCAGATTCAGAGCACGCTCACCGCGTTCGCCATCGATGATATCCTTTCCATGGATGTCGCTGATAAACGAATCGAATTGAACATCAATTTTCATTTCCGTGAGGCTTTCATAAAGACGATCTGAATAACTCGCGAACTTTTCGCGGAGTGAGCCCATGATCAGGGTGTCCACCTTTATCTTGTCCACATTCGTCATGGGGCCGGGGGAGAGAACAACGAGTTGAGTGATTTTTCGGGATTTATCTCCTGCAACGGCATCGATGGCTGGGCGGCAACTGTTACCAGAACCGACAACTGTCACTTTTCGGGCACCGAGCTTCTTGAGCTGGGCGGCCGCGCCAAGAACATCCATTTCATACGCGGCCGCGTCCTTCCCCGGAGTGGATTCGTTGCGGCCGCGGGGATCATAAGTAATGGTCATAAAGCCCTGGTTAACGAACTTGCCTGCCAAATCTGACCAGAATTCCCGACCGTTAAGGCTTGGCGGCACGAGCACCAGCCCGTGAGCGCTTTTCCCCTGCACAACTCCGGCGATCTTTCCGCCATCAGGGGTCCTGAAGGCCACCTCCGTCTCCTCCTGGGCGGAGAGCGTCGAGAGTGCAAAGATTAGAAGGGCAAATGCTTTCATGGAATGTTATTTCTTGGACGGGGAACTCAGGTCAAGGTTTCGTCTTGTGGCAAGATTCAGCATGGTCAGATAGCCCAAACGCGTCATGTCGTGGAGATGGTCAGGGTTGACGTCTTTTATCACATCCAGGAGTGTGTTCATGGTTCCGTATGAGCCTGCCCAAAAATCCAACGCGGGGACACCTGCCTCGTGGAACGGAAAATGGTCACTGCCCGAATAAGCGAATTTGTCAATGTTCTTACCCTCCTGGATGCCCAGTCCCTTCAAAAAAGACCTGGTAGCTGCGGCAAACCCAGGGTAATAGGAACTGCCAATCAGGTAGGCCTTGCCTCTCGGCCCAGCCCCGATGGCGTCCAAATTAAGCATGCCTGCCATGCTCCGCACCGGCACCGGGGAATTTTTCACAAAATGCTTTGACCCGAGTTGACCCCATTCTTCGAAGTCAAAGAGCACAAAAAGCACGGAATGACGCAACTGTGCCCGCTGTTTCGATAATGCTTCTGCAATGGCCAACAGGGCGGCGACCCCGGACGCGTTGTCGTCTGCACCCGGATAGAACCGGCCGGCATCATCCATCCCAAGGCTGTCATAATGTGCGCCGAGAACGATGACCTTATCATCCGCCTCCTGGTGTTCGGCTCTCAGCAGGCCAAAGAGGTTTGTGCCGGTAATGTCTGGCGGTCGAATAAAAGTTTGGGCCGGTGAATCGGCCGAAAAGTTCGACTTCAGGAAGCCGGGAAAGTCTGGCCGTTTCTTTTTCCACTCAGCTTCCTGCTCTTGAAGAGTTGCCAGCTTGACCGTGAAATCATGGCTGTGGACGCCATCGATGCCGGAGAGGCCGGAGGATGCCAGCTTTGCCCCCAGATACGTGCGAAGAAGACGTGAATCCGAGGTATCCGGAAATCGATTTCTGCCAGCCAGCATCTCGACGGTTGTCATGATCGATTGCGAGTCGAACGAACCGGATAGTGCGCTGGCGAATGATTGGCGGCGCGAGTTTGCTTCCGTCTCGAAATTGCCGCGCAGGATTGGCCTGCCGTCCTGAAAGACGACATAGCTGTCCCATCCGTAATAGAAGACATAGCGGAAGCGAGCGACGGAATCGTCAGATTGCCCGGTATAGCATCCAACCAGGGCATTTTGATTCAGCGGATTTCGCCAGACGGAAAGGAGCGCGGAGTTTTCCTCGAATGCCTTGCCCCCGACAGTAAAGGTGCCGGCAATAAACTCCAGGTCAGTCCCCGACGGGGCACGCGCATTGGGCTTGCTCGTTCCGGATGCCCTTCCAACCAGTTTAGAGACTTGCTTTGTTTCACCGAGCAAGAGGAGCGAGCCTACATCAAGATCTGCATCATCGAAGTCCACTATTTTCAATGGCTGTTTTCCGCCCTGCTGCGTCAACATGGAGGCAAGCTGGAAATACGGGCTTTGTTTATTTGAGGTATCGACCACAAGAGTGGGCTGCTGGCTTAAGAGAATGTTCAGGCAGGGCGCTCTTTCTTTTTCCGGAATCGTCTTAAAAACGTGGAACTCAGGATCGATTTCCACGTGCAACGGAAGCGAGTCCGTTTCAAACCCAAACATCGCGGAGCCCTTGCCCAGTCGAACGCTTGCTTCCTCTTTGCCACTCACCGTTGTAAGCACCACTGGAACGTCAGCTTCCTGCCCGCCCGCCTTCCTCAAGAGATTTCCCTTGATTCGGTACCTGCCGGACTTCTCCCTCAACTCGATTTTCCCAAATCCAAAATCCGGCGCGCCTTTGGCGTCGAGCCACGAATCGAACAGCCCCGAAAGCCGAAGACCCGATTCTTTTTCGACCGCCTGACGGATGTCATCCCAACTTGCGCGCCGGCCGCCAAACTCTCGCACGAGTCGCTTCATACCGGCCTGAAATCCTTCGTCTCCGACCCGCCTCCGCAGAACATGAAAAAACATCGAGCCTTTGCCGTAACCGATCTCACCGTCGGCGGCGTTTCTTTTCGTTCGAAACTGGCGCAATGGATAATCCTGTTCCGCTGAAACATGGACGGCATATTTAAGGCTCGCCAGCTTTCGGTATTCCGCGGCTCCTGCCGCGTCGCCGGCGAGTTCGCGCTGGTAGTAATTCGTCCAGTAAGAGGTCAACGCCTCGCACCAGTTGCCCTTATCCAACGACACGAACACATAGTTGCCCCACCAGCAGTGCACAATCTCATGATCCAGATAACCCGGCATGAGCGATGCTTGACCGCGCTTGATGACATAAGGGCCAAGCAGAGTGAATGCCGGCATGCCATGCCCGGTCGAGAAGAAATTCTGAACGATGTCGAATCTGGTGTATGGATACGACCCCAGGAGTCCGGAGTACGTGGCGATGTATTTCGACGCTGCGTCAAGGAACATCCCGGCCTTATCAATGTCTTCTTCAAGGAAGAATGCCGAGACGTCGATGCCATCCAGTTTCCGGCCGGAACTTTTGAATTTATTTGCCACCAGCACCAGACCATCCGCTTCGGCTGTTGCTTCCCAGACCGATATTTCACGTCCATCAGCCGCGCGCCGCTCAGCCAGCCGGCCCTGCGACACAGCAACGAACGGCTCAGGAAGTGAGACTTTCAAATCGAAGCTTGCCAGCGACTCAGGGTGGTCCGGATACCAGCCTGACTGCGGCGCCAGGTAGACGCCCTCCTCAGTGATGCGGCCCTCGCTCTCCTCGCCCCGGACGAAACTCAGGCTTCCTTCGCCCTTCACCGGGGCCTTAATGTCCCCCGAGTAGATCCAGACAAGCTCGACATCTCTTCTTTTCTGACGGCCAACTTGCACCTCCAGAAGGGATTCACCGTTTTCCTGGACGCGCTGGAACGAGACGCCCTTCTCATCCATCAAAATATTGGAGACCTCCAAATTCGGGCTGAGATAAAAGCGATATTTTTCCGCACGTCGGACCGTCCGAATTAATACGTTATCCACCACCGCCAGCGAGCTTTGCGAGGGCTCGATCGTAACCTCCATCTGATGGCTGAGGATTTGGGCGAAGGGCGATTCGGCAACGATTCCCGGGGTCGCCAGGATGGCGAGTATGGACAGTTGTCTGAATTTCATGTGATTACTCTGGCCATGATGAGTGTCGCCACCCTTGACCGTGAACTGTGTCTGACTACCGCACAAATACCCAATTAGCGACGTCGATATCCCCGCTCAACGGCTCGCCCGTATACGCAATGCCAGTCTTCATCACCGGCAATTCAACCTCTTTAAAATTCTTTGAAAATATGAGATTGCTCTGGTTGATGAAGAATACCCGTTCCCCACTTTCACCTGGCTTGCCGGGCCAGGCGAATGCGCACCAGAAAACCTCCTTCTCGTCTGTGACACGCGACAGCCGCCCCTGCACCATTCGCTCTTTGTCCGGCAGAAACAACTTGAACCTGTAACCGGATACCTCGACCACTCCGTCCGTCTCCTGCTGAAACCTTGCATCCAGATAAGGCTCTTTCATCTCTCCGTTGGAAGTAGGCTTCGCTCCGCTCAACATGGCAAAGGTACCGTATTCACCCACGTCGTCATTATCCACGTTGTGCTCAAGGGCCTGTTGAAATTCTTCCTGCATCATGGACAGGTATTTCAGAGTGTTAATGGCCATTGTCTCATTGGCCGACAACCGCGAACGAAGCACGTTAGGGATAGCCAGGATCGCTATTACCGAAACCACGGAAAGGACGATCATAATCTCAATCAAAGTCAGGCCACTTCGTGTTTTCATCTTCATCCGCATCATTTGCTTATCTGTATTCTAAAATCGAGTCTCGTTTATCGGAATGCCATGCCAGTCTGTCCCGATTGTATCCCGGTGCGAGGGGCATTGTATTGCTGTTCCCTCCCCTTTCCCAAATAATCTGTCAAGTTTCTGCCATTCGGACCTCGCCACAGAAATTCCGCCCATGAAAGCCGCCGTATACCGAGGTGTAAATCAAATCCGCTGCGAAGACGTCCCCATCCCTGAAACAGGCCCCAGCGAAGTGCTCGTCAATATCCAGGCATGCGGGCTCTGCCAGTCCGACATCAAGAAGATCCTCTACCCGATCTGTGAGCCGCCGCGAATATTTGGACATGAAATGGCCGGCGTAGTGGCCAGGGTCGGCGAAGGCGTCACCAACTTTGCCATGGGCGATCGGGTGGCTGTCATGCATCACATCCCCTGCCTCGACTGCGCCCATTGCAGGAACGAATGTTTTTCCATGTGTGATACCTACAGGGAAATCACTACAACCGCGGGCTTTGTCCCGAGCGGAGGAGGTTATTCGGAATACATCTGCGTGCCCGAACACATCGTAAACCACGGCATCATACCTTTGCCCGATGACATAAGTTTTGAAACGGCCACATTTATCGAACCGGTCAACTGCTGCCTGAAAGCCATGGAGAAAATCAAGATTGATTCCGGCGAAAAGGTCCTGGTCCTTGGAGCGGGGCCCATGGGATTGCTTTTTGTAAAGCTGCTCCGCTCCTTTGGGACGACGCCTGTTGTGAGTGAATTGATGGACAGCCGGCGTGAACGGGCCATCGAGGTGGGCGCCGAGCTGGCGGTGAATCCAACGCACAAGAACGCAATCCAAGACATTATCGATGCCACGAGCGGGATGGGCGCCGACGCGGCGATACTCGCCGTTCCAAATCTGAAGGCCGCCGAATTTGCCTTTGCGGCAGTTCGGAAAGGAGGCCGTATTCTTTTCTTTGCTGAATTCCCGAATGAGACCACACTGCCACTCAGCCCGAATTTTCTCTATCGGAGTGAGATTTCACTTCACGGCAGCTACAGCTCTTCTTTCAAACTTCAGGCTCTCTCTGCCGATCTGATTTTCAGCCGGTCGATTGAGGTGACAGATCTTATCTCCGATGAATTCAGTTTAGATCAGATGCCTCTGGCCGTGGAAAAGGCCACGAACCCCGACGAGCGCACGATGAAAATTCTTCTCCGCCCATGAAAACAAAGATGCGAAGCGCCGTTCTTTACGGCAAGGAAGATGTGCGGATCGAAGCGGTGGAAGTGCCGAGCCCCGGGGAAGGCGAAGTCCTCATCCGGATTGAGTCTGCAGCCACATGCGGCACTGATCTCAAAGTATTTCACCGTGGCGGCCATGCCCGAATGCTCAGACCGCCGACGTTGTTCGGTCACGAATTCAGTGGGGTCATTGAAGCGGTTGGAGAAGGCACAAATTTCAAAGTCGGGCAGCGAGTGGCCTGCCACAACTCTGCCCCATGCCGAGAATGCTTCTACTGCAATCGAGCGCAGTACAGCCTCTGCGAAAACCTGCTCTTTCTTAACGGCGCATTCGCTGAGTTCATCAAAGTCCCCGAGCCAATCGTTGCACTGAACCTCCACCTGCTTCCCGATCATCTGCCCTTCGATGAAGCGTGCCTCATGGAGCCTCTGTCGTGCGTTGTCCACGGCGTTGAGCGAACCCCGATGATCGTGGGCGATAAAGTTGTCGTCATTGGCGACGGTGCCATTGGACAGATGTTCGTCTGGCTCCTTTCAATGAGGGGAATGGAGGTCATCCATATCGGCAGCCACAGCCATCGACTCGAAACGGGCCGTTCCTTCGGTGCCAGTCAGAGCCTCAATTACAGAGAGACAGAGCATCTCGTGGATAAGATTCGAAGAATTTTAAACTCCGGCCGGGGGGCGGATGTGGTCATCGAGTGCACCGGCAAGCCACAAGTGTGGGAAGCGGCACTCCAGATGTCTCGGCCCGGAGGAAAAGTGAACCTTTTTGGTGGCTGCCCGCGGGACACTAAATTCTCGGTCAGCACCGAAACGATCCACTACAACGAAGTCGCCTTATCAGGAGTTTTCCACACAACCCCTCAATACGTGAAACAGGCCTTGGAGCTTTTGAGTGCTCATTCTGGTAAGTTGCGCCCACTGCTCTCTTGCGAACTGCCGCTCAGTGAACTGCACCGTGCATTCGAGCTCATGGATGATCGGAAGGCATTCAAAGTTTCGATTCGTAACGAATGAGGATGTTGGCCGGACATCTGCTCCTTTCTTTAGCCTGACTCGCCTGCCCTCCTTTAATTCACTCACCTGAAATACACTTACTCTCCTCATGTCCTCCAACCTGGGCGAAGAAGCCGACTATCAACAGATTCAAGACCCATCGATCTCAGGCGAGTTTCTGCCTGGTTCATCCATCGAAATCATCCGCGCTCCGGCGAACTTCGGAAATTACAGACACGTCCTTTTCGATTTTGACGGCACCCTGTCTTTGATTCGGGAAGGTTGGCCTGAGGTCATGGTACCGATGATGGTGGAGTTTCTTCTGGCTACCGGAACGGAAGAGACGGAAGAGGAGCTATCAGAGATCGCCATGGATTTCGTGATGCGACTCACAGGCAAGCAGACCCTCTACCAGATGCTCCAACTGAGCGAGGAAATCAATAAGCGGGGGGGCACGCCGAAAGACCCTCTCGAATACAAACAGATTTATCACGAACGCCTGATGGCGCGTATCAGCCGGCGGCGAGACGCACTGGCCAGCGGCGAAAGCCCCGCTGAAGAGTTCCTTGTTCCAGGATCCATTGATGTTCTGAAGGATCTAGTAAATCGTGGATGTCGATGTTATCTCGCCAGCGGCACCGATGAGATTTACGTTCTCGAGGAGGCGGCGCTGCTTGGCCTCAGAGAATATTTTGAGGGGGGAATTTACGGGGCCCAGACAGATTTGATGGCATTTTCGAAAGCAATGGTCATCCAGCGAATCTTCGAAGAAAACCATGTCGACGGCACCCAGCTCCTCGGTTTTGGAGACGGCTATGTTGAAATTGAAAATGTCCGCGCAGCGGGCGGCACACCTGTGGCCGTCGCCTCGGACGAACGCAACAGAAGCGGCAAGCCCGATGCGTGGAAGCGGAAGCGGCTCGTTGGCGCGGGCGCCGATCTCGTCATTCCAGATTTCCGCGAGAGCAAGACGCTCTTGACGTACCTTTTCGGTAACTGAAGCAACAGGTATTCGTTACAGCATGGGGAGCGTACGCGACTCCGAACTGAAAGCGCTACCCTGGGCCGAACGCCTTCAGTTCTCTTTCGCTGGGCGGAAAGCCGTATGGGTAGCTGCCGAAGTGAACGGTGGAGATTTCCGCTGCACAAAGGATCTTGCCACCAAGCTGCCGGACCTTGCGACAGAAGTAGTAGTCCTCAGGAGTAACGTTCAACGTCTCGGGATCATCCTCCACGTGAAACCAGGGACGCGGCACTTTCTCCAGCACCCATCGAGGGATGAGCATCAGGCCAGTGGGGAGAAGATCAACTTCCACGGTCTTGCCAAACTCAAGTTCCATGTATTGGATCTGCCCGTTAACATCCATACCGACAGGGCACGCAGGCGCCGCATCAGGGTTTTTGAACCGATAAGGCCCGCCGGCCACCCATGCTCCAGCCTCCTCCAATCGATCTCGGAGCAGGTAAATGAAATCACGAGGCTGAATGACCGCGACATCTGAATCCCAGAACAACAGGTAATCGACCCCAGATTGGAGGGCATTCTTAGCACATTGGTTTCTAGCGAACGCTATCAGAGGTGTTCTGGGAAAGGCAAAAGTTACGTTGTCGCCTTGCCGCTGAATCGCGCAGGCGGTTTCTACAAATCCAAGGGCAGTTGCGGTCCTCACCGTGCCATCCAGCGATGGTGTTGCAATCATGAATGTATGCGGCATTTGCTGTGACCGTTATCAGGGATTGAAAAGTCTGGTTCCTCAGGGTCTATCTCATGCATTCTAGCTCAGGATCGAAAGTTGGGCCGTTGATTTTGTGCTTCCTGAGGTGGTCAGACTATATCTGGATATCCTGGAGGCCAGCCGCTACGAATACATCCTCCGCATGGCGCGAGGCGACAATTGCAAGGACTTACAATAAGCGTTCGCAAGAGCCAGGAGTTGGAGCTGAAAGAATTCAAGCAGACCCGCGTCTTGGAAGTCGACTTCGCTTCAGAGGAAACCGGTGTGCCGGTTCAGTCCTGTTGGCGATTTTGAACTCTTCCTCCGCAGAACTCCGACATCAACCATATCAAAAATGTTAAATTACCCGTCCGTCTCTTCAGTCCCGGAGGGGCAAAAATGTGGGTGAAAAAGAGAAGAGGGCCTGTCCCTGTGGAGGTGAAAAACCAATTCCCGAGCAGAAATTCCGCTAGCTGTTGCCTTCAAGCGCGGACTGGCAGGAAACATACAATCTTGCCCCGATTAAACAGGAGAGGGTGATGGCCGACATGGGGCGTAAACAAATTGGGCACGAGGGGCTTGCTGCTTCGACAGGTACCGGCGGCGAACAGGATGGAGTTCATTCGCTGCCGTCACCCAAAGCGCTGACCGGTCGGTCGATCCTGCTGAGTGCCTTATCGGTGATTGTGTTCACGGTGGCCGGGAATGTGTCTGTAATGCATCGGTATGAAATTATCGGCACCGGTTACCTGCCACGTGGAGTCATCTTCTATCTTCTCTTTCTGATTCTCTACAATCAGACGATTGGACGTCTGTTGCCGCGGGTCCGGCTTCATCGAGTGGAAGTGATGGTGGTGTTCTGCGCTCTGCTGGCGATGGATTCGATCCCGGCTCAGGACTTTGCGCAACACTTCTACCTGAACCTTGCGGGGATGGTGCAATACACCGGCGAGGATAGTCCCTTCGGCCATCTGAACATTCGGGATCACTTTATGCCGGGAATGCTCCCTTCTACCGACCCTTCGGCGCCGGTCATCAAGTGGCTTTACTCGACCATCCCCAAAGGCGCGAGCATTCCCTACAGGGCATGGATTAAGACGTTCCTAATCTGGACTCCTTATATCTTTCTCCTCTATTGGCTGCTGCTGTGGTGTGCGGCGCTGATCTCTTATCGGTGGGAACAGGAGGAGCGGTTGCTCTATCCGATGATGCAGATTCCCCTGGAAGTGGCCGACACTTCCGATGGCCAGCCTTCGGCCATATTGAAAAGCAAACTGATGTGGGTCTTTTTTGTTCTGACCAGCCTGATCTATACCCTTAATTTTCTCAATGCCTATTTCCCGGACGTGCCCGCAATCGCGTTGACCACGAATATGGGGAGAGTGGCTCAGGACGGGGCGTGGTCCGCATTCAATTGGATTCAACTCGACTTCCGGCCGGAGATGATCGGTATTTCGTACCTGCTGGCGAATGATGTCGGTTTCAGCCTGGTCTTCTTCTATTTTCTCCAGCGTGTCATCATCATGCTGAGGATTGCTTACGGATTGCCGTCCGCTCACAGCACTTTTCTACAGTTTCAGGCAGGAGGCGGATTTATAGTCCTTGGCTTTGCGCTGCTCTGGACGGCTCGTGGATATCTGAAGGGATGTTTACGCCAGGCAATGCATGGGGGCCCGGAGGCGAACTTCTACCGTCTCTGCTTCTTTGGCATTGCTACGGGATTCGGTGGGGTGGTGGGTTGGTGCTGGATAGTTGGCATCTCGATCAAATGGGCGGTCATACAATTTGGAGTCTTTGTGCTGGCCAGTCTGGTAGCCAGCCGAGTGATCTGTGAAGCGGGGATGTTCCTCTATTCCAGCCCGCTGTTTGGTCTGGGGACGGTTCTGTTCAGCGGGTTCAGCGCGCAGATGGCACACAAGGAAATCACTCTACTCACGGCCACCAGTTGGACGGATATCCGCAACAGCTCGGCCATGGCCATGCCTTACATGATGCAGACGTTCAAGGTCGGTGCATCCGTCGGTCTGAAGCGAACCCACACAGCCTTTCTGATCTTTGGCGCGATCGTTATTTCCGTCCTGACCTGTCATGTCGCCGTGCCTTACATCATTTACCACACCGGGGAGGGCAATCTGGCGCCGTGGCCTTCAGGCACCGGCCAGGGTGCCGTTCGGCGCCTGGCTCATTTTCTCAGCCATCCCTATTCGATGGACTCAGAGAAGTGGACGGCGTTTCTGTCCGGCGGCGGAATCATTGGGTTGCTGGTGGCTTTGCGTCAGAACTTTCCGTGGTGGCCTCTGCACCCACTTGGCTTCGTCGTTTCATTGTGGGGCTGGCCGATAGATCGCTACTGGCTGTCTATCTTCCTCGGCTGGCTGATCAAAGTGCTCGTATGCCGATACGGCGGATACAAGACCTACCGGCTCGTTCGCCCGGCGGCGTTCGGCCTTATCCTCGGTCTATGCTTCATCATGACCCTCTGGATGATCCTGCACTATGTCTGGGACGCACCCGCGCTGATTTATGACTGAGAACATGGGCAACTCACTCTCGCCTTAGAGCGATCACCGCTGCCCGATTCGTCTCCTACTTCCTGGTTGGCCTGGCAATGACTGTGGGTGGGTTGGCCTCGTTATCAATCAGGATCTCAAGCCCGTCTCCTCCGTCCTTCCATTTGTCGAAGCGGATATTCCCGTCTTGGCTCAGGCTGAGCTGGGCGTAGGTATTTTTTCCTCCCAGGCCGAAGAAATTGAGGCCGAATGTGGTGGAGTAAATGGGAGTTGTGAGAGTTTGGCCTTCAGACATATTCAGGGGATAGGGCGATTTATCCGGATTCTTTGCGTCGTAGACATAGACGGTTTTGTTGCCAAATCCCTGAAGGCCAAGTGCCACATTCTTCAAGAGCCCTGGAATGACCGTGGGACTTTCGGATCCATCAGTAGTGACCTCTAGACGCTCCAGCTTCCAGACGTCAACACCCATGTAGGAGCCCGCTGCAATCCAAACGGCATTGTCATAGACAAAGACACTGGTCGCGTGACGGGGAGCCCAGGGGGTGGAGCGGAGTGGGTACCAATTGACCCCATCGGAGGAATACCAGACATCGTTGCGGTCTCCGTTGTTGTACCCGCCCAGTACCCACATGCGGTCATCGAATACAGCCACTGAGTGATATTGCCGTGGGTGCCAGGGAGCAAATTCGACGTGGCGTTCCCAATCCACGCCGTCCTCCGAACTCCAAACATCGTTGAGGAAAGTTCGGGTGGGAGTCGTGGGTGTGTCGTACGTGCCGCCGCCGAGAATCCACATCCGGTCTCTGAATACAACGCTGCCGCTAATCATCCCGCGGGTCGTCCAGTACGGCTCCCGCGGTTTAAGTTCTGTCCAGTTCACGCCGTCTGCTGAATTCCAGATGTCGCGATAGAAAACTTCTTTGGAAGGAGCAAAGCTCGGCAACGTCTGCCCGCCCATGACCCAGATCTTGTCTTTGAAGACCAACGTGTAGTGCAACATTCGTGGCCCCCAGGGGACATCACGCTGCCTGTTGACGTAATTCCAGTTCTTCCCATCGCTGGAGTTCCAGACGTCGTTCTGATAGTGGCCAAGGTTCGCATCGCCACCCACAAGCCACATCTTGTCCCTGTAAACGACATACCCGCCCGTGTGCCGGCCTTCCCAATCGCTTGAAGGATCGAAGTTGCGATCCAGGAAAGTGTTGGGCTTTACAAGCTCCCAGGCCACTCCATCGGTGGTGCTCCACACTTCATTGTTGGTGATTCTGGGAAAGTGAACTTTGTCGCCCGGATTCCAGCCTCCGATCAGCCACATCTTGTTTTTAAAAACGAGAGCGCCGGCGCCATCACGTGCGGCGTAGGGAGCCTTTTTGGTTACGTTCCACCACATGTAACCAAGAACTTCCTGCGAGGGAATGATGGAGAAACTGCCGCTTTCGACGCTTTCACCCTCTTGACCGATGATCTTTACCCGACACCGTTCGGAAGGGCGATTCGGAACTTGCCAGAGAATCTTGTCCCCGGCCGACGTGATGGCAATGACTTCGGACCAACTGGCCCCATCGTCGATTGTGTACTCAGCCTTCACCTCCTTCAGGCTCTTCGATTGTTCGGAGTTCCACTGGAGATGGTGCAGACTGCCCGCTGCCCACGAGTCACCTTCGCCGGGCGCGAACAGGGCCTGTTTTGACACTGCTTCAGCCTGGCAGATCTCAAGGGATGCGGTCAGGCAGAAGCAGATTGCGGCAAATGTTTTGATCATAGTCTGAGCCGAGATGGTGTTGTCTAACTCGTAACGCCGAAGCTTGGCGTTCCAGATTACCTGGTCATTTGAATTCAGGAACACCAGCTCCGCCAACGCGTAATAATGGTCGATATGGTCTCTTTTGACTTCTTATTGATTTACACTCACATTAGCTGCAGCAGCCTCGCGACGGCAAACCTTTCGCGAGGCACCCGGAACCTGCGTCCGCAGCGTGAAAAATCGGTGAAGAATTATCAGGACAAGACATTAGAAACAAGGAGCGTTATATGAAAGCTTCCTCAATCCTTCGAGGTGAGCCCTTTAGTCCGGAAAAGACCGGTCGTATCATTGCTGACTTCAAGCGTGATGGATTCGTTCTGATACCTGGGGTCCTGGAGCAGAGCGAAGTTGAAGCTCTTGTGCGGAAAACTGATGAGCTGTTCGACGATCCGGAGGCCCAGGCAAATGGATACGTGGAAGCTGATTTCATTCTCAGGCATACAAATGAATTGGATCGTATTTACTGTGACCTGCTGATCCGTGACCCGATACTGAGTCTCATGGAGGCGATTTTTGGCCCAGGCTGCCAGCAGTGTGGGATGAACGTGCTCCGCACAAATGACAAGAAGGCCATTGAGCGGTGGCATGTGGACGATGCCCTGTTCTTTCCTCTGCCTCCGGAAGTTGCTCGTCACGATCCTCGCATCGATATGCCCATTTGTTGGTTGACCGTCCAAGTGGCGCTGACTGATATCGAGACGATAAAAAATGGTCCATCCCAGTATGTTCCTGGCAGCCACTATTCGGGGCGGCGCCCACCGGAGGGCGTTACGCCGGTTTTTGAAGGGCGTGGCCCGATCGACGTATTGTGTAAGGCGGGGGACATCTACCTGCATAACTCGCAATGCTGGCACCGAGGGACGCCGAACACATCCGGTAAAATCAGGTATCTGCTCCAACAGCAATACGGACCAGCCTGGGCCTTCCCCCGTTACAATGCATACATCAAGTACCAAATGCCAGAAAAGCTTATGGAGAACGCGGATCCGAAGCTTCTACAGGTCATCGGCAATCACCGAATTCGGGCAGCAGATCGCTACCGGTAGCTGGCAATCAGTTATCAGGAGTCTGCGACTTCTCCGGCGTTCAGACCGTGCCATCCAATCTAACCCTGGTTAGCCAGTTCACTGCCCTGCTCTTTACCCACATTTTTCTTCAACCCCGAAGGCGGTTGTTTCTTACAGCCCAGGGTTGGGAGGCTTTGCGACCAACCCTGGGTTTTTTAGGGAGCCGACTTCAACGCCGAAGGTGTTGTTTCCATAGACAAATGGCTGCAGCTTCCGTACCCAGGGTTGCTCGAAGACTCGCGAACCCTGGGCTGGAGGCAATACTGACCTTCCACCATCTACCCAGGGCAACGCCCTGGGCTACTATGTTTCGGCCTTTCAGGCCAGGAATCGGCTCGCGCCGACTTTTTACGAAGAAATCGGCAGTTCGCGGCCACGCTGAGGCTGCTGCCTATTCACCGTTCTCGATCAGGTAGACCGGGCCGACCAGGCCACCCAGGTAAAGCTCCGGTAAGGGAACGTGGCGGATCATAACAGTCACATGGTTCACCTTTCCTGGCAGGAGCTTGCCGGTGACGTCGATCGTCGTTCCGCGGAATCCCTCGACTTCTTTTTCGTTAACCTGCTGGCCGTTGAGGTAGACGAGCACTTTGCGGTCGGCCTTGTAGAAATGAAGGCCAAGCCTGCGGGTTGCCTGGGGTGCGGTGAAGGAAGTCCGATAATACATTTCGCCGAAGTATTCGGGATAGCCCTGGGCGTTGAGGGTATCGCCGAAGGTCTTGACGGTCGGCCAGGCCGCGTCGTCAAGCTTGACGTCCCATGGCTTGTCTGCGGCGCCGGCTTTAGCGAAGTCGTCACCGGTCATGAATTTCCACTCATCAGGGAGAACAGCGATGACCTCGCCGGGCTTCTTCCCCTTCGGATTGATGGCGCCCGAGGCCCCCCAGAGGTTGCTTCCAATGAATCGGTCCAGATAGGTCCGCGCATACTGGTTGGTGTCGCGTGCCTCCAGCGATTCGAGGACTTTGGCGCGCCATTCATTGAAGGTATCGACGGCGCCCTTGACGTCGCCCCTGTTGATCGCGTCGTACCATTGCCGCCAGTAAACGGCCCGTTGCATGCCGCGGCGGGCGAGTCGCACTCTCGTGGCACAATCTTCGTTGCCTTTGACTGCTTGTTCCGCGGCTTTCAGAGAGTCGTCCAGCAGCTTCAGGCGCTCGGGGGTGTAGACATGGTGCAGCGCATGGTAAGAGCCGGATTCGGTCTTGAGATTGACAAAGGCACTGTCGACCTCCATCCAATAGGACTCCATCGGCTCGGCCGCGGGCCCGTAGGCTTTGTCCCAGTAGTCCGCCATGATCGCCCACGGGTCTTGCGCGGGGTCGTAGGCAAGCCGGATGGAAAGGTAGAGGTGCGGCGCGTAAAGCTCCCAGGTGTTGAACGACTCCAGGCTGATCCCGATGCAGCCACGTTTGTAGAGGTAAGGCATGTCGTGACTCCACGTGGTGATTTTCGAGAACGGCGTCATCACCTCGGCGAGGTTGTAATTGTAAGTCCGCCAACCAAGCGAGGAGGCCCGTTCTGACCAGCCGGTAACGATGGTCTTCATGAGTTGGCGAGACGGAGAATTCGGGTGGCCCAGGGGGTGATAGCGGCTGAAGCGGATGGGCGCGATCCAGATACACAGGTTCGGCGACAGCTTGTCCAGCTTCGGATCTGTCGGCGGGAGGGTGTAATCCGAATAAGCGTAAAATCCGCAGAGGGACTTGGGGTTGAGTTTATAAATCTCCGCGGCCGCCTCGTTGGCGATGGTCATGAACCGGTTGGTCATGGAGACACGGCCCGATGAAGGATCAATCGATCCTGGATCGTCGTATTTTTTCGATTCCGGGCTGAAATCTTCACGGTGGTCGTCCGGCGGTGACAGCGAAAGGCCGTTCTGGCCGGCCTCGAGGGCCCAGGCGAGGAATCGCTTTCGTACTTCGGGGTGGCCGATGTTGTACCAGTGACCGTCCACTCGGTTACCGTTTTCATCGAGGCGGAACCATTCCGGATGCTCCTTGAAGGTGCCCTTGGGCAGAAAGCCCCAGCTATGCCCCATCGAGATGGACGTGCCACCGTGGCCGTTCCAGATGTTCCAGTTGCCATTGCGGAACGCGCCTTCCGGACCCCAGATGCGACGATAGAGGAATCCCGGTTTCTCGGTGAGATCGCCCTTTGCCACCCGCAGGGTTGTCTGTTGAGGGTAGACCTGTCCCCACGGCCGGTCGGAAAGCCAGCGGCAGCCGAACGTCTCCTCAAGGAATCGTCCGACGGCCCTCGGCAATGCCGCCTCGCTCTGCGTTGCGATGTAAACGTTCTTGCCGTCACACTTCACACTGAGGCCTTCATTCGAGGAACTGTCGATCTTGTCCAGGTTCAGTCCGGCCTTTACCGCCGCCGCGCCGAGGAAGATCGCCGGCCCGTTTGGCGACGCGTCCGCAATCGGCAGTTCGGTGCCACTCATCAGCTTGATCCACTCGTTGAGCAGTTTCGCGGCTGCCTTTGCTTCGCCCTGCGTAACAATCGTCGCCAAAGGCTTGCCGTCGCGGACGATCTCCAGTGCATCCACGGCATCGGCGGCCGCTTTCCGTGCCAGGTTCTTCGCCCGCACTTCGGCAAACAACTTCGCCCGACGTTCCGGAGAAGCGGTGAATACATCCTCCTCACCTGCCGCCTTGCTGACCACAGTCGAAATGAGTAGCGCTCCAGCGACCACTGCCAGCCATGCAAATCTGCTTATCATTGTTTCTTTCCTTTGCTATCTCGGTTGGAAATGCCACGCAGCGCAATGATGATACACCCTCAATCGTATGCTGAATCTTTCACAAGGTGCAACTCAGGCCTGCCGCGGCTTTTCGGTCGTAGCTGTACTCGTCAGTCGAACGATTCCGGCCACCCACAGTTTTGACGATATGGCCGAGCGACCAGAGCCATTGAGGAAATGACAACCCAGTTTCATCACCAGATTATTCTGTCATTCGCGATTCCGATGCTACTCTAATCGATGACACGCGCTCGAAGGTGATCCATACTCCGAGCAATGCGGTTTTTATCTTTTGCGGAATACCACATCCCACGCTGTCGTCACAGCACTACCCACCACAAACCGAGAACCTCCATGCTCAAAGCAAATATCCTCTTGAGTGCCTGTCTGCTCCTGCCGTGCGTTTCTTTTGCAGAGAATGAGAACGAGGTGGTTGGCAAGATCGATGAACTCCTTAAGGCTCGTTGGAAAGCGGAGAAAATCAGTCCCGCCCGGATAGCAAATTCGGCCGATTTTATCAGACGGCTCTATCTGGACATCGCTGGCCGCATTCCTCCGATCGAAGTCGCGCAGGAATTTCTCTACAGCCGTGACCCGGCGAAGAAGGCCAATTACATCGACCGGATCGTCAAGACACCGGACTATGCCGAGCACTGGGCGAATGTCTGGGCGGACATCCTCATAGGGCCTGAATTGAGGCAGCCCATGGTAAACAGGCAGGCCCTCATTGAATGGCTCGACGGGCAGCTCCGTAAGAACACTCCGTTCGATCAGGTTGTTCGGGAGTTGCTGACTTCGGAGGGTTACAGCGACGAAAACGGCGCGACCAACTACTTCATGAAGTTCAAGATGCCTTCCGAGGCTGCGGCATCTGTGTCACGCATTTTCCTGGGCGTGCAGATTCAATGTGCGCAATGCCATAATCATCCCTACGAAAAATGGACCCAGGATGACTTCAACGGCTTCCAGGCATTCTTTGCAAAGACTCGTCCAAGGCGGGACCAAATGGCCGGCAAGGATATGCGACCCCGGTTCATGGTGACCGAGGTCAAGTTTGCGCCTCAACGCATGATGGAGCGTATGGGAATGAAGGATGCCGGGGCCCCAAAATACCTCGGCGGTAATAAACTCGATCTCGGCCCAGTCGCGAAACTCCGACCCGTTCTTGCAGCCTGGCTCACCGACAAGAGTAATCCCTATTTTGCCAGGGCAGTGGTCAACCGTTACTGGGGCATTCTGAACGGGCGTGGCATCGTTCACCCGTTGGACGATTTTGGAAAGAACAATCTGCCCTCTCACCCCGAGATTCTGGATATTCTGGCAAAAGATTTTGTTGACAATGGCTATGACGTTCGCCGCCTGCTGCGGATCCTGACCAGCACCTACGCATACCAGGCGTCCTCGCGTGTGCCAACCCCACATCGTGAAAATCCACCCCCGGACGATCTCTTCGCGTACCAGCAACTCAAACCTCTCTCGGCCGAACAGATCGTGATGTCTATCTTCGAGGCCACGCGTCTGCGCGACGCTAAGAACCGACAGATTACGGGTGCCATCAGAACGAGGGCCAGGGCGGTCGTGTCGCAGTTCAACTTCACTTTTGATACAGATGGGATGGAAGAGGTCAGCGGTTTTGAAGGCACCATTCCCCAGGCGCTCCTCATGCTGAACGGCCCATTGACCAATGAGACGCTCAGGCCCATTCCCGGTACGACCCTCGGCGAGATTGCTGCCAGCAAAGAAAGCGTGGACAAAAAACTGGACGCGCTCTTTCTGTCCACCCTCACCCGGCTGCCGGATGCAAACGATCGCATTTACTTCAAACGATACCTCCGCGACGAAGGCTACAAACCGGAAGCCTGGGCAGACGTCCAGTGGACACTCCTGAATACCAGCGAATTTTTGTTTGTTAATTAGCGCCATCGCAAGACTTGCTGCCGCGAAGCGTCAGCACTACCAGGAAATATCAGCGTGAACAAATTAGACAATCATTCCTGTCTCGATTGCAGCACAGAAGACAGCGGTCTTCTCTTGCCCCGCCGGCCCTTCATTAAAGGTGCAGGAGGCGCCGCCGGGTTGTCGCTGTTCGGCTCTATTAAATACCTCATGGCAGAAGCCGCAGGTAAGGAAGGCGCCCTGGCGGAACACGTCGTCCTCATCTGGCTGGTTGGTGGTGCGCCTCATATCGACACTTTGGACCCCAAGACGGATTCAAAGACTGGAGGCCCGTTCAAATCGATTAAGACCACCGTTTCCGGCATCGAGATCTGCGAACACCTGCCAAAGGTCGCACGACAGATGAAGGACATCGCCATCATCCGCGGAATGTCCTCGGCCGAAGGCAACCATGACCGGGCCCGCTACCTGATGCACACCGGATACGCGCCCTCGGGGAGCGCACAGCATCCGAGTTTTGGGGCACATATTTCAGCAGAGCTTGCAGATCCGTCGCAGGAACTTCCGGCATTCGTCAGTATCCAGACTCCGTCACTCGGTGGTGGATTCCTTGGGGCACGCCACTCGCCATTCTTCGTGAACAACCCCACCCAGCCGATCCAGAACGTCAGCTATCCCAAAGGCGTGAGCACCCCGCGCTATGACCAGCGAATCAAAATGCTCGAGTACATGGAGAGTCGATTCAGCAAGTCAAGATTGCGTGAAGAGATAGATTCGCACTGGGAGGTATACAGGAAAGCTGTGACTTTGGTGAAGTCACCAAAGGTCAAGGCATTCGACGTGAAACTGGAAAATTCATCAGTTCGACAGAAATACGGCGAGAATTCTTTTGGGCAGGGCTGTCTCATGGCACGTCGTCTCATCGAGCACGGCGTGAAATTTGTCGAAGTGGGCCAGGGCGGATGGGACACCCATCAGAATAATTTCGATCGCTCGAAAGCGCTGATGGGGACCCTTGATCCAGCGGTCGCAGCGCTCCTCGAAGACCTTCGAGATCGGCAACTGCTGAGCAAGACCATGGTCATCGTCATGGGTGAATTCGGCCGAACGCCGCGCATCAACGGCGATGAAGGCCGCGATCACTATCCGCGGGCCTGGAGCCTGGCCATGGCCGGTGGCGGTGTAAAGGGCGGGCAGTTAATCGGCAAGACCGACAATACCGGCTCGGAAGTCGTGGACGGAAAAGTCGTACCGTCAGACTTCTTCCAATCTCTCTGCTTCGCTCTCGGCATTGATCCGAATAAACAGAATTACTCCGGGCGTGGACGGCCTATCAAGATCGTCAAGGACGGAGAAGTAATCCCGGGTCTGTTCGGGTAGGGCGGTGCGCGCTGACCTGGCGGCCCCAATATGGAGGGCAGTGATTTGCCACCGCTTTCGCTTTGAAAGCTCCACAGGCCAAGAAGGCCTTCAAGATAGACGTACTTATCAGTCGTCTTGCTCGGAGGCCTTCGGTGCATCGTAGTCGAGCCCCAACCCCATGTTTCGAGAAGTTCCAGCAAACCCCAACATTCGCGTATATCATTGCCGCCGAGAGATGACGCGGGCTGTTGCAGAAATTTATCGCTCGGTCGAGGAGGCTTCAGGAAGGCCCCTTGCAAATGGTTTACTGCAACTCAAAGGTGTCATCGAGGTATGTTTTTTCAGGTATCAGGTAAGGCTGCGTAAGTCCAAAAACGCCGGTTGGGAGAGCCTTGAGCGTGGTTCAGAAGCTCTGATCACGGCTGCGATTTCAGATTTCGATGTGTCCCCCTTTACGCCTGATGAGCGACACCGGGAGTTCGCATTGGCCGATCATGCCGAGGCTCTTGACCGTTCAGTCTTCGAAGGCTGCGAATGGGCGGAGGAGCATCCGCTCGCTCGTGAACTGTTCAAGATCGATGGTGTGGTCGAAGCCATCTTTGAGGGAAAACGGATCACACTTAAGAAGGGCAGGTGCTTCGACTGGGATCACATAAGCCCCGCCGTCATGCAAACTGTTGCCGCATATATTGAGAGGAATTCATGAACGTTGATTCGGTAAAAAAGGCATGGAAAGCACACTACGGAGTAGCACCCGTGCAATTGAAAAAAATGAAGGAGGTGGCCGGCGTTGCCACTGTCTTCAATTCGAACATCGATGCAGTCATCAAGGTAACCCCGGAGAAGTTCCAGAGCCTTGTTAAAGAGACTGGCGCCAATGAAACCGATCTCCTGAAGGACGCGCCCAAGCGGATTGAGACCCCTTCAGACCTTTTACGGGGCATCCTTCACTGTTTCCGAAATGGTATCGCTGAGGAGTGGCTGATCCGCGAGGAGGGCACTTTTCAATGGGCAAAGCGGAGCATTGGATACGATGTCACCCAGATGGGAGGACAGGGCGGAATCATCGCCAACGTGATGTCCGTCTGCGGTGTCCAGCAGGTTTATGTGCACTGCGCGTCACTGCCTGAGGAACAGGCACGCCTGTTTCTTGACAGGCCGAATCTTTTGTCTGCGAATGCCGAAGGCGGGCTCGAACAGGCCTCGAAGATTGCCCGTCAGGACGAGCCGCTCATTCACTGGATTCTGGAATTCGATAAAAGGGCGGAAATTTCGTTGGCCGGACAAACCTTCGTCTGTCCGAAGTCGAACAGATTCATTGCTACGTTCGATCCATTGAATTTTGTGCTCCACATCGATGAGCCTTTCTCCCAGGCTTTAAGCGACCCGGAACGCCCTCTCGAGGTAGTTCTGCTTTCTGGATACCACATGCTTACGGAACCGATGGCAAACGGGGAATCAGGCATCGAGCGAGTCAAATCCAGCCGCAAACTCCTGCAATCCTGGAAGGCCGCGCATCCGGATGTGATTCTGCATTTCGAGGTCGCCTCGACCCAGGATGCTGTGATTCGAAAATCTCTCATTGAAAACATCGCACCCCAGGCCGACAGCATCGGATGCAACGAGCAGGAGCTCATCGACATCCTAGAGGTGATGGGTGAAACCGATCTGGCCGAAGCTGCACGGAAAAGTCTTGACAGCGTTTCTCTGTTCAAAGGTCTGCAAAAAGTATTCGAAGCATTGCAACCCCCTCGCATACAATTGCACATGTACGGACTGTACATAACTCTTGCGCAGCCTGATTACGCGATTCCTTCTGAGTCAATCAGGAACGGTATGGTCTTCGCCGCCACCCTCGCGGCATCCAAGGCCGGCACCGGAAGTATCGAGCATGAAGAGAACCTGCTCTGGTCACACGGTAGAGAAATTGGTGATGTTTCAGTGAATGAAATCAAAGCTCTCGCGGAGTACGCAGAGAACAGATTTAATGCCAAGGACCTGGCCGAAACCGGGTTCGCTGAGACGGATGCCTTCAGGCTGATCGCTGTTCCTACTGTCCTGATAAATAAGCCTCTTACTCTGGTGGGAATGGGCGATACGATATCGTCACTTTCATTAGTTGGTGCGAGATGAGGTTCTGAACATTTTCATAGTAAGAATGTTGTCACTTAGCAGCCCCTTCAGTAGAGCCGGGTTGCCAACCCGGGCCACCGCACTCCTTTCTGTTCCATGTCCATTTTCCGCAAAATAACGGTTTACCTGGACCTCATAAAGTTCCAGCACACCATCTTCGCACTGCCGTTTGCCATACTCAGCGCTTTTCTGGCGGCGGAAGGATTCCCGGGCTATGCGAAGTTCGGATGGATTCTGCTGGCAATGGTCGGTGCCCGAAGCGCGGCGATGGCATTCAATCGGTTGATGGACGAAAAATACGATCGAGACAACCCACGCACGGCGAAGCGGCCACTGACCGCTGGTCTCGTGAGGCGGGGAGAAGTCTGGGGGTTCACCATCGTGAGCATCGCTGTGTTTGTCTGGGCAGCGTATTCTCTGAACCCACTTGCCTTCTATCTTTCACCGGTCGCTCTTGCAGTGATCTTGAGTTACTCGCTGGCCAAACGGTTCACGAGTCTGGCACATCTCTGGCTTGGACTGGGCCTGGCCATCGCTCCGGTAGGGGCGTGGATTGCTGTCACCGGCAAATTCGGCATTCCGCCCCTCTGGCTGGCGTTGGCCGTCATGCTCTGGACAGCCGGTTTTGACATCATCTATTCCTGCATGGACCACGATTACGACGTCAGGACTGGTCTCTTTTCCATCCCCCAGAGGTTGGGGATACCAAAAGCGCTCAGGCTGTCCGCCGTGCTGCACTTCTTTACTGTGGGAGCGCTGGCGGCTTTCCTCTGTTTTGCCGAACTCGGCATATTTTCGTGGACCGGGCTGGGACTGGTCGCCTGTCTGTTGGCTTATGAACACTGGATCGTTCGGCCGGACGACCTCGGCCGGGTCAACACTGCTTTTTTCTACGTTAATGCGATCATCAGTTTCGGGATGATGTGCACCGCGATGCTGGACATTTATCTCTAACCGTTAAAGGAAACATGAAGACAACATCCATTCGTTACGGAAAACCCGGTTCAGTGGAGATCATTGAAATTGACGTTGCTGACCCCGGGCCAGGGGAAATACAAGTGAAAGGTGCCGTCTGCGGGATCTGCGCGTGGGATCTCTACACTTTCAGGAATGGCGCGGATGCTCCTTCAGCCGCCCCGCCGGGCCACGAAGGTATGGGCTACGTGACCAGGATCGGTGCTGAAGTCAAAAATTTTCAGGAAGGCGATCGTGTGGTAGGCCGTGGCTTCGCCGGTACCTACAACATGAATGCGAGCACCGTTTATCGCATCCCTTCCGATTCTGAACTTGCAGACGAACACTGGGTCGTCGAGCCCGTCGCCTGCGTTGTGACCGGACTCGACCATTGTCGTCTCAGACCCGCCGACCGCGTGGCCGTGGTAGGCTGCGGTTACATGGGGTTGATGATTCTTCAGGGCCTGGTTCATTCATTCGCCGAGCAGGTGCTTGCCATCGATGTGAATCCTCTCAAGCTCAAACTTGCGGAAAAACTTGGCGCCACCGCATGCTTCAATCCGGCGAAAATGGATTCTGAAGACTTGGTGCAACAACTTTCCGCCCTGGAACTCGATGTGGTCGTCGACGCATCCGGCGCGCAGCCAGGCCTCGATCTCTCCACGAAGATTGTCCGGCGGGGCGGCCTCCTGAACCTTTTCGGTTGGAATCACGGTGAGGCACATTTCTCCGGCGACCTCTGGCACATGAAAGGCATCACCGTTGTGAACTCGGCCCCCGGCTCGAAGCTGAGGGACGCCTTTCCGCCTGCCATCAGATTGCTCAACAAAGGAATCATTGATCTGCGGCCACTGGTAACTCATGTGGTGCCGCTGAATGAATACGAATCACTGCTGCAACAGGTCGTGGCTGGGGCCGAGAGCTACGTCAAAGGTGTGGTGAGATTGAATGCCGATTAATTGAAAGTGTGGCTATCAGAACAGATGCCTGAAAAAAAAATCTCTTTGCCCATCATCTTTCCCGAGGAAGTGGACTACGAATGCACGCAGTGCGGCAAATGCTGTTCGAACCCGTGGGAAATCCCTCTTAAGGCGGATGACATCCAGCGTATCCGTTCCGTGGACTGGTCGGAGTCGAAGCCTGAGTTGAAAGGGCAGCCATTGGTCGTGGCCCGCAAGTCTTCGCCCGACCTAATGACTTTGCAGCGCCGGGCGAATGGCAAGTGCGTCTTCCTGCTGGACGACAACCGATGCCTCGTCCATGCCGAACGAGGGCTCGAGTTCAAACCGCAGGCTTGCCAGCAGTTCCCATACGTGTTTACAGATACGCCGAAGGGGAAATTTGTAGGTGTCTCATTTGCCACACCGGGTATCGCATCCAGCAACAGCGAACCCCTCCGTCGTTACGAGGAGCGGCTGACCAAACTTGCAGAGAAGCCTTATCATCATCGATCCATTCAGGACAAGGTGACTTTCAATCCCGACCATGAGATTTCCTTTGACGAAGCGCTCGCACTGGAGGCGGGGCTGCTCGACCTGCTCGAGCCCGGCTTTGATCTTGAAGATGACCTTATTGCAGGCGGCGTTTATCTGGAGCAATTCCAGCATTTCCTGAGTGAGACCCGCGGCGTAACAGACCAACCCGCCATTGCCTTCAGCGAGGGCTGGAGGCGAATCGGCTATCGCCGGATTCGTGAGACTGCCAGCAAGTACAAGCCGTCTCCAGTAGCACAAAGATCGTTTCTGACAAATTTCGTCATGTGTGTGGAAGCAGCATATTCCGGCGGCTCAAGCCTCGGCGGCATGTCACGCGCATTTATGGCCCAGATAGGCGCTTCTTTGAAAATAGGCAGTGTGCAACTTCAGAGCCTCGATGCGGCATTGCCTTTTGCTGCCCATGCGTCAGTGGGATTCGATTCATCCAATCGCCGGATTACCGACCCCATCCGCCTGTATTTGAGGCACGTGATTTATCGCAAACGTCTTATTCCCTACTGCGGCGTCAAAATGGGCTACATGCTTCTTTGCATCTACTTTGCGCTCATCCGCTGGTTCGCCCAGGCCACCGCAGCGGTCAGAGGCAGCGCCGAGGTTGAGCCCCAGGACATTGCTGAGAGCATCGAAACGGTGGAGATGTATTACGTCCTGCATACTCGTTTCGACCAGGTATTCGAAAACCGGCTGATACAGTCACTTTTGAACAAAGCTGCAAATCAAAAGCTGTTTCTTGGAATGATCGTGCGGAGCGGGACGAAGGACGACGCATGAAAATTACGGACATCACCGCTTGCCAGCCAGAGACTCCTGACGCGCCGCAAGACTGGCGCACATGGTTCGGCCAGATTGTGGTCTCTGTTGAAACAGATGAGGGACTTACCGGGATCGGCATCGGAGGAGGAGGGGCATCCGGCATTCACGTGATCGAATTTGGGGGAGCCACCAACCTTAGATCTCTATGCCCCACAGCATTATCTAAATCGTCTGAGCACCGACAGGCGTAAGCGTCTTCGACCCCGACTTACTTTCCACCCCACTTATCCACCTTCAACTGCGGCTCGATCCTTGATTCCACTGCCTGCATGCCGTCATCAATGAATGAGCGGTAACGTTCGCAACTTAGAGCACTGTTGTCGTAAGGGAACATCTCTCCAAAGCGCTGGAAGCTCTCGACGCAGAGCTCCTCGTCGCCCGGGAAGGAACGGTAGTAGTAGAGCATGGCACGTGAATACAGAAGCGAAGGAGAGTATGCATTCCGGGGATAAAGCTTGACAAATTCATCAATCTCTGCGGCCCATTCAGCCCGGCGGGCCAGGTTATTCGCGTCCAACATGAGACTGATGAGCGTGTAGTGAATCAAGGGGGACTGGGAACTTTGCGGATAGTCCTTCAAGAATTTTCGGTACTCCTTTATCGCCTCACCATTCATTGTTTTTGACGAATACTGCTGCGCTATCTGTGTCTGATAGGTAGGGCAGTAAACGTCATCGGGAAAGAGCTCGATGTACTCTCGCATGGCCTCAATGTAATCCTCAAATGAGAGGTAAGACTGAGCGAGCTGGATGATTGTTTTCTGAGCCACCCGAGCGGCAGCGTACTTGCGGTATTTCAGAGTAATCGGACGCAAGCGCCCAATAGTGTAGGCAGCAGAGGTGACTATTTCCTGTTCAAGTCTTTCGATTTCCTTTTTTGCTTCCTCTATTTTCAGGTCTTCTTCACTCCGTATTTCCTTCTCCACATTCTTCTTCTTTTTCCTGGGCTTTTCAGCCTTTGCGCTTAACTCTTTCCCCGGCGTTTCCACTGGCTTTTCCGCAGGCTGGGCTTCCCCCTCTTGAGACTTCTTTTTCGCTTCTTCGGCTTTCTTCTGCTGTTCGGCCTCTCTGGCTATCTTTTCGTTTTCCAGCTTCTTCAAGGCCGCCTGTGCCCGGGTCAGTTCGGCCTTCTTTCCGGCAACAGCGGTTTGGTCCGGCTGCGTCGCGTTCAACAGCTCTTGAGACGCAGCTCGATCCGCCTTTCGTTGAGGATCATTGTCATAGGTAACCGCTTCAGCCGTATGGCTGTAATCGTTGACCAACACTGACTTCAACTCTTCGGCGCGGGCCTTGTTCCCAAGTTTTTCATACAGGGGGATCATCTTGCCTATCGTTGCGGCGGGATAATCTGCCTGACGGTAGAGCCGGAGCATGGCTTCGTATTCCGCGGCTGCTTCCACATCCTTATTCAACAGGGACAAGCAGGCGACGATTTGCTGGTGCATGGCCGGGCAATCATCACGATCCGGATAATCTTTCAACACGCTGCGATATTCCTGAATCGCCTTCTCATATTCCTTTTGGCCGTACCAGTAGGCGCCAAGCTGTTGCCGATAAGTGACGGCTGGTTCAGGAAACGCCGCGGAATAGCTGTGAATGGCTGCCACGTATTTTTCCGAATCGGGCAGGTATGAATGATAGATTGAGATCAGATTGGTATGCGCACTCGACGCGTACCCTCCTTGCGGAAATAAGGCAATGACGTCCTCGAAGCTTTTCAGGGCCGCTTGATAGGCATTGTCTACTTCCAGCTTCTTCGCAGCGGCTGCATCGATATCCTCCTTCTTTTTTGAATTCTGAGCGGCAGTCTGCAGCGTGAGCCATTGCTGGCGGACGACGTTCGCCTTAGCGAGCACCTGGCTTGCGATTGGATACGCCTTGTAGCTTGCCATGTATCCGAAATAACGTTGAGCACGTTCACTCTTGAGTGCGGCAAATGCAATCTTAAAGAGCTCGAGTGCTTCTTCCGCAGGCAGGTAAGCGCCGAGGGTCTCAATTGCCTCGACGTTCCTGGGCTGGTCGGCCGCGACTCGTTTCATCATTTTCAGCATTTCCGGCTGGATACCCCCGGGGAACTGGCTCGCATCAAACTTGAACTGCCCACCGTAAAAGCTGCCTATCTCCTGGCCCAGACGCCCGGCCTCCCCAGTTGGGGCCCGATAGTCGACGGAGGCACGAAGGCCGAGTTCGAGGGCTTCGAGCGCTTTGGGGCCGTTCCCCTTCACCAGGTAATGATGCGCGAGCTCGTAAGCGTAGGCCACCCGCCACGGTGATTCCTCGAGGCGCGCCAACAGGAAACTCTCGGCACGCGATTTCAAGACCACAGCGACTTCGTCCGACTGAGCGGCTCGCACTTCTATTGTCTGCTGCGAACCGATGTATCCCTCTGCCTCGATCAGTATCCGGTGTGCTCCGGCTGAAAGTTTCAGCTCAAGTGGGGTCTCGCCACGGGGACGGCCCTCAATGATGACTTCGCCGATGACTGGAGTCGCCTTGAATGTGATAGTGCCATAGGGCAGCGGTTCAAGTTTGACTTCGAGAGACGAGGTGCCGGTCAACTGCACAGCTTTCTTCCAAGTTTCGTAGCCGGCTTTCTGGATACGTATCAGGTATCCGCCCAGGCTGAAATCTTTCAGGATGAGTGGGGTGTGTCCGGCGGGTTTGTCGTTCATGAACACTTGCGCGTCTGCCGGTTCGCTGTTGATGTTCAGTTCAAAGCTGTCAGCAAAAGTCAGACTGAAGCTGGACAGGATGAACGCCAGGGTTACGTGACCATTCATTTTCGTTCTGCTTTCTCCTCGTCCTGGTAGAACGACACATAGCCTGTTGCCACGGGGCCCCGTGGCAGGGCATTCTGTGGCTCGCCAATGGCAGAAATTCGAACTCTGGCGACCATCAAACTGTTGTCATGGCTCCATATGGCGAACCGTTTGCCTTTCAGCACCTGAGGGTCGTTAAAAGAAAGCACAGGCTGTCCGTCTACCGAATAAGAAAACTCACTGCCTCTCTTTGTAATTTTCAGGATGTACCACTTCCTGTGGAGCAGGTTGACGTTAATGATTGATTTGTCAGTTTCGGCAACGACCTCTGATTTCCGGACGATCGCCGTCCTCTTATTCATCCAGCCTCCGAATATGAAGCTGTAACCGGAGCGAAGATCCTCACCATCAGTGCATAACGAGATATTGTAATCACGGGCGTAGTTCAGATAGCTGCCCCTCTCGTTGGCCATCTTCTGGCCGATAGTGCACTCGATGGAGAAATCCTCCGGCAGTTCTCGTTTGCTCCAGATGGCCACGCCTTTGTCATCTTCGAGCATCTTGCCGGAAAAGAACGACCAGCGCGGATCGCACTGCCAGCGATTGCTGACTTGCCATTCTCCATCTCCAATGACCCAGTCTGTTGGCGCTGTCTCAAACCACTCTGCGTTCACACCCTCGGCGTATATCTGGATGCGATCTTTCTCGGGGGCGAACCCCAGCGCACTTAATCCAACCTGACAGATACCCGGGGTATCCTTGAGACGTTCTGTAAAGATTTGCTTGCCGTTCAAGTAGCCGAGCAAGAGCCGGCCGGCTCGTCGAAGCCGAAGGCTGCCTGCAATCTCGTTCCCAAGCGGGTGTTCGGCCACCACTGCACCGTCTCGCAACAACTGCAGCTTTATGGCCGGTTGAGACACGAGCAGCAGCTCGAAATTGTCTTGCTGCTGTGCCGACGTTAGCTGAACACCAAACGTGCTGGGCACTACGACGCCGTTCCCATCTTTGCCCGGAAAGCCCGACACTGGGACGCGCACGTCGACGTTGGCGGCCATATCTACCCTGTGCCACCATACC
The DNA here is from genome assembly GCA_027625095.1 of Planctomycetota bacterium. Lineage (GTDB taxonomy): Bacteria > Planctomycetota > PUPC01 > JACPCR01 > JACPCR01 > JAQBXN01. Next base: position 42,424 of record JAQBXN010000004.1, on the reverse strand, counting down.
TCCGGTTTTCCTTGCACCTTCGGCGCCTGCACCCAGTCTCCCTCGGCGGAGGCCCAGTCACTCATGCTGAGCTCATACAGAAAAACCTGGTGTCGCGGCCGCAAAGGTTTTCGCTCTTTGGAAGAGAAATGGATCCTGAAATCGCTGAACCTTGCTGCGCCGCCTTGCATCAATAGTCCCGCTTTACCTGTCTCAAAAGTAGTATCGACCGCCTGCAGCACCATCGAAGAATCAGCGAAAGCGTTAAGCACGCCGTCATCGATGCTCAGACCAAGCCTCTCATATCGTTTCAGCTCGGCGTAGGCCAGCACGCTCTTCACACTGTCTTTGACCCGAACCAACTGCACTTTCCCTCCCCCGGCTGCCAGCAGATAGTAATTTTCGGGGTCCTGAAAATAGGCGACGACGCCCTGCGTTCCAGAGCCTTTAGCCTCGACATCTACACGGTACCCATACCATTCGTTTTCACCCAGCATGGCCAGAGCAGGCTGGTCGGAACTGCCTCGGCAGATCCCACTCCTGGCGCTCCACTCACCTCCAAAAATCTGCCAGCGGCCCTGCTCTATCCCTGAGAAATCGCTTCGAACATCTTCGATGCTTTGGACTCCGACGTCATCAAAGAATGTCTTTTCCTTTGATGAAGTGAAGACTCCGGCCTTTCCGCCCCGACTGTGTTTGATCTCTGTTTCACCAACCAAATTTCCATCGACTTCGATCCGGACCCACTCTCCATCCAGCTCGGCGGCGAGGCGATTCCATTGCTCCGGATCATAGCCGATGCCCCAGGTTAGGAGTGTTCGTTCTTTACCATCCGAGTTGTGCAACAAACTCAGTTTGCCCCTCTTGCTACCTTTATTGCCCGTCCACGACAATTTCAGGAAGTTGTCTTCGTCCTCCCAGGCGAACAATAACCCGCAGGCATCCGTGCCTGAAGCAGCCATCGATGCCTCAACGCGATAGTTATCCCAGAACCAGTATCCAGTAAGCGCACGGGCTTCCTGTTCTTCGGCCACTCCCACATACTTGAATGCATTCGCGCTGCGAAGTGGATTACGAATGGTTCGTACCTTCCACTGTCCGCCGAGGATCTCCCATTCACCCGCCTCGCCTTCCCCACGCATAAAATCATCCGCGAAGAAAATCTTGCCGACCTGCTGCATGCGCGGGCGTGACTTGAAAATACTTTTCAAGTCCCCGGAAAAGCCGATCTTGCCGCCCCGAAAGGTCGAGTCATAGAACTGCAGCCGTCGTTCATCTTCCTGAAAAAGCTCGATGCGGCTGCCTCTCTTGCGCAGGAGGACTTTGCCGGACCCCGAGAGCTGACCGTTTGTTAAATTCAGCACGAGGCCGCTTTCTATTCTTTTCAGAGCGACTTCTTTTTCACCGAATGTCAGCAAGTAGTAGTTCTCGGGATCGGCGTAGTTGATGGCGACCTGAAGTCCATTCGTGTTCGCCAAATCCAGCTTGATATCAAAACCATCCTCCCCGACCTGCCAGGGAAACTGGAAATCTAGCTTTGGCTGGGGCTGGAGGGGAGTCCAACTGGCATAAGCAAAGGATGGAATCAGCAAAATCGCGAGCTGGATGCTCGAATTCATAAGGGGAACCCTATTTGAGAGGTGGGGAGGGAGAGGCCACTTTCAGAGCGGAGATCCTCGCTCAATCCAAAATTCAGGCCACCGTTGCAGACAAGTTTCTACTTTTGGAGCGGAACGATTGGCGTATCCCAACCGGCCATGTCTTCGGGCTTTGTTCCGCTTTTTCGATGGCCTTTGCCTTGACGCCATGTGGCGTTGTAGGGACCAACGAAACTGACATTCGCATCGGTGGTAATCTTGTCCTCCATGGCGAGAGCCCAGTAGACGGCATTGATCAACATTCGCCGAAAACCGTCATTCTCGATGTCGTTCGATGCGCCGTAAGTGCTCGTAAACACGCGGCCGGAATTGCCATCTTTGCCTGTGTAGGTGCGAGTCCAGGCCGCGGGCACTGGTTTCTTGTTTGGGTCGGGCTCACCGTCCGGTTCCATGTTCATGAGCGGCTGCGCCATGGCAAGCGTTTCGTAAGGCTCGAGCGGGTTGGCGAAGTATCCACCGCACTGCACCCACATATCCTTCACGCCACGGAGAATCGGGTGATCCTTCTTTGCTTCGACAATATCAATACGTGTGCTCTGGCGATGATTGTTGCCGTAGTGGCCGGCCCACTTTTCACCCAGCACTTGGCGCCCAAACCCGTCTTTATAATCAGCGCCACCATAGCCGTTGTTATATTTGGCGAATGGGCTGTCGTTGGGAATCTGGTTGAACGCGTGAGTCGCCGTTCTTAAACCAATTACCGGGCCTGCCCTATCCAGGTAATCGACAAAGTGTTGCATCTGATCTTTCGGCCAATTTTGAAATCGGGTGAAGATGTACATGAGGTCGGCAGTCTTCAAATTCTCGATGCCCGGCACGTTGTTGAAACCGGGCTGGATGGTGCCGTCCGGCTTTACACCGAAGACGACAGTGCATTTGAATCCGTGATGTTTGGCCAGAATCCGCGCCAGGGCGGGCAATGTTTCTTCCGAGCGGTATTCGTGATCACTGGCGATGAAAACCAGGTGTTTCCCTTTGCCTGGTCCGGATTCACCTTCATACACGATTGGGGCAGCGTAAGAGTGTGCGGTCATGTTAATCAGGGCGGCGGCGGCAAATAATGTTTTTGAATTCACGAGAGCAGCCTTTGATCATGAGGAGTAGAAGTCTTGAATGAGTATCGAGTGGTGAGAAACCCGAGGGGTTTCTAATCGGCTGCGAGCAGCAGCCGAACCAAACTCAGCAGTTTGTGATGTTATGCAGTTCCTGCATGCAGGTTATTAGACCCGCTCAGTCCGGAATAGCAAGAGACCCGAACGGCAAGAAATCAGAGCCCATGGCTTGAAGTTTCGGTCATCCTTCAACACGCTTGCGTCCCCGCGGTGACGTGATAATGTCCCCCCCTCAGGGCGATTAGCTCAGTTGGCTAGAGCGCCTGCCTTACAAGCAGGAAGTCACAGGTTCGAGTCCTGTATCGCCCATCATACAGGCCGAGTTCTAACCGGAACTCGGCCTTTCTTTTGGACTACAGAATCCCTTCTTCAATCAGCCAGGAACGCAATTCCAAACGATTTAGCGCATTCATTTGGAGTAAGCGCAGAGTTGCTCGGCCGATTGGTGTCAAGCCGATGATTGCTGCTCCCTCGAAAGTGAAGTGGGTTTCCCATCTGTCTTGTCTGGGATTGAATAGCGGTACGATTTCCCCACCCTCAGGGTCCACGGTGCTGAGGTTCGTCCCTTTGTAGAAATTGCACCTGTCGCAGGCCATAGCCAGATGCTCTGTATCTTCATCGATCTGGTCGACATGCTGGCGCGCAATCACATGATCCACATGTAGGGAAGCGTCGATGGCCACCTGTGGGATGCGACAATATTCACATCGGTCCTTTGCTCGATTCCTAATGAATTCACGAACTGCAGCTTGCATAGTCTCAGCTGTGAATCTTGAGGCGCGCCTTTGCTTTTATGATTGCTACCAGATCGATGTACTCGACAAACTGCGAGTACTCCTCTCGCTCTTCATCGGTTAGTACACTTTGATTCGCCTTGATCGCCAATTCGTTTATGCGTTCTTGCGTCTCAGAATCAATGTCGGCCTCAGAGATCTGGCGAGCAATCTCAGGTGTAAAACAATCCGTTAGAGGGCTCAACATCCTCTCCGATACTGAACTGGTAGACATGACTAACTCCGGTGTGCTTTCGTTTGGCTGGACTCGATGAGCAATTTACAGAATACTCATAGGGTGTTGTACATCAAGGAGTGAGGAGAGCAATCACTGCGGTTAAATGTGCAGGTGACAAGCTGACGAACGGCTCAATGAAAGGAGCTATGAGCTTGGAACCCGGTTCGAACTTGTGCCAGTAAGGCCCATCAGAAAGCCTGGACGCGAAACGCGTCCAGGCTTTTTTTTGTACTCCTGATCTCCTGGGTGTTTTGTGGCCGCAACCAAAGAATTTTACAGGAGTGAACGAAAGGAACAGAGACAGAAAATCATCATCGCTGTCCCTTCTGCCTCCTGCACATCTTCTTTCTGGCGTGAATCCTTCGCCAAAGTTCAAAATTCTCTGCTAAATATTCTGTTAACTATTCAGTTGGAGCCTTCCTTGCTACAAAGTTTGTTGGAACTATGGAAGACGCTACTGCTGGTCTACTAAATACTTATTTTTCATAGCCTTAGCCATAGATCCGACTGGTCCCAGGCAGCCAAGTGTGGAATTTATACCCTGGAATAGATTCCAGACTCCACATTTGGCTCTCTTTCCCTGTTTAGGGATTGTTTCCCCTGTTGTGAGGAGGATTGCACATGTTGACGCAGACCCTGAGTCCAACGGATACAGCGACTGCATTAAGAGAGTTAGGCCTCGACGAACCTGCGTCCAGGCCCGAGAAGTCGGAAATGCCGTTTCAGACGGTCATCATGCCGGCCTTCGACTTGGTGGACGACGCTCGAATCGAATCGATGCTTCCCCAGCCCTTGCTGGATATCCATCGGCTCAATAAGAGGTTCATTCGGCTCATAGAGCACGCCCGAACTCTTTCGCCGACTCAACTTGAGTCTATGAAAGAGGTTCTGAACGCGAAAGGGAAGGACAAGATGCATTTGAGAAATTCGCAGTTCAACTCTGTGCTGCTTCAGTCTCTGGAACACCTTGATGCTGATCGCCGTCTGGCCGACCAGTTCCAGAAGCTCATGGAATCGTTTGAATCGCTGCCTTCAAAGCATCGCAAGTTTTTGCTCGAAATGCTGGGTGAGCTGAATGCCTTATAGCAGCACACGATGGATCGAGTTTGAGGCTAAGATAACGCTGAATACATAAGACGTAACCCATGCAAACCAGTCATTCCTCCGGTTCTGTGTCTGTCCGAATTGAATCAGGATGACATTCCCATCTTGATTTCAGGAATTCTCTGTTGTAGAGAAATCCAATGAACTACAGACGATTTGGAAAAACGGAGTGGCAGGTCAGCGAAATTGGGCTTGGGGGATCGTGGTTTTATGGCAGACCCGAGTATGGATTGCTGCCGCCGGATTACGGGATAGCGATTGTCAAACGTGCCTTCGAGCTCGGCATCAATTACTTCGACACTGCCCCGCTCTATGGCAGAGGGCGAAGCGAAGAGATCCTTGGAATGGCCCTCAAGGATGAAACGCGGCCGTACTATCTTGCAACCAAAGTCGGATACTTTCCTGAGCCGTTCGACTACAAACGGGATACCGTGTGGCGCGGCTTTGAAGACAGTCTCAAACGACTGGATCGGGAGTCCGTCGATCTCATACAGATTCACGAAGCGGAGCAGGCCGGGTGGGACGGCATCTTCGGAAAAGGCATGTGTCTGGAAGCCCTCCACGAAATGAAGGAGCAGGGACTGGTGAAGGAAATCGGGCTGACCGGATCGGATCTGGACCTGATGTCAGACGCGCTTGAAACCGGCGAGTTTGTGAGCGTTATCACATTTCTGAAATACGACATGCTCGTTCAAACAGCGAAGGAGAGGCTGATCCCCGCGGCCGTTGAACACGATGTTGCCGTCATTCTCGCGTCGCCGCTTCACGCTGGCCTGTTAGGCTCGAAGCGCGACCATTGGCTGGAAAAACGATTCGCTGACATGAGGCCAAAAGTGGAAAAACTCGAAGCACTTCTGGCCGATCAGAATATGCCAATGAGTCAATTGGGGCTTAGATATTTGCTTGCCGACGAGAACGTTTCCCTGTTACTTTCCGGCGTAGACTGCATTGAAGAGTTGGAAGACTGCGCGGCCGCTTCCGGATCCGGTCCGCTGCCTCAACCACTGGTCGAAAAAATTGAGAGTATTTAACTATGAAACCCCTCCGTGTCGGCGTTGTTGGAACTGGGTACATTGCCAAAAATTCACACCTGCCCGCAATCCAGAAAGAGGTAGAACGAGGCACAGCCAGCTTTCAAGCGTTTTGCGACGTAAATGCACAGACACTCGGAGAAATGGCCACGGAATTCGGTGTGAAGAACACGTATACCGATCACCATGAGATGCTGGAACGAGAAGAGTTGGACGCCCTCTATCTCATCGTTCCGCCGACATTTCACACGGACGTGGAACTGATCGCAGCGGATAAAGGTATCCCACTACTGATTGAGAAACCGCAGACCCTGGACATGCAGCAGGCTCTGCAGTTCGAAGAAGCCATTCGGAAGTCCGGCATTCTTTGTACGGTCGGCTTCATGATGCGTTATTACCCCGCAGCGGAGTTCATTCGAAATCGGCTGGCGGAACTGACCGTCCGGCACGCCAACCTGCAGCTCTTCTACAGTGGCCGGCCTATCCGACACTGGACAAACCGGATGGAGCTCTGCGGCGGCTCATTCGTGGAAAACACTGTCCATGCGATCGATCTGCTTCGATACCAGCTCGACGATGATTACGAAAGCGTGAGCGCGTTTTATTTCGAACGGCCATACGATCCCGATCCAAACGCCATCAACCTGCCCTACGTCTACAACGCCAACTACAAAATGAAATCCGGCACCGTGGTCAATGTAACGACCTCAAGAGTGTTAACCAATACCAAGGCAGGGCGGCATGAGACTCTGATTATCTGCGATGACGTCCTGTTCGAATTCTCGCACGCCAAAGTAATCGAGAACGGAGAAATAGTCTGGGAGGCGGCAGAGAAGACCAATCCTTTCGACGTTCAGACTAAGCAGTTTCTGGATGCGATCAGGACGGGGGATGCAAGTAAGGTGCGGAATACTTACAGCAGCTCTCTGAACAGCCTGGCAGCAGTGCTCGGTGCAAATAAATCTGCGAGCAACGATGGGGCAGTATTTCGTTGCGACGAGTTGGGACTGTAGTCCACCGCCCCGGGGCCACGCGGTTACCAGCCTGTCAGCCCAATGTAGTATCCTCAATCGCTCAGCCTTAAGCGTAAGAGAGGCAGACTAATTGGGGGCAGACCAAGGATTGCAGTATCTCGCCGACAGCCCCAGAAACTGAAGAATCCATTAGGCCCCCCTACGACTGTCCACAATCGAGAAACGCCAATTCTTCTTCGGTGAGCCGGATGACGCCCTGACAGCTTTCGGCAATCTGACTTGAAGTGCGAGGGCCGACGATCGCAAAACCAGAAAATGACTGGCTCGTGATGTACGACAGGGCGATTTGATTCGCGGTGCAGCCGTGTTTTTCCGCGAGCGATTGTGCACTCTTCAGTCTTCTGAAGTTTTTGGCATTGAAGTAGGAATTCTTGACTCCCTTTGCGCTCTTGCGGGAAGGGAGTTCGCCATCCTCAGAATAGTCCCCGGAGAAAAAGCCATTGGCCTGAGAAGAATAGGCGAAAACCGGTAATCCCGATTCTTCGTGAAAGTCCATGGTCAGTTCATCCATGAATTTCAACCCGGAAAAGCCGCCAGAGGTGCGCGATGCCAGGCTCCAGCAAATCTGACTCGCCTGAAATGGGGTGAGGTCATTTTGCTTCGCGTATTCGTTTGCCTCCTTGATACGCGAGGGCGACCAGTTGGAACAACCAATGCCGCCGATAGTCCTGGTCGCAAGATGTTCATTCAATACTGAGATGATTTCATCTACCGGCAGTTGCGGATCGTCCCGGTGCAACCAGTAGAAATCAACAGTATCGGTCTGCAGTCGCTCAAGACTCTGGTAAAGGTCGTGAGTGATTTCTTCGGGCGAGAGGCGTGAAACATCCATCGAGTCAAACTGCGGATGACCACCTTTTGTCATCACGTACACGTCGCCCCTGCTTCCACGGCTCTTTATCCAGCTTCCTATGGTCGTCTCGCTTGCACCTTCGCCTCCCGGAATCCAGCAGGCATAGCAGTTGGCAGTATCGAGGCTGTTGCCCCCACAATCGATGTAGGTGTCGAGAATGGCAAAGGCATCTTCTCCAGAGATGGCCGAGCCCATACTTCCCGTGCCAAGGATGATGGCCGAGGGAACGAGGGAAGTGTTTGAGAGTGGAAAGTATTTCATGGCAGGTAATACACGGTTACAGTTGAGTTTCTTGTTTTCTTTGAAAGATTTTGCCTTCCCCATTCGTTGATTCCTGGAATTCGTTGGAGGCGCTTCTCTTCCCTTTGGTTGCGGCCTTACGGCTGCGATATGTATTACGCATTACCAAATCCATCGATCCACCCGCCGCCAAGGATGTAGTCGCCCTGATAAAAGACTGCGGCCTGGCCTGGAGTGACTGACTTCTGCGGCTCATCGAAAATAATCCGGGCCGTAGACTTGCCCGTTACTTCTACAGTCGCGTCCGCAGGATCGTGGTGATACCGGATCTGAACCCCGCAGCGTTGCGGCCCGTCCGGTTGCTTGATGGTGACCCAATTTGTTTTGCTGACGCTGAATTCGCTGCAGTAGAGGTCATCGCTGGGGCCGATGTGAACCGTATTCGTCAAGACATTCAGCTTCGTGACGTATCTCGGCTCACCCACTGCTACGCCGAGGCCCTTTCGCTGGCCGATGGTGTAGAGTTGGATGCCTTCGTGGCGGCCGACCTCTTTCCCGTTTTCATCGATGACCGCACCGGGAGTAAAGCTATCCGGAGCCCGTTCCTTCAAAACTTTTCGGTAGTCTCCCTCAGGGACAAAACAGATGTCCTGGCTTTCATGCTTGTTGTGCAAGTGAAGACCCGCACGCTTGGCCAGATCGCGCACCTCTCCCTTTTTCAGATTGCCGATGGGGAAACTCACGGCAGACAGTTGAGCCTGAGTCAGGTTGAACAGGACGTAGCTCTGATCCTTGTCAAAATCGACACCTCTCCGGACAGCGGTGCGGCCAGCTTTTTCTTCAAGCCGAGCGTAGTGCCCCGTCGCGACGGCCTCGGCCTCGAGTTCCTTTGCAAAATTCAGGAGGTGTCCAAACTTCAGCATCCGATTGCACATGACGCACGGGTTTGGTGTTCGGCCGTGGTTGTATTCATCGATGAAGTAATCAATGAGTTTGCCGAATTCGTGCTCAAAGTTGACCGCGTAAAAGGGCATCCCCAGATGCGAAGCTACGAGTTGGGCATCGCGCGAATCTTCGATGGTGCAACAACCTTTCCCACCCTCCCTCTCAGAGTGAACGCCGTTCCGCATGAACAGCCCGATCACTTCGTGCCCCTGTTCTTTCAAGAGACAGGCAGCAGCGCTGCTGTCGACTCCTCCACTCATGGCCACAACGATTCGCATTTAAGATCCTTTGGGTAGTCCTATCAAGCTATTGCTCGGCAGGTATTTAAGATCCCCACGAGCAAGCACGTGGGAGTCGGTTTAATAGAAATCTATCCCTGTAGTAATGATCTTGATTATTCCTGAAAGCCACGAATCGAATCCAGTTCTTTCAATTATGCAAACCGTTCCTCCACTCGAAGGCCAAGCCTGACGGAGTATTGGGCGTCGATTTGGCATTCAACTGCTCCCAGGATTTCAGTTTACCAAGAGCATGTATCTTTAGTTCCCTGCACTCGATCACAAGGCCCTCGCCATAGCGGGCCGCCCTTTACCCGCATTTTTCTATTGACGTCGAAGGACACACAGTCCCAACACTCACCTTCAAGCCCCCCTTCGCGGGGTCTTCTCCTGGTGGTCCTGCCCGGTTTCCCGTTCCTGCACCCGAGGCTCCTGGCCATGTCCCTGGATGAAACCTGGACGCGAAAGTCCCTCGCAGATACAATCCCCATAAGTCGCCAGTGCAAGCCAAAGAAGTGAGTTGGCGGAACAGGTTCGTTCAACCCAAGTTTTATCGCGATTGACTGGAGAGTGTGGTTGCCATGAATGCATTCGTCCTGAAGCATATTCGCAAGATTGAATTGGTAGGCGTTCTCATGCGAATATCTAGCTTCAGTGTGGTGAGTTGGCTTGGTTCCGACAGTCCTTTCATGTTCGTTTGGGTTTGCAACACGATTGACGCGGTGATGCTCGCGTGGTGTTCAGTCTTGAAAAAGGACCTCGCGTATTCGATCCTAAACGTGTTCTGGGTGATTATCGGCGCCATCGGAATAGTACGAGCAGGGGGCTTCCTTCACTATTAACGTCCGACCCAGATGCGCGCAGCCTATCGGCTACAATGGGTGAGAACACGGCCGAATCAAACGCTGCAGCCGACCGCGGCCCATGTTGCGTTTGCAAGTTGTTTTGCTCAGCGAAGGCCGCGGCGGCTGAGCTTGGTCGTTGAACTAACCCGCTTCGGCAACATCTTACGCGGGGTCTTGATGGCGTGAGTTTGGCGTTTTTGGGGGCTTTCAATCAACGGCAATCGGCTTCATTCTTCTCCTGAGGTTCGTTCGCTGTGGGCGAGCGATTCGGGTTTTTCTCAGGAGGAATGGATATGTCCCCTTTTCGTAATGCTCTCATCGATTACATTACGCTTGGAAATCTCAGTCCGAAGACCATCGAGTCGTACGTTCACTGGATGTCGCAGCTCTGCCAATTCATCGGTATTAAGGAAAAGAAAAATTCGGCAAAGAGCAGAATTGCACTCCGGCATTCAGCGAAGTGCCACTCCTTGCTACAAGCTTTCACTATCCACGATGGGGAAGCTGTATTCTTAGTCTCTCAAGGCCAGAACCGAGGAAACTGTTTGCGCATGCGATCATTACGAAATCAGAACACCCGAGGCGGCTTCACGTTGCTGGAGATAGTCGTTGCCGGTTCCATTATCCTCCTGCTGATGGCGATAGTGGTTCCGTTTTTTATCAGGACCAGACATCAGTCAAAAATCGTACAGTGCGTCTCAAATGTCCGTGGGCTGGCAGGAGGGCTGAATCTCTATCGCGAGATTCAGTCGGGCGTGCTGCCGCCGCTGGCCGCAGACCTGATCCAGTCACTGAGCGAACAGATTGATAATCCGGCGGTTTTCCTTTGCCCGGATGACGCCACATCTGAGACGGACAGCTACAGCATCTATTATGTGCCGCGCAAGCGGGAAGGTGCGGACGTTTACGTGCTCGGGTGCGGCCGGCATTTCGGCGGCGAGAAAGCCGTAGAGATGCTTCTGGATGGAACGGTCCTGAGCGGTTACAGCGGGAAAGCGAAGACCGATGCGGATGGGACTCTAAAGTTGGTTCCCCCGACAACGCAGGTCGGCAGCGGCATTCTCTGGATGGTCGACGGCACAAAGGTTGAGATAAAGAACAACATCAAAGTCGATTTTCTTCAGTCCTTCCTGGAAGAGAAGAACAGCTATCATGTGATAAGGATCCCTTTGAATTCTTACGGCAAACTGGAGGTTGAGATTGCAACTGGGGCGAGACTGGATGTGGTGACGCCGTCGGCGAACATCCGAGCGCAGGGCGGTGTGTTTACCGTGGATACTGGTTTGAGCCCGATAGATGGCTCGAACCACAACTATACGGTCGTTCTTGTCTCCGCGGGCAAGGTAGAGGTCACCCCCCTTGTAGGAGGCCGCGCGATGGAACTTACAACCGGTAAGAAGAGGACGTTCATAGGAACGCCTGTTCCGTAAGGGTGAATGGTGAATTCTGAAGGGAGACCTTAGATCGAAGGAAGAAGGAAGAAGGAAGAAGGAAGAAGGAAGAAGGAAGAAGGAAGAGGGAAGAGGGAAGAGGGAAGAGGGAAGAGGGAAGAGGGAAGAGGGAAGAGGGAAGAGGGAAGAAGGAAGAAGGAAGAGGGAAGAGGGAAGAAGAAGACTCCCCGCGGAGCGTGGAGACCACGATTGTAGACCTCTGAATCCTGAACCCTGAACCCATCCTGCATTGGCCATTCACTGTTCATCATTTACGGACGGTGAGGAATCCCTTTCGTTCCAACTGCTGTCGCGTCTCATCCAGATTCAGGATCTCCAGGAACTTGCGGATTGCCGGAGTGGCCAGCTTCGCCTTCGGGATCACAAAATCGAACATCTCGTCGTCCAGGAATGTGAAATCCAGTTCGTAGTCGCACGCTACATTTTCGATCCCGATACCCCAGTCGGCCTTGTTCATGGCGATGGAAGTGGCCACTGCGTTGTGGGAGCGGGCTTCGATTTCATAGCCGCGGATGGAGGCGGTCAGCTCATTCAGATCCAGACCGAATGCTTCGGCTTCGGAAGCCAGTAATCGGTCTGTCAAGATGCGCGTGCCGGAACCGCGATTTCGATTCACCATGACGAATCTTGCTCTGTCCCTGATGAGCGCCCTGAGCTCATTTGGTTCCCCGCCTCGTGTCAAAATGCCTTGGCGGCGGCGATAGCCGCGCACGAGAACCAGAGCTTCATCGTCAGCGACAAAAGGTGCGTTGTATTGGCCTGTCTCCTCATCCAGTAGATGGATACCCGCCAGATCGGATTCACCCCGGCGCGCCGCCTCAAGCCCTCCCTGGCTACCGACATTAATAATCTTCGCGGTAAAGCCGACGCGGCGAACCTCCGAAAGCAGGTACTCGAGCCCGACACAATGGCTGCCGATTGAAGTGATGTCAGGCACAGTGACCGACTCCCCGATGAGCTCGGCCTCGACCTCCTCGCCTTCTGAAAGGATCTCCTGGTTGGCCGGAATGCGGATAAAACCGTCGGCCTGACTGAACGTCGTGACCGCGCCCGAGCCCTTCGACCAGGGATATGCTTTGTAACTATCGCCGCTCTTCACAAGGTTGGTCATCAGGTATTCCATCCGGCCGCGAGTGGAGTGATACCGCAGGGCTTGCGTGGCTCGCACCACCTTTGTCGATTTCGGAGGCAGGCCGGCCCAGGAACGGATGACCGGCTGAACAAGATCCCGAAAAGTCACAATCGCCGAGGTCGGAAAACCGGGCAAGATGATCACCGGCGTTTTTCCAATGACCGCAATACAAATCGGCTTACCCGGCTTGAGCGCTACGCCGTGCACGATAATTCCTGGGTCGCCCATGCGTTCAAGGATGCTGTAATTCAGGTCGCCGCCGCCTTTGGAAGTGCCGCCTGAAAGGACAACCATATCGTGCTTCAGTCCTTCTCTGAACGCGGCTTCAATCTGCTCTTCCACATCGGGCACAATGCCCAGTGCGACGGGCACGCCTCCATTCTCCAGAACGGTATCGGCAACGATGCGAGCGTTGGAATCGTAAATCATACCTTCGGAAAACTCCTCGCCGGGCGAAATGATCTCGTTGCCCGTAGAGAGCACGGCCACTCGCGGCTGCCGCACACAGGAGACGCTTGCGATGCCAAGCGCGGCCAGTGTGCCTGTCTCTCTTGAGGAAAGGATCTGTCCCGCCCGCAGAACGGTCTCGCCCTGCATGATATCGCTGCCCGCGTAGCTGATGTTTTCACCGGGCCCGGCGGGCCGGTATATTTCGACGCTGTCTTCTCTTACGTCGGTGAACTCGACCATCACAATAGCACTGGCGCCCCGGGGTATGACGCCGCCAGTGGCGATTGGGGTGGTACGCCCGGCAGTGACTTCCTGCGTTGGTTTGTCACCGGCCGCGATTTGTTCACCAGTCAGACTGAGACGGACCGACTTTTCCTCATCTGCCGTGTAGGTGTCGGATGCGACTACAGCGAAGCCATCCACATTTGATCGATGGAAGGCCGGCACATCGATGCCGGCCACCACATCCAACGCGAGCACTCGACCGAGCGCGGACGAGGTGGGCACCTCCTCCGCTTCACGTGGGGCGAGATTGATATGTGCGTGAAACTTCTCTTCGGCTTCGTCTCGTGAGAGAATGGTAAGGAACTGATCCTGGCGCATGAGTTGTGTGGAAACTGAGAGTCAGCTCTTTTCAGTCTCATCCTCTTTCTTCTCAATCTTCTTCCCTCCAAAAGAAGTCTCCAACAGTTCGTGATTCACCTTTCCGTAAGTGAATTCATTGTTGGTCGTCTCGCTCTTGAACTTGATCCGGGCCGGGCTGAAGAGGTGCTTATCAATTTCGTAAAACTGATAATTGTACTTCTTGAAAATCGCGCCGAAGGGCTCACCATAATCTTTAGAAGCACTGGAGGGCGTGAGTGGGCCGGTCCGTTCTATAGGCGTATCAGAACAGGAGACGCGCAAGGCCACTTCCGCACCATAAAGAATGGCGTCGTTCGTCCTGCCGATGGCCGCCATGTCACTCAGAGGGACGGGCGGCAGCGGCGCGGTCCCCTCTCCGTAAGTGACCTGGTTAATATCAAAATCTAACTCGACAAGTTTATGCAGGGCTGTCTCAACTGAGCGGGCGACCACCTGGAATCCGCCGGCGATGCTGGCAGTGGGGGCGATGAGCAATGTCAGGTTTTCCGCGGATATCTTTAGTTTGGAACTGATGTAGTCAATGACTTCCTTCGTTGGGAGTTTGCGCGTCTCGAGCACACCGACCGCCACGTTGCTCCGTTCGCTGTAATGAATCTTTTCAAAGATCTCCTCTTCAGCGACGATAGCACGCATTGGGCCTGATCCGATGGCGAAGTAATCGCCTACCGAGATCTGCCAGCCAGCATACTGGGCCGCCATGCACCCATGAATGGGATCGTTTGTTTTGACTCTGACGATGGGGCACGACTTTCCCGCTATGGCGTTGCCTTCCTGATAGGAGATCCGTCCGAGGTCGGCCATGCATACCCGGGCGAGCCACTTCCCGGCTTCAAGCCCGCCTTCGACATTGATTCCGAAATCAATGCCTCGGGCGCCCCCCGGAAGTTCAATGGATTTTACCTTGAGAGAATCTGCCCGACTCAGGATCTGCTGGACGAGCCCGTGAGCTCGCTTATTAAGGTTCAAACTTTTATTCATAGTGATCAGGTGCAATGAAAGGATCGCGGCCATCAGGCCGGGAAGATTAAGGGGTGGGCATTATTTTGACAATCTTAAGCAAGGCATTCCTGAACAGCTTCACAAATCTGTTCTTCCGTCCCCGCGGCGAAAGGGCCCGGATACAGCATGTGCTGGTTACTGCCGATGACTTCATATCCGCCCTCGGGTATCTGCCGCTGGACGGGCACGTAGCCGATAATGTGATTGGCATAGCCGAGAACGACCACGTTTTCATAGCGTGTGCCCAACTCTCTCTTGAGACGCAGAGCGTATTCTACCGTTGTCTCCCCAGAAAGAGCGACAAGGGCAAGCGATTCGCCAATCACCAGGGTCTGCACCTCAAAAGGTATGCTTTCAGGCCAGGGCAGCCCCTGCTTCTTCATTGAAGCCAGATGTTCAGCCCAGCCCCTGATGTATTCGTGTGAAGAGTGCAGTGAATGATCGATAGTCTGGCCATCTGCAGGATCGAACTTCAGGTCGAGCCCCCGCTGATTGATCTTCAACAACCCTTTGATGGGACACAGAGCATCCGATTGGACGACCTGCATTACAGCCTTGCCGAGTCGGTTGCCGAGTTCCTTCGTCTCTTCTACTTCAAGAGGACGAAAGCCTGGCTTATCGGGATAGACAGCGTTGGGCTTCTGGTCTCCCGCGCATCCGAGGAGAAACAGCGGCGAACAGCCTGAAAATACCGTCTCGAGGTAATCCAGCGAAAAGCCGGGATAGTCGCCCCCGATCTCATTAAGTTCGCCGCCGCCGCTGGTTGGATGGCATGCATAGCTGAAGAGGATCTGGCTCAACTCCCCCGATTCACTCTTCGCCACGATGACTGGAACTTCATGATCGTGAGGTGCATCCAGAGTGGGAGTCCATGCGACAGCACCACTGCCGTCCGGCATCCGTCTCGAGGCCGCGAATCCGCACCATCCTCTGCCTCCGCTGAGTTGCACGGGCCTCATGCTTTCTGATGCCGTTAATGCGGCCTTTGAAATGGCCTCCAGTGTCCGTGAGACATATTCCTCATCCACAAAGCATTTCCTTCGAGTGTCGATGTCCCTGCGGACCGAGGGGCCGTAGTGTGTGTGAGTACCGAATAAAAAGGTGTGGCCGGCATCGATTCCGGTTGCCTCGGCAATCCGTACTCTGGCCTCCTCGGCGCGGTCGTAAAAGCCAAGCCATTCCGCAGAGACCAGGCATGCCCGTGTCCGCCCGTCCGATAGGACGGAGACTACGGCTCGCAGGGGATGGTAGACGCTGGTCGAAGGTTTTGTTCGTGATGAATAGCCTGATAGAAAAGTGCCCATCGGCGGGGTGATATCAATGGTTGTTGTGCCGAGTTCATACGTTTGCATAAGTGCCTCTCACTTGAATGATCCACGTGCGTAGATTGCCTGCCCGGCATTCGGCCATTCTAATCGAACGTCCAGATCAAGACTGGTAGTGCCGGTGTTGCTTTGAGGGCGGAGGTGGATTCCAGGCGTTCATAAAAAGCGGTAACAAGCAAGTTATCGCGCCCCCAAGGAGCGTACTTTGGACTGCTCCAACTTGACGAAGCTGTTCTGACTCCTAAGCGTGGGAAGAAGCGAAAGCGGTGACAAATCACCCCAATTCACAGAACAAGCTTCATCAACCATCAACCATCCCGAGACCTGCCTCACTTTTGAGATTGCAGGAAAGCGATGATGTCCGCGAGTTCCTGCGCGGACAGAGCGCCTTTGAATTCCGGCATGATGGATACTGACATCTTTTTGCGCGCGGCGATGTCCTTTGCCTCGACGACGTGGATCTCTCCGGCAACGTCCTTGATGAGAATCGTCTTGCCCTCACCCATGACAATGCCTTCGTAGACCTGGTCTTCTTTGGTGAGGATCTGCGATCCTTCAAAACCAAACGAAATCGCTGACGAGGGATTGAGGATCGAATCCAGAAGAATAGGCGCACTGAATTTCTTCGCTGCGGCCGTCAGGTCGGGGCCGATGTCCTTGCCTTTATCGCCCACGCGGTGACAGGTGGCGCACTTCGCCAGATCACCATGGAACAATCCCTCTCCGCGTGTTGCGTCCCCTTTCATCCTGGCGATGTCTTCGATGGCTGGGAGAGGCTTGCCGGTCTTTTCAACAATGATGGAACTGATCTTTACCGAGCCGACACTTTTCATCTCACCCAGACGGGCTGCAACCTTGTATGGACGCCAGTCATTGCCGTCGCGGTGCTTCACCCAGTAGAGGGCGTTAGTTCGAAGGTCTTCCGGGCCTTGCAGGGCGACGTCAACCATGGCATTGGCTGCAGACTCCGTGTTTGTGAACGCCAGCGCGGTCATCGATAGCATGCGCTCTTCAATCGGCAGCGATGCGGTCATCAAACGGAGCTTTAACTGCGGCACTGCCTGCGGGGGATGAAGACGCCATGTAATCCTGTGGAAACGAGAATCCCACTCGAGGGCCGGCTTGCCGATACGGTCCTGAATCGCGTCCCACATGGCCTCTTCCTTCTTCGCACTACCAAGGCCAAGCGCCTCGACATACCATCGGTCTTTGCCATCGAACTGCTCGGCAATATCAAGCAGAATCTCTTTGCATTCCTTGAGCGGGACGTCACGCATAGCGAGGGCAACTTCCCGGCGGACCGCGGGCGAAGAATCTTTAGCCAGAACCGCCGCGTGCTTGAGTGTGTTGTGATTCTGATGGCGAAGGGCACGGAACGCGGCAATGCGGAACTGGGGATCTGCGTGCTTCAGGATGGCTTCCACTTCAGCCTTGCCCCCGGGGCCAAGCTGCGACATGAGCCAGATGGCACGAACGGCAATGTAAGGATTCTCGTCTTTCAAGACAGTCCTTACATCGGCGAGCGCTGGGTCCCCTTGCTCTTTCAATTTCAAGAAGCCGAGGTTGCGAACGTTGACCGCGGGGCTTTTCAAGGCAGCGATCTGCCCAGCAGTTGTATTCAAATCGAATTGCGGCACGCTGAGCTTCGCGCCCTTCGGTGCGATGCGGTAAATCGTGCCGCTCGCCAGGACGTCTCGTGCACCATGCCCTCCGACTTGTGGATCGAACCAATCCGCAACGTAAATAGCGCCATCCGGACCCACAGCAACATCGGACGGCCGGAAGTAGGTGATCGAGTCACCAAATCCTTTCTGCCCGCGTGTGGTGTCCGTACCGAAGAACTCGTCCTTGGGATTGGAAGTGAAGAAGGTGAAATTTTTCAACTCGAAACCAGAGTCGAACGGCTTGGGTAAATAACCGAGCAGTTTATTGAGCGATGGCTCGCAGCTCAGCAACAGGCCGTTGTAGCTGGCGGGCAGCGCGCCGTTTTCATAGAAGACGATACCTGTCGGCGAGCCGGCCCCGTAAACGTCACCGGCGGGAATCGTGCCCGGATCGTCCTGACGCCATTCGGCCACCTGCGTGGGCTGTCCGAATCGGCGGTCCGCTCCCCATGACCGCGTGCCATCCGCGGAAGCGAATCCAAGATTGCCGTATTCCATCAGCCATGTGGTGCGACATGCGGGAGGGTCATCGTTGTCGTTCTGAAAAACGTCGCCAAAAGAAGTAACACACTGTTCATAGCTGTTACGGAAGTTGAACCCAATGCAGCGCAACCCTGTGCCGTCAGGACGAACTTTCATAGTAAGGCCACCAATGTAAACGTGACCATCACTGCTGGGCTTACCAGCTATCTCGCGGCCGCTGTAAGGGCTACCCGCTATAACGCGGTTGCCCTCTTTGTCGGTGACGTCCGGCTGACCTGCATTGCCGGTATTGAAATACCAATCACCGTCCGGGCCTACGGTGACCGAGTGCAGACTGTGGTCGTGATTCTTTCCACCAAAGCCGGTGAGCAGTGCCTCTTTCTTATCGACCTCCGGATCAAACTTGTCGTCTCGATTGACGTCGGTGTAAACGAACAATGACGGCGGCTGCGAGACAACGATTCTGTTGTCAATCACTGCCACTCCGAGCGGGGCCACGAGGTCTGGATCCTGTACAAAGACATGGCTCTTGTCGGCCTTGCCGTCGCCGGTCGTGTCTTCAAGGACCATGATCCTGTCTCCGCCGTCCTTGTGCGCGACCTGCGCGGAACGGCCACTGCCACGATAATTGACCCCTTCGGCTACCCAGGCCCGACCTTTGTAATCAAAGTCGATGTTTGTCGGATTGTAAAAGAGAGGCGAGGTTGCCCATACGGACACTTCCAGATCATCCGGAAGTATGAATTTATCCACAGGCAGGCTCTTGATGGAGGTATCGATATTCGAGCTCACTTTCGGCTTGGCTTTCTTCATTTGCTCAATGAGATCCAGCGGGGGTCTGGTGAACACCATGAACTTCACACTCGCCTGATCACTGCGTCCCACCCCGCCCTTGTCGAGCCCGCCCCTGGCGCGGAAAGCGATGTATTTGCCTTCGAGCTGATACGTAATAATTGAATTTGCGTGAGTGCCGATTCCGAACTCCACGGGTTCGTTGTTAACCACAAGCTCATTGCCTTCACAATTTAGATTAATCTGCGGCTTGCCGTGTTGCGAAGATGCAGACTTCCACTTGAGGTCAATAAGCTTTGTTTCGCCGGCCAGCCCGACCAGCGTCGGCTCAATCCAGTCGGCCCAGTCATGACTGTTTCCATTGCCTGCGTTGTCCACCACCAGGAACAGCTGCTTTGCTCCGCTGATATTCACCTCGATATCCACCGCCATGCCGCTGGTCTTATTCGTCACCACCGGGCTGACAAAGCTCGCCCCTTCCTCCGATACTTTGCCCTTGAGTTCTTCTTTTTTCTTACCACCTTTGCCATCCAAATTGGCCTCCATCTCTTCGTTGCCCGGGGTTTTCGACCCTAATCCGCCGGCAGGCACTTCGAGCCCTGCTGACCAGACGATGGCGTTCAGCACGACCTTGCGAAAATTGTCGTCCTGCCAGTTCTTATGAAAATGCCCGCCGGTGAAACCAAAGCCGCGGCCGCGGCCACTGCCGGGATCGGATGCCCAGCCGACATGCTGAATCTGCCCCTCAGCCACTTCCTTTCGGACTTGCGGATTACCGCTGTGAGATCCGTCCGGCCTGCTAAGCGTATCCTTCGTTGGATGAGCACTCAGGATAGGGGTGACGTTTTCCATCCCGGGCCGAAACCGCATGTGGTAATACCACTCATCTTGAATCTTGAACGGCTTGACTCCGCGTGTAATCGGATGGTCCGGCAGCATCTTGAATTCCGCATCCCAATGTGGATTGACTGACCAATTGACTTCGAAGTAACCGCCCAGCCACCGCAGGAACGCTTCACCAGGATCTCCCGCGACCGTTTCGACACCGTAATGGATGCAGACCAGGCCGACGCCTTTCCTGTGCAGTCCTTCAAAGAAATCGAGTTGCGGATTCAACACATGCCGCCCACCACCATCACAATAAACAACCACAGCCTTCGCTCCATCAAACACCTTGTTTTCGGCCGGCCATCCATCGGTGACAACCGTGGATTCGACATTGGGCATGTTCTCGTTCAGAAGACGCGAAAGCAGCATGCTGCCCGCCTTGTGTTCATGAGCGCCCGTGCCGTGGCTCGCCTTGCCCGCGACAAAGACAATCTTTGTCTTAGCTTCGGCAAAAAGGGAAGCAGGGACAAGCAGTAACGTAAGAGCTATTGAGGTTGTTTTCATGTGAGGAATAGTGAATGGTGAAAGGTGAATCCTGAATTCTGAATGGCAACTGGCTGCCGCACCAGTCGAGGGGCGATGTCACCAGAACCCTATGAAGTATCGGCGAGTAGCCTCTACGTCGAAGAGCCCCAGAATGCCCCACAGGCTGGCAACTGCCAGGTGACCGAAAGCCAGCCCAATCCCCAGGCGGCGTAGACTTCTATATGAAGAGCCACCTCCAAGGTGGAGGACCGTCGCCTTCACGGCCCAGACGGCCAACATCGGCAATGCGATGTACCGACCGATCGCACAAGAAACCACGAATCCAATCGGCGACAGCGGAAACCAGTAGAACTTATTCTGCAGGATGGCAAACCCGGTCGAGGTCACCAGGCCGAGCCCCATAAGGAGGTGCCTGATCGGATCCGTGGGGCTCCCCGTTTGTGCGATTTGGATTACCTGATCTGCCGGCCAGATTGACGGCTTCTGACGCAAGTTGGAAAAGCCGTGTTCGTAGATGGTCGGGAACTGAAAGAATGTCGCTAACAGGTATCCGCAGACGACGGCAATCAGGCTGAGCCAGATCCATCGCCGGTATCCAAACCCGGTCACCTCAGCGAGCCGGAATCCATCGAGCTGATGCGGGGTAACAAAAGTAAATTCCACAAGGATTGACATGAAGCAGAGTGCGGCAATTGTGGAAGCTCCGGCCGCCGCAAAAGGCTGCCCACCAAGAATCCAGATGAAGGAGACCATGCCTATGGTATGCAGATAGATATTGGCAATGCCTGTCTGCGCACGGATGCGGGCCATGAGCAGTACTCGAACCAGGAGCATTCCCAGAAAAAACGACGCAAACCAAAAGACCATTCCTGCCCCCATCAGCACTGCCATCATTCCAGCAATTCCAATCGCCAGCCCGATTAGCGTGTAACGGCCAGGCGCGTTTTCTTTTACTGACGTATTGCCTGCAAACTGGCGGAGGGCATCTTTCCCGTAGCTACGAGCGGCCCACAACATAACGATGAAGAAACCCAGGTAGCCGCCAATTCCCTCCTGTTCATAGATGTGAAAGAGAGGCCCGCCCCAACCGGATGGCACACCACAAAGGTGAATGATCATGGCTTCAGCTTTCAAGAGGAGCATCGTCACCCAAATGGTCAGCAGCACGCGGGAGGGCACCAGAAACCCCAGACCGATTACTACCGGATTGAGCCGGAAGATTGGGCCGTATCCTCCGGCTTGCCAAAGCGCGTTCGGCCAGAGGAAGCTGAAGTTGATTTGGTAAGGTGGTAGCTCCCAGTCCTGAGCCAGGGCAGGGATGATGTAGAAGAGGTTGAAGGCTACCGCCAGACCCATGCCCCACAGAAAAGCCTGGTTGCGGAAGAGCATACCCGCGCCGGAAGCGTGACGTTGTCCAACAAGCTCGATGGCTAGTTCGGCAACCGGAAAAGTGAGCCTTTCATCCTGAGACCACCGCCGGAAGAAAAACCCGATGAGAAGACTGGTGGTGAAATAAAACAAAATGAAGATCGCCCCCAGCGATGACAGCGGCCGCAGCCACACTTCCCAGGGAATCGGCTTTCCCTGCAGGCCCTCCCAGAAGGTACGAATCGCCTCGGGATCTTTAGCCACCAGCCAGTCCGGCAGATAGGGAACGATTGCATCCGCCGTGTCTCTGTAACCGCTTATGTAGAGAGGTGAAGTGAGCTGACCCAGAATCTGACGGTAGAGGCCGATAAACCCAATGGTTACGGACACGCATACGAACGCGTAACTCATCAGGATTTCCTGCCGATTCAGCCCGATCCGCACACCGACCGCGCCCAGGACAGGGCCAAGCGCCAGAAGAAACAGCAGTGAGGCGATGCCCGAAAGTGGCGGGACAGCTTCGGCTACATGGATGGAGCCGCGGATGAGCTGGGACTGTTGCTCCCACCAGGCACCAACAAGTGAACAGACGATGCCCAGCGCAAGAATGCGAACCCAGGTCCGCCAGGTAACGGCAGAGGAATCAAGATGAGGATTGGGTTCAGAAGACATGAATGGGTTCGATGCGGATATACCAGCCCGGCTGAAAAGTGATTGCAAGAGTAATCAGACACACTGCCGGCTTACCATCACACGGGCGACAGTGCACCCCCTAAGCCAGGCGGCTGTACATCGCTGTCTGTTGCGATCCTGGTTATTCCCTTGCAGCGTTTAGAGTAACACCAGTTGCCCACTGTATAACGAATCTGGTGAGAATTTTCATATACATTTCTCTTTAGTTCACTTGATTCCCGCCCCCAGCCAGCGCAACATCTATGGCTGTCTGAAAATGCCGATTTGTTTCTGTTCCTTTAAAGCTTCAAACCATGCCGTACATCCACAACGAAGAGCTTAAGCCGCTCATTAGAGACAACTACACCCTAGACGATATTCACGCTATCTCTGAGTTGCTCAAGCAAAAGGGAACTTTCGATTTTCCTAGACTGGCAAACGGCCTCTTCTCCGCGGCAGCCACCACCGATGAAAACGAATACACCGGGTACAGCAATGTCTGGGTGCGGGATAACCTTCACGTGGCCTATGCCCACTACATCACCGGCAAAATCGACGTCGCCGTCAAGACAGTTCAGGCCATCAAGAAATTCTACAAGGCCCATCGTCACCGCCTTGAAGGAATTGTCCGCGGCGAACTTGACCCGGCAGAACCGATGAATCGTCCGCACGTCCGTTTCAATGGGTCGGAGCTAAAAGAGAACGAGGAGAAATGGGCTCATGCCCAAAACGACGCGCTCGGGATGCTGATGTGGTTGTATTCTCTGATGGCGCACAAAGGCCACATCTTTCCCCAGAAGGAAGACCTTGAATTACTCGGGCTTTTAGTTCTCTACTTCCAGACGATCGGGTTTCACGAGGATGAGGACAGCGGCCACTGGGAGGAGACGCGGAAGGTAAACGCATCGAGCATCGGCATGGTCACTGCCGGGTTGCAGGGTGTTCACCAATTGCTTTATGAAAAACTTGGGATGCTTCAGGTTTCTGTTGGCGAATGGAATGTTGTGAACCACGTGGTTGAAGACGAGATCAAGCTTGGTCTCGATTCGCTGTATTCCATTCTGCCTTCCGAATGCGTTCAGGAGGATCCGGCAAAAAATCGCAGGTACGATGCCTCACTTTTGTTTTTGCTCTTCCCAACCCAGGTGGTGGAAGGCGACCTCGCCGAACAAATCGTCACCGATGTCACCGACAACCTGCAAGGCGAATATGGGATCCGTCGCTATCTGGGCGACTCTTACTGGTGCGCTGACTATCGAACAAAGATGAGTGAAAAAGTTCGCACCGGTGATTTCAGCGACAACATAGCGGGACGCGACGCGTTACTTTCGGCAGGTGAGGAAGCGCAATGGTGCATCTTTGATCCGACTCTTTCATCTTTCTATGGATTGAGATTTCATGAGACACACGAGCCGGAAGCACTTGCCAGGCAGACTGAGCACCTGAACAGATCGCTCGGTCAGATCACGGACGAGGCCTGCCCGTTCGGCGCGTTCAAGTGTCCTGAGTCCTACTTCCTCGAGAATGGCAATTACGTTCCGAATGACGTGACTCCCCTGCTGTGGACCCAGGCCAATCTGAAGATGGCACTGCACTTCATGCAGAGAAGTCTCAGCGAAAAGTGATATGGATACACGGTGTAGAGCGTGTGGATGGTGGGAGAACTGTCCGGAATATCTGAGACCGGGCAGCCATCGGATACAAGCGATAGTAACCGAGCAAGCCAAAGCAATGACGACGGTCATCCCTGAGAGCATTGCTCAGCCCACATTAACCGGTAGTTGTGGCGATCAGGTCCCTGACGGAGAATGACTTGATGGGCAAGAAGACGATTTCGGCAGCCATCACCATTTTCTGGCTGGTCATGATGAGCATGCTGGTTCACCGAACCTGGTGGCAACGGCAGCAAAGCAACTCGCAGATTGGTTACGCTTCGATCGTCCAATCAAAGTTTCTGAACAAGCAAAAGCAGATGGGGATCCATCTTGGCGGCAAACGTATCGGGATGACCCGCACCAGCTATCAGGAAAAGGGCTCGGACTTTGAGATTGAATCCTTCACCCGTCTGCAGATGCCGTTACTTGGCGACAGGCCTTCCAGCGTACGTATCAAGATGTCGATAGGTGCAGATTTCAGACTGCGGAACATCCGGGGAACCCTGGCAATCCCCATTCTTGAATCCGGCACCATCGAGCTTAGTGGCCGCGTTATCGAGGATCACCTCCATGTGGAATTAACCCGTAATGATGGCCGCAGGGTGGGAATGACTCGAATCCCATTCAAGAAGGATGAAGTCCTGGCGAATTTCGTCTCACCTTTCGACATCATGCCTGAACTGGAGCTTGGCAAGACCTGGAGCTACCAGGTGTTCAATCCGATAACCCAAAATTTTCAAGAAGCGAAAGCCATCGTTTCCAGGCTCGACCAGTTGTCCATCGATAAGAACACCTACGATGTTTTTGTTGTGAAAATCACCGTCGAGGATCTAGGCGCCTTAACCGCATTCATCACTCCTGAACGTGAGATCATCAAACAACGGATCGATGGGCTCGGCCTTGAGTTTGTCGCCGAGCCCATCGGTTTCGAAATTGAAGAAAGACCGGAGCAGATGGAACCTGCGCCAATTTTGGAAGCAGAATCGGACACAGCTCCGGAGGTACCCCCTGAGGTGTTTGAGGAGTAGCAGTTAAGGCCTGTCTAGCGTTTATTCCAGTTCTGCTGTACGGCCTGCATCTCAAAGGTGGCTGGCTTACTACTTCGGCGGGGAGATGAGTTGGCAAGATGTTTGAAGTCAGGAACCTCCTCTTCCAGCGGGGCCTCCGGATTTAGGGCCTCCGCAGGGGCGGGTATTCGAGGCTTGTCTTCAAAGACGTCTCGCTTCGCCTCTGCCGTTTTCACGGCGGCCCTGTTTGTTTTGGCTTCGGCCGATGCTGGCTTGCCATTCAGATACTTGGTCAGGGTGACCATATTTCCGCTTGCATTGAACTGAACCAGATCGGCCACCTGAGACAGCATGGGGACGCCCATTGTACCGATGTCTTCACGCTCGAGTCGTTCCTTGAGGATGTGAACCTTGTCCACAGTACCGTGATGAGAGCAGAAAGGGGTGATATCGAATCCATCACCCTCGTCTTTGATGGCAATAGTAATTTTTTCTGCATCGAGGAGGTAGAGAATCTCAATCCAGGTGGCCGGGCGATTTTTGTTTCCGTGACGAGCCGCGTTGCCAAGAGCCTCATAGAAGCCAGCGATAAGACTTATCTGACTTTTCTTATCCAGGCCGCTCTGAAGGAGCAGTCTTTCCATGACGGCTTTTGCCTGGTCGAGTTTGTCCAGGCGCGTCGGAAGGATCATATGCACGCGCTGGTCAAAGGAGATGCCGGCTTTGGTGGCCCGAGCGAGTTCCCAATCCGCCTGTTTGAGTAATGTCCCGATTTCAAAGGGTTCGACAAGTTCCTCGTCGGGCAGCACCATCAGATCGTGCTGGTCCTCCATTTCCATTTCTGCCGGAGAGACCGCAATGATGGGGATGTGATTGGTACTCTTGTTGATCTTCAATTCCATCAGGAGTTCAAAGAAACCCTTGATGGTGGTATCGGCAAGGAGAAGTGAAAGCCGATCGGGTGAGACGAGTTGCAACGTTTTGTCCGCGCCCTCGCCGATTTGGAGTTTCCAGCCGGCACGTTTGAAATGATAACTGACCACTCGCGAAAAAGATCCTTTCCGCTCCACAGAAAACATGATGGAGGACTGCTTCGGACGAGCCTTGTGGAGCGAACTTCGTGTGCTTTCCGATTTGACCATCTGCTCTTCGAGATCAGCCAGTTCGGGATTGAATCGGAAGACTCTTGACTTCCCACCTTGAGAGGCAGCCTTACCGGTCAGGTCTTCGGCTTGGGCCAGGTCCTGTATACCAGCAGTGGCTGGCACCCGGACGGGCTCGACGTTTTCGATATTTGCGGTTTCGTTCGCAAGCTTCGCGGCTTGTTCAAGCGCCTTTAGTGCGTCGATCAGGTTTTCGCCGTCGAGCTTGATCTTGTTTACGAAGGTCTGATCTCCAATCTTCTTGGTTCGGAGGACACTCTCAACGGTTTCGGCATCTGGCCCTGCGCTGAAGGCAGTAGTTGCCGGTACTCCGTCATCGTCTCCTTTTGTTTCCAGCAAACCAAGCTTAGCCAATTGAGAATCAAAGCCACCGAGGTCTGTGCCTAATTCGGATGTCAGACTCGGGTCCTCGATTTCTGATAATCGCATGCCCTTACCGCTGGGCTTGTCCAGCGTTATGCCTTCAGAAAGGAGCTCCTTCAAGAGGTTTACATTGAAGCGCGAGATTTCTTCATTGGTGGCATCTTGACGTAACTTGGTCTTACCCGATTGTTGGGTGAGATCCCGAGGAGCGGGGGTGGCTGAAGACTTCATCCGACTGTTCACCACGGGATTTTTACGCAGTTGGGACTCTTCACGGAAGAGATCCTGCTCCTTCATAACCTGCTTCAGGATATTGCTTGTCACGGCGGGCGCCGGATCCTCGATTTTCGTGGTTACAGGCCGAGGCTGCTTCGGTTCCTGAAACTGCTTGAAGGGGTTGGCATGCAGCGTTGACGACTGAATGACCGGGTGTCCAGACTCTTCCTCATCATCATCGAAAAGGATCGCTGTATCCAGACGGAGGTCGGCGTCTTCAGGCACGCCAAAGCCGATTTCTGCGACTCTACCAATACTTGTGTCGCCAGGCTTTGCCGGATTGGCTCGGGTATTACTCGACATTTGGAGTAGTTTTTCGACTAAAGTGGTTGGAAAAGGACAGGCAGTCACCCCAGTGGTCACGAACCTGTAAGTGTCGTTATCCCGCTGCGGCGTCCAACAGCTCGACTTAACCTTTTCAGGGATAGTCATTTGAGAAGGTCAGGCATACCGGGCTCCTGAGATTCCCAACTCTGTCGGTACTGCCTGATGAAATTTCATTAGGCGGGCTCAACAACGCTCGTGCCAGGAGCAACCGCCGTTCCAAGACTTAAAGTAGATTGTGAATTTTCGGGTCCTATCTTAAGCGCGCTGGAAACCTGATTGATTCTGGGCTGAATGATGACGGGGAGCGAGGGCGCCACTATCAAGCTCGGCGAGGAGCCTTCTCCCGAGCCCTCGCGGAGCGAGGCGCAGTTGGCCAGCATCAGTTGAAAACAGCTGGGTCAACGATGATGTCGTTGAATGTCTTGTTCGAGGGGATCATCGGATAGACCTCGGTTGACGGCACCCGGATGTCGAGCAAGTAAGCATGTTTGTATGTCACCATCTCTTCTATTGCAGCAGCGAGATCTGCCTTCCTGGTTACTTGCTTGCCTTTGACTCCATAGCCGTCGGCAATTTTGACGAAGTCCGGTGAGCGGGACTTGGAGGCCGCGTACAGTCCGCCGTAAAACTTGTCCTGCCACTGGACCACCATACCGTCAGCCTCGTTGTTAAGGATGAAGAATTTCACCGGCAGGTCGTACGCCGTAGCCATTTCCATGGCGCCCAAAGTCATGTTGAAGCTCCGATCTCCGTCAATATCCACAACCAGGTCGTTTGGCTTACCAACCTGAGCACCGATGGCCGCAGGAGCGCCAAAGCCCATAGTGCCGAGCCCACCTGAGGTTACGAAACGCCGTGGACGGTCCAGGTGGTAATACTGAGCAGACCACATCTGATGTTGACCCACGCCGGTCGTAATGATTGCTTTGCCCTCAGTGATCTGGTGCAGCAGTTCAATGGCGTGTTGCGGCATGATTGCGTCGTCGCAATCCTTGAATGTTGTCGGATACTTTTCCTGTATGTCCTGAAGTTCCTTCAGCCACTCAGGATGTTCCCGTTCCTTGACCAGGGGTAGTAATTCGACAAGTGCAGTCTTGGCGTCAGAGATAATCGGGATATCTGCCTTCTTGTTCTTGTCGATTTCGGCCGGATCGATATCAATATGTATGATCTTTGCACCCTTGGCGAATTCATCCTTCTTGCCCGTCACCCGGTCGTCAAAACGTGAGCCCACTGCGATGAGGAGGTCACACCGGTCAGCGGCGTAATTGCCGCCGTATGAACCGTGCATTCCAAGGAAATGGGTAGAAAGCGGGTGCGGGTGAGGGAAGGTGCCCAAACCAAGGATCGTAGTGGTTACCGGAATCTGAGCTTTCTCAACCAGGGCTCGCAGATCGTCTGAGGCATCTGACTCGGTGACGCCTCCACCTACGTAGAGAAGAGGGCGTTTGGCTGCGTTTATGGCGTCGGCTGCTTCTTCGAGGCGAGCCAACGATGGCCTTGGGCTCGCGTTGTATTGCGGCAGGTTTACTTCGGTATCGTAATTGGGAATAGTCTTCATCTGCTGGACGTCTTTGGGAAGATCGACCAGCACAGGGCCTTTACGGCCGGTCCCTGCCAGGTGGAATGCCTCTTTTAATGCTGATACCAGGCCTTCTGGCTCCATCACCTGATAGCTGTGCTTCACGTGTGGGAACGAAGTCCCGACAGCATCGGTTTCCTGAAATGCATCCGTCCCCATAAAATAAGTTGGCACCTGCCCTGCAAGAATGACGATGCCTCCCGAATCGAGCTTCGCATCCGCGGCCGCGGTAATGATATTGGTGACACCTGGACCGGAGGTAACGAGAACAACTCCCGGCTTGCCGGTCACACGTGAGTATCCCTGCGCTGCGTGGCCCGCGTGCTGCTCGTGCGCGGGCTTCAGGAGTTTGATCTTCTTCCGGTGCTCTTTGAACAACTCGTCATAGACCTCAAGGATCGCGCCTCCGGAGTACCCGAAGATGTGTTCGACATTGAGATGTTCCATCGTAGTCACAACAATATCTGCACCCTTAACAGAGCCCTCAAGTTCCCCGCCTGCCGCATCTCCGCCGGTATCTTTTGAACGAAGTTCGTAAACGTCCCCATTCGAGGAGTTCTTCTGCTCCCTGGCGGGTTCAGTGGCCATGATGATCTCTTCCTGTCCGTTGCTGTAATAGAAATCGGCCTGCTATCGCCGGCCCGTATTCGTCTGAATTTTGAGGGGAGAAACGTAACATCAAGCGCGGAAAGCCGCCAGCAGGCATGAAGGGAGGAATGCGAGCAGGTTTGAGCGTAATCCTTGCCCCTGCCCCGGGACTTCGCCTACGACGCTGGCCAGATAGTCACGGCCCGTTTCGTCGCGAGATTCTAGCAGAACAGGAGTCGGCCGAATGCTTGAGGCATAACAGGATTCTGGTGCATCGATTGCCACAATCGAAGACCAAGCGAGAACTCCCTTTCAATGTTCAAACCACAGAGTTCGCCCTGCCTATTTCCATCCAGGCCAAGCTTTTCGAGGGGGATCGAAATATCCGCGTGCCACGATTCTTCATCATTGCTCACCTTCGCTACCCAATCATCGCCGCCTTTGAGGATCTCTCCCTGACCAGCCCAACTTAATTCCCTGAATGAAGTGTCGCCGATGCTGGAGACTTCAAAGCAGCACCAGGATTCGTAATCATGAGCCGGATCGAGGTAAAGCCGAATGGTCTCTACGCCTCCAACCACCGGTTTACGGCATTCGACAGCGAAACGGATCTTAGATTCATCATATTCACAGCTCACGCTCACCGGCAGCTCATCTGAATCACCCGTGCTGGGGTCTATCATGGTGATTGTCTCTGCTTCGCCTTTTCCAGCCAGGAGGGTGGCCTCGGGCCGGGGGCCATCTCCATAAAGATACAGGAGCGCGGATGCGTCACGCTCCCAGACCGAGCCGAAAAGGTCATCAATTAACTGTTTGAGAATGTCGATTGCCCGATCTTTTTCACCTAGTGAATAATTGAGAACTGCCAGCTTCAATCTCAACAAACCGGATCGAGGATGACCAGGGAAATCGTTCAGGAAGACCTGTGTAGCTGCTTCCTCCTTTGCTGTATCTCCAGCTTCACGAGCAAGTTGGATGACGCGGAAGCTTTCTAGCGGGGCGTTCACGTAATCGGCAACGAACCTTTCCCACGCATCGATAGCCTCCTCAGTCGAATGGAACGCTTCAGCCTCGCGGCACTTCTGAAAATCGGCGTCTACCTCGCTGAAGCGCACGCCTGTATCGAAACTGAGCTGTGTTTCTTCAGCAGCGAACTCGGCCTCTTCCAGAAGAAAAACCCCGAGCGGATTTGAGATCGGCTGCCGCAAGGACTCCGATGCATCGAATGCAAGATGGATGTACTCGTTTACTGCACTGAAGAATCCGGCTACCGCACTCAGGCTCTTCACTTCAAGATTGAGCTTCGACCGGAGGAAATCGACCTCAGTGAAGTCTTCCGTATAAAAGTATTTTTTGTCCTGAGGAGGAATTCCTTCCGGGAAAGAGCCGAATTTCTCGAGGAGCTGGGTCACCAGCCGCATCGAACTCTCCGCGGCCTGAAAGTAATCAGGCTCTCCCAGCAGGATGTACGAATTAAGAAGAGCTTTAGATATCTGAAGGGACAATCCGGAAAATTGGCCAGCCGGTGAACCGGCCTGCGGAAAATTCCATAAACCGGCATCTGACTGGCTTGCCACGAGCCAATCGCTGATATCCGACACGATTTTTCTGGCCTGTTCGTTTTCCGTTTGTGAATAAACAGCCTGTGCACCCAGTAGGATCTGCGTCAGGTGGAATGGATTCTCGAAATTTTTCGTGTCATGCAGAATCCCCACATCTTCACCGGTAATCATCAGGGCGGTCGGGCCGTAGGGGTCACTGTATTCCTCCTTCCAGAGCCCTTCTCCAAGCCGGAGCTTCCCAATCCCTCGAAGGATATTGCGCGCCGTTTCAAGATACCTGCCTTCGCCTGTGTATCTATAGAAATCGATCAGGTCTTTCGCAAAATAGCCACCCCTTACATCCGCCCCAAGAGACCATCCGCGGTCAAGCGAATAACCAGACATGAAATAGGTCTGCTCCATTCGCTGGGCTACCCGATCGACACACGCAATCGCGCTCTCACGAAAACGAGGATCGCCCGTCTGATCGTATGCCAGCAGCAACAGGAAAGTGCCGGTCTGATTACAGCTCTCAATCTCGCGAGGGTCTTCATCATTGCGTTCGCCACCGTATGCATTGAGATCCCAGCCTCGATACATCCGCATCGAAAGATAGTATTCCGCAGTATCCATCGCCCAATCAAGAAGGCGCACGTCTCCACCCCGGTAGTAATCTTCGAGAATTGCAAGGGTGGCATCCAGGTGCGACATCGGCAGGGAGTCGTCCGATCTGATGCGACCGAAATCTTCGCCATCCCTCACCTGCATGCTCCTGGTCAGGCTTGTAGCCTTTTTCCGAAGGGGCAACATTGCGCCCCAATCCGTTTCGGGATAGGCCCTGCCTGCGGCGCGCCGTGCACTCACCGCTGCTTGTGCACGGATACGCTGGCTTCGCCCGTTCTCGTTTTCCAAGCCGAGCATGACCAGGTGACACGAACGTTCCTGTCCCTCCAGAAAACGGCTTCTGGATTCAAGTTCGCCGCTACGAAAAAGGTCGATTTGCACACCGGATTTATCCACACTCTGCAATTGGCCCTCACGAAACTGCGGGCCACCTGGAATATTAAAGGATGTTTGAAGGGAATCTGAAGCAATCTGGAACGACTGTTCCCCCAGCTCTCGAATGACTTTCTTCCCTTTCATCGGTTCGCCGTTTATCTCAGCCCGCCCTCTCGACGAGAAAATCCGAAACCCGTACCGTGGCATGGCCGCATCCCGGCGGGTTCTAAGGAGGCGCGAGGCGAACTCAATCTCACCAAACAGGTCCGCCTTCAACTCCAGCCTGGCGTTCCAGATCCCACCATAGTAATCCGCGTACACCCAGGCGAAATAAGGCCCATTCTCAATCACCTTGATTTCAGGACCCATGAACCGGGCGGGAAAATTCGGCGCCAAAATCTGTACACCACATTCCGTCGCCTCGTTTCGCAGAATCGTCAGGTAATTACCGAGCAACGTCAGGCTGCGATCGTTGGCATTTATTGAAAAAGAATAGGGTGTGACCTGGCCGATAATATTCTCGCCACACGGGTTATCCTCAGCGCTCGATATCCTGAATGTATAGTCCTGCCCAGCCTCGACGGTCCAGGGAAAACGAACCAGTAGAGTCCTGGGCGAGCCGTCATCCGACTCACTCACCACACGTACCTGCGGGATGACAGATTCTTCGCCACAGGAAACTCGCCAGGAATGACAGCCCTCTTGTTCTTGTGGAGCGGGCAAACTCACCGAAATCAGACGTGGGCCCGATTCAGCAGAGGCGGGAACGAAGAATTCAAAGCTGTCGGCTGGAAGAGTACGGAGGGAGGGAGTGTGTTCAGTATCCGAATTGATGGCCATTGAGATTCAGTTGGTGCTTGCAGTGTGTTAACGATCGCTCCACATTCTTCATTCCCGTGGTTTTTTGTCCATTTGATATGACCAGGCCCGGAAGCGTGTATCGTCTGCCAGGCAACCTTTTGCCCAGTCTGCCTAGCGAACGCCGCGGAAAGAAGCTATAAGCCCACCGGCTCTCAAAACAGTAAAAAATTTGATTCTTGATAGGAGAAAGTGATGGGAAGTGACGTCAAAAAGGTAGTGCTCGCCTACTCCGGCGGGCTCGATACATCGATCATCATGAAGTGGCTGATCGAGACCTACGATACTGAAGTCATCGCATTCTGTGCCGACCTCGGCCAGGGCGAAGAATTAGACCCGGTGCGACCAAAGGCGCTTCAAACCGGCGCGAGTAAGGTCTATATCGAGGATCTGCGTGAAGAATTCGCCCGGGACTTCATCTTTCCCATGATGCGGGCAAACGCGATATACGAGGGCGTATACCTGCTTGGCACCTCAATCGCCCGCCCGCTGATCGCGAAGCGTATGGTAGAAATTGCAATTGCAGAAGGCGCGGACGCAGTCTCCCATGGCGCCACTGGCAAAGGCAACGATCAGGTACGATTCGAGCTCACTGCCTACGCGCTCAAACCGGACGTCAAAATCATCGCGCCCTGGCGCGAATGGGAATTCAAATCGCGTACGGACCTCCTTAACTACGCAGCAAAGCACAAAATCCCTGTGCCCGTCTCGGCGGATAAGCCTTACAGTATGGACCGCAATATGCTCCACATCAGCTTTGAAGGAGGCATCCTCGAAGATCCCTGGGCCGAGCCACCGGAAGACATGTTCATGCTTTCCGTTTCACCAGAAGCCGCGCCCGACACTCCGACCTATGTAGAGATAGATTTTGAGAAGGGGAACGCTATCGCCGTTAATGGCGAATCACTCACCCCGAGAGGTGTGATGGAAAAGCTGAACGAACTCGGCGGCGCGAACGGCATCGGCCGCGTGGATCTCGTCGAAAACAGATTTGTGGGCATGAAATCCCGCGGCGTTTATGAAACGCCAGGAGGAACAATCCTCATCAACGCCCATCGTGCCCTGGAATCTTTATGCATGGATCGAGAGGTCATGCACATTCGCGATTCGTTCATTCCACGCTATGCGGAAATGATTTATTACGGATTCTGGTATGCACCCGAACGCGAGATGCTGCAATTGATGATCGATGGCTCTCAGCAGAACGTAACCGGCACTGTCAGGGTCAAACTCTACAAGGGCAACTGCATGATCGTTGGCCGGAAGTCAGAGAACTCCCTCTACAATCCGGAACTTGCGACCTTTGAAAAGGACGAGATTTACAATCAGCACGATGCGGAAGGTTTCATCAAACTGAACGCGCTTCGCCTGCGAATGCGGGCACTACTGCAGAAGTAGCCTTCACGGCGGAGTAACGGCTTTAGCCGGATTCTTACCACTCGGACCCGGCTGAAGCCGTTACTCCAATTTCCAGACATTCACAAAAGTGTGGGTCTCCGAACGCCCGCTCTGAAAAACTATGGAATACGTCAAAGTAGCCAAGATCGGCGAGATCCCCGGAGACCGCGGCCTCGCAGTCAGGGTTGGCGAACGACCAGTGGCGCTCTTCAAAGTCGGCGAGGAAGTCTTCGCGCTCAAAGATGTCTGCCCGCACCTGGGCGCATCCATGAGCCGTGGATTCATCCTTGAAAACAAAGTCGTCGCCTGTGCAGACCATGGCTGGACATTTCGTATGGAAGACGGCATCTCACCGGACATCCCGGACTGCAGTCTGCCCTGCTATAACGTGAAGGTGGAAGGCGATGACATCTATGTCAGCACCAGTTATCGAGAGCCGGGCTCAACAATTCAGGCCAAGCCTGGCAGCGGGACAGAAAGATGATCTCCCAGGGCCAGGGCATGCTCCTTGTTTTCTTCCTGCAACTGGCGGCTGGCGGTGCTTTCTCGCTACTGCTCACCCCTCCCGCGGAGCGTGTCGGTAATAATTTTTACCGAATGATGGCTGCCACCTACCTGGCCGCAGGTCTCATCGCCCTCAGTGTGATCCTTTTTTCTGCCGACCGGGCAGCCTTACTTCAAAAATCATTGATCTCGGCCAAGCTTACCAATGAATTCGGCCCGATTATCCCCCAGGCATTCGGTGTCCTGCTGATTCTAATTTCAATCGTTAGTTTCATTCAGACCAGAACTGTCAAGCAGTGGGTGTGGGGTATTCTCGGTGTAGTCGGTATTGTAAGTCTTCTTGATCTCGCACCGGTCTTTCTCGCGGAAGGCGCTCCTCCTGCCGTTGCATGGTTTCTTGCGGGAGGCGTTCTCACTTCCGCACTTTCGCTCGGCGGCATCCTATCGGCCATGATGCTGGGACACTGGTATCTGGTGACGCCAACGCTCTCGCTGAAACCGCTCAAGACGCTGGTCGTCCTCGCCGGCGCCTCCCTTCTCGCGCAGCTTGTTTTTCTCGGTGGAGGCCTTTACGCCACCTCAAAGGGCATCGATGCAGACCTCGTCCGGCTGGTGGTAGCCAAGCCTGGTTTTGATGCGCTCTGCTTCTGGATTCGTGTCCTGGTCGGAATCTGCGGCGGTGTAGTCGTGGCCATTCTCACCTTCCGCACTCTCGACAAATGGCGAAACACCCAGGCCGCCACTGGCCTGCTGTATGTCGGCGTCATCATCGTC
The DNA here is from genome assembly GCA_027625095.1 of Planctomycetota bacterium. GTDB lineage: Bacteria > Planctomycetota > PUPC01 > JACPCR01 > JACPCR01 > JAQBXN01. The sequence continues at coordinate 6,944 of JAQBXN010000004.1, read as the reverse complement.
TTTATCGGCGAGGCTACCGGGCGGTATTTGCTGGCGTATAAGCAACTGCCAATCTGAGGTGCTCAACCCCTCTGAGTGCCCTCACAGAATTTCATGGTGTGGCAAGCTCGTACGACCTCTCCTCGAATCGAGACAGCTCACCCGCAAACGCAAGAGCTGCTCTGATGTCATCGTTATCGATGTTAGGGTAGTCCTCAATTATCTGCTCCGGAGAGTCTCCCCCGGCCAAAGCGCCCAGGATATTGCAAACGAGCACCCTGGTACCACGAATGACTGGTTTGCCATGACAGATAGCTGGATTGATCTCAATTCTTTCAGAGATATTCATCGGTTTGCCTCATGATTCCTTATGCGACCGCCAAAGGTTTCTCCTCTTAAGCACTTGGTCAAATTCCACCCTCAATGGCGGAACGGAGCATCCACCAGATTTCCAGCCTCATCAAAAACCATCTCGTGCGGCCCATCTACAATCGCCAGATCATCACGGGCCTCGACCTCTTCCATGAATGTTTCAGACACCATCACTTCTTTGAGGTGCAGTGTGTTGGGAATCCACACAATGCCTGATTCATGAGATTCGGTCAGGCCGATGGTGGCCATCGCGGCAGTGAGCGCGTCACGATCCGTCGGGAAAGATACCGGCACTCGGGCACCGGCGAACGCCTGCGCGGTCATGCAATTGAGCGCGGTTGCGTGGAGATCGATCTTGTCCCGCATCCGGTCCGTGATCATGTCTGCGAAGCCGACGCCGGCTGCGTTGCCTTCTGATGATGGGTGCAGGTCACGCACAAAGACTCTGGTGATCTCAACGGAAGATTTTGAACCGATGATGTTCGTGTCCATCCCCGTGCCACTGTAGTTCTTGCCCATCTCGTCCACGATGACCACATCGATTTTGTTGAAGGGCAGTTTCGGCATCATTCGCTTCGCCTCGGCGAGCAGTTTCTTATCGAGAGCGATCAGGCCTTCGGGAGGCGCGGCTTCAATGATCGCGGTTTCCTCGTAACCGTTCTCGACGAGTCCCATCCCAAAGAGCAGGTTGGCCTTTTCAAGAAAGAATGGCACGGCAACTTCTACGAGCTTGCCAAACGAATAGTTCACAGCGGCTTTGTGGTAGAGCGTAGCGCCTTCGGTTTTGCCGAGCCCGATCAGGATCATCTTGCAGAGACCGCTCTCTATCTCGCCGTCAAAGCGTGTGTGAGGTTTTGCACGATTAACCACAACGACCCAGTCCGCTTCGTAAGCGTTACGGTCTTCCACCACTCGAATACCCGGCATCGGCCAGCCGAGTTCGACCACATCCATTGATGCCCGAATTTCACAGCCAACCGCCTGCTCGGTCATGCCGTATTTGTGCAGGATCTTTCTTTGGCCTTCTGCGGTAGCGCCTCCATGACTCCCCATCGCCGGCACGAGGAAAGGCTTGAGGCCCAGGCTTTTCAACTCATCAACAACAGATTTCAGAATCAACGGAATGTTCGCAATCCCGCGGCTGCCGCCAGTAATGGCCACGGTCTGGCCGGGCTTGATGCGTTTGTGGAGATTAAGCGCAGCGATCTGTTCGCTCACTCGCGCTGGAATATCATCAACTTGCTGGCCGTCGAAACTCTGATGAATTTTATAGAGGGCTGGAAGCTGCATTTCTAAACTCCTGAGTTGAAGATCATTTCACCCATCGTAGCGCCCCAATCGTCGGCATAAAAGCAGCGCACCACCAGTGCGGAGGTCTTATTGACTACGAGAAAGAGGGCCACGGATGAAAAGACTGCGGATGTTTTGAATCTGATATCCGTGGTTCTCACTGTGCTTGCAGTTGAGGGCCGCTTTAAGTCTCCGACATTGAGATCAGACATCTTCACCTAGGCCACGATCCAAAGAAGGTCTGAGGTCTAAACTTCCAGTATCCCCTGCTGGATTGCCTCCTCAATAAAAGCTCTGCCCGCTTCCCACAATTCAGGTGCTCCGTCGCCGATGGGACTGTTTCTTTCGATCACCTGGGAGGCTTTGATACTGTTTTCTTTCCATGCTATCCCGCGGGTGTGGTAGCTCAGCATCAGCGGCTGAAAACGATCTATGGCCGCGGCAAATCTGGCATCAGCCGTTTTCCTGGCTTCGAATTCTTCCCAGAGAGACCAGATCTCTTTTGCCTGATCTTCCGGTAGCAGATTGAAGATTCTTTCTGCGGCCTTCAGCTCCCGCTCAGCCTGATCAAGCTTGGCGGCCTCGTCGTAGCAATAGGTGTCCCCGGCATCAATCTCAACGATGTCGTGTACCAGCATCATCTTCATTACCCTGAAGGCATCCACTTTGCCCGCGGCGTACTCCGAAAGCAGCATGATCATCAATGCCATGTGCCATGAATGCTCCGCATCATTTTCGAATCGGGTACCGTCACTCACATGATTCTGCCGAAAAATCTGTTTGAGCTTATCCACCTCAAGGATGAACTGAATCTGTTTCTGGAGTCGTTCCGATGCCATGTTTAAAGCGGGGTTGTCTCAAGTCTTGGCTGCGATCTGCTTCTACGTGACAGCCCGGACCGACCAGCAGACTGTGCAGGATTTTTTTCAAGACTCATGACACCCACCTGATTGGCTACCGCCTCGACAGACTAAACCAACTGCCACATGCGTCAATTCGAGCCCTGCTCCCGCATCTTTTCAAGGACGATTTCATAGACAGTGGACCAGTCCTCTTCAGCGACAGAAGCCTTGAATAGGTCCCACCAATTCTCCCGGCCTTCTCCCGATAGTTCGGCCGCTCTGCCGACGTTGTAGCCAAACTGGAAGATGTCCCGGGTGGTCAGATCCATTGCGCTCCCCATTTCGGCGATTTCAAGCATTTTGGTCAGGCAGTGATTCAGATGCTCTGTCATGGCTGTTGGCCTCTGATTTCAAAAACAAGCAGTGAGTATCCGATGTGAGCAACCGGCTCGTAATCCTGAAGCCAGATGAATTGGCGTGCCGGCGCAAGAGCATACGGCTGTGTATCGGAAGGTAAGGGATAAAGGTATGGGCGGCCCTGCAAGAATGACGCACTGATCACGATCAGCCCCGGCTCCGGGCTCGGCTTCAGAGGCTCAAAATCGATTCCGTAGATTTTCGGATCCGTACGGCCGAAGTAAGCAAGTTTGATCCTCGGATTGCCGCGCCGGGATAGAAAGTCCCGCAACTGAATGAGATCCTGCCCCCAGTCCAGATTGGAGTCGACGAGGTATTGTCGGCCGCCCGCCGGCCCTCCACCAAGCTCATTAAAGTAGGCCAGGTGATTCGGAAAGATGAACAGTGCCGATACCAGGTACCAGATGCATGCGAAGCAAAGGGCAACGGCGCCCGGGCGACTCAAAAAATAACTCGCCAGAGAACTCACCAGAACGAACACAAAAGGGAGCGCGGGCAGCACATGCCGGAACCCGATATTCAGGGAACTGAAAATGGAAATCGCACAGAAGATTCCTACCGCTGGAACCCAGAGGAACCATTCCTCTGACGCGTTCTGCAAACTCTCCCGGCGTACGAGCCGCCGGACTCTGATGAATGCACACGCGCCCTGACCAAAGAGCGAGGCCAGCGGGATTTTCAAGACCCAGGCCACGACGAAGTAGTACCACCATCCGACGCTCGACAGCTCACCCAGCAGGTAGAAACTGTCTTCCATCAGGTCCTTGTCGTGTCGCAGCGCGTGGTCGATCCCCTGCACGAATCCCTCGGGCAAGGGAACTGGCAAGAAACCCACAATGCCCTGAACCGAATTTCCAATCCCGCTTTTAAATGAGTAACTGCTGAGGATTCGGAAGCTGCCCTGAAACGCGTATCCGAGATTCAGGACAAGAAGCGTGAATCCGATTGCCGAGATGAGCTGAACTTTGATCGACCTTCCATCTTCCAGCTCTCCACCCTCTCTAGAGACGACCCAAACCACAAGCATGAACAGCGGAAGAAAAACGGCAGTGAGCTTGGACAAAAGTGCCATTCCGAGGAATATCGCCCATCCAGCGAGATGTCCCCAGCAGTTGCTCCGGCGCCAGCGCCAGAAATGAAACATGCTCAGAAATACGAAACACGCCCCTCCGAGGTCCGCCGTCACCAGCCTCGAATGCGCCAGGATGTTCGGGCAAAATGAATACAAGAACAACGCCAGCAAACCGGCTCGTCTGCCATACAGGGATCTGGCCCACCAGAAAACAGTCCCAGCCAAAAGCAGAGACAACAGAACGACCATCCAGCGTGCCGAGATGAACAGGGATTGGTAGTCACCAGAGTTATCACGCATGAACTGATAGGCGCCGGGCCAGTATTGCTCACGCATCCGCTCCTGCGGAAAAGTCCATTTCACATCACGGAATAACAGAGGGATCGCCGCCCACATCCGCATGAATGGGGGATTGATCGGATCAGTGAGAAAGTCACCGTGCTTCCAAAGTGAGAGTCCGACTGGCAGATGTACAAACTCATCCACTACAGGCGACTTCAGTCGCATACTGAAACCGCACTGCAAGATGAGGGCAACCAGGAGTACTGCTACACCTCCCCTCTCCGACCATTTTTTCTGAACCTCTGACATAGCCGACATCATAGGTATGCCCTTGCTACAATTCGCCAAACTTGTGGGCCAAAGTTGAACTTTGGCTCTCATAATCAACTCACGGCCCGCGGCAATGCCAGACGATTCCAAGCTTCTCACCGACCTGCTGAAGAGCGTTTCACGCTCGTTCTATTTGAGCTTGCGGGTTCTTCCGGCTCCGCTGCGGAGGCCGATGTCGCTGGGCTATCTTCTGGCAAGGGCGGCCGACACTATCGCAGATACCGAGATCGTTCGGTGCGAGAAGCGCATCGAATATCTGGAACTATTCAGGCGACAAGTCGTGGCAGCGGATCTAGAGACATCATCACTCAGAGAAATCGGACGCAGCCTCACCGGACATCAAAACAATCCAGCGGAGAAGATTCTCCTCGAACGCCTGGAGGAGGCAGCCGGTCTCTTGAACATCACAACGGGCGAGGATCGCAATCACCTCCGGTTCGTTCTAAGCGGTCTGATAACGGGCATGATCCAGGACCTCGAAGATTTTCCAGGCAACTCACCAGAAGAGCTCCGTGCATTTGAGACCACAGATCAGCTTGATGCCTATATTTATCATGCGGCCGGCATAGTCGGCGAATTCTGGACCGCAGTCTGTTACGAACCTCTGCCGGGACTCGCCGCATGTAGCCATCCAAAGATGAGAGAATTCGGCATCCGGTTCGGCAAAGGGCTGCAACTGGTCAACGTCCTCAAGGATACGCCGCGAGATCTACGTCACGGGCGCTGCTACTACCCCATATCGATGTTGAAGCAGGCAGGGCTGTCCCCTTCCGATTTACTAAATCCCGAGAGTGGCACAAAGTTCGCCGTCGTTGAAAACCAGATCCTTAAAATGGCTTTGGAACATTTCGAAGCTGCGGACAAATACATTCTCGCTATCCCGCGGAGTGAGATACGCCTGCGTCTCGCCTGCATCTGGCCTCTCTGGATTGGGCTGAAGACGCTGGGATTAATTGCAGCCAAGCGGGGCCTCCTCGAACCGGAATTCAAACTGAAGATTTCACGTACTGAGGTCTACAAAATCGTCGGGCTGTCCCTGGGCACCGTCGGCTCGAACTCACTGGTGCACGGCTACACCGCGCGATTCATGGAAGAAGTGGCCCGTAGAATTGGGCAGTAGCAAGACGGATCAAATCCTCTACAACTCCCCTTTACTTTCCTTCAGGAGAGAGCCGTGTATTCACGCGCAAGATTCATCATGGTTGGAGGCTTCCTTGGGGCAGGCAAGACTACCGCGCTTGGAGCACTCGCCAGACACTACAGCTATCAGGGCAAACGAGTGGGTCTCATCACCAATGATCAGGCCGAAAATCTTGTCGACACACTAAATCTCAGGTCCCAGGGCTTCTCGGTAGAGGAGATTGCGGGCGGTTGCTTCTGCTGCCGATTCAACTCATTGACCGAAGCGGCGGACAAACTCAGTCAGGAACATCGCCCTGATATCTTCCTTGGCGAGCCGGTTGGCAGTTGCACAGATTTGCTGGCAACAGTGGCCATACCAATGAAGCGACTCTATGGGGAACAATTCGATGTCGCCCCGCTGACTGTCCTGGTCGACCCGATGCGGGCTCGCAAGATTCTCACGAACCAGCAGCGCGGCGGCTTTTCCCCGAAAGTAGCCTACATCTACAAAAAGCAGCTCGAAGAGGCGGACGCCATCGCCATCAATAAGTCAGACATTCTCAATGATGCAGCCCTGTCCGAGCTGAAATTACTCTTAGACGATCAATATCCTGAAAAGCGGGTCTTCACTTTCTCCGCACGGGACGGGCAAAACCTCGAGAGCTGGTTTGATTACGCCGCTACCGAAATGATGGACTGGCAGAAAACCATGGATATGGATTACGACATCTACGCGGACGGTGAGGCGGAACTCGGCTGGCTGAACAGTGCGTTCAAAGTGGTGGCAGACAGCGAATTCGATCCCAATCGCCTGCTCTCGGAGATTGCCGGAGACATGCAGGAACGAATGATCAAATCAGAACAGGAAATCGCACACCTCAAGATGACGCTCATGTCCGGCATGGATATCGGTTTCATCAGCCTCGTGCGAAATGATGCGGTGCCTGAGTTGTCGCAAGAGATTCAAGGCAGACTGCAGGAAGCAGAAGTAACTCTCAACGCCAGAGCCCACATCGCGCCCGAAGATTTGCAGGCAATCGCTGAAAGGGCCATCGCCAACGCCTGCCACAGTCAGCAGTTGAAATTTGAAATCCTGAGTACACAGGCATTCAAACCGGCACGCCCGGTGCCGATCCACCGGATGTCGCACTAGCCATTAGTTTCGGAGTTTTACATCAGCCCAGAGAAGCGCGAATTCATGATTTGATTTAAACCACGGCAACTTATCGTGCCCTAAG
>JAQBXN010000050.1 GCA_027625095.1 Planctomycetota bacterium | reverse complement strand
ACTCGCGAACCCTGGGCTGGAGGCAAGAACACCGTTGGTGTTCAAGAATCAGAAATGTGGGCAAAGCCCAAGGCAACGCCCTGGGAAACTGGATGAGGAACAGACCACCAGCCCTGAAAGGGCGTCACGGGCTTGGCTACCCAGGGCGGCGAGTCGTTCAGTTCATTGTTCGACTCTTTGTCCGGAATGTCTATCACCTTGTCGACGAAAAAAAACACGCGGAGGGGTCGAGCCCTTGTCATCGTAGAAACGCACAAGATAAGGCTCGGGTATGACCGTCTCGCCTACTCTGATCCTTTCCATCCTTCCCCGTCGCTTACTGTGGTTGTTCAACGGGATCTCATGGCCGCTGGCAGTATTAGGCAAAGAGTTCTTTGATTCGCCGGCCGCTATCGACGAGTTGAATAGGTCGGCCGGTTTCCGTGTGCATGATTTGCTGGGGGTCGATTCCCAGTTTCATGTAGAGGCTGGCCGCGAAATCCTCCGGCGAATAGACGTTCTCAGCCGCGTAATAGCCTTTGGCATCAGTTGCTCCCACAATCTGGCCGCGAGGAACGCCCGCCCCGGCATAAAGCACGGACATCGCCCCCGGCCAGTGATCGCGCCCGACTCGTTCATTCACTTTTGGGGTGCGTCCAAATTCGCCAAGGCAAATGACCAGCGTATTGTCGAGCATACCGCGTTCATCGAGATCGTTGATGAGTGCGGCCAGGCCCTGATCCAACTTGGTCATAAAAGGCCCGTTGAGGGTCTTGAAAATGTCAACGTGATGATCCCAGCCGCCATAGTAAACGGTAACGAAGGACACACCGACCTCTACAAGCCGCCGGGCCAGGAGCATTCTCTGTCCGAAATCTGTGCGGCCGTATTTGTCCCGCACTTTTGCGTCCACCTTGTCGATATCGAATGCGGACTGGGCTTCTGTGGAAGTGACAAGGTCCACTGCCTGGGCGTTGAACTGGTCGAAATTAACTGCGGGATCGTTCGCCGTCCTGTCGGTGATGCGCAGCATGTTATCCAGCTCAGCTCGCAACTTGCGTCGATCTTCGGCCCTGGCTTCGCTGATGCCTTTGGGCAACACAACATCCCGTACTTTGAAACCGGCGCTTGAAGGGTTCCCGGTGATGACGAAGGGAGCGTGCTGGGCGCCGAGGAAATTAGGCCCACCTGAACGGCTCATCTGCCCGATTGACATGTATGCAGGAAGCCCCTTTTGAATCCCGCGCTCGTAGCTTGTGACAGAGCCAAAGGAAGGGTGAAAGGTCACGAACGCACCGCAGTTGACCGGGACCGGCGTCGGACGCCCGGTCATCATGTAGTGGTTGCCTCCGCCATGATTTGGATCTTTATGGCAGATGGAACGCACGATGGTCACCTTGTCCATCACCTTGGCCAAGTGAGGCACCTTGTCGCAGAAATGCACGCCTGTCACATTCGTTGGGATTGTGCCAAACTCGCCCCGAATCTCCTTGGGTGCATCCGGCTTGGGATCGAAGGTCTCGTAATGTGAAGGCCCGCCATCAAGCCAGACCAGAATGCAATTAACTTTTTTGCCATCAGAAGGCTGTGAGGCTCGCAACAAATCAGTAAACCCGAGCCCCAGCATTCCACCGAGCCCCATCTGCAGAAAATCACGGCGGCCTATTCCATTGCAATTGAGGTTATGAAAACTCATTTGGAAGAATCCGAGGAGTGCTCTCAAGCCCGATTAGAAAGCAAAACAGGATGCTAAAGCCAAAAAATCCGTGGCCGCGATTTTGACGGGAATGGAAACAGTGTCAACTTCGAGAGGCTCAGCACCGATGTATTGGCGGAGGCGATCAAAGATCAGTCGTAACTGCCTGGACGATGATTTCCAAGAAGTCGGAGTTGTCTCTCGGTGGCCTTTGCGAGAATTGCTTCATTGAACTGGAAGCGGTTCAGATAGGGCGGAAATTTCTGTGTGATCATTCGACGTGCGTAATGCACCTGCAGGAGAAATCGAATTTGTCCGCTCGTGTTTGCCGTGCCTCGATGCCAGACATCGCTGCGGAAAAGAACCGCGTCCCCTGCATTGCATAAAATGCTCTGTGGCTGATTCCCCTGCCACTCGATATCGCCTTCCGGCCCGCGGCCGGATTTGTGGCTGCCCGGGACAAACTGGGTCGGGCCTAACTCCTCAGTCAGATTATCCAGATAAAAATGAAGGGTCGTAATGAAGACCGGCACTTTTACACGTGGGTCAGCAATCACATCCGAAGGAAGGGGGAATGGCAGCCAGTCGATGTGCAGGCCCTGCTGTGGCCGGCCCGGGCCTGTCATCCAGGCGGTCATGCCGATCACGTGACAGTCGTTCCCGTGGATGGCTTCGACCACCTCGATAATTTCTGGCCTGTCAATGTACTGGAGCAGGATTTCGTCCCGGTTAAATGCGTTGTTGATGGTCCGATTTAGAAAACCGCGTGTCTCCGGAGTGTCGTGTCTGTCAAAACTTTCAGGTATCGCCTGTTGACGATCCATTACCGCATACAACTCTTTGACTTCGTTTGGATTCAATGCCTTCGGAAAGTAGACATACCCGTCGTTCTCCAAAGCATGAACCCGTTCTTCAGTGGTCTGGTAAGCAACCAGGGGCAACGATTCAGACATCAGTTCGTTCCTTGAAACGGGTGGCAGATGTGGACAGGATCGAGATCGAAGCGGCTTGCAATGTCACGCGGTTCATTCTGAATGCAGATCGTAGAAATGCAGGTTGGACGGAATACTGTTCCGTTAAGATTGAACGACCCCATCTGGGCGAGCCGGATGGGGTCTTGATTGAACAGGATTGGCTTTAGATTCCCCATATCATTCCTTGATTCTGCTATCCATCGGCTGTGAATTTTCCTACTCGAATTCAGGCCTCGACTGCTCTTGCAGGGACAAAGCCCCATTCATCTCGAATCTCATCTGGCAGATCGGAACCGCTATTACTTAGCCGTTCGATGAGTTTGCTGGTTTCTGGTGCTGATACGGTCACAGGAGCAGCCAGAGAAGTTTATTGCAGGCACCGTTTCAGCGTCATCAGGGCGAAGGCCGTTCCATACTGCTGGTGGTAATTATACAGAGGATAATCCCACCAGGAGCCGTCCTTCTCCTGGAGTTCGGAGATAATCTTTGCCAAGTGTGGCTGGTAGAGGCGACGTTCTTCGGGGGGTAATTCTTCCATGCAAAGCCCAGCATAGTAGTGGCCGTAATAGTAGAAATATCCGGCGACTGCGAACCACGATTCATGGGGTATCGGACGTTTGCGGCCGATGCTGAGCCAGCCGTTACGTTGGATGAGACGAGCCAGCCATTCCTTCAGAACTTCGTTCGTGACTTTTTCGTCGCCCCACCGTCGCATCGCGAGATTGCAAACCTGAGAACGCCCGAGACTGCCTCCGGCCCGGTTTATCTGATACATCGGGTTATACTTGAAATACTCACCATACAAGTAAGTTAAGTCCGGCTTCTGTTGACGGCGAATGGAAGCGACCGCTCGTTTGACGAACTTCTCCGGCAATTCAATCCCAAGTGCGCGGGCTTCATCAAGCGCGATAAGAACAGTTGCCGTGGTGAAGCTGGATGGAGAACCTCCCGGTTTCTTCGTCTGGTAATTGAAGTCGTAGTATGCCCATCCGCCATTTACCAACTCGTAGCGTTCGAGGTATTGCAACTGCACCCGAATCAAGTCTTTGAACTTGCTCTGCTGTTCATTGTTATTTGAGTAATGCTGGTGCAGCCTGACGAGTGCCTGAATGGAATAAGCGTGAGCCCAGATATTGTAGAGTGCTGAAGGGGTGGCACGTTTCACCCGCGGGAGCTCTGCTTCAAACCACGGGACCACGCGATCAATTGCGGGGCCGATGCGATTATCCAGGGCTGAATTCTCAATAAGAGCTGAAGTGCAGAGACTCGTCACCGCGGCGACGAAAGCATGATGGGCTCCAGGCACGGGCGCATAGATGTTGAGTCCTTTGGTCCGGTGCGGCGTTCCCCATGAACCGTCTTTGTTCTGGTCCTTGATAAGAAAGTCGATGCCGAGTCGGATAGACCCTTGGATGACTTCCTTTGAAGGGCCTTCAATGGGCTGAAGCGGCGGTTGCTCGGCGCGGGCAGCGGTAAGGATCAGCAAGAATGCCCCCAGCACTATTTTGCCTCCGGCACGGTGGGGTCATTGAGCAGGATCTTGTCACCCGCTTTCAGCCCGGTGAGAATCTCGGTCTTACCACCGGATTCTTCACCTACCTTTACCGCACGTTTTTCAAATCCGTCATCGCCTTGAGGCAGATAAACGAATGTGATTTCGTCATCGATTTTATCGCGATGAAGCGCCTTATTCGGAATGGTGAGCGCGTTTGGACTGCTGTATGTGACAAAACGGACCTGGCATTTCATTCCCGCCGTGATCCATTCGGGTGCAGCCTCGAATGAAAGGGTAGAGCTAAAATTCTCACCGCGGCTGACAGAGTCGATCTGTTCCACTCTTGCGGAAAGTTTAGTCTTAGGCGCTGCGGTGAGAGCGGCGATGCCGACTTTGCCGGGCTGGATATTACGAACGTCCCTTTCCGATATATCGGCTCGAATCCGCATTTCGCCTTTTGATACGACTGTGGCGATGACTTCATACGGTGTGAGTTTGCCGCCCGGCCTGAGTTTGCCCTCCATGGCTGCCTGCATGGGCCAGGTGCCACGAACACATGGGCCGTAATAAAGGTAGCCATCTGCGGGGGCGCGGACGGTCATCTGTTTCAGGTCATCCGTAAGCTTCTCCAGATGGGCGAGGGCCTTCTTGCGCTCGTAATCCTGCTTCGCCATTTCGAGCCGTGCCTGCTCTCTTTGAAGCGGATAGAGAATCCGAAGTCTCTCACTCGCAAGATCCTCCTGCTGCTTTTCCTGTGCCAGGGCTTCTGAGGTGCGCGGGATTTCATATTCAAGGGTTTTGTCCCGATTTACCTTCATGGATGCGAGACTGAATTTGAGACGCTCTACGAAATCCCTTTGCCGTTTCAGGATGATTTCCTCCGTCTCCTCGGTAAGGTCATCGGCCTTGTACATCTTCTCCAACTGCTTGAGTTCTTCGAGTTCATACTCCAGACGCTCCTCCGTCCATTTCACATTATTCTTGACCGAGTTTTCTTCCCATTCCCGATGCACCCGCTCGAACTGTTCCGCGTTCTCCAATGCGATGCGGGTCTTGCGCTCTGCGGCCTGCTTGCTCAACTCAGCCATCTTTTCAGAAAAGGTGAACTGGTGGCGAGCGATCCGATGGCTCAGTTCGGCCAGTCCGGACTGTTCTTCGAGATCCCGGATGGAATCCTCGAGGCCTTGAGTGTCCAGACTGAGGATTACGTCGCCGCTTTTGACCGGGGTGCCATGGGCGATTGAACTGACGACAAGCAGAGTGCCCCATGCTTTGGGCGCCAAGCTGACCGGATGCATCTGGCCGGCTTCAAAAAACCCGTCAACCCTCACCTCTACCACGAAAGGTTCGGGCTTCACTTCGTGGGTGGGTGCTTCAGGCTTTGCGGGTGGAGCTGGGGCATCCTGCTTCGGTGGTGGGGTTTCAGCGAAGAGGGAAGATACGACAGATAAAATGAATAGAACTCGCAGCATTGGATTCCTCTAAGGGGCTGGCAATGGATGTCCCGCAGCTTATTCAATTGATATGAATTTGGATATCGAAACGGGTTCTTGGGTTGCCGATACCCCACACCCAGACCCACCTCCCTTGATTCCGCCCAAAGCATCTGCTATACATTCGAGCCCTTCCCCATCACCGTCTGATTCATTAACGTCCTTACCTCTCCCACCTTTCTGGACGTTCTATGTCGGCTGCGAAAACTAACAAATTAACCACAGCAAAAAAGTCAAAGGCCACTCCCGCAAAGAAGTGGACTATCCCCGTTTCTCATCGGCTGAAGCGACTGCCGCCCTACGTGTTCGGGCGGCTGAACAGCATGAAGATGAAGCTTCGGCGTGAGAATATCGACATTATCGACCTGGGGATGGGCAATCCGACAGACCCAACCCCGAAACTGGTGGTGGACAAACTTTGCGAAGCAGTGCAGGACCCGCGAAATCACCGCTATTCCATGGCCTCAGGCGTTGACAGTCTCCGGAAAGAAGTCGCCAAGCACTACAAACGCGGATGGGATGTGGAACTCGATCCTGAGAAGGAAATCATTGCGACCATCGGTTCGAAAGAAGGCTTTTCGCATCTCTGTCTGGCCATGCTTGGGCCGGGGGATACGGCCATTGTGCCTTACCCGGCATTTCCCGTTCATATCCATGGGGTCACGCTCGCTGAAGCCAATGTAATCGGGTTGCCCGTCATGGATTCTCAAGAAAACTTCATGAAGAATCTGGTGCACATCTGCGAGACGCTGCATCCGCGGCCTAAGCTTCTGAACCTCAATTACCCGCACAACCCAACCACCAAGACTGTTGAACTGGCATTTTTCGAAGAGGTGGTGAACATCGCCAAGAAATTCGATCTCTACGTTGTCCAGGATTTCGCCTATGGCGAAACAACCTTCGATGACTACAAGGCGCCCAGTATCCTGCAGGTAAAAGGTGCAAAAAAACGGGCGGTTGAGTTTTCAACCATGTCCAAGTCATTCAACATGGCCGGGTGGCGCATCGGGTTCTGTTCAGGGAATGCAGAGATCATTCGAGCGCTGGGCGCTTTGAAGGGCTATTACGATTACGGGATTTTCCAGCCGGTGCAGATCGCGGCCATCATTGCTTTGCGACATTGTCACGAATTCGCTGCCGAGCAGGCCGCCATCTATCAGCAGCGGAGAGATGTCTTTGTGGATTCGCTGAACCGAAACGGATGGAAAATCGAAAGCCCACGCGCAACGATGTTTGTCTGGGCAAGAATACCTGAGCAGTTTCAGACGATGGGTTCCCTTGAGTTCAGCCTGAAACTGATAGAGGAGGCCAACGTAGCTGCGGCGCCCGGGGTGGCTTTTGGCGAACACGGCGAAGGCTACCTTCGCTTTGCACTTGCCGAAAACCAGCACCGCCTTCGCCAGGCGGCCCGGCAGATCGGCAGAATCACTCGTCCCAAAAACCAAGGAGATTTCATTGAGCGAAGTTAATCCTAAATCCATCATCGAGGCACTTTTCTTTGCCACCGACGAACCGGTCGCTGCAAAAAAGATCGCCGAGATTATCAAGATCGAAACTCTTGAAGTCAGACGTCTGCTCAAAGAGATGAAGTCGGAATACGATGAAGCCGGTCGAGGGTTCGAAATCATCGAAGTCGCCGGTGGCTGGCAAATTCTCTCCCGGGAGGATTTCGGTGAATACGTCAAACAACTCCACAAAACCTACGCTCAGGCCAAACTCTCCCAGTCTGCACTCGAAACGCTCGCTGTCATTGCTTACAAGCAACCAGTTCTTCGTGCTGAAATCGATGCCATCCGTGGGGTCAATACCGGCCCGCTGGTCAGGACTTTAATCGACCGTGGACTGGTAAAGATCGTCGGCCGTGCCGACACTCTTGGCCGTCCGACGCTTTACGGTACTACGAGGAAGTTCCTCGAACGTTTCTCACTGAAATCATTGAAGGAATTGCCACAGGCTGAAGATGCCGAGGCCCGGAAACGTGAAGAGGCCGAATCCATCGATGCACCAGATCAGGAGCAGATGGAGTTTGATCTGCCGGAAGTCAATGAAGAGGAAACCTCTATGGAGCAGGAGGGGACCGAACAGCCGGAAGTTAGCGTAGAGGAAACTTCAGTGGAACAGGATCAGACAGAGACTGAAGAGTCAGCAACCACTGGAGAGGAAACATCCATGGAAATTCCGGAGGCGGAGGCCGAAAGCAATGATGAGGTGACGATGCCTGACGACATTCCAGTGGAACGCGAGATAGAAGAAGTGGTGGCGAGTTCGCAGAACTAGGGGCGGACGTCGGAACTGTGTGGTGGTCTCCACGCTCCGCGGGAGTTTCCAGAGCCCTCGCTCCGCGAGAGCACTACGACTGAGCCGTTACTCCAACGAACTCCGCATCTGTAGCCCTGATGATCTGCCCGAGTTAGCGAGCATGGCAGGTGAGTTGACCTGCCCTAAGTCGATTCACCCGTCGGCTGACCGGCTAGACCGCCGGTATCTTGTGGATGTTTCGGTTTCCGGATGTTTTTCGGCTCCTGCATCTTCTTGAAGACGGCCGCGAGGACGATGATGGCTTCAACGGCCACGTATCCGATGGCGTATTGAATCCCGCCGTCACCGAATCCGTAGCTGTGGAGTCCGGCCGCAAGAACGAAATTGACTCCGTAGTAACACATTCCCACAAGTGACCAGGCGACGACGCTGCCGATGGCAGTGCCGAAAGCTCCCCAGAAATTAGCCACGCGACCGTGGAGAAGAATGCCGTAACCCAAAATACAAATGAGGGCCCATACTTCCTTTGGATCCCATCCCCAGTAACGACCCCAGGCTTCTCCTGCCCACCAGGCCCCAAGGATCGTACCTGCTGTCATCAGTAAAAAACCAAGACACAGAGATCGGTAGAGAAAAACGGTCATTCTGCCCAGCAGAGCTTTCTTATCCGGTCTGAAGAAATAGATGGCCAGATTGATGTGCCCTACGCCCATGGCGAGAGTCAGCGCAGCATACGCGGCCATCACAGTTAGCACATGAACCGTGAGCCAGTAATTCGTCCGCAGGACGGCGACGAGTGGGTCCAACCCTTGATCGAGCGGAAGGATGTCTGCAAGTACCAGTAGCAGAACTGAGACCATGCCGGATGCAATAGCGAACACTCGCGAGTACTTATAAAGGAGCTCGAAACCGAGAGCGAATACCGTAGTCATGTAGCCCATGAAAACCATGGATTCATACATGTTTGAGACCGGCGGACGATCAGAAATCAAAATCCGCAAGACGAAACCATAGGTCTGAACGAGGATACCACCAAGCTGCAGCACCAATGCTCCCCAGTAAAGCTCTTTCGCAGCAAAATTGGTTGAGGCAAGGAGAAGGATTAACCCCAGTCCGTAAAAGGCGAGAGCAATCTGGAAAGGTTTGACTTGGTTGTAGATGGCTTCGAGATCAAATTTTTGAATGTGGTCTTCGGCTTCTTCAGGATACAAGCCGATCCACACAGATTGCTGGGCCTTACGGAGTTCTGATGAAGCCTTCAGGAAGGCGGCAGGATCGCGTTCGCGGAAAGCGTCTCCCAAAGCCATCCACTTGGAGACTACACCGGCGGCATCAGGACTGTGTTGCGCGACGAACGGCCACGGAATCCAGCGATCAGCCTTGTTCGATGGATTGGGAATCATGGGCGACGAGACGCCACCTGGGACTGCTTGATTTTCGGCGTCGGGGTCGCGGCCCCAAATACTGGCCAGGAGTTGCCATCTGCTGGCGACGTCCATTGTTTCACGCTCCAACCGGGTGCGTTTTTCGTTGTTGGAAGCCTGCTGCTTGCGGTGAGTCTCCATGTAAAGATTACGGAATTTATCGCTTGAATTGATCTCGTTGTAGCTGAAGCGGGACTGCTTCACTCGCAAATCCAACTGTTCTTTGAAGGGGTGGTGATCGACCTTGATGACTGGAACATCGACCCACCTCTTGCTCTCGAATGTCCACGAAAGCAGAACGGCCATTGCATTGCCGCCGGGAAGGGATGCTTCCAGTTCGAGGGCTTGCTTTTCCAGGCTGTTCGCCAGATCGGAATTTCCTTTGGATTTCGCTTCCCTCCATTCGTTGCGAAGACGTTCGGCTATGGCTTTGAAGCCCGTTCGACCGGTCACCTTGGCAACGAGTTCCATGGCGTAGGTGTCGAATGGCTTAGCGCGTCCATCATCCTGAACGCCCACTCTTGCAATCTCGGAAAAATCGAGCTTGCCGATAGTGGGATCGGAGGCCTGAGCCGAGCTGGTGATGAACAGCAGTGCGGCAATAGTGCTTAGGGATTTCAATTTGCTTCCTCAGTGAAAGGGTCAATCTAAAGGGGCTTTGGGGGCTACGACGCTTTCTTGTTCTGATTCTTTTGCTTCCTCCTTCTGCCGGACGGCCTGATGTAGAACATCGTGACTATCCCGCAGCAGACAAGGCTGAAACCGGTGTAAACAATCTGAATGCCCGGGTCGTACGAGACTGAAAAAATGGAAATGTCTTTTCCTCCAGGTCTATCGGATTTTACATAGCTGGACTGAAAGAGCATATGTTTGTTGTACTCGAGCGGGAAATTCATGTGGATCATGACCCCCTTCTTGAGCCCGGCCTTTTCATCAAGAATGTCGACGTCGCTTTCGAAAGAGGCGATGCCATCCCCACCGGGATTGTGCACGTCACGGAAGTCAACCAGATGGACGTCAAAGTCTAAATCAAACGTATCGTAGTAAAGAGCAATGTTGACTTTCTTGTCGCCGACCTCGAATTCCGTGCCGTGCCGTGTGCCCCACCAGATCCAGCCATCTTTGGTATCTGTCCCATGGATGACTTTGGCATGCACCGCAGGGAAATGCTGTTTGCCCATGGTAGCCGCACCGCCAGCGACGACTTCCTGGCTGACGGCACCATGGACAATGAATTCCTCGACACTGAATCTCGCACCTGGCATCCAGGGCAGATTGATATCCGATTTCAAATCAATCTTGCCGGACTCGAACGCGCCTTTGCTCGGCTGGTCTACTGTGTAATGCAGTTTGCCATCCGGGCCTTTAATGATCCGTAAGGAGCTCTGTTTTCCCTGCTTTTTTGTTTCCACTTCGTATTGAAGAAGACGCAGCCCGATTCCGTGGTCAGCTCCGAAGGGGAAGGTGTCCAGCGAGCGGTACTGTTCATCGGCAAAAGCAAAGTAGGTGCGCCTGACCCCGTCTTTCTCAAATTCAACTTTGACTGCTGGACTGCCATGACCTGTGTGGTTGTCCCCGTGTGGATCGGAGTTGTTCGAGTGGGTGTGTTCCGTCAGTTTGATCTGGTTTACCGCTTGAGGATGAAATTTCTGAATGAGCAGTTCGAAATCCATCCAGTTTGTCTTGGCAGGTTCCCCAATTTTTATCTGCCCGGAAACACGCGGATGTTTTTCAGACGAACACTGATAGGCGAGTTGATCGCCTGGCCCTGCAACCAGCACCAGATGGCTCCCTTGAACGACGGGCAGGAAAAGCTGTGATTGCTGCACGTAGTGCTTGGATTTGCGGGTGCTGACGCGGTCAAAAGTCGGAAAGAGAGAAAAGACTGTGTGATGCTCGACGCCATCCGCTCCTGAAAGGTGGTATTCAACAACTGGATTTCTGTAATCCTTATCGTCCTGCGCTCCCTCCTGAATCTGTGCTCCTGTCAGTTTTCCAGCACGGTAAAATCCGAGAATCTCCATTTCCAGCCCAGATTCCAGTTCGAACTTCTTGTTGAGATACCGATCTATGGAAAACTCTTTTCGTTCACCCTTGTACATGAACGTCAGCAGACCCTTGGGATGTTTCTCAAGGAATGGTTCGGGATTGAGCCAGCCAGTGCGTTCCTGCTCGGTCGTAGCCAGGCGGAGCTCGATATTGGCGAACCCCGCCCACTGCTGACTGCGCCGGTAGGGCGAGTAATAGAAAAGCCAATCCCCTTTGCCGACGTTGGGCATCGAGTTTGATTTGATTTCGAAAAATACAGCAGGATTAGCGTCCGGCCCACCGGGAACGACGTTGTCCGTCCCCTCAGCCTGCTCGTGATGTTCGAGGACAGTCAGCACCCCCTTACCTTCGCCGAGGTCATAAGGCTTACCCTGATATTTGCCCACATCAATTTCGAGATTCTCGCCGTTGGACAGGCTGATTATCAATTTCCCCTTGTCCGGACTCTCAGCATCAGGTTTTTTCATCAGACCTTCGAGGGCCTCCTGCGAATCAGCCTCTACGAACTGAATGACTGCGGGACCGAGATTGTGTCGGCTCTTCTTCTCATCACGGGAAAGGAGCCACAAATCGGTTAGCCCGGCCGGTGTCGTCAGCCACAATTTGACCGCCGGGTTTTCCACTTCCCCTCCTGAGGTCACTACGTCCTGCATAGCCGCATTCGGATAATACTTATCAATATGAATCTTGTAAGGACCGGCCTGGAGTTTGAGCTGGTCAGATTCGGTTGGCTCGTCGTACTTGATTTCGACATCAAACAGGTATTCGTTATCGCCTTCCTGCACCCGTACAAGCTGAGTTTTCGTGCGGCATTGCCGGCCCGTCTCGCCTTCCATAAGTGCCAGTTGACCTTCATAGCCGCCATAACGACTGACAGCGGCTCCGGCCAAGGTGGTAATAAGGCCAAGATGCGTAATCAGGAAGCCTGTGTGCCGAGCCTTCCACGGCCACCGGCTGAAGGCTGCGACAATGATGTTCACACATAGCAAGAGGAGCAGTCCCTCAAACCATTTTGTGCGATACACCATGTAGTGAGCGTAATCGGCATCATGTTGGGATTCGAAAATGGTTGCGATAGCTACTACGATCAGGATGAGCGAAAGAAACAATATGGCCAAATAAAAGGACGAGAAGAAGTTGAAAATCTGACCCAGAAAGCCATCCATCTGGAGAGTTCGTGGGAACTTATCGTGGAAGCTTTCCCTGGCGACTGGGGTCGTTTCGCTCTGGTCCGACATGATTTTTGCTGTTCCGGCCATACTAGCGTTCTTGAAGATGTCCTGTTTCCAGGGGCTTGGTGGTGGGGCAATCGCCGCTAGGCGAATAGTATCAGAAGGCTCTATGTTCGCTTCGCACTTGTAGCGTCAGGCCCAGGGGAAAAGTCTACATTTGCAGCTCACAAGATTGTGATAGTGGAACGAGACATGGAGTCTATCTGTCCGTATGCTCCCGTTTTCTCTGCGGTTACACCCTGTCTCCGTAATTGTCAAACTCCATAGCATAAACCAGAACTGAATTCGGCATGTAACCGCCACAGATAAGTGACCAACTGCGTTGTGGAATCGACAGAAACAGGATTACGTAATTTGAACGCTTGATGGATTTCAATTCTGAGAATATAAAAGAAACACATCTGATCCTGGGATACTTGGCAATTATCATTTTTTACATGGAGGCAAGAATGCTGAAACCTTCTCGCTGGCTTTACATCAGTTCAATGGCCGCTGGGGCGTCGCTGGTTTTGACACTGATCCTCGCACCCCAGTTTACTTCCAACGTTCTGGCAGCGGACCAGGCAAGTTTCAAGTACACGGGCGCTGGGAGTTGCAGCGCGGCCAAATGCCACGGGAGCGCATCCGATAAACGCTCAGGTGCCACTCTTACCAACGAATACACCGTCTGGGCAAGCAAAGACAAGCACAACAGTGCCTTCAAAATTCTCTTTGAAAATGAGGCCAAAGATATCCTCAAAAAATACGACGGCGGGACTGACCCGAGCAAAAGCGATAAGTGTCTTACCTGCCACACCACAGGCGATGCCACTCGTTACAACATGGGGTTGGACTATGTCGCCTACAAAGACAAATCCTTTCAAGGACCAAAATTCGATGTGGAAGGAGGGGTAAGTTGTGAATCCTGCCACGGCCCGGCAGAAAAGTGGATTCAGGATCACTCAAAGGAGGGCTGGACCGACGAGATGCGCGCGAAATACAAAACAAGCAAGGCGCTGTTCGCCGCGACTGGGCTCTGGGACACAAAAGAAATCATGATGCGAGCGGATAACTGTGTTTCCTGCCACCTCCGGATCGATAGCAAGATGATCGACGCCGGTCACCCTACTCTCGGATTCGAGCTGGCCTTCTACAGCAATGAGATGCCGCCACACTGGAAGGACAAGGATGCCTGGTTTACCGGAACCGCCTGGGTTGCCGGACAAGCCGCTACACTTCGGGAAGCTTTAGACCAACTCGCCGATTATGCCGGCAAAGGTGCCGGAGGAGATCTCATCACAGAGGCCGCAGATCGAGCCCGCACTAATGCGCTCCTTCTCCGACATGGGCTGCCTTCAGCCGCAGATACATTGAACAAACTGGCTGCAGATATTGCCGCCGCCGGAGGAGACAAAGGTAAACTGACTGCCGTTGCAAAAGCCGGCACTGCCAGTATTGCCGGTTGGACAGACAGTATCAATGGAATGAAATTCGATGAAGATAAAACGTTCGCTCTGGTACAAAAACTCTTCAGTGACCAGGATCTCGCCGCAATCGGCTATGGCGCGTTTCAACAGCAATACAATTCTATCGATTCGGTCTACGGAACCTACGCTGCCTCAGCCGAGAATGCCAAGGAGGCCGGTATGGAAGCGGTCGACGGCATATTGGACCAAATGGGTAAAAAAGTCCTTGACGCTGATGAATACACAGACAAAGAGAAGGCCATTGCCAAACAGCTCATTCAGGAGTTGAGCAAGGCTGGAAAGACCCTGAAGTAAGAACCTCTATATCCAACCAGAGCCCGCCTGGCGTTTGCCAGGCGGGCTCTTTTTTTGTGGATGATCTTGAAGCATTCGTTGTGATTGATATCGTCTTCTCCACAATGCCGTTCCGCGATTCAGTTATCCATCATTCCAGAGAAGAGTCGTCATAATGAAAACTCGATACCTGATTTTGTTTGCAACCCTGGTATTCACATGTAGCCCAGTGACCGCCGAATACATACCGATGTTGGTCAATGCGGACGAGGTAAAAGTGTTTGATGGCACAAAAGTGATTGCCAATCTGAAGCAAAGCCAGTTGGTCTACCAGACCGCCAGGAATGGCCGCTGGATTGGCGTCCACTGGGAAGACAAGGCCAACGGCCAAATGAAGAGGGGTTGGGTTCGAAATACCTTTCTTGACCGGGCTCCGGAGCAGGCGATTCAAGCTATAGGCACACCAACAAACACACCCGCTTCCCCAAATACGGCGACACTCCCGCCAGCAGTCCCTGGCCTTCCAACGCCAGCCCCCGGTGTTCCAGGTCCAGTCCCCGGCGTTCCAGCGCCAGTCCCCGGCGTTCCAGCGCCAGCCCCCGGCCTTCCAGGTCCAGTCCCCGGCCTTCCAGGTCCAGTCCCCGGCCTTCCAGCGCCAGCCCCCGGCCTTCCAGCGCCGGCCCCCGGCAAATAGCCTGGGTGCGGCAGGTGAACTGATTTCTTGCTCCATATTGACTGCGCGGTGGGTGACAAAGGCCCTTAATGGTGCTTGAACGCTTTCATTGTCGCTTCTGCCAACACTGCCGGTGCCGTAGCTCTCGACACATTTTCGTCGGTGGAATTGCAGCGCGTTCCTTCCAGATTTGCTCCTTGGCAATGCCAGGGCTTTAAATTCATGTGCTCGGCGTTCTTAGAAGAAACGCTCATCAATTTTTGGAAGGTACTTTCCAAAGCTGTCGTCTTAGGAATGCTCATTGCTTTAGGGCCTGATTGAGGACAGACAACTTTTTTTCAACCTTTTCACCTGGAGGTCAGATATGAATTCTTTACATCACTTAGGCAAGCTGATACTTGTGGGCTCATTCCTGATGGGCACTTCCCTTTTTGCTCAAGACAGGCCCGCCGACGGGGAAGAGGCAGTCAAGCCTCATAGGCCGAGCAAGGAAGAGATTCTCCAGAAATTCGATAAAGATGGGGACGGTGAACTCAGCGAAGATGAAAAAGCCGCAATGAAAGAAGCCATGGAAAAGCATCGTGGCAAGCCCGGAGAGGGGGACCGGCGGATCAGTGAGGAAATGAGAAAGAAGTTTGACGCCGACGGTGATGGTAAGCTTAACGAAGATGAACGTGCCGCTCTCAAGGAGGCGATGAAGAAAAGACTCCACGCCGATGCAATCAAGAAATTCGACAAAGATGGTGACGGCGAGCTGAACGAAGAAGAACGCGCCGCTGCCAGGGAAGCAGGAAAAAATCGCAGAGGAGGCCGAGACGATGCTGGCAAAGGGGATCGGGAAGGAGGCAAAGGACGTCACAATTTCGATGACCTGCCGGAAAAGGTAAAAGCAAGACTTACTGAAAAGTTTGACGCAGACGGTGACGGCAAACTGAACGATGAAGAGAAGGCAAAGGCCAAAGAAGAAATGCAGAAACGCCGGGAAGGCCGCAAAGAAGGCGGGAAGGGTGACCGCCCGGCTGGCGACGCCGCTGGCAAAGACACCCTGTAACGGATAGCAATCTCAATGCACGCAAAGCGAGTGAGGCCCATCCGGGCTTCACTCGCTTTTTTTATATCCACACTGTGGAAGCGACCGCCAGCTTGCCGCGGCTGATCGTGAAACGACCAAGGGAGACTTCATGCTGGCAGATTCCTTACTGCGCAAGGCTGGGACAGCGGTATCATGGGGCATGTGCCAAGGGTAAAAGGTTGTGGTGGAACCATAGGTTCAGTCTCCAGTGAGGCTGGCGATCCCAGGGGGGAGAGGCTGCATCTTCACCAGCTTTCCCTGTTGACGCCTGGGGAACAGGGTGATGCTCAAGGACTACAAATTCGACTTGAAAAAGAAGACAGGAAGCTCCAAATGGAATTATTTTCTCCGGGCGACCCAGGGCGTTGGCTTGTGCTGAAATTTTCAAACCCCTTCGGAGCGAAGAGGGTTTGCAGGCGATTTTTCACGAGAGAATCTGCCCTCTTGCTGCTGTTGGTTCTGGTCCGGCAACCAGGAGACTACCTGCTGGCAGAGTGAAGCTACGCGTGGCGTCCGGCGTTGTATTTTCTGTCGCGTTTTCCTAACCTGCGCGATCTGCAGATTCGGGGCCTGATTCCGACCCAGACAACAAGTAATGAAATCCATCTAATGAAATCCATCCGCTGCACCATTCTTTTGCCGTTCTTATTCATCTGTGGGTGTCCCCTCAGCTCAAAAGTTCCTTTGTCTGAACCTACTCCAGATGAATTCGACAAAGGGCTGCTTGGGATTTGGAAATTCGTTCAGAAAGAGAAGGACGATGAGGCCATGATTGTCACCATCTCCAAGTTCAATGAATCAGAATATCTGATTGTTGCCCGAAACATAAAGGAGGCCGATGATGACAAGAAGGCGGAAGAACTGTTCATTCGAATGTTCCTCACTCGGATTGGAGAGGCCAGATTCTGGAATTTCCAAAACCTGGATGAGGATCTCAGTAAGCGTGACTACACGTTCGGCCTGTATTCAATCAAGGACGGTGATACCATTTCGTTGAGGGTGGTCAGGGGACATCTTTTTAAGAATGACAAGCCAACTACTTCCGCAGCTCTGAACGCCGCTTTCAAAGGCGCCATCGGCGACAAAGACTTCTTACAGGAAGAGTCGCTTATTTTCCGCCGCCTCGAAGAGCAATGATCCTCCATCTCCGATACCTATGGATTCCGAAACACTTCCATTTTTCGCGTTCCACTCTTCGCAGGCGGGGAACGAGGCCATTTCAGCTTTGAGCGAGGCTGGTCGTGTGATTGCCGACAGGCTTGAATTCCATCTGTTTGACGGCGAGCAGCAGTTGTGGAATGCCGCTCCCGAGCTTAAGCCAATCGGTTGCCTGATCGAGTTATCCAATTCCGAAGATTCCACCTCGGCACTGCTGCGTGCCGAGGACATCGCCGAACGTATGGACGCATTCGGGGTAAGTGTGTTTCTGTTTCATATTGGAAAAAAAGTTCCAATTCAGTGGGCCCAGGCGCCCCTGGTGCGTAACTATCATCTGTTCGACTTGTCTGACCTCGGCGAATCCAATCTGAGCCATTGTGAAGAAACCATCATCGGCCACCTGCATTTTGCCAGATTTGCGAATGACCAGGACGTTCAGGTCTACCAACCTTCGGCCCTAAAATTTTTGAGGTCGAGGCAGCGGCTCGAACAGGAATGTTTTGTTATGTCTGCGGCGGAGCGTTCTCCGGCTCGGTCCAAGCTCTTCGTCAAACTTCTGGCAAAACATTCCTGCCCGGACATTCAGGGCATAGAGGTCGAACGGCTTGATGCAACGGTGGACGATCTGGTCTCCGCCAAGGGGATCACATTCTCACCAGAGTTACCTGTTTATATCGTTTCCCGCGCCCTTGAGGCTTTGAATTTTCTGCACGATTGGAGTGATCTTGGCTTCCATACTCTCGGTGACTTTCGGCAGTTTACTGGATTGCCGTGGCGCCAGGTGATTCCGGGCAGCGTGTACTATCGACACTTTCGGCATGTGGCTAAAGACACTCTGGAATCCGTGCCTTTTCAGATCATTCACTGCGATATCAAACCGGGGAATTTTCTCCTGAAACTGAGTGATTCTGCGATTGAGAAAATAGAAAGAGGCGAAGGAGAATTGACCCCGTCCGATGTGCCGGAGGTCAAAATGTTCGATTTTGATTTATGCCGCTACCGGCAACCGCAACCTGGGTCTCGAGGTTCGGAAAACGGGCCTACCTACTGCGGGACGTACGGTTATACCGCGCCCGAATTGTTCCTGGTGGAAGGCGATTACGACATCGATGTAAGCGAGGAGAGGCGAATCACCCCCCTGATCGATTTCTATTCGATTGGAACTCTCTTCTACGAATTGATCGTCCGGGAAGAGCTCATACCAAGACGTATCGCCAAGGCGGGTGACGAGGACTATTACGGCACGATTACTGAATACCGAGAATCGGCTGAATACTATGAGCGGCTGTCAAGGATCGAAGAAACACGTCATCGAGCCTTCATCGAAGCTTGCACCACGACCGGACAGCAAGGCAGAGAACTGGCACTGCAAGCCTTGGTTGGGCCAACAGTAAATGCCCAGACATTGAAAGATTATTGCGTTGCTGAGTAGCCGCCTTGAATTGCCTGAAGTGAATACCGTCCAGGCTATGAGAACACGAAATCCAGGGCTGCAAGTAGATCCAGGCGCTTGAAATCAATGCCGGTCTCCCCATCGTGTACGTCAAGACCAGTGGCCTTGAAGATGGACATCAAGGCGTCGGGCAGATTGTCGGCCTGAGTATGCCAGTCATAGGCGGCTACGGAGATCGCTTCCCGAAGGACCATGGCTGCGCCAACGATTTGGGCATTGGAGGATGAGGTCGCGCCGGCAGGTACGAGGATGTCCGTGTTCGAGAAACGGTCAAGGTGCGCGACGTCTTGGTTCGGTCGGGTAGCACCAATGGCATAGCAGAATGGCTGGCAGGCCGGCCAGGAGATGCCCCTCGTGTGGCCGTTGTTCGCGCATGGGGCGCTCACCCAGATTCCGAGGCTTCTCAGTTGTTCAAGCTTTTCATCAATGGCGGTCGGGACTGGTGTTGAGTGCTCCTGGTCATCGACGGGCGAGAGATTCACTGCGGTGATGTTGTATTCCTGTTGATGGTCGATGATCCACTGGAGGCCGCTGGCCATGGTCTCGGATTCATCCTGCCGCAGATGTACGGTGGTAATGCCACGGATGTGAATGACCGAGTTGTTGAACGCCACCCCGGATTTTCCGCCGAAATGCAATGAGGACGGGTAGCCGACACTCGTCCCGTGATATCCCGGTGGGACAGGATTCGGATCATCATTCTGATCAATACTGTTGTATCCGGCGATGACTTTCGGTTCGCCCCAGGGAAGCAGGGCCTGCCATTCAGGCACACTCAGGTCGCAACCGTCGTCGAGGATTGCGAGACACTGGCCCCTGCCCCACGAAAGTTTTTCCGAGTATTTCCGCCAGGAATCCGGGACGCGCATCTGCCGGAAAGAGACCGGTTCGTAGGGAATACCGGGCAGTGAAATTGAAGCATTGACGGAATGCGGCCGCGGAGCGCGGCGGACCGGTTGCTCGTAAAACCAAGTGATCGGCAGCCGCCGGTAAATCAGGTCGAACATGCTGCCCTTTTCCGGATGCGGCGTGTTTTCGTAATAGGTCATGTGGGCATAGCCGTTCATGAAAGCCAGGCTGGGGAACGCAAAAGTTCGGCAGACAGGCCACCCCTCTTGCGCTTCAAGCTGGCGGTAATTCGCCCAGGTCTGTCCTCCGTCCCGGCTGATAGCAGACGTCAGACTGGTGCGCTCGGTGTGGTTGTTCCAGATCAGAAGCAGGTCCGGAGAATCTGGAATCCTGCGAACGATGAAAGTTGCCGGGCAGGGCGACGGCCCGGTCTCGCTTACCAGAGTCCAGGTGTCGCCACCGTCCTTGCTGTGCGCGAGGTGGATGCTCCTGGTCGAGTTCAAGAGGAACATGGCGACTGTGCCGTCGTCGAGTTCAGCGGCCATGGGATATCCGTAGGTGATTCCGTTCGCGGCCTGGATTCCTTCAGTTCCTTCACGCCACGTTTTCCCTTCGTCATCAGAATACCAGACCCTCACCAGGTCCATTCCGGGTGCCGTGAGTACTGGGAGGAGGATTCTTCCGGTGCTCAGAGGCACAAGGCGGTCGTTTGTAGAGAAGGATTTGTTTTCGTCGCCATTTATTCTGATCGGCTCCGACCACGTTTCGCATTCATCGTCTGACCAGGTGAGCATCGGGTGCAGATTGCCGAACCGTTCGCCGTCCGTGAAGTAGCCATCTCGCTGTTGATACTCCTGGAGAATCCGGCCGGAAGGAAGGCGATGAAACGAAGGCTCCATCGCATTTGCATTGCCTTCGCACTTTCGAATCAGGAACGGCTCGGACCACGTTTCACCCTGATCGTAAGACCACTTGCCGCTGATTCGAATGTCGCCCCGGGTATAGCTGGAATGCTCTCCATCGGAGTAGGCCAGATAGAGTCGGCCGTCATCGAACGGCAGGATTGCTGCTTCAACCATTCGGCTTCTTTCGAGGGACGCGTGGCAAACGATGGTGCTGATTTCGTATAGATTCATTTCGTTTTGATCGTGCGCATGAGGATTCAATAATGACAGTCTTGTAACTTAGAACAGGCTGTCATAAATTCGAGCTGGTTTCTAACCAGCTGAACTGTAACAGACACAAAAGACCTGAACTTCAAACACGAGTCTGAGACTTCCGGGGAGTCCTTTCTCTTTACTCAATACTTTTACTATCATTCGCCCGGTCAGGTGGCCGCCCCATTCAATTTCTCTGAACGATTAGCCATCGAATGTCTATCCTGGAAATTCGAAATTTAACCAAAAGCTTCACCTCGCCGGATGGGGAGCGTATCAACGTCATCGATATACCTGAGTTATCAATCGAGGCGGGGGACCATGTAGCGTTGCGAGGAAGCTCCGGCTCGGGAAAGACAACTCTTCTGAACCTGATCGCCGGGATTTTGCGTTCGGATACCGGCACGGTAGAAGTGGCCGGGAAGAATCTGTCCAACATGACGGAGGCGAACAGAGACTTGTTTCGTGCGCGTAACCTTGGGTATATTTTCCAGACTTTTAATCTGCTTCAGGCATTCACCAGCATCGAGAATGTTTTGCTCGGCATGATGTTTGGCGCGGGCAAGGACGAGGCACATGCCCGAGCCCTGCTTGAACGAGTGGGCCTGGGAGATCGAATGGACTACCGGCCCTTTCAGATGTCCGTCGGCCAGCAGCAGCGCGTTGCGGTAGCCCGTGCACTCGCCAATCGCCCGAAGCTGGTGCTGGCGGATGAGCCGACCGGAAATCTGGATGCAGCCCACGCCCAGGATTCGCTGAAACTGATTCGGGAAGTGTGCGAGGAGAACGGCGCGGCCCTGCTGCTTGTCAGTCATGACCGGGACATTATCGAGCAATTTGATTTGGTGATGGACCTGTCAGAACTCAATCAGGCCGTATCGGGTCTGCCGGAAAAGGGGGACGGAAAATGAACCTTTCCGGACTGTTGATGATCGTAATGAAAAGTTTGCGGCAGCACGCGCTATCCACCGCTGTGACGATTCTTTCTGTGGCGCTGGCGTGCGGGATGATGATGTCTGTCTTTGCTATCAAGACGCAGACCCGTGAAGCATTCGTGATCGACGATACCGGATTTGATGCGGTCTTCGGCGCCCGTGCGAGCCAGCTCCAACTGGTGCTGAATTGCGTTTATCACCTTGAAAAATCACCGGGCAACGTGCCCTGGAGCATTTATCAATTACTCAAGTATGAGACGCCGGGTGTCGACCTGGCTGTGCCGTACGCAGTGGGGGACAACTTTCGTGGTTATCGAATCGTTGGGACGACGGGAGAACTCTTTGAACGATTCAAATTTCGCGACGGCAGAAAAATGGAAGTCGAAAGTGGGGGACGGATATTTGAGTCCAACGTGAGGGAGGCCGTTGTTGGCAGCTATGTATCGCAGAAAACGGGGTTGAAACGGGATTCCATTTTCAAGCCGTTTCACGGGCTGGACTACAATCCTCAGGAACAGCACGAACAGGAATTTAAAGTCGTCGGAGTTCTCAAGCCGACCAATTCTCCAACCGATCACGTCATCTGGATTTCCATCGACAGTATGTTCCGCATGGAAGGGCATGTGCTGCGGGGTGGGGGAGGGGAGTTCGAAGCCGGTAACGCCCCGGAGATTCCCGATCAGTTTAAGGAAGTCAGCGCGGTGATGCTGCGTTATGTCCCGCCAGACAGTGACCCAATGGTCGGCTTCAACCTTTCTCAGAAAATTAATTACCAAGGCAAAAAATACACTCTGGCTCCGGTCGCTGAAGTCATGCTGAACTTTTTTAACAAGATCGGCTGGATGACGCTGGTGCTTGAAATGGTCGCCTACCTGGTCGTGGTCGTCGCGGCGGCAGGTATTTTGGCGAGCATCTACAACACGATGAACGAACGACGAAGGGAATTCGCAATTCTGCGTGCCCTGGGCGCGCGCAAGGCGACGGTCTTCACCATCATCATTTTGCAGTCGGCTTTGATTGCACTCGTGGGCTCACTGGCAGGCTTTATTTTTTACGCAGCGATCGTGCTCGGCGCGGCCCATGTGATCCGAGATCAGGTGGGTGTGATGATCGACATTCTGAGGATGCATCCCATCTTCTGGATTACGCCGCTGCTGATGATCGTGGTAGGCGGCCTGGCGGGAATCCTCCCAGCGATGAAGGCTTACCAGACGGATGTGGCTACGAATCTGTCGCCGATGTCCTGAGGGTGTATCAATCGGACAGAACCCAGTTCTCAAAATTGATGTTGGGAATGCGTCTGAAATGTGCCGTGTTGTTTGTGACCACGATCAAATCATGAACGGAGGCTACCGCAGCGATCAGCAGATCCATGTCCCCAATAGGCTGACCACTCCTTCGAAGATCTGCTTTAAACTCTCCAAATAGTTCTGCAGCCGCACTATCAATGGTAAGGACTACCGGGGCGGGATGACTTAAGAAAGATCGAACTTGGGCCAGATTATGCTCAATCTTTGGTGAGTTATGCGCGCCGTAGAAGAGCTCCGCCACAGTCGGAATGGAAATCGCCAAGTTTGAAACACCCTCCTGAGCTACTCGATCCCTGAATGTGTTATGCCCGCGAAGAAGAAAGATGCAGGTGTCGGTATCAAGAAGGTATTTCATTCTTCCATTGAATCTCCAAAGACGTTCTCACCACGTTCAGAATTCAATCTTGTGCTGTAGATATCTGCGATGATCTCTTCCGTTCCTCTGGAATCTTCCCAACCTCCACACTTATCAAGAAAAGCAATGGTTGTTTTATCGTCCTTTGGTCCAGTGAGCCCTGTTGCCAGGGCACTTCTGAGAGAGGAGATTTCCTTCTCGAGATACTCTAATTTACGGATGGCATCAGTATGGGTCATGACAGCGTCCTTTCCTTTGAAACGGCCAGAATCGTCGACCCACAAATATACATGGTTCATGACTGTTTGAAAGAACTGGCCGATTTAATCCCCAACAGCCGGCCAATTCAGTCAAAGGACAGAGTGCTATCCTCTGTGCACATCCATGGTTCAGTGGAACAACGGAGAAGCGCTTTCAATTGAACCATCTTGAGATTGGACCCGGGCGCACGCGTCCCTCCGATTCTGTAAGACTTCCAATCTTTCGTTCTTCCTTTTTTGAAAGAATGTAAACTGGATCATTCATGTGACCGAAACAGACAGGCAAAGAAAACCGATTGCAAGCGAGAATGTAGTTCTCATTTAGAGTGCGTCGTGTGGAGTTGCAGAAGCAGTCCCATCAAGAGCCCATATACGCCGCGTGATGCGGGTTTGCCTTTGCCGTAGGCTGCAGGCTGTTGTGGCGGTAGCCGCGGTCGGAGCTTGCCTGGCCGCTGATGGTCATTTTGAGGAGTTTCGCCGCGGCCTTTGTGCCGATGTAAGGGCGGCGGATATCCAGAGGATGCTCTTCCAGATAGGTTTTCCAGTCACCGAGCGGGGTCTGGGTCTGGATCAGGCCCTTGACCATGCCCATGTCGTTGAGCATCGTGACGTCTTCTGCGGGGCCGACGAATGAGGCGCCGGTGATGACGTCGCCATCAAAGGCCAGCTTACGGTAGATGGGGCGAGACTCGTTTTTGACCGTAATAGTTTTATCTTCCTGTGCCCAGTTGCCGAAGCTGGCGCACTGCAATTTGCAGACGTCCAGGATGTTAATGAGGAGGCTGCCCCAGTATTTGACATCTTTGCCGGCCATGTTGGCGCCGGCGACTTTGCCGTGCTCCACTGCAGTGGGCTGGATGGCATGGATGGCCTTGCCACCGGTGAGGAGATCCGGGCCTTCGGCGACGTCTCCGGCGGCATAGATGTTCGGGATGCTGGTCTGCATCTGATTGTTGACCAGGATGCCTTCGTTTGTCTCGATACTGGTGCCGGCCACGATATCGATATTGGTTTTGATACCTGTCGCCATGATGACGACATCTGCGGAAAGTTCGTTGCCGTTGTCTAATTTGACCTGCTTTTTTCCTCCGCTCTCCGCGATGGATTCGACTTTTACGCCGGTGTGGACTCCAACGCCCTTCCGGGCAAGCCAGGATTCGACGAGTGGAGCAGCCTGGGAATCGAGCATGCGGGGCAGAATCTGGTCGGCTACTTCCACGACGTTGAGTTGCCAGCCTGCTTTGTAAGCGGCATTTAAAATGATTAAGCCGATGAATCCGGCACCAACAAAGACCGCATCAGTTTCGCTGCCGTCGGCGGCTGCAAGGGCTTTCTTGGCGTCCTGCATTGTCCAGAGATTGGTGACTCCGCCGAGGGATGCTCCTTCGATGCTGAGGCCGGCGGCTGATGAACCGGTGGCGATGAGGAGATTGTCGTAGGGAACGTTCGTGCCATCGTCGAGTGTGACCTGATTGTTGTCCGAATCGATGGACGCGACGCTACTGCCGAACATTGTTCTAACGTTCAGGTTTGCAAAGTATTCCGGAGAACCTGTGTTAACGTGACCCTCTTCAACGTTGCCGGCAATGTAGTAGGGGAGCACCATGCGGGAGTAGGGGTGTTCGCTGGTGATGAGCGTGATTTCGGAATCTTCGGATTCCAGTTCACGGATGGTGGTCATGGCGTTGATGCCGGCAGGTCCGGCGCCGATGATGACGTGTTTGGTGGGCATGGGGTTTATGGTTGATGGTTAATGGGTGATGCCGAGCTCTTGCAATTTTTCTTTGCGTGGGACGCCGTCCGCACTCCAGCCTCTGAGTTCGTAATACTCGGGAAGCATTTCATGGAGGCGGTTGACCGCGCCTTTGTTGGGGCCGGCCGGGATGGCTTCTTTCAGAATACGTTTCGGGAGTGTGTCGTCTGCCCCGGTGAAGCCGGCCTTCAGATTCCACATTCGCTCGATATTGAAGATACGTTCCCCAGCCTTGAGGAGGTCCTCTTCGGTGTAATCACGGCCCACGGCAGCGTTCAGTTCTTCGCGGATTTCTGGGAGGCCGATTCCAAAAGTCAGGAAGACGCACAGCCCCGCGGCGTCTACGACAGAGGTGGCGTCCTGAAATGCTTTCACGAGTCCGGCCTTTCCTTCGGTGACTCTTGGGTCGGTCTTCTCCGGTATGCCGAGAATTTCAGACGAAACGGTGTATGCGCGAAGGTGGCAGGCTCCCCGATTCGAGGTGGCATAGCTGAGGCCCATTCCCTGGATGCCGCGAGGTTCGTAGGCTGGGAATTCAGAGCCCTTCACGCCCATGAAGAGATCGGGGTGGCCATACTGTTCGGTAAGTCTCTTTGAGCCTTCAGCGAGCTTGTCACCGAAGCCCTGGCGATACGCAGTGCGTTCGACCATACCGACGAGGGCATCGGCATTGCCAAAGTTCAGCGGGATGTCGGTTTCTTCCGGCTTGATGGCACCTTTTTCATAAAGCTCCATCGCGGCTGCGAGGGTAGCGCCCATCGAGATGGGGTCCATGCCGAGCTCGTTGCAGAGGAAATTTGCTTTCAGGAGGGCATCCAGGTCGTCAATACCGCAGTTCGACCCAAGAGCCCAGGCGGGCTCATACTCCGGCCCTTCACTGGCTTGTCGCCAATTGTGAGGGCTGGTAGTCACGCGGTGCTGGCCAGATGCAGCGGAGGGGATCTCTGTCACCCGGCCGCACGCTATCGTGCACGCGAAGCAGGCTTTGTTGGCGACGGTTCGAGTCTCGGCCTCCTCTTCTGAGGTGGTCTCCTCGCCCAGCCGTTTTTTTGCCCACGCGCCTGCAAGCGTTTCACCGCTGATGTTGTCAGCCCCTTCGAACTGGGCCTCCTGAAAGTTTCTGGTTGGCATCGCACCGGCTTCGTTGATGACGTTCATCAACACTTCCGTGCCGTAGGTCGGCAGGCCAGTGCCGGTGACGGGCGATATCTTGAGTTTTGATTTTTTGTCGAATGTCGCTCTGTGAAATTCAGCGGGCCTGGCGATTCGGACGCCTCCCGATCCCTTGACTGCAATCGCTTTCAAATTCTTTGAGCCCATGACAGCGCCGACACCGGAACGTCCGGCAGCTCGATGCAGGTCGTTCATGATTGCCGCGAATCGAATGAGGTTTTCGCCCGCAGGGCCGATGCTGGCAATCTTGGCGCCTGGTATGCCGAGTTCGTTTTTGATGAGTTCTTCGGTTTGCCAGACTGTCTTGCCCCAAATTCCATTGGCGGGGCGTATCTCAACCGAATCGTTGTAAATCCAGATGTAGACTGGCTTCTCTGCCTTACCTTCGATAATCAGCATGTCGTAGCCGGCAAATTTCAGTTCGGGCCCCCAGTGTCCGCCAGAGTTTGATGTGGTGATCGTGCCGGTTTGATAGCCCTTGGTGATCACCATGTAGCGGGCGCCGCAGGAAGCATTGGTGCCGGTGAGTGGGCCCGTAGCAAAGATCATTTTGTTTTCTACGGCTAGTGAGTCAATGGTGGGATCGACTTCATCGTAAAGGTAACGGGCACCCAGACCCCGGCCGCCGATATATTCCTCGGCCCAGTCCATGCGTGTGTCTTCCACTGCGCAGTTTGAGTTGGTCAGGTTGATTCTGAGTGTTTTTCCCGTCCAGCCTCCGCTCATGACTGTGCTCCGTTTCCGTAGGCTTTTTGATAGTTGCGCTCGACCTTGTCCCCCCATGATTCAAGCCAGCCGCCCGTATCGATTTCTTTGAACTCGATGGCCTGGGTTGGGCATGCCCTGACGCACGCAGGGTCGCCGTCGCAGAGATTACACTTGCTGGCTTTGGCAGTCTGGTCGTCATAGAAAACCGTGCCGAATGGACACGAGATGGTGCAGACGCCGCAGCCCACGCAAGCGTCGGGGATGATCACTTTGGCGCCGGTATCCGGCTGAATCGCGATGGCGTTAGTCGGACAAGATTGCAGGCACCAGGCTTCCTCGCATTGGAAGCAAGTGTAGGGCGCGTAGCTGGCGAGTTCATCAAAGATGTTCACTCGAATCAATGAACGGGAAGGCTGCCACGAACCGGTCTGGACATAACCGCAGGCGAGTTCGCACTGCATACAACCAGTGCAGCGATCAGGAATAATATTCAGGGCTTTGGACATGGTGAGGAATGGTTGATGGTTAATGGTTGATGGTTAATGCAGAGATGGCTCGTAGATATAAGCGAACAGGATTTTGTGTCAAGAGCAGAGATGGTTGATGCTTGATGGAAGAACGGAATCAGTTTGGGATCAAGTTCGGGCAGACAAGTTTTCCATTAACCATTAACCATCAACCATCAACCATTAGTTTTCTTCCTCTTCATCGTCCAGAATTATCAGCTTCCTGAATTTCGGAAGGATCTTCACAAGGATTTCTTCTTCCCCTCCGGGCTGGAAGTCGATTTCCCACTCTGATTTTTCCAGGTATTGAAGGCTGTTTATCTTGAGTGGGGTGGCGTTGATCTTCCATTTTCCAGGCCTGAGATTTCGGAAAGTGACGACGCCTTCGTTGTCAGTGCTGCGGCGGATGACTTGATCGTCACGGTTGAGGGTGATGAACATACTGTCGACCGGGCCGTCTTCCACGACTTTTTTCTTGTCGTCGCCTTGAAGGATGGCCGCACCTTTGTCGGGTTTATATTTGAGGGCCCTTACCTTCAGGGTGGCGGCCCTGGTGACCCCGATCTCGATATTCTGCTTGGAGGCTCCAGCGATTTGGACAGGGATTGGGGTCTTCTGCATGGTGACGCGACCAAAGCCGAGAGACGAGGTATCCATCCAGATGTAATACGAGCCGGTTTTGAGGGCAGGGAATATGAACTTGCCGTTACCATCGGTTACCGCAGTAGTGCCGCCAATTGAGAGAACAATGTCTGAGTATCCCCTGCCGGGTTCGTCTGCGGCGAAAACCCGGCCAGTGATAACACCGATATCGTCTTTGAGGCCCGTTGGGATTCCGAAAGGAATGGTGTAGCTCATCAGGATGGAGGTGACCCCATTGATTTCGGCAAAAGTACGATGCCGTGCTTCCAGCTTCAGCGAGTGGCCTTGTTTCATTTTGTAACTGAAATTGGCATGCCATTGATCTTCTTCCTGATTGCCCTCGCCCAGTCCTGTTCGCTCATATCTGAATTCGGCTTTGATATTTTGCCGCGGCTCGAAACCAATGTTGGCGCCGATGGTCTTTTGCAGGTTCGGGGATGCTGTCAGGCCATCCTGTCCTTGTGAAAAGAAGATGGAATAATTTTGTCGATTTGTTGGCTGGTAGTGAGAATCGAAGCGGAACACCGGTTTGGTGGATGTAGTGCTTTCTACTTTATTCTGGATGTGGAGAAGTCGAGTTCCTGCACGCAGGCTGATCTTTTTGAAAGCATGGGAGAGCCCAAAATATGGGCCATCCGAAATGTCATCGAAATCCGGTGCGCCGGCCACATCTTTTCGCCGTTGCAGCTCGTAGCCCAAACTGGCATCCGTTCCGAAGGAAAAGCCGTAGAGAACGCCGGCGCTGTATCGCTGTAGTCTC
The DNA here is from genome assembly GCA_027625095.1 of Planctomycetota bacterium. Taxonomy (GTDB): domain Bacteria; phylum Planctomycetota; class PUPC01; order JACPCR01; family JACPCR01; genus JAQBXN01. The sequence continues at coordinate 23,362 of JAQBXN010000050.1, read as the reverse complement.
GGGGCAACTTGATCGGCAGGGTTGACCTGTAGAACACTCCGATCCAGGGAGGCGGAAGTTTGAAATCTCAAACGCCCGAAGATCGGGGCGCTCAACGAGCCGCGGGTCGATTCCAAGTCACTATAGAAACCGGGATAGCGGGAGCCGGCGGCGACGTTCTCCAGATAAAGATTTGTCCCTCTCTCGGTACTGCCGCTGTAGGAGGCGCGCCAGGCGTCGTCGCCTTCCAGGCCCTGCTGCCAACCCAAGCCATACTCGAACTGTAATTCGTTCAGTTCATTCGGGTGGGCTTCAATCTGGAAACTCAGGAGGTCTTCGTCGGAGGCAGGTTTTTTTAAAGAAGGTTCATTTTGAGATCGAGGAGACTGGACACGGCATAAGTCACCGAAGTGCCGGCCTGCTGGGTCTGAGGATTTTCCAGGTGGGTCTCCATGACATAGCCACGCACAAAATAATCTTGCCAACCTGCACCGATCTCTACGCCTCGTCCAAACCGATACACTTCGGTAAGTGGCGAGAGGCCGTAGCCCTGATCTCCGATATGGATTTCCTTTTCATCGCCCCAGTAGCTGACACGATATTCCTCTTCGAAACCGAAGAGAGTGTTCTGCGTGTCCAGAGGACGCCGGAAGATGAAATCTATTTCGTGGGCTTCCTGCATGCCGAAATGCCCGCCGCCGGAGAGTTGGAAGCTGACATTCTGTTCGTCTTCCTCCTGGCCATAGAGAATTTCGAGTTCGGCGGGGAGCCGACGATAACGATCCTGTTTGCCGGTGACTCTTGGAATCACCTCCACCTGAATGCTTTTGCTGAAGGAATCGCCCCCGCCGGCAGTCGTTGTGGCATCGATGGTGAGTTGGTGTCGAATTTTCTGTCCGATGTCCTCAGTGGTTTTCACCTCCACGGAGATCAGTTTGCTGCCGCCGGGATCGAGCTTGAAGTGGGTTGCGTCGGCGGTGGCAGCCAGGCCGTATGAGCTTGTCAGTCTGAGATTAACTTCAGCGGGAACGTTGCTGGAGCTGACTACCTTAAACTTGACGAAATAAGAACGCCCGGCAATGACCCGTTCGGGGATCTCATCCGCGACGTATTCCAGCTTTACTACCGGCGAGACAATGACCTGGATTTCTTCTTTATCGATGACCGACCGATTGCGCGGATCTTTGATGGTGTAAATAAGCTTGTATTTTCCGGCGAGTGCGGTGATTGGGACATAAACGCTGACCAACCTGATTTCAAAGTCACCCGGCTCCATTTCGAATGTGAGCTCGCCGGCGATGTGCCGCCAGCCTTCGGGGAGGTCCAGATGTTCTTCGAGTTCTCGCTTCTGACCGGACTTGTTGAAGACTCGAAAGGGGGCGTTGAAGATGTGTTTGGGTTTGACTTCAATGAGTTTCGACCGGCTTGCCTGCACATCCACGCCCTGGCCCTTTCCCTGGGCGAATCCCGAAGGCAGCATCAGGAGTATCCATGTAAAAAGCAGTTTAATGCGGCCGGGCATCAGTGAAGTGATAAGTGGTGTGGGCGATGCCGTTGGAAGAATCCGGACTGTCTGCAAGGCGACGGGCAAATACCTTCCCAACCGGGACCCGGTCTTCGGATCATCCTTAATACGGAAGGCGACGATTAAGATCGGGTCGGCCAAACGGCAGATTGCTGGTTCGGAATTGTCGAGAATCGTATTCGGTGTGATGCGTCGGATCGACCCGGGCGTTCAGAACCCGATCCCGTTAGTTCGGTCCGCCAGTTCAGATCTCTATCTTCACTCTCGAGCCGAAGACATTGTCATCTTTGTTGTCGAGCACCACGATGCCCTGGTATTTGCCCGGCTTGAGCGAGGAGATATCAATCAATTGCCGGATAGATGTGCCCGGAAAAATGCGTTTCTGACGCCCGGCAAACTTACCGGCTTCCTCTCCCTCAGAATCATACAGCTCAACCCATACTTCGGGTCTTACCCAACGTTCCCCGGTGTTGACGATATCCACCTGCAGGGCTTTTTTTCCCTCCTCCAAATCCACCACAGATTTACTGACCACCTTGATTTTTATTTGTCCCGTATCACCCACGTGCGTCACCATTTGAATTCCGTAACGCATGACATGCTTGATGCCGAGGGCCACCTTGTCTTTCTGCTTTTCCACTTCAGGGGTCTTGCCGGAGGATTCCACCATGATCATGGACCAGTAAGTGCCGAGTTTGTCTCCGTCTGCCGGCACCGTGATGGTGTAATGGAGCGCTACTGTCTCCTGTGGTGGAATGATGCGAAAGTCATGGCTGAGTTTTATCCAATTGGCGTTGGAGCGTTTCAGCTCACCGGGCTTTCCAAACAAATTATTGCCGTCTGAAGTGAACGTGTAATCGGTCTGGTAGATCTTGGCTTCGATGGGCGTGTCACCGGAATTGCGGAGTTGAACGATGCCTTCATACTCCTGCCCGCTGGCCACCACTTTTTCACGAGTCAGGCCACCAATCACTGTAATTTCTGCCCAGACATGCTGGGTTATGATCGCAGTTAAGAAAACAAAACCGGCCCTGGAAAACGGTCCATCTGGCTTCAAGTTCATGGCAACAACATTCCTATTCAATAAACCGATATGACCTGCACCTATCCAGGAATCTGATCAGATGTCAACCACAGTGAAGACAATCCCTGCTGAGTAAGTTGCCGGCGTTATCTGTAGCGATACGCCGGTAATTCTTGACTGTACATCCAAGGAGGTTCTGTTGTTGCTTCCAGTGAAGAATGTCTGGTCTATGTTGGTTACTTCCTGGAAGGAGGTTCCTCCATTTACCTGCCCGGTCCCGGTCCCGTTCGAGGTGCGTTTCACGAACATTTTCAGCGCAGTGTCCCAGTTCGAGTCGACTTTCCTGACATCGACTCGCCAGGCGTCCTGGATGGCGAGGTCTGTTCCAAAGCCGCTGATTAGAAGAGTAAACTGCCCGGTTTCGCTGGTGTATGTGGGATTCAGATCGCTGCCGGCGCCGGCGGTAAGGTTGGCTTCATTCACTCGTTCCCTCCACCTTCCGCTAACTCTGATGCCCACGTCCTCCGCTTCCAGTTGAGAGCAGGGCATCAAAATCATTAGTGAAAGCAGCAGAAGGGACCAACGCATGAATCACTCGGTAGTGGTAAATGTAATTCGGATGACGAAGTCCCTGTCAGCGTCCAGAGGTGTGCCATCTGTCGTGCAGGTTGCCCCGTATTGAACATCCGTATCAGTAACGGTGCCCGGAACGACACCTGAGAAAACTGTCTTCGCTCCCTGCTCTTGTCCATTTGAAAGCATTGTTTGTGGGCCGGCGCCGCCGACGATACTGAGGGTCAGAGTGATATCGTGTCCTGTAGGATTGTCTCCCCGCCGCACTTCTGCTGTGATCTTTTTAGTCCGGGGACCGTTGTGTGAATAGTTCAGTTTTCCAGGGGATGAGTTTCTTCCGGTGAACCTGTTGGATCCCGCAACGCCATCCATAACGATTACGCCAGGATCGGAGACATCCAGAACATCAACCTGTTGGATGTCCAGCCGAACATCACCGGTGTCACTTTTCGCGGCAAGAAGCAGTGAGATGGACAAGACTATAGCCGATGACAGGAGAGCCCGGGCTAGTGTCATTCGTCGACACTCGTGAAGGTAATCATGAAATTGAAGTCGGTATCTTCAGTGACGGGAGTGCCTGATGAAGTGCACTCGGCAGTATAGTTGACGGACTGATCAGTCAGGGCGCCGGCAGGGAGGCCGGTAACGATATCCTGGGGCCCCGTTACCCCCGAATCGGAATACAGGATCTTAGATTCAACTCCAAGAGATACCTTGAAGGTAATGTCGTTGGAAGCTGGATCGGGCGAATCCCCGGCCATTGCTTCGGCGACGATTTTCTGGTTCGTATCTTTATTATGAGTGTAGCTCAGGTTTGCAGTGGAGTCGGTAACCGGGCCGATGTGATCATTACCGGGATTCGCTTCGAGATTAATTGTGCCGCCGTCCGAAACGCGCAGTCTGTCCACGGCCTTGACCCGGACAGTCAATCGCGAGGTATCAGAATCCGCAAGAACGGAAAGCAGACCTGTCACAACAATTAGCCCCAGACCGGCAAAAGGCAGTTTCATCACGACGTCCTGTGGGATGAAGAATCACCATTCTCGAAAATTCAAGCAATGTATGAAAGATTTTCTTCATTTCAGTCGTCCTGTCAAAAGTCCTGAGTATATAAAAAAAGAGCCCCTTCCTGATGGAAGGAGCTCCTTTGAGGAGGCTAACAGATTCTCTTATTCATCAACGCTGGTGTAAGTGATGGTGAAATTAAAGTCAGTGTCTGCAGTTACCTTTGTGCCGCTGGCGGTGCAGCTTGCAGAGTATGTGACGGTCTTGCCGGCGACTGCCCCGGCTGCGATGCCAGTGAACACATCCTGTGCTGAGGCCGCACCAGCGTCATCGTATACAGTCTTTGTACCAGCACCGTTCTGGACGGAAACAGTGAGAGTAATGTCATTGCCTGCGGCGGCGGGGGATGCAGAGGCCTGCGCAGTGATTTTTTTGTTGACATTCTTATTGTGCGTGTAGTTCAGCACAGCAGTGGTGTCATCGGCGCCTGTCATGGCGTTGGAACCGGCGGTGCCATCGAGGGTGATGGTTCCACCATCGGTGACAACGAGTTTATCGACCGACTTCACCCGGACTGTGACGTCCGAAGTATCATTAGCGGCGAAGATGTAAGCGACGGGTGCAACGAACAAGGCGGTGAGTGCCAGTTTGGCGAGCGATGAATTCCTCATTTTAAGACCTCCTCAGGTTTGGTAAGAGAGGAAAAGGTGACCCTTCAACACGAAAGTGTGTTGAAGCTGACCTCCTCAATCGCAAAGCTGCTGCCATTCCTGAGGACAGGATGTCCACTTTTGGGAAAATTCATATCCAACCTCATAAATATAAACTGTTTACATTTTTAAAAAGTTGATTTTAGAGGCATACGCATCTGCTTACAGGCCGGTATCCGAGATTTAGGTATCGCCGGAACTTTGGACATCATGTCCACATTATAGAAAATGAGCGCAAAGGGATTCGCAATTATGAGCGGTCTGAGTCTTCAGCTTTATTTGCTGCCGGTGTACCGTATTGCCATCAGAGCGATGTCATCTTCCTGCGGCCGCCCTTCACAGAAATCGGTGACTGCTCTCATGATGGCCTGGGTGACTTCCTCGGCACTTGCTTTCAGGTTCTGTTTCAGGACATCACAAACATAAGGAAGCTCGAATTCCTCGTTTGCAGCGTTCTTGGACTCGACCAGGCCGTCCGTATAGACCAGCAGCAGGTCACCTGCCTGGAGAGGCAGTTCACGCTCTTCGATGGTTTTTTCAAAGATTTCACTTGGCCCAAAGCCAAGTGCAGAGCCAGTAGACTTGAGAATTGAAATACTGGGCCGCCGAGTCGGGTTATGAACGAGAGGGTAGTTGTGTCCGGCTCGGCTGAACGTTACTGAATGATCCTTTAAGGACAGGATGCCATAGAAGGCGGTAACAAAATGTTTGCCCTGCAGATCGCCAAATATGTCCTGATTAATCAGTCCGAGAACCTGTCGCGGTGAACAGTTGTCCGGGCCTCGGAGGTCGAATGCCTTCTTCGCCATGGTCATCACAAGGGCCGCATCAGCGCCGTGGCCTGATACATCGGCCACCAGAAAACCCAAGTGATCTTCATCCACTTCAATAAATGTATAGAAGTCTCCACCGAGTTGTGCCGCAGGTTGGTAGGTACAGGCGATATCAAATCCATCAATGACAGGCATCGTTGATGGCAAAATGGATCGCTGCACTTCCTTTGCCCGTTCCAACTCTGAGGCTGCGGTCTCAAGCTCGGCATTTGCAGAGTCCAGGCGGCCCTTTAGTTCCTCCATCTCGGTACGGGCTCGTTTGCCCTCCCGAATCTCCTGCACCATCTGTTTGAATTCTTCGGTATCGCGGGTCAGGTTGGAATTCTGCTTGAAAGCTGTGCAGTTTGTCACCAGATGGTCGGCAATGTGTCCTGGCACAATGGACACCGCCACCTCTGTGTCCATAAAATTGATTTCCTCGACTACCCGTACACAATATGGGCAGACCCAGTGGCCGTCCTTATCACACTGGCTCCAAAGCTCGTTTGTTGCCTCGAACTGGGATCGAATGGACGCCACCAGCCCCTTCAGCCGATTTGATTTCTGGACAACCTCGCGGAGGGTCTCCAGTGGTACTTCCTTGGGCAGGGTTTTCCTCGCCTGTGTGCAGGAGCGCAGATGAAGATTTACCCGATCAATCATGCCGTCGGCTATTTTGTCTCCGAAGGGCCTTTCAATCTCGGTAACTTTTGAGCAGTATGGGCAGTACCAATGATTGTCGAGATCATAAATTCGCCACACGGGCCGCTTCTGTAATCTGAAGCGAATGGCTGTCTTCTCAGCCTTCTGCTTAAGAGAAGAAGGCTGAAGCATTTCGCCCTTGCCTGCTTTCCAGTTATCGCAATCATGGGAAAAGTGATCGAGAATCTGGTCCTGGAGCATATTCTCGTTTGTGCAACGAAAGCCAATGTCCCCACAATAGGGGCAGACCCAGTGCTCACCATCGATGAACATCTTCCATCGCTCGGCGTGCTTTTGCAGGCCCCGATGGATTTTTTGTCGCCAGAGATATTGTTTTACTGGGTTGGACATGGGCTACAGTTGGCGATCCGCCAGCCACTGAGCGTCGTTAGTTGAAAAGGGGGGGCCAACGTTTTCCCTCGCAGGGAGGTAGGAATTTGAAGGCAGGATTATATACCTGACCCTCTATGGGGCAATACGTGCTCTAACGTCGGTAACATCTGAGGAAATCAATCATGAACAGAACTAACAGTATCCGGATATTTGAAGAGAACAGGAAGCGTATTCCTGGAGGAGTGGTCTCCCTGAACCGTGCAGTCGAGCCCACGATCGTGTTTGTCAGGGGCAACGGCTCGCGAGTCTGGGATGCAGACGGCAATGAGTACATCGATTATCACGCCGGCTTCGCGCCATACGTCCTCGGGCATAATGACGCAGACGTGAATGCCGCGGTGCAAGAGGTGTTGGCCTCGCAGGGAACACTCATGGGGTCAGGACCAACCAGCCTTGAGGGACGCCTCGCCGAGCTTGTCTGCGAATGTGTCCCGTCCGTGGAACAGGTGCAGTTTACCAATACCGGATCTGAAGCTTCATACCACGCTGTGCGCATTGCCCGGGCTCATACGGGACGCAACGGAATAATCGTTATGCAGGGCGGCTACAACGGTTGGCACAATGACGTGGCCGTCAATGTGATGACGCCTCTCGATGTCATCGGGCCGAGAGTTTCGCCTGGCGAATACAAGGTCGTGCCAATCAGTGCCGGGATACCCGAACATGTGCTGAAAGACATCCATGTAGTGAACTTCAATGACCTCGAATCTGTCGAACACATTGCCAGGAACGGCGACATCGGATGCATCCTCCTTGAGCCCATTCTGCAGAACATCGGAATCGTCTTGCCTGAAGAAGGCTACCTCCAAGGCTTACGAAAGCTCTGTTCCCAATATGGAATCGTCCTGATTTTTGATGAAGTTAAGACTGGTTTCAGGCACGCGCTAGGCGGGTATCAGTCCGTTTGCGGGGTTATGCCCGACCTTTGCATCTTCGGAAAAGCCATAGCCAACGGGTATCCGCTTGGCGCTATCGGAGGACGCAAGGAGTTCATGCAGTATTTCGTGCATCCTGATCCAGCTAAGAAAGTTTTGATCGCAGGTACCTACAACGCGCATCCGATTCCAGTGGCCGCGGCCATAGCGACGGTAGAAAAGCTGGCTCGAAATGATGGACAGGCATATGAGCGGCTCTACGCCTCTGGTGAAAAGCTTCAGCAAGGGCTGACGGCTCTCTTCGAAGCCAAAGGGATAACGGCGACCCTAGTCAGACAGGGCAGTGCCTTCTGTGTTTATTTCATGGATCATCAGCCGCGAGATTGGCATGACGTTGCCGAGTACCACGATATGGGGTTAGACGTGAGATACCGAAAGGCTCTTATCGAAGAAGGCATTTATCATTTCCCTCTGGCCACCAAGCAGGGCAGTATTTCTGTCGCGCATACGGATGCTGATATCGGAGAGACGCTGTCCAAGACGGAAAAGGTGCTTGGTAAACTTTAGAAAGATCGACCTGGAGACACCCCATGAGCGAGCCGAACGAAGCCCCTTCAGTGGCCAAGCCAGGAATGCCTGAGGAAAGCAAAGAATCATCGGGCCAATCATTTCTCCATCCGCTCAGCGGGTTGGCCATTCTGTTGATCGACAACGCCTTCTTTATTGGCGAAATCGCATCTCTGGGGTTTAGCCTGCCGGTGACATGCATGCTGGCTTTTCTCTCTTCCTTGGCCGGCGTCGCGCTCATTCAACGTCTGCTTGCCCGAGACGACTGGAAGCCATCCATCGCCAAGGGTGTTCTTGGCGGCCTCGCCGCAGGCGTCCCATTCCCAATCGCGGGCACCCTCGCCGGGGGAATCATCATGGCCGTCTCGGGTTTGAAAGGTTGGAAACAGCCAAGAGCGAAATGATAATTTCTGCAGCCTGTCAGACTGAATTCAAAATCTGTAACCGATATTGAACGACCCGAATTTATGCTGCACATCCTGCTCCTTGAATTCTCGCGTCCGGACGACCTGCGTAAACGAAAAGGAAAATCGCTTCCAGGCCAGCGCGAAACCGAACCTCAAGTCAGCGACAAAGCGCTCCTTATCCACGCTGTGGCTGTTGGTGAAAGTGTTCCCATCCAGAAAAATGTTCTGTGCAACCAACCGTCCGTCTCCTCCGCCAAACAGATAGAAACTCCAACTCGGTTTCGCCATGCCAAGTTTCGATTGCCTCGATGTGGTATCGGTATCACCAATGATGCCTGCCCCAAAGTCGTCGGGCAGGTTGTAGCCGAAACGTATGGTGCTCCCTGCGTTGAGATTAGTATGGACATTTCCGATAGCCCAGCCGGCATTGGGTAGCAGTTGAGCTTCAAGCCCTTTGGACTCACTTTGCCGCGCCTTTTTGCTGAACTGGATATCGCGTAACTTCCACTTACGTTGATAATTAATATTCAGAGTCGGTTCATTTTTCAGCTGGTGGTCCCAACCTTTTGGAAGTTCGATCCCCCATAGTCGATGCCATTCCGATTGCGTCGGACCTGCGAACGAGTCAGGCCCAACGATCCCCCCTGAGAATTCAATCCTGTCCAACTGCCCGCCATTACGGCGATTGACTGCAAATCCCCCATAGAGCCAGCCTGCGTATGGCTGATCGTTTACGGTAAGATCGGGAATTTTGATTTCACCTGGCGTATAGATGTTCTGTCCAAGAAAGAGACTCAAATTAATAGTGTAATCTCTCCTGTCGATATACGGAATTTTGTCGACCCAGCCGGGCATCGGTCTATCGGCCGTTGTAAAACTGATTCGTATACCTTGTGTATAATTTCGATCTTGTTTGTTGAGCTTGTCGTTCTCTTCGTAGATATCAAGACTGCCGCCTTTCCAGAAATGAGCTGTTGAGGTATCCGCGACTTCCTCCCCGATCATCCAGCCAGCGAACGCTGCAAACAGAATTATCCAACGGTACATCTGGGCTCCGACTGTAAACAATAATGAACTGTGGCCCGTTCGGTTCCACACCGTACGGCAAGGGCTGTTGGCCAGCGTAACTGAGCCAGACCGCGAAGGAAATCAGATGTGTGAGAAGAATCTATCTTACGAGTTGTTCACGCCCCCGGTCTGATCACCATCGAACCAAAGAGGATCCAATTCAGGGGGCAAGCCACTTCACAGGTCGACTCTCTTGCAAACGTTGCAACTCAGTCCTGTGAGCTATAAACTGCGACCCATGCGACAGGGAATTCTCACGACATTCAGACAAGAGATTCACATCCACTGGGGGATGGGCTTGGTTTTTGGGCTGCTCTCGGTGATGTGCTGTTGTTGTATGGATCTGTGTGCCGACGATGATGGCAACCACTCCTCAGAACAACATTCAAAACACGTTGTTTGCCATCACCATCAGAATGCTACGCGTGATGTTTCATCCTTTCGGAAAGATGTTTCATCCGCTACGGATTTCAGCCCAATCTGTCAGACGCTTTTCCCGGCGTTTGATTTGCCGGATTCAATTTCGGTGCTCGAAGCGCCGCCTTACCAATCAGATGAGCCCACTCAAACCGACCTCATTCTCAGGTCGTCCCGCCTGCTGATCTGATTTGCTCCTCACATTTTGACACAACTGGATCTTTCTGCGGATGTTTCGCTGGATGGATCCATGGACTTCACCACGCCCAGTTCGCAAAGCCGAAGTGAGGGAGCGCGTGAATTCTACCTCCACACTCCCATACAGACATCCCCCATACGGCCACCCCCCACCTGCACACACCTCATTCCAGCGAGTAACCAAATAATGCTGCGAAAACAGAATCTTCTCCAAATCCTGATGTTCGCCCTCTGGACGCTTCCCATTTGGGCAGAAGAGCCACTCAACCTGGATTCTCCCTCGGCGGACACGCCGACAGTCACTCAGGTCAAGGCGGACGGGATGTCAATTTCAGAAATGATGGAAATCGTTCGCACCGGCAATCTGCTGCTCAAAGCGGGTCGTGAAAGTATCGAGGCTGCCAAGGGCCGCAGGCAGCAGTCCGGATTGCGGCCCAATCCGGAGTTCGAGTTCGAGTCCGAGGAAATGCCGTCAGATAACTTTGGGGACTTCAGTAAGTCGGCGAATACTTTCCTCTTCAAGCAAGAAATTTTGACGGCTGGCAAGCGGAAGGCTGCGATGGCCGCGGCAGGGAAGGAAGTTGAAATCTCTACTTATGAATACGCCCTGCTGGAAAGGGAGATATTTACTGAAGGCAAGACCGCCTTTTATGCTCTGCTCATGGCTCAGGAAAAAGTAACGGTATCGAACCGGCTGGTAGAGATTGCGCAGAAGAATGCGCAGGCGAGCCAGCGACGCGTCGATGTCGGCGACGTTTCTTCGGTGGATGCGGTACGGGCGAACATCGCCCTTTCCAGGACCAGGGTTGAGCTGGAAGTGGCTGAGAAAGTTAAGGCAAACGCGGCGAAAGAGCTGCTCCGCCTGATGGGGACACCGGACGCCGCGCTGAGCAGTGTCGGGCAGGCGGGAGAACTCTACCAGACTGCTGACGTCTTTGATGGCGAAGGCGCCCTCGCCGCAGTCCTTGAAAAACACCCTCAACTTCAGGGTATTGTTCGCACCAAAGAATTGGCCGAGTTGGAACAGAAGGTCGCAGAGAAGGAACGCTGGCCAAATGTGGAAGCTGGAATTGGCGTCAAGAATGCCCCTGATGCCGGCGGGGGGCGCGAACAGACGTTCACATTGGTTCTGGGCATCCCGCTTCCGATCTTCAATCGTAACCAAGGCGCTATCGCCGAGGCGCAGGCGACGCGCCGCAAGGCCGAATATGAGCTGCAAGCCGGAAGGCAAGAACTCACGACCCGTTTCCGGCTGGTATTGAGAAACTACAACTCCGCCCGGCAGCAGGTGGAGCGCTTTGCCAAAGAGATCGTGCCCGGAGCGCGAGAGGCTTTTGATCTGATTAATCGCGCCTACGAGGCCGGAGATATCAGCCAACTTGAACTGCTCGATGCGCAACAGACGCTCACTGAATCGGAGCTGGAATATGTTGAATCGCTCGGAGCACTCAAAGCTGCGAAAGCTGAGCTGGAAGGCCTGATCGGCAATGAAGATCTACTGACACCAAATTCAAAACCAGAATAATCAAAACTAGGAATGGAGAAACAACACATGCATCGCAAAAATTCCAGTCTCACACTCTCGTTCCTGCTTGGCCTCTCCGTAGTTTTTGCCGTTGCCTTTACGGCAAAATCGTTCCTGCCGACCATTGGCGCCGAGGACAAACATGATCATGAGAAACACGACAAAGGCAAGGGCCATGATGAACATGAAGGCCACGGTCATGATAAACCCAAAGGGAAGGGCCATGACCCACATGACGAACATGAAGGTCATGAAGGGCATGTTGAGGGCGAAGAAGAGGAAGCAGTTAAATTTACAAAGGAGGAATTCCTCAGGGCAGGCTTGAGGACTGATTTTGTGGAAATTCGCATCTTGGAGGACGAGCTTCCACTAACAGGTGAAGTACATGTCAATGAAGAACGTCTTGTTCACTTGTCACCGCGGGCCGGCGGCGTGGTGGTTGAGGTTACGAAGCAGCTTGGTGATGGCGTCAAGAAGGGTGATGTGCTTGCGATTATCGATAGCGCGGAAGTCGGCGAAACAGCCCTCGGATGTCTGGCAGCGCACAATGGATTCGAGCTGGCCAAGGCAGATCTTGACCGTACGAAGCTGATTGTGACGAACACGCGCAAGATGCTCGAAATTCTGGATGGTGAGACCTCGCCCGAGAAAGTCGCCGCCGAACTGAAGGATCTCAAGATCGGCCAGGCGAAGGCCGATCTGTTGGAGGCCATGTCTGAGATCGAAGTAGCACTGCCCAGCTACGAGAAGCAGAAGAAACTGTTCGAGTGGCAAAAGAACATCTACGACGCCACTGTAACTATGCTGAGGGCATTGGATGGCGTTAGGACGTCCGCGGATGCCGCAATGAAACTCGAAACGCTGCGCGTGGGTGCGGCAAAGGCGGACGTGCTGAAGGCTTTAACACAACGTGAACTCGCGCAGGTTGCTCTTCTCAAAACCGAAAAGCTGTTCAGCTTCAGAGAGCCGATCTACAAGAACACTCTGAACTTGCTCGAAATCTTCAAGAGTGGGCTCTCCGCGGCTGAAGCGTTGGAAAAGGTAAAGGGCCTCAACGTCGGAAAGGCAAAAAAGGACCTTATAGAAGCGTTGGCGTCTGTGGAACTGGCCAGGGCCAATTTCAAACGTCAACAGCAGCTCCTCAATGAAAACGTTGGATCACTCAGAGCCATGCAGGAGGCTCAGAAGGACCTCGACACCTCCTCTTCGGCCTACGAATCACTGGTCGAACAGATACGGCTATCCGCAGAGCAGGATTACCTCGAAGCACAGCAGGAGTTTATGGCGGCCAAGCAGGAGGCCGTGTCTGCGGTGACCACTTATCCTGCGCTTCTCGAGCAGATCGGTGTGAGTGCCGAGAGCGACTACCTCGAACAGGAGAAAGAACTCCTCAAATCGCTGGGTGTGTGGATAAAGGCGAGAAGCTCCTATGCAGCCAAGTTGGAGCAAGTTGCCTTCGATGCGGATATAGCTCTGCTGAGTGCGGAAAAGGCTTTCAAGATGGCCGGGCACCAAGTCAGAAGTGCTAACGATCGGTTGGGCGTTCTTGGGCTTTCCCTTGAGCACATCAAGCAACTGGAAATGAACGGCGTCGAGCGAATTACCTATCTGCCGATAACTGCTCCCATGGATGGTCGCATCCTCGATCTGCACATCGTTAAAGGCGAAAAAGTAGAGTCTGGTGATGAGCATCCGCTCTTCACAATTGGAGACCTTTCCGATGTCTGGGTCAACTTCGACATCTATGAGAATGACTTGGCCAAGATTAAAGCAGGTGTCGAAGTTCATGTGGAAGTACGGGCCTATCCTGCCCAACGGTTTGATGGCCAACTCTCATTTGTTGGTGACGTATTAAGGAAGGCCTCTCGGTCAGTGAAGGGCCGCGCGGTAGTTAAGAACAATGACTATCGTTTAAAGCCGGGCATGTTTGCGCGAGTGCGGGTACCCGTCGGTGACAAAGAAGAGGTAGTCGCCATTCCTACATCCGCGCTCCAGACTCTTCACAACAAGACAGTCGTTTTTGTTCAAGAAAATGAGGATGAGATGCGCTTCGCTCCCAAGCAGGTCAAGGTCGGTCGAACCATGGGCGGTTACGCTGAGATCCTCGACGGCATCTTCCCAGGCGACACAGTCGTGACTGAGGGGGGATTCATCGTGAAATCAGAAATGATGAAAGAAGCCATGGGGCACGGGCATTCGCACTGAAGGAAGGGGGAAGAAGGGAGGCTGGGAGTGTGGGAGGTTGGAGTTTTGGAATGTTGGAGCGTTAGAAGTAATGAATTCTGCTGTCACATGAATTCTATGTTGTTCAACATTTCTTCTGCAGATACGCACTCGTGAAGAAGAGCAAGGAATTGAATCGCCCGCCCTATCGAGCATTGATTTTGATGAGAGTAAACGATTCCGGCATGTTCGATGCCCTCAGCATCGAGGCGGAGGAAGTCTTCATCGAAAGTGACCATCACTCTCTCCTGATCGGATGCAAACATCAGTTGCTCGATATCCGACGCTCCCCGCAGACCTGCATCGGAAGAATTGGTTGTTTCTATGCCGCGCCGGATGAGACCTTCGCCATTAGCTCCTTGAATGTGCTCGTCCAGATGATACCGAATCTTAGCCATCTGCTTTGGCCAGCTTTTCTTGAAGCCTGGATGGATGCCGCTGCTTCACTTCCTCCACGAACTCTTCTGCATTCTCCATCTGCTCACGGATCTTTTCCCTGTTGTCCCAGAAATAAGCCATCCCGGCGTAAACGTCCGCCAGAGTCAGTTGAGGAAAATCAGAAACAATCTGGTCGGGCGATAGACCCTGTAACTCATGCCAGACATAGATGTCCTGCACACGAATGCGCGTGCCTCGAATACACGCCTTACCTCCGCAGATTTGATTATTCAGTTCAATGTGTGAAGCGATTGTTGCGCTCATGAAAGTTGTCCATCAGTGTCAGTGTTCAGACGATCCTAAAACCCTATAGAAACAATGCTCGAATTCATCCTTAAAATCTCACTTCGTCAACGATACTTCATCGTGATGATTACTCTGGCGCTTGGTGTCTTGGGTGCGTACTCGTTTATGCAACTCCCCATTGACGCAGTGCCGGACATCACTAACAACCAGGTACAGATCAACACGCTGTATCCTTCACTTTCCCCAGACGAGATTGAGAAGCAGATTACCTTTACTGTTGAGACTTCTTTGGCGGGCATTCCCGGTCTCGAATACTCGCGCAGCATTTCGCGGAACGGGTTTTCACAGGTCACCGCCGTGTTTCGTGATGAGGTAGACATCTACTTTGCGAGGCAGCAGGTGGGGGAAAGACTTGCCGAGGCGCGAGAGAATCTGCCCGAAGGAGCCGAACCGGCCATGGGGCCGATCTCCACCGGGCTGGGGGAGGTGTACATGTGGGTCGTGGAGTATGAACACCCCCACGGCAAGGGGGCCGAGATCAAAGACGGAGAGCCGGGCTGGCAAAGTGATGGCAGCTACCTGACGCCGGAAGGGGAAAACCTCCGCAACACGGTCGAGCTGGCTTCCTACCTGCGAACAATTCAAGACTGGGTGATTCGCCTCCAATTGATGGGACTCGATTCTCTCGCCGGGGTCGATTCCATCGGCGGTTACGCCAAACAGTATCACGTCCAACCTGACCCGGAAAAGCTCATCGCTTTCGGGCTTACCTTTCAGGATGTGATTGAGGCTCTGGAAGAAAATAACGTCAGCACCGGTGCGGGGTATATCGAGCATCAGGGCGAGGCATACAACGTGCGTGCATTTGGCCGTATTCAAAACACAAGTGAAATTGAGTCAATCTTCGTTAAGGAGGTCAAAGGAACGCCGATCCTGATCCGTGACGTGGCAACCGTGCTCATCGGAAAGGAACTCCGCACCGGGACGGGCTCATCCAACAGCGAGGAAGTAGTCGTAGGCACCGCCTTAATGCTGATTGGGGCTAACAGCCGAACCGTTTCCCAGGCGGTTCACGAGAAGATGCTTGAAATCAACGGGACGCTGCCACCCGATATTGTCGCAAGAACCGTCATGAACCGGCGTAAGCTGGTAGACGCGACCATTCGCACTGTTCAAAAGAATCTGGCGGAGGGGGCCATCCTGGTCATCGTTATTCTGTTCGCCTTGCTTGGGAATTTCCGGGCCGCCTTGCTGACTTCGCTGGCCATCCCCTTCTCCATGTTGATGACTGCGACAGGGATGGTTCAGGCAAAAATCAGCGGCAACCTCATGAGCCTGGGGGCTATCGACTTTGGCCTGATCGTGGACGGCTCTGTCATCATCGTTGAAAACTGCCTCCGCCGCCTCGCTGAGGAGCAGCACAAACTAGGCAGAGCACTTTCACTCAAGGAAAGACTTGAAGTCGTATTCGAGGCATCGAAACAGGTGCGTAGCGCGACCGCTTTCGGCGAGGCCATCATCATGATGGTTTACGTGCCCATACTCGCATTGACCGGCATCGAAGGAAAGATGTTTCACCCGATGGCGATGACCGTCATCATCGCGTTGGGTTCGGCATTTGTCCTTTCGCTCACCTTTATTCCGGCAATGGTTGCCATTCTCATCACCGGAAAAGTGAAAGAGACGGAAAGTTATTTCATCGTTGCTGCAAAAAAGATTTACGAACCAGTTCTTCGGCTCGCACTCAAGATGCGGCATGCAGTCGTCTTGGCCGGTTTCGGCTCATTCGTGGCAGGTGTTTACCTTTTCATGGGACTTGGGCAGGAGTTTGTGCCAACGCTCGACGAGGGAGACATAGCACTTCATGCCATGCGCATTCCGAGTTGCAGTTTGAGTCAGTCCACCGAGATGCAGTTTGAAGTCGAACGTGTGGTAAAGAGTTTCAAGGAGGTGGACATCATCTATTCCAAGACGGGGACGGCAGAGGTGGCCTCTGATCCGATGCCGCCGAATGTCTCCGATACTTTTGTTATCCTCAAACCCACAGACCAGTGGCCTGATCCCGATTTGCCAAAGGCCGAACTCATCAAACGGATGGAGAAGGCTCTGGGAGTGCTGCGAGGAAACAACTATGAATTCACTCAGCCCATTCAGATGCGATTTAACGAACTCATCGCCGGTGTGCGCGGGGACGTCGCCGTTAAAGTCTTTGGCGACGAATTCGAGGACATGGTGGTGACGGCACAATCCATAGCAAGAGTGCTCCAGAAAGTGCCGGGCTCAGCAGATGTCAAAGCTGAACAGACCCATGGGCTGCCGATGATGACAGTAAAAGTGAAGCGCGAAGTGGCAGGACGTTACGGTCTGAGCGTGGCCGACATTCAGGAAGTGGTTGCCATCGCCATCGGTGGCAGAGAGGCCGGCCAGGTCTTTGAAGGAGACCGCCGCTTCGACCTGGTCGTGCGCCTGCCGGAAAAGATTCGCGGCGACCTCAATGCGCTCGAGAGACTTCGCATTCCCCTCGAACATCACGAAGAGGATGAAAAAGAAAGGGCCTTCATTCACCATGCTGTTTTCAGCAATGAAACAGATGACGCCGCTTACATTCCGCTCGGACTGGTTGCCGATATTGATATTGCCGAGGGTTTGAATCAGGTCAGCCGCGAAAACGGTAAGCGCCGCGTGGTTGTGCAGTGCAATGTGCGTGACCGGGATATCGGCTCTTTCGTGACAGAAGCTCAAGAAGCCATACGAACACAAGTGAAACTGCCGCCGAACACCTGGCTCAACTGGGGCGGCCAGTTCGAGAATCTCGTGGCAGCCCGGAAGCGACTGTCAATCGTGCTGCCCATCTGCTTCTTCCTCATATTTATGCTTCTCTATAAGACTTTCGATTCCGCCAGGTACGCCATCCTGGTCTTCACTGGAGTGCCCCTGGCGTTGAGTGGGGGAGTGGTCGCTCTACTTGCTCGCGACATGCCCTTCTCCATTTCCGCGGGAGTCGGCTTTATCGCCCTGTCTGGCGTGGCCGTTCTTAACGGACTGGTCATGGTTACCTTCATCAATGAATTGAGAACGAACGGTCTGTCACGAGACGAGGCCATTCTGGAGGGGGCCCTCACTCGATTGCGTCCCGTTTTGATGACGGCCCTTGTCGCATCTCTGGGCTTTGTTCCCATGGCCTTGGCCACTACCCGCGGCGCCGAGGTTCAGAGGCCACTCGCCACTGTCGTCATAGGTGGATTAGTCACCAGTACTTTGCTCACGCTTGTCGTTCTGCCCGCCCTTTACAAGATATTCGGAGGCAAAGAAGCGCCAGTCTCCGAAGACGAACAGTAATACGAATTTTTATTTCAGTCCCGTTACCCATTGGAGGTCTTTATGCGTTCCTTACTTTTTGCCTGCTCCATTTTTTCCCTCTCCCTGATTATGGGGCCGCTCTCTGCGGAAGAGCACAAACACAACGAGGGCGAAGCCGTCTTTGATGGTGAAATCGTCGATCTGCAATGTTACATGACCAACCCAAAGGAAAGCACGGGTGAAAAGCACGCCAAGTGTGCTGCATCCTGTATCCAGCGCGGTAAGCCAGCAGGATTTCTTTCCAAGGGCAAACTCTATCTGTTGCTCGCCGAAGGCAAGGGCTCCATCGCCCGTATGGCCGCCGAACACGCTGGTAAAGACGTGGAAATCCACGGCAAAGTCATTGACCTCGGAGGCATGAAAGCCATCCAGGTAGAGGCAATAAAGGTCGAGCACGACCACGATGGACATAAGCACAAGGATTAGCCAGCCCGTAAATCGTAGTTACATGCTGCCAGATTCGTTCGCAAGAAGTCGCCTGAATCCTCTTTTGCCCCAAAGGGGGCTAAACACATCAGCCCAGGGCACCGCCCTGGGCCTGGAAAAACGGTGGCCTCCAAGCCCTGTAAGGGCGAAACAAATGGTTGTGTTGAAGAGACCGTGACGCCCTTTCAGGGATAGAATCATTCTTCCTGCACCGACCTATGTTTTGGCCTTTCAGGCCAGGAATCGGCTCGTGTCGTTTTTTGCGAATGAATCTGGCAGCTTGTGGCTACGAGCGAGGCCGCGCAGATTCAGAAATGCCTCAAGTTCACAAAGCCGTAGGTGGCCTTGAACGCACGATTGGAGTCAAACACAACTTTCATCGTTATTGCAGTTTGTAAGTACACCCAATAATATACGCCCCTCAGAATTATAACGCGGCAAAAAATCTGAATCTTGAGCATGCTCTCCAAACGCTTACCAACCTGGATTTGTCTCGCCGTGTGCCTCGCGATGCTTGGGTGCTTCATCAATTGCGCTTTTGAGGACTTCGACGAGCACGGCTGCCAGGATGAGTGTCTGTCCTGCGCTTGCGATGCGGCGGTCGTCACTATGTCTGGCGTCAAACCAGTTGACGGTTCGTTCACCAGAGGACTAACAGGTCTGGCGGCCATCTCTGTGCAAACAGAGTTTTCGGTGGCGGTGTTTCGGCCTTCCATCCCACCACAGTTCAGGTACCGGCCACCTGAAAGGCTCTACCAGCTTCACGCTGCCTACCTCATCTGACAGTCCCACCTGATCGCGGAGCGTTTTCAAATGATCAGCTCTGCTCCTGTCTGATGATAATGATGTTCTTTACCGTACTGCCGGTATGAATGTGTCGTACCCAACGGCCTGTTCACTCAAGAAACTCGTTTCCGCACTGCACGACACCAAGCATTTCCTGCCTGCAACTGGTTAATTGCCCCGCAAGTAGCAGCGGCTTGAGACTTCGACGTTGTGAATTCACATTTACGGAGTGTATGCCTGCCATGAAAAAGAAAATTCTCATCCCTCTTGGACTGGTGATTCTTTGCACCGCTGCGACGGTCTATTGGGATTATTTAAACAAATGGTCGTATGCGGGGAAGCTGTTTTCTCATTTGGCGAAGAATGAGTCAGGGGACGCGCGCACGGATTCCAATCAACTCTGCAATGCGCACGGGTATCCCGAATCGGGCTGCTTCCGATGCAATCCCTCAGCCGAGTTGCAGAAGAAATTCGCTGCCGGCTTTGACTGGTGTAAGGAACATGGGCTCCCGGAGACCCAGTGTGAAATATGTGATCCATTCGCCCGATTCAAAGCGAAGGGCGACTGGTGCGCGGAACACGAGGCTCCGGAAAGCCAGTGTGCTCAGTGTAATCCTTCTGTAGTAAGCGCTTCCGAAGAAAGGTCGAGGCAGTCACTCCAAATTTCTGTTGAACGAATTGACCAGGCTCCCAACTCCAACACTCCAACACTCCAACACTCCAGCACTCCAGCACTCCAGCCACAAACTGGTGCGAGCACGGTTTCGAGAAGGGCAAATGCTATCGATGCGACCCGAAGCTCGAAGCGAAATTCAAAGAGGCCGAGGACTGGTGCGGAGGGCACAAGGTGCCGGAGTCCCAATGCGCGGAATGCAATCTCGATGTGGAAACCACGGTAAAGGAAAGACTCGCAATCCTGAAAGGGACGAACCCGGAATGGTGCGAGCACGGCTTCGAGAATGGCAAATGCTATCGATGCGATCCGAAGCTCGAAGCGAAATTCAAAGCGGCCGATGACTGGTGCGGCGGGCACAAGGTGCCGGAGTCCCAATGCGGCGACTGCAACGAGGATGTTGCTGCAGCCATAAAGGTTCGCCTGGAGTTTCTGAAGGGACAGGCCGCCAACTCCAACACTCCAACCACCAAATGGTGTGAACACGGTTTCGAGAAGGGCAATTGCTTTCGATGCGACCCGCAGCTCGAAGCGAAATTCAAAGCGGCCGAGGACTGGTGTGGCGGGCACAAGGTGCCGGAATCGCAATGCTCGGACTGTAATGAAGATGTTGCTGTGCTGGTGAAGGAGCGTCAGGCCGAAATCGCAAGAGTCAATACCAAGGCAGCGGACTCCAATGATTCACTGCTTGATTTTGGCGACAAGCCTTACGCCTCACTTCTGAAATCCGATTTCTGCACTACACATCTTCTTCGCGTCCGTCTGGCAGGATTGGACATGGCCAGCAAGGTGGGTCTGGAAATCGAGACGGCCAGAAAGAGAGCCGTCAGGGAAATCGTCCGCTGCAACGGTGAAGTCCTCTACAACATGAACCGCCTGGCACGGCTGTCGCCCAGATTCGACGGTATCATCGAATCCATATCGGTCGACGTTGGCGAGCCGGTGAAGACCGGACAAGTCGTGGCCATTGTCGAGAGTCCTGCCCTGGGAGAGGCCAGAAGCGAATATCTCACGGCCGTTGAAACGTTGAAAGTCGCGCAGTCGGTCTTTGAACAGGTTTCTCACATTGCGGGGCAAACCCAGGGGATGCTGAAAGCGGTCAAGCCTGGGCTCTCTGCGCAGGAACAGCTCAGTGCATGGCAGCAGTTCCGTGCGGGCGAGGCCCGCTCCACTCTTTCTACTGCGCTCAATCAGCGGGATGCGGCCCGGACGTCTCTCGAAGCTGCCCGCAAAATGTACCAGCAGCGCAAGCCAGTGGCCGTGGCTACCCGCGGGATGGTTGAACTGCTTAGCGGCAGCGGGCTGTCGGCAAGCGAAGCCCAGGAGATGCTGAAGGAATTCAAAGTCGGCGACCCCAAAGCCGCTTTGTTGGCGAAGCTGTCAGACATGGGGCTCGCTCGTGCGGAATTCAGCCGTCAGGAGAAGTTGAAGGCCGATAAAGTCGGTACGGAAAAAGCCTGGCAACAGTCGCAGAAGGAATCTGAATCCGCTGCATCTGCCTGGGAATCGCTTTTGGAGCAAACGGCCCTGTCGGCCGAACGGGAACTGCTTGACCTGGATACCTCGTTGAAGAAAGCCGAACAGGAAGTTTCGGCCGCGGACGCAGAGTTCGATACGCTGCAGCAGGAGCTTGCGGTGCGCAGCGAAATGGCACTGCTGCAGGCGAAAAAGGAGTTTCAACTCGCCCAGGCTGCAATGGCTTCTGCCCAGCGGCGGCTCACAATTTTCGGACTTACCAGTGATGAAGTCGAAGCCGGCAGCTCGGAGTCCGTTTCCCTGTATTCTCTGAAAACGCCCTTCGATGGCGTCGTCATCGAGCGGCAGGCGGTGAAGGGCGAAGTGAAAAAGAGCGGCGAGACCGTCGCCGTGATTGCCGACCTCTCCATGCTCTGGGTCAAGCTGGACGTATTCGAGAGTGAGTTGCCCCGGTTGAAGGTTGGCCAGCCGGTGCGTTTTCGGGTGGACGGCCTGAAGGACATGAACTTCGAAGGGAAGCTGACCTGGCTTGGTTCGGAGGTCAACGACAAGACGCGCATGGTCAACGTCCGGGCAGAAATCCCGAACAGCGAGGGGATGCTTCGAGCGAATATGTTCGGCCGGGCCACTGTGCTGGTTCACCAGGGTGATGAAGTGGTGACGATTCCGAAAGCAGCCGTCCAGTGGGAAGGCTGCCACCACGTGGTCTTTGCCAAAGTATCCGACAACGAATTCGTGCCGCGCAAGGTTCGGCTCGGTTTTGAGGGATCTGATTTCTACGAAGTGATGTCCGGACTGAACGAAGGTGAGTTTGTAGTCACCAAAGGCAGCTTTTTACTGAAGACCGAAATTTTGAAAAGCAGTATCGGGGCGGGGTGTTGTGAGTAGGAAGGAAGAATGGAGTGTTGGAGTGGAAGAGGAAGAAGTGTGGGGGTGTGGGAGTGTCGGAGGGTCGGAGGGTCGGAGGGGAAGAAGTGTGGGAGTGGAAGAGGAAGAGGAAGGAGTGTGGGAGTGGCAGAAGTGTCGGAGTTTGGGAGGAAGGGGGAATGAGTATCTTCTATCACTTTTTCAGTTTCAGAAATGACCAATTATGATTGTCAAACATTTTCGTGAACTACGCGTTTATCAGATGGCCTTCGAGGCGGCTATGAGGATATTTGAGGTGTCGAAGTCCTGGCCGAAGGAGGAACGATATTCCTTGACCGATCAGATTCGGCGATCTTCCCGTTCAGTTTCGACCAATATCTGCGAGGCATGGAGAAAACGGCGATACCAGGCTCACTTCATCAGTAAGTTGAGCGATTCGGACGCGGAGGCAGCAGAAACTCAAGGATGGCTGGATTACGCCCTCGCCTGTCAATACATCACGCAAATTGATTTTCAAGAACTAGACCAGAAATACGAATTCATCAGCGGTGGCCTTGTAAAAATGATGTCTAACGCAGAGCAATGGTGCGGCCCCTCTCATCTCGTCAAAGAAGACGCAGCCGAATACGGGATGCCCGATTGAAGAGTGTGGGAGTGTGGGAGGAGAAGAAGTGTGGGTGTGTGGGTGTGTGGGAGGAAGGGAGGAAGGGAGGAAGGGAGGAAGGGAGGAAGGGAGGAAGGGAGGAAGGGAATATGGGAGTTTGGGAGTTTGGGAGTTTGGGAGTTTGCGAGCGCGCTGATTTCTAGGTTCGAGTGACTGGAGCATCGGATTGGAAGGATACGGTAACAGGTATCTTGGATTGTGAGATTGATACTCTCCTGCCGCCACACTTCTTCCTCCTCCTCCTCTTCTTCTTCTTCCTCTTCCTCCTCTTCTTCTTCTTCCTCTTCTTCCTCTTCTTCCTCTTCTTCTTCTTCCACTCCCACACTCCCACACTCCCACACTCCCACACTCCCGCACCTCTTCCACTCCCACACCTCTTCCACTCCCACACCTCTTCCACTCCCACACCTCTTCCACTCCCAC
>JAQBXN010000194.1 GCA_027625095.1 Planctomycetota bacterium | reverse complement strand
CGATCTTGCCCTCTCGCCTCACGCACTCACCGGCCCCATGCCCGCCCGCCTTCTGACTTTGACGTGACCGTGCCCCAGGCGACTCCACGGACAAAGGTGACCAGATCGATGCCGACTTGCCTGGCGCATTCGGTGAACGTGCCGTCTCGATTGTTTCGATACAGACAAACCGGTTTGACCTGTTCGCCTCTCGATTCATTTCCCACGAACAAATCCAGCCAACCGTCGTTATCGAAATCTGCCCATGATGCGCTTAGCCCCGGGGCAGGGCGGAGTAGCCGGGCTTCCTCGGTCACATCTTCGAAGGTTCCGTCACCGTTATTGCGGAGCAGCGAACTGGGTGGGAACGGCTGAGGCGCTTCCGTCCACGCGCCGCGGATCACATAGACATCCACGTAGCCATCGTTGTTGTAATCGCCATGGCAGAGGTTCAGGCCACCGGTCAGCCCTGTAAGTTGCGCCTCCTCGGTTCTTTCCTCGAACGTGCCATCCGCCTTGTTCACAAAGAATCTCAGCGGCTCGGAGAGGCCCGAAGAAGAGGCGACAACATCCAGATAACCGTCGTTATTGAAATCATCCACTACACAACTACCCGAACAGCCGAGCGCGTCGAGGCCCACCGCGGGAGCGACGTCGACGAAACGGCCGATGTCATAATCGGACTCAAAACATTTCGGTGGAATGAGCCACTTTTCCGGCACCTCGTCCGGGTACTTGCCAAGCGCCATGTAGGCGATGTTGAGCAACCATCGATGGTTTAAGCGATCTGGTTGAATCTCGAGAGCGGCGAGGTACTCCTCAACGGCCATCTCTGCCCCATTCCTGTCCCAGTGAATACCGCCACCCTTGAGCGGAAAAAGGCAGGACTCGGTGTTGTGATGGTGGATACAGTTCGCCTGTTCACCAAGTCGCAGATAACTGATGCCCAGCCGGTCATGCAGCTTTGCCCATTCATCCGGACGGGTCTCGGTGTTCTTTCGGATTTCTATCAGTTGTGTGAATTCATTGATGGCTTCTTCAGTCTTGCCCGAATGCAGAAGGTTGTCTGCCAACACATAGTGGAGACCGAGCTTGTGTGCGGGAGTGGTTGCCCGCTTCATGAGTTCTCGGCAGTAACCGACCGACAGAGAGCACTGAAGGGAGTTAACAATCCTTGGAACCTGTTCTTCTCGAACCTGGGTCAACCAACGCGCCATTAACCGGTTGCCTCGATAGCGTTGTTTCTCCGGCAGAGCCTTCTTCGAGCCGGCATCTTGCGAGCCGGTTTCGGTAACAGAATCCGCCTCTCTTTCGGGCCCTCTCATCAAAATCCAAACGGCCGAGCCTGCGACTACCTGAAACAGGACCAGAGAGACCACAAGAGTGCTTTTCTTGTCTAGCCCGCTATCCATCGTCCTGCTCCGGTAAGATTGGCAAAAGGGGAGTGATAGGAATCTTCCTGTCGATCCCAGCGTTATTCCTTGTCGGTTTCGCCGTCTCCATCCGCCGTGTTGATCCAATCCTTCCACAGCATCTCAAGTGTGCCCCGGTTCAGTTCTGTGAAGGCTGTCTCGATCGATTCTTCGTACTTGCCCGACTCTGCAAGTTCTTCGATGAACACTCTGAAAACCTTGGCGACACGTTTGTCCGGGTAATTCAGGAAGAAGTGAACGAGGGTATAGCCCTCTCCGTAATGGAGCTCTTGATTCTCGCCATTCCAGTCCGCCAGCGTTATCCGGAGGAAACTCTCAAGCGAGATAAACGAGCCGTCTTTGATGGCCTTCTGAGCCAGGGCGGCCCAATTCACGTCGAGCTTTTCAGGCACGGAGAATTTCCCCTGGTTGAAATTGCTCGTTCCATAATAGGTGGCCAGTCCTTCATCAAACCATCGCGGCATGGGGCCGACGTTCGGAATTGTCCGATCCATAAACTGATGAAAGGCTTCATGATACGCGCTGCCGAAGTTCGACCCGGTGGGGTAGAGGACGATCTCGGCAGTCCCGTCTGTAGACCAATAGTAGGCTGCCCAGCCCTCACTGAAGGCCTTGCAATGTTCTTTCCCATACTCTACGAATGCATCGCGATTCTTGAGGTACCGAACCGTCAGCTTCTTCTTGTCGTCTGCCTCCAGCTTGTCTCTCATCCTGTCAGACTTCGAAAACATTGTTGAGAGTGATACATAAAAGGCATCGAGACGAACACCCAGCGCGATAGCTTCTTCTTTGGTGCAGTTGTATTCGATGACGTAATGCCGAGTCTGCTGAATCGAAGAGGGTGTCAGTCTGGCTTCGATGTCGGCAGTCTGAGCTTGTCCGGCTCCGCCCAGGACATCCAGCCTGCGGATTGCTTCCTGTTCGGTGAACTCCTCTCCCTCACCTGCCTTCCGGCGAAGCCTGAGGTAAGCATTCCGGTGGTCGCGTTGTAGATTTCTGGTTCGAGAAGCGAGCTCGGACATTCGATCCACGCGTTTCTGTTTAATCTTGCGGATTTCTCGTTGCAGATTCGTAATTTGTGTTGAGCGGACGGCCTTTGAATCTTTCTTCTTAGTCAATCTGAGTTGCGCGATCTCTTGTACTTTATCGCCCATCTCCTCTTCATATAGCGCTTCAATCTTGTCCGTCCGATCTTTCAGCCAGGTCTCCAGCTTCGCGCGGATGCCTTCATCCAAAGAGGCGAGCTTTTCAAGTCTCTCCTGGATTTCCTTATTCATTGTTCCGATGGATTGGGTGGCTGATTCTTCCCATTGAGCAATCAGGTCTTCGGACAGCCTGAGGATGTCAGTGTTTGCGTATTGGTTTCTTACTCTGGTCAGAAGGGCTTTTGCACGCGAACCGTCGCCTCCTTCGAGCGCCAACTTTATCTCTTCCAGTTGTTGCGAAGCCTCGGTTTCAGTTCGAATCTTCTCCCAGCTTGCCTGCCGCTCTCTGCCCGGATGCCACTCGCCCAGATTATGGAATAGATCTTCCGCTTCCCGGTGCCGGCCACGGTGCATGAACATGACGCCCAGTCCATACAGGTCGTCCCTGGCAGCGAGTTCGCCCAAACGGCTGTGGTCGAGGATCCATTTGGGCTGCAGTTCCTTCTTATCAATGACCGTTTCCGTATCACCGGTGTCCAGCACGAGCATGGACTCCACTACTTCCTTAATCTTGCCACTCGCGGCCCCCAAGACTATCGGCTCGTTTTTCCTCTTATCCATGTCCTGAAGGAACCGCTCGAGCATGCCGTCCACGGCTTCGATGTCTCGGGGCAAACCCTTCACGTAAGTGCCGACGAGGCCACCCTCCAACTGCGGCACAAATTGGTGGAGCATGGGTTGCAGTCCCTCGTAATCTGACTGTTTCAGGAACTGGTCGAATGTCTGCTGGAATTGAGTGTAGGAAGCGATCTCTGCATTCAGCGACTCGAGGGTTACCTCGATGCGCGGCTTGGGTGTTGGCGGCTGCATTTCGGCCGGGCCAGAAGCTGTGTTGCCGACACCCAGGCGGGCGGCGGCGGAAGCGTTTCCCCCGCCATTCGTGGATGTGGCCAGCAGGTCAGTCACGAGCCGTTTTACCTTCTCATCGCCCTTGAATGCCTTCACGGCTTGTTCCAACGTGAGCGCGGCAATGTCTGCCTTTTCTGGCTCCACCAACGGTTCTGGCTCGCTGACGGCGGCCTGAGTTTCCTTGGGCGTTGTTGTTGCAGAGGCGTTGTTCTTTTTCTCAATTTCAACAACGGTTTCCATCTGTTTCATGATCTTTTGCAGATCGTGGGTCATGCCACGCGAATCGCCGCTACGCGCCAGGTAGATGTCGTCGTCTGTACCGAATTGCTTATCGGGTCCCGCGCTGCCTACAGCGTAGTAGGACCTGACCGGATGGTGATAGACGAGATTCGTGCCCCAGACATCCTTCCCTTCATGGGTAAAGCCGCTGTCGAAGCTGACCTCCAGGCATTCTCCAAACTCTTTCTGTTCGCTCGGCAACGGATCTGAATCGGTCTTGTTGTCCGTCACCAGCTTGTAGAGACCGGCATCAATGGCTGAAAGCGATTTGGACTGCACGGACACCGTCATCGTCGCGGAGGCGTTTCGAATGACGTTGTAAATGAGCACGCTCACGAGGACGCTCACTATCGGCATGATTGTCTTGACGCTGAATTTCTTCATCACAGGGCCTCCATGAGTTCATGGGTGCGCTGTTGTGAAATGGAGCTGAGCCGTTTGCGAGCGAATGGATTGCCGCCCACTAGCTGCAGGAAGTCCTCTCGACCCAGGGAGAGCACGGTCATCTCACTCGTGGCACGTACAGTTGCTGTGCGAGGTACATCCTCGAGTAGCGCGATCTCTCCGAAGAAGTCCTGCGCTTTCAGACGCTGAAGCGGTGCGTCGCCATCCGGTAGAAGGACTTCGGCCTGGCCGCTCTGGATGACGTAAAACTTGTCGCCCATCTCCCCGAACGAGATCACCTCTTCTCCGGACTTGAACGATTCGATCTGGAATTGAGTGGCGACAGTGGCCACTTCCTCCTGCGAAAAATCATCGAAAAGGGGAATCTGCTGAATCAGCCTCAACGCTCGGATCGCGTTGGCGAGTTTGTCTCGCGCTTCACCGAAGCTCTCCACAAACCGGTCAAACACCGGACGGTCCAGGATTAGGACTTCAACATGATCAGTCGCCTTCACCGTAGCCGATCTCGGGGCGTTTTCGAGAAGAGCAAGCTCTCCGAAAAAGTCGCCTGCGCTCAAGTGCGCGACGGAGTGGGTCTCGCCAAACTCGTCTTCCACGAGCACCTCAACGACTCCTTGCAGAATGATGTACGCCTCATCCCCAGGCTCATCCTGAATGATGATGTTCATGCCTCGTTCGAAGCTTCTGCTGCCGACGAGTGAGGCGATTGTCGCCAACTCGTCCTGATCAAATCTGTTGAACAGAAAGCTATTCTTGAGGGTGGTCAGGCGATCCGCATGAGTGATGTCCTGGCTCACCGCGAACAATTTTTCCCACCTGGTCCCCGCGAAAAGGCAATCCTTTATGAGCTGTCTTTCAGACCAGGGCAGATGGGACTGAATTGCATCCAGCAGTTTGGTAACCGCGTTGATTCCCAGCACTTCCTTTTCCGCATCCATTACCGAGGAAAGGGCTGCCCCAATGGGTTCTGCTGCCCTGGCGAGATCTGCAGTTGCTCTGATTTCACAAGTGAAGACCGTTGCCTCATCCCTCTCCGTATGGACCAGCCTGAACTCATCCGATGAAGCGGACCTAATCAGCCCGATGTGTTCCTGTATTTTGTCGGCATTGGTAAATGGCTGCAGGTTTCTAATGAGCGAAGTGACTACGTAGGAGGTCGCCCCTTCGAGCTGTTTCGATTCGTCGGCGCTGCCCTCGGTATCGAGATGAGGCAGGTGGAGTTCTTGTGCGTCTACCATCAGCCACCAACCCCTGTTGGCTAACAGCGTAACCCAGCACGCAGTGATCAGGATGCTGGTGAAGACACCACCGTAATCCGTAGTTTTGGTCAGGAAGAAAGTGCACAGTGCCTGCATTGTCAAAGCCAGGCAGATGAGGGCCCAGAGCCCCACGAATCGGGATGATTTCATTCGCATCATCACGTTCGCGGTATAGAGGATCGCGACCAGGGCGGCGATGAAGCCAGCGGGCAGAAGGATGCTCGACGCGACAACTCCGGCGGCCTGCAATAGAATGCCTGTGAGGGAAAGCACTGCACCGGCGGCTGCACAAGTTTGTCCACGACCGAGGGTGCCTGCAAAGATGTCGACCAGCTCATCCTTGGTCGCGAACATCAGTCGATCAGCCAGATAGATACCACAGAGCACAAGCAACACTCGTATGAGGTTGTGGCCGGTCGTGCCCACCGTCAGCCAGTGCAGTACGCCCGCGGAGAGACCAACCACAATCAGCCACCGAACGGCCTCGGATGGTTCTCTCCAAATGCGTGAGTTGTTGAAAGCATCCGAGAGCGAAGAAACGAGGTAGGCGCCTGCGGCGGCGAGAAAGCCGAGAAGAGGCAGCAGAATCATCAGGATCATGGCCAGGGCAACGGTCTCATCCGCGGACATAAGGTTCGCGTCGCCAAATGCTTTGCCGGCCAATTGAATAACCGTTTTCGACAGTTGCGAATTAAGCAGAAAAGCTGCCACCTGGGCGACCAACGCTCCCCAAACGAGGCTCCAGATCCCAAAGGCGAAAAAGATCTGTTCCTTCTCTTCCCATTCTTCTTTGCGCCATACCTGCAACCAATAACCTGGCCTCAGAAATTTGAGCGCTGCTCGCCTCAGTTGCGGCAGGTCGTAGGATTCGACGACCGCTTCGTACGCAGGGGAATCTACAAACGGGCAGGCGTGATAAATCAGGCGGAGACCAATGACTACAGTGCCTAATGCCATGAGTTGCTGCCAGATTGCAGACTCGAGCATCCCGCTGGCAATACCACAGATTCCGAACAGAAACATTTCGGCCCAGATACCAGAGAGTATGACGCGCTTTCTTTGAACGCGAGGGCGAGCCAGACAATCGCGAGTATCCAAGTACAGCCCCGGCACGCCCACGTGAAAAGCAATACCGGCCTTCACGATCTGACATTTGTTCGCCTTCAGGGCAGCGGCCTGGGCCAGTCCATGAACTATCGAGCCGATCATCAGCCATACATAAATTCCCACGAACGCCAGGCTGAAGTATCCTGCAGGCTGGAATGCCTGGTAGAGATATTCCGAACCATGAGAGCTAATCGTATACGCGAAGAGCAGGAGGCCAAGGATGCCGGCCGCGGCCATGCATCTGAGTGCCAGAGTCTGACCCAGAAATCCGAATCCAAAATCGTCGAGCGCTCTGAAAAAGCCATCTCCGAAATTTGGGCCTACCGGCTGAAATGCCAAATGCCGCAACCAGAATCGGAGACCACCGGATCGGACCTCATCCTCGGATAGATGGTTCTGGCCTCGCCAAACAGTAACTGAATCAGGATCGAGAAATCCGTGGTCCAACAGTTTGTGCAGGAACTTGCCAACGCGGTCGTAACCCAGCGCGTGATATTGGTCGAAATAGCTCTCTACCAGCTCGCTCAGCGTGGTTTGCCCGTCCATCTGTTGCCACAGGAAATACTCTCGATCATCGATACGAACGTAAGCGCCTTCCTTCCGATTACGGAGGAGGAAGTGATTGCTCTGTTCATCGTCCTGAACTTCGACGCACTCAGTGCCATCCAGCAGACGTGGCGTTTCACCTGTCTCGTCGAGCACCAGCTCCTCAAGGATCTCTGCAACTGGCAGTTCCTCAGGCTGGTCTTCAGTTGTTGTATTTGCCTGATCGCTCATTTGTTCTCGATCTTGTAATTCTCCAACTGCTCTTTTGCCTTTTCAGCGAACTCGCTGTCGGGGTGATTCTTTAGCAGGTGATCGTAGTACTGCATGGCCTGCTTGGTCTTCTTGTTCAGCAGAAAGCCATAGAAGAAATTGTAAACAGTCCGCGGATTGTCTGGCATCTTGATGGTTGCGGGTGGATTGGTTTTGGAGCCCGTTTCCGTGCCGACGGTTGCTGTTGGTTGCTGGTTCAGTTCGGCTTCCGCCTTTGCAGCGTACTCGCCATTCGGAAACCGAGCCTTCAACTCGGCAACGCAGCTTTCTGCCTGCTCTCTCTGGCTATTCAGAAGGGCATTGCGGAAGCGGGTGTAGAGGGCCTTTTCTTTGCGGCGTACCGGTTCGATGAAGTTCTGGTCATACCGGGCGAATGCGGCGGACAACTCCTCTTTGTCCATGCTAAGGAAGCTGACTTGTCCGTTACTGTGACCGAGTGCAGCAGTCGATCCGTCAGGGCTGAATTCAATCGCACTGATTGGGCTATTGGCTGGGACGCCGAGAAGCGCTTGTCTGTTTTCCCTAAGGTCGATGACTTGAACTACTTTTGAGTCTTTCGTCGTTACCGCGAGATAACGTCCATAAGAAAAGAAACGGACACTCGTCGCTTGACGATGTACGTTGAGCTCACGGGATGAGTCCTCTGCACTTACATTACCGAGGGTCACGAATGTCTGGCCCTTAGCGGCGATCGCGACGGTGTGTGTGTCAAAGCTGTAATCAAAATCCGCCGGGGAGATGTGGAAGGCTCTTGATTTCTCAGTCTTCAATTCCGGAAGTGAAAAGAGGGTAACTTCACCAGAAGACGACACCGATGCGCAGTGCGCGCCATCTTTGGAGATTCTTACAAGTGCGCTCGGCGATTTTCCGTTCGACGCCAAGCTTCTCGCCTGCTCCAGATCCCAGAGCGTTAGGCCGTTGGACGAGTATTCGAGAGCTTGTGTTCCCTGTGGTAGTGGCAGCAAAGGACCTTTGGATTCTTTGAGTCTTGCCAGGGTGGCGGTGGTGTGGCCGTCCCACACCTTTCCACCAAGCTTGGTGCCTATAAGCAGGCTGCCATCCGGAAGAAACGCGGCGGATTGGGCAGACGATTCAAAATTCCGAATCACTTGCCCTGAGGGCACTTCAAGCACTCGGCCGTAACTTCCATTGCCAATAACCGTGACAAGCCCGCCGTCCGCCCGAAATGTCAAAGAGTTGATGGCTGCTGTCCGATCTACAGGTGAATTGACGAATCCCAGCAGGTCTTTCACGGAGACCTTTCCGGGTGTCGTCTCTTCAATGTGAACAGAGTCGATCTGTCCGCTCACTCTTTGCTCGGGTAAGAATACCTCCACTCGCCTTTCGCTACCTGCGTCTCCCCAGACGACTACAGGCTGACCTTTGCGGACCAGGAATGGTTCTGCGCCTTCCCTCTGAATTTCAGCCTGTACCGACTTTATTGTTGCCAGTGAAATGTGGGTGACGGCAACCTGTGCTTCGCTATCGGTTTCAGACGGCGCCGGTTCTTCTGCCTGCTTTTGAAAAGACTCCGCTAAGGCCTGCTTTTTCTTGTATGCCCCCGAAGTTTGCACTGCGGCGGCGTGGGCCTTGGATTCGCCGATGGATTTGAAGGCGGACCAGACAACTCCGGACGAAACGAGAATGGCGACTGCGGGAAAAACGAACCGCGTGGCTTTGGGAGTAGCCGTGGATTTTCCTTCCGCCATGGTCGCTGGACGTGGCCGGGCGGGTGCCTTGGCGACCACTTCTTTTTTAGACGTTCTCTTCTGTTCGGGTTGCCCTTCAGTCTCCTTCTGGGCCTGCCGCAGGCCCTGAGGTGACTCACTTGGCTTGAGCGGAACCGTAATGGGCTCAAGCGCCTCGTCTCTTGGGCGCGGTTTGCCGCCAATGACAAATCTTTCACCGCACAAGGAGCATTTGACCTTCTGGCCGGCCAGCGTGCTCTTGACCTTATACTTCTGTCCGCACCCCTCCTTAGGACAAAGCATGACGAGGGTTTTTACTTGAGTTGAATCCATCTGCCGAGATTAAACGTGCTGCCGCCTTGTCACCAGTAATCGAGGCAGGAACACTTGTCAAGGATTTAGTTTGTCCGGACCGTTCCGAACGTCAGGTAACTATCGGTCCGCAGACGCCTGCACAAGGCCGCGAGGCCGTTAGCAGGAAGAGTAACATCTTCGTCCGACGAATCATGATCTTGCTCACTCGTTACAGTAGAAGGTTACTAAGGTCACGTGCCGGAGCGATTACCTGCGATCGAGGCACGTCGACGCAGCAACGCAGTGGACTCTATGAAAGAATTGACTTCCGAATCACTCCGAATTATCAAAGTGTGGTGGAAGGCGGACCAAAAGTGGTGGGGGAAGCGCACTCTGAGGCAAGAAAAAGACGCGGCCATTCATAACAGCGGAACAAAATGCCAAGGCTCTTGTACGATTCCGGGGGGCTGATATCAGAAGCATTCCAGGAGCCCTACATGTTGCGCTTGTGATTCCGGTTGACCCCCAAATACTGTATGCACATAGTCGGCTCGGTGACAGCCCCCTGGAATCGAACAAGAGCCACCTTGAATTGAAAACGATTGCAGGTGCTCCAAGCATCCGACGTACCCCGGCGCGAAGGACCTCGCACTGACGCAGGTAACGGGCCGATTCGGGACTGTTTCCATAATAGGTCTGAATGAATGCTCTGCCGAGTGGGCCTTTGTTCAGGTGGGTGTCACGTAATTGTCTGAATGTTTCAATCGCCTTGCAGTTCGGCGCGCCAAAGGCAGCCGTAGCGATAAAGCATCCGCCGCCCTCCGCGCTGGTCAAAGTCGGTTCTGCCGCAGGATCTGTAATTGCGAAGGTAACGCTCTGTGTCGGAGGGCTTCTGAGAGCGGAGGCATAGTTCCCTCCCTGGTCTGCACCGAATGCGTGAAACGCCTCTTCGGTCAGGATCAAGACGAGTGCATAGCTGCCAGGGAACAAGAATTGGGGTCAGATCTATTTTTATGTTTTAAAACCGGGCGGCAAATATTCAGTGAACCCGTATCGGAAGTCGCTGGCCACAGGTCAGTGAGGATGCTATACCTCAGTCGGTGAAAAGCGAAGCGAAGCAATTTGTTGAAGAGTTATTCGATTCTCGTCGTGGTCAATA
>JAQBXN010000193.1 GCA_027625095.1 Planctomycetota bacterium | reverse complement strand
TCAACCAGGGGAATGGAAGGAAGAACAGCCTGGCCCCGGATGGGCGACGGCGCCTGCCGCAAACGCCTCCGTCGCCCCTTCGGGGCTTCAATGCATCTTTACTGATTTTGCCCCCTGGTTAAAACCAGGGCCTTTACCTAAATCACTGTTTGTCCGATTCTTTACGCTAAAGGCGTAAACAAGTTTGGGTAATGCTCAGGTCAGTAAGTCTTGCATTCCGGCTTCCAAAAGTGGAATGAGAAAAAACAGACGGAGATTGCCGAACTCAATGGGGGAGTTCGCGCAGGTAGACGTTCTTGAAGTAGAGGGTGTTCCCGTGGTTCTGAAGTTCGATTTGGTTTGAACGGTATATGGGGATTTTCCGATCCCAGTAATTTTCGAGAGGCACGTCATCTACTGCGAGTTTTCCGTTCAGGTAGACCGTGACGTTCTCGCCGACCATACGGATATAGAAGGTGTTCCATTCACCGATGGGATTGTCTGCGATCAGCGTCGGATTGCGCGGATTCTTGCTGTTGTTGTAGAGACCTCCTGAGCCCTGCTTGTGCTGATTCGGATCCCAGATCTGCACTTGGGGTGAGCCGCGCAAGTAGATGCCGCTGTCGCCGCGCTCGTGGATTTTCCAGTCCACGTAGAGGTCGAAGTCTGCAAAATCTTTCACCGTACACAGGCTCTGTCCTTTTCCGCTGAAGACCAGGACACCATCCTGAATACTCCAGCCATTGCGCATGACCTCATCAGCTTTTTCCTGGGCATTCGCCAGTTGTTCCGGTGTCATTTCGGCCCGCTTCCTGGGGTTGGCGACCAGGCCCTTCCAACCGTTCAGATCCTTCCCGTTAAACAGTGCGATGTAGCCGGGAGGAGCGACGTTCGGCTGCGGGCTATCCGGGAGGGGCGGGCTCATCGCAAAATCTTTGATTCGGATGTTCTTGAACTCGACGCGGTCTCCATGACCGAGGAATCCGATGAAGCCCTTCTTGTTCAGCAGGCCGGGGTGAGGCTTGCCATCCATGGGGTAAACCTGGTCGAGAAAGGCATCCGTAATCACTTCGCCGTTGAGGATGACCTTCACATGGTGGCCGATGGCGATCACTTCCTGGTAGTTCCATTCGCCGGGCTTCTTCTGAAAACCGCGCCTGGCCGGAACGACTCCATAGATAGAGCCGTGGTATTGATACGGTGCCAGCGTTGCATATTTTTCCGCAGTGTTTTCGAGTATCTGCAATTCCATGGCGGCGTAGGCTGCGTTGCCCTGCGACGGCGCCCGGATGCCGAGCCCATTGTTCCCGCCGGGCGGTAATTTAAATTCGAATCGAAACACAAAATCGCTGTATTCCTTTTCCGTAAACAGTTGGCCACCTTTGCAGACGAGGATGCCGTTTTCGGCAAAATATCCGTCAAGACTCCCCTGCCAGCCGTTCAGCGTTTTGCCATCGAAGAGCGATTGGAACTCTTCTTCGGGGATACCCGATGACACTTTGCCGTTTTCGTCTTTCTTGTGAAGCGCGTAGGGAGTGATGGACGGATTAACCACTTTGCCGTCGGGCGGGGCAGCCCGTGTGCGTGCTGCTCCGGCTACCTGGTCTGACCCGGGCAGCTCCTCGTTGGGCTTGAATTTCTTGAGCGTTTCGGGCGCCGTGCCTTCCGCATAAACCTTGAGTTCCATTACGTGAACTGCAGGGTTCGCGCTGTTCTTGTAGATGTGCAGTTTCACCCAGCGAGCTTCGATCGGATCGAATCGGTGAGGATGGCCCTGAGCGGTGCAGAGCTCGGTTGTGCCGCTGCGGTCAACGACTTTCTTCCAAGTCTTCTGGTCGGTCGAGACCTCAATGGCGTACTGATAGTAGCGTCCATCGCTGTAGTAAAAGTAAACGTGGGCGGTATCGATCTTTACGGTCTGTTGGAGATCTACCTCCAGCCACGCGGGCGACCCGTCGCCGAACCATACGGACGATTGATCTGCCACTCCATCCACAGCGAGTGTGGGAACATTATTGCCCTGGTGTTTTGGCGCGCTCATTACGGGCTTGTTGCGGGCGAGGTTCGCTATATCGCCCTGAGGAAAACGCGACAGATGTTCCTGAATCTGATTCTTTGCATTCGCATCGGTGACCACGCCGACGAGCTCTTTGAGGACGTCATAGGTGGTGCTGTCGGTGAGCCCCAGGTCGGTGCTGCTCTGCGGACAGGCGATCCTCATTACGGCGTTGATGGCCTCGGCCTTGAGCTCAGGCTGTGAGACCAGGCTGGCCGCGAGCTTGAGTGAATGCGGATGCCGAATACTCCCAAGGCTGCCAAGGATCATTTTCTTGTCCTCGGTTCGTTCTGCGGCCGCCAGGGCCGTCTTGACGTGACTCGTCTTCGCTTCCGGAGAAATGTTCGCTGAGGTGATCACCCTCATGACTCCACGAAGCGCGAGGACTTTATGAATCAGGCTTTCGGATGTGGTAGCCAGTTTGAGCAATGGCTCGACCGCACTGTCGTCCGGCCAATCGGTCAGTGCTCGAATGGCCGCATCCTGTGTCTGTTCGTCTTCGCTGCTGATTTCTTCGAGCACCGGGGCGATCGCCTTTTTCCCACCGATTCGGCTGAGCACTTTCAACAGAGGCAACCGGACTCTACTTTCCGGCTCGGCCAGGGCATCGAGGATCGGTGTCAGCCGTTCATCTTCGCCCGCAGTGCTGCCGGCCGAAGCGATGGCAGCGACCAGGGCATCTTGATCCTCCGGATCCGTATCATTGAGTAACTTGAGCAGGGCCGGAACGTGAGAGGGAGAGGCAAGCACCTTCAGTGCTTTTAACGCAGCGCCACGCACCTTTGAATCTTTGTCGCTTGCAAGCAGAAGAATCTCGGATACTTGCTTGCGAGCGTTGCGGGCCTGCAGCGCTTCGATGATTGCAGTCTTGCTGTCCGCTGTTTTGGCGGTCTTCAACATCTCGGCGACCTGCTGGGATGCCTCTTCGCCAGGCAGACGAATCAGAGCGTTACGCGCGAGTGCCTGTTCTTCAGGACTGCCCTTCTGAGCGATATCCAGAAGTGCATCCAGCGATTGCGCTTTAGCGACCTTCGAATAGGCAATGATGGCCTGCAATCGAACGGCTGGATCTTTGTCCTTCAGAAGTTCTTTGACCGCGCCCGCTGTCGCTTCGTCGCCACGGGCAGCGATGATTTCCAGCGCGGCTTTGCGACTCGCGGGATTCTCGTTCTTCAATCTTGCTGCCAGTTTGCTGCCCAGTGAATTGCTCTTGATTTCCATGAGCAGTTTCGCCGACGCGGCCTGAACGTAGACACTTTTGTTTTCGAGGGAAGCGAGCAGGTCTTCAATCGCGCCATCCCCAAGTATTTCATAAAGGGAATAGAGCGCGCTGGATTGGACGTGTCCATCTGCCGGCCCGGATCGGGTCTCGAAAACCTTCCGGCAAAGCGTCACCGCCTTGTCAGCATGGCCTTCCTCATTCAGGCGTCTTGCATACAACCACAGCCATGAGGTCGCTCGCTGACTTTCGGAAATCTTCTTTGAAGCGGCGGCTTCGAGCAGCAATGCTTCGGACGTCGGGTCGCCCAGATTGGCGAGAGCATACAGTCCCATCTGCCGCAGGTTTGAGTGGTCACTTGCAGCCGCGGCGTTGAATGCCGGGAGTGAATTTTTGTCGCGGAGGGCGGCGAGGGCGCGGATCAATGTGACTTTCTGATTATCCGCTTTGTCGGTGAGCTTGGAATACGCGGCACGAACGGCCATTGTGATTTCCGCCCTGGCAGCATGTTTCGAGATGGCCAGCAATGACATGGCGGACGGCTCTGTCAGCTCAGGAACAGTCAGGAGCGCGGCCAGGGATCCGACGGACTCCGCCCGGCCGGTGAGTTGAAGCTCCCGGCAGGCGAACGCCTGTACATCGGGGCCAGCCTCAGCCTTAAGTATTTTGTGAAGGGACAGCACATAAAGCTCGCGCTCGGACGCCGTCGCACCAGGCCGCAGGACATAGAAAGAAAGTTCGCGCAGTGCCAGCCGGGCGGAAGAATCATCTCCGGTAGCAGGATTGACCAATTGACCACAAAGAGCGTCGAGGCCGACACTGCCGAGCTTGATGATCTGGTCATAAATTTCCTGCCGCTCCTTGAACGGTTTCGCCGTAAGGCTGCCAACCCACTCGTTCATCTTTCCCACTGCTGCCTGGGCGTCCTTATCCAGCTCCGGGGCAGCCTTCGTCTCGGCGAAAGTCGGGTTCGAGGTGAAGGACGCAACCAGCGAAAACAGGAGTAGACCAGAAAAAGGGTTTCGTTTTTTCATCAGACAATTTCTCCGTTGAGAGTCCATGGGGCCCGTCGAGGTCTGTCGAGGCAATTCCGGTGGACTCTAAAGCCTGGCGCTCCAAGTTCAAAACACCTGCGGCTCTTCCGACCTGACTCGATTCCCCGTCATTACCTTCTAAATTAGAAAAGATTCACGCACGAAGCTCAGAGGTTCGGAAGTAAATCTTTATCAACTCCAGAGAGAAATAACTGAAGGAAGTCTCAAATGAACAAAACTATCTGTGGCGTAATTCTTCTCACAGGGCTTTTGCCGGCGGTGTCCGCTCAACATGCGGACTGGAAACATTCCGGATCCATTTACCTGCTCACCACGCCCGAGGGCGCGAATTTACCGGGTACTGCGTCGGTGGACGGTTTTCCAGTACTGGTCCGGCTGCATAAGGACTACTTTGATTTCAGCCAGGCTAAATCGCAGGGCGAAGACGTTCGCTTTTCGACCGATGGCAAAGCGCTGCCATACCAGGTGGAGCATTGGGACGCCGCGAACGGAACGGCCAGCATCTGGGTGCGACTGCCAACGATCAAAGGAGATGCGCGGCAGGAGATTCGGATGTTTTGGGGAAAGGCCGACGCGGCCAGTGAGTCGAGCGGGGCCGCGGTGTACAACGAATCGAACGGATACCTGAGTGTGTGGCACATGAACGGGCC
Organism: Planctomycetota bacterium; assembly: GCA_027625095.1. Lineage (GTDB taxonomy): Bacteria > Planctomycetota > PUPC01 > JACPCR01 > JACPCR01 > JAQBXN01. The sequence goes on along the minus strand of JAQBXN010000193.1, from coordinate 5,760 downwards.
AGTGAAAGATGAGGTGGGCACACTCGAATCGACGGATACCGGTACGACGGACACCGCAGGCATGATTGGGCCAGCGCGGCACTTTCCAGGAGGAAAGGGCATCTTCTGCGGGGACAAGATTCCCAATTATCCGGTGGGGACAACCACGCACAGTTCCGAGGCTTGGTTCCGGCCAGAGAAATCGAATTCCACGGTTTTCGGCTGGGGCAACGAACAGGGCCAGGGCAAAGTGGTGATGCAGTATCGCAGCCCGCCACACGTGAATTTGGATTGTTATTTTTCGGATGGAAACGTTGCGGGAGACAGCAGGATACCCATGGGGCAATGGGTTCATGTTGTTCACACGTACCAGAAGGGTGATTCGCGAGTCTATGTAAATGGCACGCTCGACGGCGTGGCAAACTCCCGGGCGACGCCGCTGAACATAAGGACGCCCGCGAGGATGTGGATCGGCGGCTGGTATCACAACTACACCTTTGTCGGTGATATCGACGAGGCCCGTATTTCCACAGTCATACGTTCCGCGGACTGGGTAAGGCTGCAATACGAGAACCAGAAGCCGCTGCAAACGCTGGCGGGCTCTGTGGTGCAGCCGGGCAGTGAATTTTCTGTTTCGACTGAACAGGTCATCGTGACGGAAGGGAAAAGTGCGATGCTTTTTGCGAAAGCCGGCGGCGCACAGAAGGTCTATTGGGTTCTCAAGAGCGACGGCCGTGAGACCATCGTTTCCGTCGACCGTTTCCAATTCACCTTCGATGCCGGCCGTGTGACAGGTGACAAGTTGGCCACCCTGCAGTTCAAGGGGATCTACCCGAATGATGTCAAAACACGGGACATCCGCATAACGATCAAAGAGGACATCCACGAGCCGGTTTTTACCTTAAACGCCCCGGCCACCTGGGATGGACGCGCGGAGATCGAGGTTGTCCCTCAGATCACCAACCTGGACGCTATGAAGGCGAAAGGTGCCGGCGAACTGAACTTTACCTGGAGCGTTTCAGACATCGCCGTCATCAAGGAAATCGCGCCGGGAAGCCTCCTCCTCAAGCGCGCCCAGAATAGCGGGAAGATGACCGTGTCGGTGACCGTAGATAACGGCGGCGAGCCGACGACCCAGACAATCACGATCATGGTCAAAGAGCCGGAGAAGGACGCCTGGGTACAGCGAGTGCCGGGAAAGGATGAGAAGCCGGAGGACAGTCAGTTCTACGCCCGCGATGAAAACAACGAGGGCACGCTCTTCTACAACGGAACGCTCAACGAGGCCGCCGACTCGGTCTTCCTGAAAGTCTATGCCGATGGGCAGCCGTTCAAGAGCGAAACCAGCAAGTTGGCGGCTGACAAATCGTACGCCTTCTCCGTGAAGCTCAAGCCGGGGCTCATCCACTACAAAGTGGAGTTTGGCTCTAAGGCCGGCGACCTTGAGACGGTGCTGCATACCGCAACCAATATCGTTTGCGGTGACGCCTACCTCATTGACGGACAATCCAACGCGTTGGCGACGGATACCCACGAGGAGTCGCCCCGCGAGACCAATGAGTGGATTCGCAGTTATGGTTATTCTGGCGATAGCAACAGCAGTGACACAGGGAATGAATGGTGTCTTCCGGTCTGGAAGTTTGAACGTGGCAACGCTCATGGACCGTCACGAAAACAGCACAAAGCAGAGCTTGGCTGGTGGGGTATGGAACTCGCCAAACGTCTGGTGGAGAGTCGGAAGGTTCCGATCTTCATCATCAATGGCGCGGTCGGCGGGACGCGGATTGACCAGCACCAGAGGAATTCACAGAACCACGAGGATCTGGGAACCATTTACGGTCGCATGTTATGGCGAGTACGTCATGCAAAGCTGACGCATGGCATCCGTGCGGTCCTTTGGCACCAGGGCGAGAACGACCAGGGGGCAGCCGGGCCTGACGGCGGCTATGGTTGGCAGTCCTACCAGCGATACTTCATAGAGATGTCAGCGGCCTGGAAGCAGGATTTCCCGAACATTCAGCACTATTACGTCTTCCAGATCTGGCCTAACTCCTGCAGCATGGGGAACGGGAATGGCGATATGTTGCGCGAGGTGCAGCGGACCCTGCCGCGCCTTTACTCGAACATGGATGTCATGTCGACGTTGGGTATCAGACCTCCCGGGCCATGCCACTTCCCGCTAATCGGCTGGGCGGAATTTGCGCGCTTGATTCAGCCCCTGCTCGAGCGGGATATCTACGGCAAAGCAGCCACCAGTCCCGTCACGCCGCCCAATCTTAAAAGTGCCTATTTCACCGGCGAGGCGAAAGACACAATTGCCCTGGAATTTGACCAGGCTGTCGTCTGGCAGGATTCACTGGTTAATGAGTTCTATCTTGATGGGGCCAAGGAGGAGATCGCCTCCGGTACCGTGTCCGGGAATGTGGTCACGCTCAAACTGAAGGGGGCTTCGACGGCCCGGAAGATCACCTATCTCAAAGAGAAGTCTTGGAGCCAGGACCGACTCCTGATCGGCGGGAACGGCATCGCAGCACTCTCCTTCTGCGAAGTGCCAATCCTGACCGGGAAATCGACCCGGTGATTGTTCTGCGGGCCTAAAACACAAGAGGCCCTCTTCATCCGTGCTTGAAGAGATCTCCGCACCACGCAGAGAAGTAATGACTTGACTCTGTGCTTGAACTCTTTCGTGGACCGTGGGAAGCAGGTGGCCGGGGCCTTGCCCCAATACTGCTCACTTAAGACCCCCGCCACCTTGGGGACTGTCGGTTTAATCAGTTCCTTGCTGTCTCAAGATGCCACTGGCTTGCCCAGTGGAGTTTTCACGCTCTTTTGTCGCGCAGGTATGGATTCATTCGGGAGATGCCACTGGCTTGCCCAGTGGAGTTTCACGCTTTGAAAGCTGTCAGGATGCCCAGAACTTCGAAACGCGAATCTCCACCGGGCAAGCCGGTGGCATCATTAAATCAACAGTCCCCAAGCAGGCAGGGGTCTTTAGCTTAAGTGAACAGTATTGGGGCTTGCCCAAGAATGCACTACTGATTCCGTAGAATTTGCCCAACCTTGCTCTTCTATGGATTCTTGGCCACCGGAATTTCGTTCACCGTGTAATAGGCCCTGGTATGCAGTAGCGGCTGGCGGTCCCGGCTTTGCATCTTTGTAAGATCGAAATCGTGGATGTGGCTTTCCTGAATCCCTTTCACGACCAGCTTCACGCTCATACCGTCTTGGGAGACTTCGGCACGGTCGATCTCCGGGGTCGTGTGATCGACTTCGGGGCTCCCGTAGCCGGCAGCATAGATGTGTGTGTAGGTGGTGAGTGAATAGGTCTCTGGTTTCGCGGCCACCACCGGATCCACCGGAAGGGTGAAGGTCAGCAGGAAGCCGTCTGAACGGATGTTGATCTCCTGCAGTTCAAAGGGCGTCTTTCCCATCCAGTCCAGTCGCTGGATGGCAAAAGGTTTTTCTCCTCGCACCGGCCACTGTCTGTTGGTGGTAAACCCTCCTGCAACCAATTGGCCTTTCGGCGTAAACTCCACATTCATAATCCCTGTGGAAAGCCCTTCCCGAAACGGATAGCAGGCGCCCTGCCACACCCCGTTAATCTTCTCCGTGGTCGCCCGCATGATGAGGCTCAGGGTGTAGTCGCCGAGGAATATCTGATTGTCGAAAGGCCCGAACTTTCCCCTGGTCTGATTCAGGCGGAATCCGGAAATGGATCGGCCCATCTTGATATAGGGAAACAGCACCGCGGGGGGCACCAGTTCCTTCACTCGTTTCTTCTCCACCAATAGCCGTGAATTTGAATTGGGCTCCAGGGCCGGCGCTTCCATGCCCTTGGCAAAGGGATACCAGTTGTAGCTGGCGGGATGCCCGAGGAAGCCGCCCGGCTTGAGGTGTTTGAGCGAACAGGAACCGTTCCACGGCCCCTGGCTTTCGATACAGAACATGGCCCCCTCGGCATTGGGTCCCACTCCGGCAGGACTGCGCAGCCCGCTGCAGATCGGAATCATTTTGCCGTCCGGGGTGACTTTGACCGCCCAGCCCCGGAAAAGATTGTGGGACTTGTAGGAACCGCTCAGGCCGAGTGCCACCCAGATGTTCCCTTCCGGATCGTGCTTGGAGCCGAACGCAAACTCGTGACCTTCGGCATACCCCCAGTTGTTGCTCAGCGTATCAAATCGATCCGCAGTCCCGTCCCCATCGGTATCGGTCAATCGGGTTACCTCACCAAATTGTGTGATGGTGAGTGAACCGTCTTTCCAGGCGAGCCCAAAGATCTCGTCCTGCCCGCTGGCAAACAAGTGGTAGACAGGATTGGGCGGGGTCTCGAAGGCACCGGAAATGAAATAGACGTCTCCCCGACGGGTACCGACCGCGAGCCTGCCATCGGGAAGGATTTCGAAACTCCCGGGGCGCATGGGGACCTCTGCAGGAATCGGGATATCCACGAGGGGATAATACTTCGACTCTTCTTCGGCGGTTCCCCACATGGCACCTAGATCATCGGAAGAGGCACTCCGGGGTGCCCAAAGCATCACCATGGCTGCCAGGTGGAGAAACAGGCTCGATACACTGACTGAGAAATTTTTGAAGGACATATTGGAGATGCCAAGCGTAATTTGGACGGAGGTCATATTCACCGCAGCCTGGGACAATACCCTGAGCTTTACCCACATTGCAGATCGTTTTTATGCCGAAGGCATTTCGCCTGCCAGCCCAAGGTTGCCCCTGGCTGCTATGTCTTGACCTTTCAGGCCAGGGATCGGTTTGTGCCGACTTTTACGAAGGAATCCGGCAGCTTGTAGCTACGTTTGGTGACAACCACAAGGCAGCAGCAAGGGTTGGGTTTTCTTTCGTGCTAAACGCCCTCCATCCAGTCCTGAACTTCATCCTCCGATAGGAGCTGGATACCCGCTTGCACTGCTTCTTCCACTTGCGCGCCGGTGATATAGCCCCAGGTAGCGGCAAAACACTGCACGCCGATTTTCTGGGCTGCGGTCAGGTGAGAGACCTGATCATCAAGAAAAAGTATCTCGGACAGTTCGATATTCGCTGCGCGAGCGACGGCCTCCATCTGGCTGTTCTTGGCTTTTGTTTTTTTGACTTTGTCTTTGCCGAGGATCTGAGACTCTGGAATTCTGATGCCGTGGTGGTAAAGAATCTGTGTGGCCGCGTCCGTGGGTTTGGACGTTGTGATATAGACTCCTTCGAAGCTGGGCCCTCGGCTTTCGAGCCCTTTACGCATGTGATCGTACAGAGGATTCATGTCGAACCATGCGGCTTCGTCCCTGGCACGAATGGCGCGGCGGCTGTCCTGAAAATGCTGTTCCAGTTCGTCGGTGCTTTCTACTTCGGCCAGCGAACAGACTTCCCCCATGACGGCCGCGGATTGGTCATCAAACTGAGTCTGGCTTTCAATCGGGATCCCGTGCTCCAGGAAATAGAGGATCACAAAGTAGTCTTTGCCATCACGGATGTATGGCCGCATCTGGTAAAAGGTGTCATACCAGTCGCGCCGAATATCTGACACGCTGCCAGCACTTTGCAGGCCTCGAGCTGCAGCATAGGTGTTGAAGGCGCTGTAGAGGCATTCCCCCGCGCTGTCGCAGATGACGCCATCGAAATCGAGTGCTAACAGGTTGGACATGATGTACCTCTCAGTAGTGGGCTTCTCTGTGATGAGAAGCTCCGTTATATTTATTGTAGTTTCTCACCTTAGGACTTTGATCGAAATTAAGTTTCCAACTTCGGCCGAATGATATCCCTTTTAACTGTCCCGGA
>JAQBXN010000049.1 GCA_027625095.1 Planctomycetota bacterium | reverse complement strand
TTCTGCCCGATAGGGCAGACTTTGTAGCTTATTCCAGAACGCCAAAAGTCCAATTCATGCTGAACCAGTACACAGGATTCAAGATTCCTCATCAACCATCAACCTTTCCCTCCTCCCGCCCAGGCCGTTCTCAGATGCCTGATCCAGTTTCCGTGCATGATATTCTCTACATCTTCTTCTGAATAACCGCGGCTTCTCAAGATTTCGGGCAGTTTCTGCAGGTCCGCGATGGTGTCCACGTCACAGGGCGTCTGTTCATTGCCGTATCCGCCGTCCAGGTCTGTACCGATGGCTGCGTGGTTCGCGTTCCCGGCAATCTGGCAGATGTGGTCAATGTTGTCGGCAACCGTGTTCAAGGTGCAGTCCGATGGATCCGGATTGTCCTTGTCGAAATCCGGAACCAGCATCCATGCATCGAAAGCGACTCCAATGACCGCGTTCCGTTCTGCCAGGATCTTGATCTGTTCATCTTTCAGTTGTCGATCATCAGGTACAAACACATGGCAGCAGTTGTGGGTGGCCATGAGAGAGCCGTTGAATATTTCAAGGGCTTCATAGAACGTCCCCTCGGCCATGTGGCTGATGTCTAGAATCATCCCCACCTCATCCATCGCCTTCAACAGCGGTTTTGCCCGAGGCAGTAAGCCGCCGGGCGCATGCGTGCCGTGCGCGTAGGAACTGATGCCGTAGTGAACAAGGCTGATCGAACGTAAGCCCTGTTCCCACCAGTCGATGACCTGGTCCGGATCGACCACCGGGTCCGCTCCCTCCATGGTGAGCACGAATCCGATGGGTGTCTCGTCTGGATTTGTTTCCCAGTCCGTCAGATGCTGGTTGAGACTTTCAAGGTCAGTAACCTGACGCAGGATCCCCTTGCGCTGCAAGGATCGATAGAACGCCAGCTCTCCCTGGGCCTTGCTGTAGGCGATGTCCTGGTTTCGGACACCTTTGAACTTGCCTTCGCAGGATTCAATGCGGCTGTGGACGGTCACGAAGCAAAGCCCGAATTCCCCTTCGCGGAGTGCGGGGATAGAAACGGTGTTTCCCTGCCTCCCCTTTTCGGTCATTCCTTTTTCAGAAGCACGGATGGCCGCAACAGATTGGAGGATGTCGCGATTCCATTCGATGGCGTTGTAAGCGAGGTCAAGATGTGAGTCGACAATAAGCATGATGGTTTGAATGGTTAATGGATAACAGTTAATGGTTAATGCGCAGACTTGAATCATCAATCATCAGCCATTATCGATCAACCATGAGTAAACAGGTTCTATTTATAGGTAATTCGACACAAGATCAGGGCATCTTCTCTTGCACCCTGAATACAGAAACCGGCGAACTCAGCGAATCGAAGCTCGCCGTTGAAGCTCCAAAACCGGGCTTCCTCGCCTTCCATCCTTCCAAGCCGATTCTTTACGCGGTCACTGGTGAAGACGCCGCTCCCAACGGTGGTGTTCGGTCATTCCAGATCAACCGCGATGAAGGCACGCTGACTCAGATAAACCAGCAACTGACCGGCGACAACGGCGCGACGCATCTCGAAGCAGATCGCGAGGGCAAGGCCCTGCTGGTCGCGCATTACAGCGGAGGGAGCACCTCTTCACTGCCACTGAACGACGACGGCTCGATCGGCGAACTTGCAGTCAACATTCCACACCAGGGCTCAAGCGCTCACGAACGTCAGAAGCAACCGCACGCACACGGTATAGCGATCGACCATCAGAATCGATTCGCATGCGTTGCCGACCTCGGAACGGATCAGGTGGTTGTCTATCGAATGCTCGATGGCGCGCACTTGGAGCCTGCCTCTTCCTGGACTGCCGCGCCTGGGTCGGGGCCTCGTCACATGGCTTTTCACCCAAACGGCAAATGGCTTTACTGTATCCACGAGATCAACGGCACACTATCCGCGCTCGCCTACAACGGTAAAGAGGGTGTCGTCACTGAGATCGGAACTTACTCTACTTTGCCCGAGGACTTCACTGGTGAAAACACCACCGCGGAGGTTGTCGTGCACCCCAATGGTAAGTTTGTGTACGGTTCGAATCGCGGCCACGACAGCACGGCTGTGTACGCGATGGATCAGGAAACCGGTGCATTGGAGCGAATCCAGATCGAGCCGACCCTTGGAGGCCATCCCCGCCACATCGGTATCGACCCGACTGGCACATTTTTTATCGCCGCTAACCGTGACAATAACAACCTCGTCTCATTCACCATCGATCAGGAGACCGGCCGCCTCACTCCAACCGGACATCAGACAAGTGCTCCAACACCGGTGTGTGTTGTCTTTCTGCAATAGTCCCTGAGTTCACGAATTACCATTGAATCCAACCGTCCCCGCAAGTACATTCCCCACCCCCCGAGTTTGGCCTCGGGATTTCACCTTCGCTGCGGGAGCGAAAAACATTTTTTCAAAGGAGCCTTCTTATGGCTGTTAACAATGCGGATCATGTCCTGGGTGTTGATATCGGAGGGACGGGCACCAAGTGTGCGGTCGTAGACATCAAAAAGGGTGAGCTGGTCAGCGAGCGTTTCAGACTTGATACCCCTCAGCCGGCCACGCCGGAAGCGGTACTTGGCACCATGAAAAAACTGATCGACGACATGGGCTGGAAGGGCCCCATAGGCTGCGGTTTTCCCGGCCTGGTCAAAGATGGAGTTGTCCGCCGCGCCCCAAATCTCGATGAGAGCTTCACAGGCTTCAATCTGGTGGAAGGTATTAAGTCCATTTTGGGCGCTTCCATAGTCTGTGTTGGGAACGATGCAGATGCGGCCGGCCTGGCCGAGGCACGATTCGGCGCGGGCAAGGGAGTGAATGGTACTGTCGTCATGGTCACCCTCGGCACAGGTATCGGCACGGCTGTCATTCATAACGGTGAACTGCTGCCTGACACGGAGCTCGGCCACCTCGAAATGAAAGGCAAAGATTCCGAACACTGGGCCTCGAACAGCGCCAAGGAAAGAAATGAATGGAGCTGGAAGAAGTGGGGCAAAAACGTCGACAACTACCTTGCAATGCTTGAATACCTCATCGGCGCCGACCGTTTCATTATCGGTGGCGGCGTGAGCAAGAAGCCCGAAAAGTTTTTTCCCTTCCTGAAAAAAGTCGGCTGCGAGGTCGTACCTGCCACCATGGGCAACCTGGCCGGCATCGTTGGCGCCGCCCTGCTCGCGGTGCCTGAGATTCGTCGCTCTTCTCGCAGCGCTGCCTCCCGACGGAGGAGTACCAAGAAGAGCTGAGGAACTAGCTGGATACGTAATGAGTAATGAGTAATGAGTAAGTAAGTAAGTAAGTCCTTACTCAATTTACTCATTACTCATTACTCATTACTCATCACTCATTATTCACCCATGAAATACCCTATCGGATGTTCCACCATTGCCTTCGCCAAGTTTGATCTCGATACCGCACTCGAGGCCATTGCCGGTCTTGGCTTTTCGTTCATCGATCTCGCCTGCATCAAGGGAAGTGCGGAACACTTCAACCCGCTGAACAAATCACGCGGCGAGTACCAGGCGCTCAACAAAAAGGTGCGATCTCATGGTCTTCGCGTCTCGACACTCAATGTGAACGCCGGTTCTTTTAATGACAGCAAGAGCCGGGACGAACATTCCGCGACCGTGCGTGCCGCACTCGATTGCGGAAATGTTCTCGGATGCGCATGCGTGACTACCAAAATCGGCGACGCTGCCGAGGAGCGCTATTGGGAGGAGAGTGCCAATCGGTCCATCGGCCGAATCCGAGAGATCGCAGATTACGCGGCGACGCTGAAATTGAAGCTCAGCCTGGAAATGCCGCATACCGGTACGTTGGCCGAGACGCTCGAACAATCCATTGCTTTCTTTAAGCAGACGAACCACATGGCAACAGATGTCACACTCGATACCAGCCACATTTACACAACGGGCGCTGACATTCGAGAAGTCGCCAGGCATTTCGTGGGCAAGCTCGGGCACATTCATTTGCGTGACGCCAATGAGAAAGAGACCCACCTCGTCCCGGGCGACGGCAAAATCGATTTCCCCTTTGTTTACAACATGATGGTGCTTGCCGGATTCCACCGTGACTATGTCGTCGAGATCAAGTTCGATGAAGACAAATCACTCGACGACATCAAGAGCGAGCTGGGACGGGGCCTGGATGAGATACTTCCCGCCCTGAAGATGGCCAAGAAGAAGAAGCCTGAAAAGAAATGATCGATTTTCTTGAAGGCAATATCGTCAGTCGCAGGCCGACCTCGGCAGTTGTCCAGGTTGGTGGGATCGGCTACCGGATTACCATCCCCATCTCCACCTATGAAGTTCTGCCAGAGAGTGGCCCGGCCAAGGTCTTGACGTATCAGTATGTGAGGGAAGACACCCTCAGACTTTTCGGCTTCGCTACCCAACCGGAGCGTGAATTGTTCCTCCTTCTATTGTCTGTCTCTGGCGTTGGGCCGAGTATCGCCTTGACCGCTTTATCCGGTTGCTCCGTGGTGCAGCTTCGCGACATGATCCTTGATGGCAATGTCGGCGCCCTGAGCAAAATCAAAGGCGTCGGCAAAAAAACTGCGCAGCGAATCGTGATCGATCTTGCCGAGTCTGCAAAGGGGCTCTCCATCTCGGGCTCCACCACCCGAGGCCCTGCGAGCATGGCAGCCAGCGATGCCGTTCTGGGAATGGTCGCGCTCGGGTATAAACAGCCACAGGCCGAAAAGGCAGTCACCAAAGCCATGGAGTCGCTCGGGCAGAAGGCGAAAACCGAAGATCTGTTGCGCGAGTCGTTGAAGCACCTATAAACGGCGTGTAAGTGGTCCCGGCGCTCCACGGCGGGAAGAGAGGTCGATGAGTGCCCGCACCACATCACGAACTGAGAGAAATATCATAATGGCCGGCGCCAGCTCACCTGACCCATTCATTGACGAAGAAGACTTCGAGCGCCGTGTGCGTCCGGATTCCTTCGATGAATTTGTTGGCCAGGAAAGAGTTCGACGCAACCTCAGTATTTACATCAAGGCAGCCCTGCAGCGCGGGGAGCCACTCGAGCACGTCCTGCTTTGCGGCCCGCCTGGACTGGGAAAGACCACGCTCGCCAACATCATAGCCCATGAGATGGGGGCAGAACTGAAGCCAACCGCCGGACCGGCACTGGTCCGGCCCGGCGATCTGGCGGGGCACCTCACCGGGCTTCAAGAGGGCGATGTGCTTTTCATTGACGAGATCCATCGGCTCAGCCCAATCATCGAAGAATACCTCTACAGTGCGATGGAAGATTTTCAGATTCCCATCGTGATCGACCAGGGCGTCAATGCACGGAGCATTACCCTGAATCTGCCGAAATTCACTCTGGTTGGAGCGACCACCCGGGAGGGCCTTCTCACCAGCCCACTGCGCGATCGGTTCGGCATCTCCGAACAGCTCAGTTTTTATCCGACCGAAGAACTCCTTCGCATCGTCCGGCGGTCCGCGCAGATTCTGAATATCCCTGTGGAGGACGAACCCGCCACGGATATCGCTCGCCGGGCACGCGGCACGCCTAGAATCGTCAACCGTTACCTGAAACGAATTCGCGACGTGGCCCAGGTGAACGGGGAAGGAATCATCACTGCTGAGATAGTCGCCGAAGGCATGCATATGCTTGGGGTTGACTACCTGGGTCTCGTAGAAAAGGACCGCCAAATCATGCGGGCCATTATCGATCATGGCGGTGGCCCCGTTGGCATCAAGACCATCGCAGTGACTGTGAGCGAAGAGGAGGAGACTGTCGAAGAGGTATATGAGCCTTATCTCATCCAACAGGGATTTATTTCCAAGACCTCACGGGGCAGAGTGGTAACAGCAAAGGCATACGAGCATCTCGAACTCGACCCGCCCACGGATGGCCAGTTGGCACTGTTTTGACTTAGATTCCGCAGGCGGCGCGGAACTACTGACGAACAGGATGTAATCCTCCAAGAAGAAGCGGTGAACCAAGGACGGAGAAGCGGCAAGAGCGGTGAAACCAAGCCTGAGCAATTTAGACCGGGAATCACAAGTCTCCAGACGATTGTGGTCCGTGCGTCGAACTTCCGGTCATTAAGGGGTGGTTTCCATGTCAAAGAGCGGTGGATTCTGATAGGAAATCACGTGAATTTGTAGTCAATCCTTTGGGGGCCTTGTGGGTCAGGTGTTCCACGCTTCCAGCCGGCATTAACCACCAAGGCGGGATTCATAGTATCTGCACCAGGTCCACCTCACTTCCAATATAAATGTGAACATATGGTGGATTCTCAGTGGATTTTCGGTGGATCCTCAGTGGGCTGGGATCGCAATTACCGTGGACCGGCAATCTTGCCGGCGTGAACTGCTGTGAACTTTCTGCCATTTATCTGTGAACCAACAGTCAGAATTCGGTGGAAAATCTGTGATGGTCACATGAATGTGCGGACTAAATACCATGCCGGACAGCGAGTCGACTGCACGCTTGCAGGCGCTTTCGCAATCTTCACCGAGAAGGCCGCCTCTAAGTCAAAAGATAGTGGATTCAATGTGGAGATTCGGTACAAAAGCCGGCTGATTCAGGTTCAAAACAGGTGAATCGTTCCTTAGCGGTGATCTATATGAGCCGTCAAATTTCTGGAGATGAGAATGTCTGACAAAGCCTACAAAGTCCGAGCGATTAAATGTCCACACACCATTTCCGATCAGGAGGTTTATGAGCACCTGAAGACCGTCACCGGTTCGCTGGACCGCTCCTGGGCGAAGATCGAAAGCGCTAAGAAAATCGTGATCAAAATGAACACGATGATGCCTGAAGAGAAAATGCGTTTTACCGGGGGACGCCGTCAGGAGCTGGTGGACAACTCAGTGGTGGAAGCGACGCTGCGTCTGCTTCGGGAGCGTTCGGATGCCAGGATAGTTTTGACCGATACGCGGGGCTCGTGGGAGGCCGATGAACTGACTATTCGGCCGATTTTGGAAAAACATGGAGTGGAGTATGTGGAATCCAATGATCCCCCACACACCATCTACGAAGTGCCAGGTGGGGGCCGAATGTTTCAACGTTATCAGCTCAGTTCGGTGTTTGAAGATGCAGATGCGATGGTTTCAGTAGCGACGCTGAAATCGCACGCGTTCATGGGCATCACCCTCACGTGTAAGAACCTTTTTGGACTGCCTCCGCGGCCACCGTACGGCCGTCGGCCACGCACCTACTTCCATCACACGATCCGGCTCGCCCATGTGCTCGGCGACCTGGCCCGGATCGTTCAGCCATGTCTGAACATCATTGATGGCATGGCCGCGCAGTCCCTGATGGAATGGGGTGGTGACGGCCGGATCGCGGATGTCATGATCGCCGGAGACCACACCATCGCGACCGATGCCTGCGGCTGCTTCCTGATGGGGCACGACCCGGCATCCGATTGGCCAACGCCACCTTTCAAGCGAGACCGTAACCACCTGCTCCTGGCAGCGCAGAGCGGGTTCGGCACCGTAAATCTGGACGAGATTGATTTTGAATCTGAGGCTGAGCCTCCGGTCGCGGATTTCGATTCCGTCGATTGCAACATCGAACTGATGGGCAGCCATATCAGGACAGCCAGCAGGCAGGGCCTTTTCTACAAAGAGAACGAGGGCGATCTGCTGGACAGGTATGGCGGCGAATTCATCTTCATCCAGGATGGCGAAGTCATCTGGAACGGCGACGACCCGACGAAACCCGGCCCGGTACACCAGGTCGCCTCCAAAAAACCGGAACAGGGCGTTTGGCTAAAAAGGGTCGCACCGGAGGAAGATGAAGGCGAGCAGTATTCGATCTACGAAAACACTCTGAAGGCTCTGCCAGCCTGAACCACGTCTGCGGAGTCATGACGCCAGCGGATACGGCGCACCATGAAGAGGAAAAGTCCCCCTAAAATTTTCTGGATTTCTGTTTTCGTTGCAGATAAGTGATGACCATTCGAGCCCTGTCGGCTTTTCAAGCGGAGTGGCATTTTAATTTTGTGAATACTTTGAGGGAAAATGCTATGGGCAAGGCGGATAGCTCAGAAGTGCTATCGGCTTCCAGATTGGGAAGCCTGCCCCGCTACCAGACCATACTTGCTATGGTCATCAACATCACAGCAAGGCCGGACCCGAGGAGCAGCAGGACGCTGCATCCCTTTTTTCCTCTCTTCGCCCGCCGGGGAGAGGCTGGTATTTCCTGTTTCACTTCCCCCTCCCCCTCTTCGACCGCTTCCTGTTCTTCGACCGGCTCTCTAACTTTTCTTTTCGCCGGCTTCTGAACTGTTTTCCTGGCGGCTTTTTTCTTTACCTTCTTCTTTGCCTTCTTCTTGGGGTTGGAATCAGTGCCCTCGTCGTCAACCCCCCCGCCCTGGATGGCCATTATCTCGTCCTGCAATTCCTCGTAATCGGCGTGGCGATTCTCCGGCTTCTTATCACACATCTTCAGGATCAATGCCTCAACAGCCTCCGGCAGCGGAGTCCCCAGGTCCTTACCCGAGGGCAACGGGTCGCGAAGATGCATGCGGACGATTTGGATGGCTGAGTTGGATTCGTATGGACGCTTTCCAGTCAGCATGTGCAAAATGGTGATGCCAAGCGCGTAAATATCCGCGGTGAATTCGACGTGCGCGGCATCCATGCTCTGCTCAGGGGCCATGTAATAAGGAGTGCCGAGACCGGTACCAGTGGCGGTCACACCAAATTCCTCTTCGGTATTCTTGGCAAGGCCAAGGTCGGCCAGCTTCACCACGCCAGTTTTGGTGAGCATGATGTTCTCAGGCTTTATGTCACGGTGGATGAAGTTCTGTTCCTTTGCATATCGAAGTGCCTTCACCACATCGGCGACGATCCGAAGAGTTTCTTCGAGCGGGATCTTTCCTTCACGTTTTATCTTTTCCTGGACGCTCTCACCGTCCACAAACTCCATGGAGAAGTAGTGCCGATCAACGTCTTCGCCGATGTCAAAGACGCCGATAATGTTGGGATGATTGAGCGCTGCCGCGGCTTGCGCCTCACGTTTGAAGCGTTTGACATAGGTCTCGTTCTCCATCGCCTGAGAAGAGATCACCTTGAGGGCGACCCTCCGGTTGAGTTTGTCATGTACAGCTTCGTAGACTGTTCCCATACCGCCCTGGCCAAGCTTGCCCACGATTTGATATTCGCCGATGTACTCTGTGCTGGCTGGAGCGGCGGGCTGCTCGGGTACGTGAACCACGGTCCGGCACGAGGGGCACCGGACTTTCTTACCCAGCAACTCGTCTTTACAGGATAGTATCTTGCCGCAATCTGTACATGGGAACTGAATGGGCATGCTTCCCGGCCACTCTCTCTGTCGATTATCTTCTGGAACGCTTCGAAGTTTAGTGTGGTTGCAGCCATTGAACAACAGACATGATCGGGCGTGATTGCTGCCTTACCTGCATCTTCATAGAATCCTGCCCTTCAAGAATTCTGAATCATTAGTTTTAAGATTGATATGCGAACAATACCTGCACTCTTCCTTCTGGCCGCTGTCTTACACTCAGAAACCGAGGAACCGAAATACGCGGCCAAAAACCAGGTGGTGGCCGTGGTGAATGGCGACGTCATCACTATGACCGACGTTCGCCACGGGATGCCCACCCAGGAAAAGCCCCAAGACGCGCCGAGGACAGAATGGCTCCGATACCGCTTGGGGTTATTCAAGAAGATTCTTGAAACACTGGTAGACAGGAAGCTCCTCTACCAGGAGGCCAAACTGGCCAACATAGAAATATTGAGTGAAAGCCTGGAGCAGGAGATCGATCGTCGGCAAAGTAACAGCTTCGCGTCCCGCAAAGAATTGCACGACTACTTGAAAAATATTGGTGTAAGTGTGCGCGTGTTCAAGCAACAGATTAAAGAGGATTTGATGGCCCAGGAGATTATCCGGCGCCGTATCGAACTCGACCGCACGGTCTCACCTGCCGAGCTTCTCAAGCATTACAACGACAACATCAGCGAATTTACCCAGGGTGAGAAGCGGCGCCTTCGCCTCATCATGATCCCTGAAAAGGTGGAAGGTAACAGCGGTGCGGCATTCGCTGACGAACTGGTATCGATGCTCCAAAAAAAGCCTGCCGAATTCGCCAATCTGGCCAAACTGCATTCTAAAGGCCCGGCAAGCGAAGAGGGCGGTGACATCGGTTGGGTCGAGCGGGATCGAGGCTTTCGCAAAGAACTTCGTGAAGTCGGCTTTTCGCTGAAGACTGGCGCAATTTCCGATGCTATTCCGCTGGAGGGCGGCTATTTCATTATCAAGGCGGAGGAGATCTCGCCGGGCCTGGTAATGAGCTTTGACGATGCCCAACCGCGTATCCGCGCAAGTATCCAATCAGAACGCTACAAAAAGGACCGGCAGAAACTCATAGACTACCTGAGGGAGAGGGCATACGTGGTCACGTTTCTTCCAGATGCGGATCTGCTGATGTGAGGCGGCCGGGATACCTGTGCGACCAAGGCGACAATCCATGGGCGGGCGTTGGTGCGACTAGATCTGAGTGCTACTGAAAATGAGCCGGTGAGGTCGCCGGGCCAGGCCCACGTCCAGGCCGACTCCAATTTATTTTGGAGTCACGACCTCTTGCGGTTACAAATACCGGCCTTCCGGCCAGTTGATTCCGTCGCGCACCAGATGAATATGAGCTCAGTGTTAATCTTTTTGCCACTCACCTTACTCGGGCATCCGCTTCTTGCGGAGCACAGTTACGCATTCGACCAGAAAGAGATCGCTGGGGACCTGGTTGCAGACCCAAAATTCGAAGAGAAGCCGGCCGTTGAAATCTGGTTAGACCGCAAGGCAGCGATCTCAGCTAAGGCGATTCCTGCCGGGCACTACGAAGTGGTCCTCAAGGGCCGGTTCATCGGAAGCCGGAACGTCCGCTACTCGATGAATATGCAGGTCAGCCTGACCGGCCAGGCGGCGACGGCTCATCCCATCTGGTGCAACTCGATGCCATTCGATGGGAAATATCACGAAGTCAAGAGACGATTCAGAGCGGACCGTCCGGCAGCACTGGAGCTGTCGTTTTCATTTGAAGACCATGCCCTTGAAGAAGAGGCGAAGGCGCTTGCTGAGCAGAAGCTGGCCGGTATTGCCAAACCGACGGTCGAGAATGCGCTCGATGAATCCGACGACATCGATGCCGAACTCGCCGCCCTTCCGAGGCCTGCGGGGACGGACAGTTTTCTGCTCACGCATATCGAAATCGTGCGCCTGCCGGAGCCCATCGTCATCGACAAAATCTGGCCGGACAAGATTCACTATTATCCGGGCGAAGAAGCAACGGTTGATGTCACTTTGAGAAATCTGAGCCCCGCAAATGCGGGTGGTCTCCTGACCCTGGAACTTGTTCGAGGGCTGGATGAAATCAAACTTCTGCTGAAAGAGCAGCTCACCGTCGAGGCGGGTAAGACGCTGACTCGCACCGTTAAGCTCACCACAGACCAGGAATACGGATACGAAATCCGCGCCATCATTGCCGACGAGCAACCCGGCTGGCGTCATCAGATGAGCGAGTATTTCAGCGTTTCTGAAAACCCTTTCGAAGTGGCGCTCCAAGGCTGGGGCCGCGTCGGCGTCATGAACGACCAGGAGACAATGCGCGACCTTTTGAACATGCCCCTGGAAAAGCTTCAGGGCCTCGCCAGAGCAGGTGCGCTGAGCAATCGCCGGAATTACTTTAACATGATCGAATACTTTTCATGGGCTCCTGACGACTTCTTTAATCTCTCCCCGAAGGAAGATTCGTGGTGGTCGGGCACGATGACCTATCTCAAAATCAAGCGGGACATGCTTACCGACATCCGGGAGCTTCAAAACCACGGAATCAAGGTGCTCAGCTACGCGCAGCCGTTCGCCATCGGCATCGATACCGTGCGAGAGTTGCGGGTCAACCCCGCCTTCTTTGCCTACTCCGGGAATGGCTCGCCCGCTGTTTCGTATGACTACGACCTCATCAAGAGCCGAGCCCGGGTGGACATGGGTCTCCGCCCGGCGGAACTCGGCGGCGGCCTCAATTTTTACAGCCTCGATACTGTCGACCGCGGCATCGATGCGCTCGTTGCTTCATGGAAAATGTTCGGATGGAACGGCGTCCGTTTCGACAACCGTTACTACCGGGCAAACAACCCGGTCACCAATACCGGCAAGCTTGCCACGCAGGAAAAAGACCTCGATCAATACTCCGCACGAAATATGCGCCACATGAAGGATCGATTCAGAAAGGAGGTCGGCGAACGCTGGCTCATCAGCCACAACAACGGCTATCGATTCCATCACGAGGGAAACAAGCTGGGCTGGCAGGAGACAGTTAAAGACGGCCTGATGTGCATGGACGAAGAAACCGAAGGCTCGGAATCTCCCTCCTCGGCAATCAATCCCTGGGTGAAATACATGAGCTATGCCACAGAGGCCCGGCGCTTCTGCACACAGCTCGGTGGCTACTACCAGCTCTTTCCACCTGGGCGCGGGCAGGTTCCGTCCGTGGACATGCTTTATTACATGGTCTCGTGCCTTATGAGCGGAAGCCACCCGCTCTCAAGCGACCCGGAGCATTCGGCCGCCGGTACGTATGGCAGATTCTTCACTCGTTATTCATCGATGCTGTTTGCGCGTGACATCAAGCCACTGCAGGAAGCTGACACATATCTTTCTTTCGAAGGTCAAGGCAACGAGCGGATATGGTGGAAGGAATTTGCCAATTCCCGAACCGTGGCCGGCAGGCAATTTCTTCTGTTCCCACTCGCGGTTGAACCGGCGGCACCGAAGATTGCACAGAATGCCGGCTCGATCATCCCCCCGATTGTGAAGGATCTGAAGGTGAAACTTTCGAAAGCAAACGTGCCGAACTCGCCAAGAGCTTTCGTGCTGTCCGGTGAATGGGAGCAGATGTCCCGGCCACTGGCGCTGAACGACGCTGGCGATTCATTCGAAGCATCCTTGCCGGCCATCAATCACTTCGCACTCCTGGTGGTGGAAGGAGGTGCAAAGTGAAGCCGGCCCCCTCCTTGCCTCCTTGTCTCCTGCTCTCTTTGTCTTTGCTCCTTCCCTCCCTCCTCCTCGCGGAGGATCTCTTCACCATCAATCTGGGGCCGATGGAGGCGCAATACAAAGGTATCAAAGCCGTTGCAGATGCAGACGCGACAGGTGGCAAAGCATACAAGGCCGCAAAAGGCACCAATGGTGTCATCCAATTTGGGTACAACTACAGCACCTACTTCGGCGTGTATGAAGGCCGCTTTCGCATGAAGATAGCCGAGGCGACCGCCGGCAACGTCGGGTCCATCCGATTCAACTGCGAGACCGTGCAGATGGTCAACGTGCCGGACGAGTGGAGCGGGGGGCGAACCCTGAAAGGCTCAGAATTCAAAGAGCCCGGGAAGTACCAGGAGTTCACGGTGCAGTGGATTGGCCCGCATCAGGGCCGAATGGGATGGGCCGCGTACACGACCGGAGAGGTCGACCTGTTTTGGGATTGCATCAAAGTGCGAAAGGTTCGCTCTCTGACCGAATCTGAGATCCTGAAGTATCTGCCCGGCGATTCACAGATCGACGAACCGGCACCTCGTGAAGGGCCGATCCGTGTGCATCTGATGCGCGGATTCTTCAGCGACTACTTTCTCCTGGATATGGCCTTACCGCGCATCGCGGGTCTGCAGGTCACCACCTCGTCCTGGAACAACGGAGGTAGCTGCGCAGGCCAGCCCGCCAACGCAAAGGAACTCTACACATATGATGTGGTGATCATGGCGGGGACAGACATTGGCCACATCAGTTTGCATCAGAGAATTGCATACAAGCAATGGGTCGAGGCCGGAGGAAGTCTTTTCATTCTCGGCGGCCCGGCCTCGTTTGGTCAGGCGGGGATGAAGGATTCCGTGATGGCCGGGCTCTTGCCGATGGAACTGAAGGGTGGGTTCGATTTGCAGCCGGAAAGAAATATTTTCAAACCGCATCCAACCGCGGCCGGCCACCAGATCCTCAAGGGCATCGACCTGAATAAGCCAGTGGCCGCACTGTTCAGACACCAGTTAAGCGCGGGAAAAGATGCCCAGGTGATTGTCGGCACCGACGAAAACCCGCTCCTCCTTATCGGTAACAAAGGCAAAGGACTTGTCGCCTGTTTCCTTTCCTCCCCCATGGGTCGTGAGAATGAACTGGGCGAGGGCGAAACCGCTTTCTGGAACGACCCGCGCCTTCCCGCTCTTTTCGCAAATGTGGTCAGCTACCTTTGCACGCGGAAGGCGCCGTCAAACCCGCTTGCCTGGACACCCGATGGCAAGGCATCGAAAGCCGCACTCAAGCTGATCGAATCCATCGAAGACTTCGGTGACGCCGACGCTCTCGACCTTGCCGAAGACGACAAAGCCAAGGACGGTCTGGACCCGTTGACGAGCACCGGCGGTGGAGGCGGGCAAAAAATTGAGTCACCGAAGCTCAAGAAGAAAGATTTTGAACTTCTCATGCGTGAAGGTGGGCAGGCCGCAGTTCCGTTGCTCCTCAAATCCTTACCCGTCATGCCGGATAACACCGCCATTCGCCGAATTGAATGGCGCGTCCGTCCTTACGTAAATGAAAAGCACTTCTCGATCCTTCAGAACCTCTACGCGATGCTCAGTCCAATGAGCGAACCGATTCGCGAGTCAGCCCTCTCCCTGATGGGAAAAAGCAATCCGAAACAGATCCATTCGGATATGAACAGACATCTCCTCGGTTCCGATCTGAAACTGAAGCGTGCGGCCGCACGCACCGCTTTCGAGGGCAAGTTGAACAAGCTGATTCCGACACTCAGAAGAGTGCATGCCGAGCTGAAGCCCGAAGTGGAAGCCCGCCGGCTGGCACGCTACGAGGGATACTGGTTCGCCGGCATCCGCCCTGTCGACCCCATCTGGGCTTACGCAGAGACCACGATGGCATTGCTGGCCATGGGCGAGAAGGGCTATTTGAAAGACGCGTGCGATCTGTCGTTTCTGATGCATCTGCAACACCTCAAGATTCGGTCTTTCATTTTTCTCTACAATCTCAAAGTGCCGCGTGAAGCGAAGATGGCCGAACGCCATCACGAAGACAACGCTTACACGTTCCCCGATCTGGAACAGTTGCTGACTCGTTACCGCACCGTGCTCGCCACACTTCCGCCATCACTTCACGAAGAATTTCGGGTCAGTGTCCTCGCCGTGGACGACTACGAAGCCATGCTACGCCTGCTGTATCCTGTCTACGATCTGGCCACAGCGAACCCGACGCCCGAGTGGAGGGCATTTATTCCAAGGCTCGAGCAACACACTCTCGAACTGGCGACAAAATCGGAACGATTCTAGAAAAGCCTGGCGGCTACTTCAGATCAACGAAGGATGACGAACGGCCCTTCAGAACCTGATATCGCAGAAGTCTTGCCTGCACTTCTCAGGGCAAGCAGGACGCTTGCGTTCCCAGGTTGGGGGTTATGCAATCAGATCATGCATGACATGGCCGTGGACATCCGTGAGGCGGAAGTCACGTCCCTGATAGCGGTAAGTCAGGCGTTTGTGGTCGATCCCCATGAGATGCAGGATCGTCGCGTTCAGGTCGTGGATGTGCATTGTGCCGGGCGTCCAGTGTTCTTTGTCCGGCTGCGGTTTCATCGTGCTTCCGTCCGCATTTGCGATGTTGTAAGCATAGTCATCGGTCTGCCCGTAGGTGATGCCGGGCTTCACACCTCCTCCCGCCATCCAGACGGTAAAGCAGCGCGGATGGTGATCGCGCCCGTAGTTTTCATGCGTCAGTTTGCCTTGGCAGTAGGCCGTGCGGCCAAATTCGCCGCCCCAGATGACAAGGGTGTCATCGAGCATCCCGCGTTGCCGGAGATCTTTAATCAGTGCCGCGCAACCCTGGTCGACATCTTTGCACTGCGATTCATGCTCCGTCGGAAGTCCTCCGTGTGCATCCCAGCCGCGATGGAAAATTTGAATGTTGCGCACCCCACGCTCGGCGAGACGGCGGGCATTGAGGCAGCAGGCGGCGAAGGTGCCGGGAGTACGCGCGTCTTCGCCATAAAGTTCGAACGTCTTCTCGCTCTCAGTCGAAAGATCCATCAGTTCCGGCACTGAAGCCTGCATGCGGTAGGCCATCTCATGCTGGCGGATGCGGGCCAGTATCTCCGGGGCCGCAAATTTTTCATATTGGCCGTGATTGATGGCGGCGAGCGTGTCGAGTTGGGCACGGCGGTCTTTACGGCTGACCCCTGCCGGATTACTCAGGTAGAGCACGGGATCGCCCTCGCTTCGGAGCAGGACCCCCTGGTGGTCCGAGTCCATGAAGCCGCTCCCCCAAAGTCGGCCGAATATGCTCTGCTCGGCAAATCTCGTCCGGGCATGCATGACGACGTAGCCGGGCAGGTTTTCGTTCATCCTGCCAAGACCGTAGCTCAACCACGCGCCGAGACTGGGGCGTCCAGGAATCTGGCTGCCGGTCTGAATATAAGTGATCGCCGGATCATGATTGATCGCTTCAGTGAAGGCGCTGTGAACAACGCAAAGCTCCTTCACTACGGTCGCTGTATAAGGCAGCAGTTCGCTTACCCAGATACCACGGTCTTTGTTTTCCTGCTTGGTAAATTTGTATTTGCTGGGGCATACGGGAAAGGATTTCATGCCTGAAGTCATCCCGGTAAGTCGCTGACCGTCTCGGATGTGATCCGGAAGCGGTTGACCAAACATCTCCTGCATCTTCGGTTTGTAATCCCAGAGATCGTGATGGCTCGGCCCGCCGCTCATGAAGAGGTAAATCACACGTTTCGCTTTCGGCGCATGATGCATACCTTCCGTTTCGTTGGAAGCCAGAAGGCCCGGGCCCAGGAGGCCGGAAAGCGCCGCAGTGCCAACTCCAAGCGCAGAGCGGCCAAAGAGCTGACGCCGGGTCATCATCAATTCATGTTCGCGGATGGGATCTGGTTGATTCATCGTTAATGGTCCAGCAGTCAGGTGAACCACAGAGGGCACGGAGAGCACAGCGTAAGAAATTTACAATTCATTTCTCTCTGTGCTCTCCTTGCTCTCTGCGGTCTGTTAAAGCAGATAATCTCGCACATCTTTCAATACAACAGGAGAGCAACATCGCTGGCCAGCACGGTTGTCGTTAACTGTGCCCAGGATGCATGTTCGGTCGGATTCAGCGATGCGTTCCGTGGCGAATCACCGATGGAAAGGAATGCCAACGCGTCCTTTTCAGATTCGGCAAAGCGTTCGCGCATCGCCTGCAACAGATTCATGCAGGCTGAGCGCTCGCCCTCGGTTGGCTTGCGGCATGCAAGAAGGGTGAACATCAAATCAAGACGATTAGCGTCGTCGCCGACCTCCCGCAGCAGGCGTTCGGCAAACATGCGTGACGTCTCCACCCGCTGGGTTTCGTTGAGCAGCCCCAATGATTGCAGAGGGGTATTCGTGCGCGAGCGTTTCACGCAACTGGATTCACGGTTCGGCGCGTCGAACAGGGTCATCATCGGATGGGGACTTGTGCGTTTCCAATAAACATAGAGGCTGCGTCGATACTGCCGCGGCCCCTTGTCTTGAACATATTGCTTTGTGTTACTTCCGGGATGCATCAGTGCCGACCACATGCCCGCGGGTTGGTAGGGCTTCACCCCTTCACCACCCATTGTCGGATCCAGCAGGCCTCCGGCCCAGAGGGCAACATCACGGATGACTTCAGCCTCGAGGCGTTGGCCGGGCCCACGGGCGAACAATCTATTTTCGGGATCGTCGACGTCACTTCTCCACACCGAGCTTTGACGAAAGGCTCGCGTATTCACCATCAGGCGGAGCATATGTTTCAAATCCCAGTCGCTGTCCTGGAGTTCCACTGCCAGCCAGTCGAGCAGTTCCGGATGAGTCGGCTGTTGCCCCTGCAGGCCGAAGTCTTCGGGGGTTCGAACAATGCCTTCGCCAAGAGTGCGCTGCCAAATCCGATTGACCAGAACCCGGGCGACCAGCGGGTGTTCGCGGGAGGTCAGCCACTTCGCCAATCCCAGTCTGTTCCGAGGCGCATCCTTGGGGAACGCGCCCATGACGGATAGGACTCCGGGCTCGAGCGGCTCGCCCACAGGTAAGTGGTACTCACCTCTCTGCAGTACCCTGGTCGCGCGGGGAGTCGGCAGGTCTTTGGCGACAAGAGTAGTGGTAAAACTGTTCCGCAGGTGACTGATGCCTTCTGTGATATCGAGGGCCCGCTGCTGTAGTTTCAGATCTGACAGAGGGCCTTCTGCTTCGGAAAGCATGAGCAGTTGATCCTCCTCGCTGCATGCACCCCACTCTTTTGATTTGGCCACGGCCTGCCAGGAATTCACCAGCTCAACTTCGATCCTGGTTTGATCATTTGTTCCCACTAACTTCATAAGAAGCTGGTGCTCTCCCTTTTTCAGTTTAAGAGGAACATTCGCGGCACTCTGAACCCCCGGGACATTGGCGAGAGTTGAAAGAGGCACGTCATCCACGAACAGCAGGGATCCAGTCCCCCCGGAAAACTTCAGATGTATGACCTGGTCCGTTGTGGCGGTCACCTTGAAAGAAACCCAGACCGCCTTGTCGTTTCGGGGCAGATTGTCTCTACTTGCTCCAGGCAGATCTTTGGGCTTGCTCCATTGCTTCTCGGTTGGAGCAGCCGTCAAGGCCACCGGTTTACTGATACTCCAGTCGTCAGTACTCCAGCCGGCTCCGGGCTCGGCATAAGCCACTACCTCGGGCATCTTCGCCTCGGCCCTGGCTTTGGCCTCGGCCAGCAGATTGTCCCTGGACGCCTGAAGTTCCTGCCACTTTTTCCAGTCGGCCTGATTTCCAGGCACACTGATCACCGGGCCATAGATATAGGCGTTACCGTCCATCGAATGCTCCGCAGTACTGTTGAAGAACGCGAGCAGCCGGTAGTATTCGTCCTGTGGAATCGGATCGTATTTGTGGTTGTGACAACGAGCGCAGGTGAGGGACACCCCAAGCATCATGGTGCCCAGCGTTTCCGTGCGGTCGAAGTTGTTCTTAGCCTGAAATTCTTCCGGTATGGCGCCGCCCTCAGCAGTGCTCACGTTCATGCGCACGAAGCCCGTGGCCACCTGTTGCGCCAGCGTAGGATTGGGCAGCAGGTCACCGGCCAACTGCCAGGTGATGAATTCGTCCATTGGCTTGTTTTCATTCATCGCCCCCACAACCCAGTCACGGTAGGGATAGATGCCGCGGCGGTTATCGAGGTGCAGCCCGTGCGTATCGCCGTAACGCACCGCGTCCAGCCAGTAGCGCGCCTGATGCTCGCCGTAACGTTCGCTCGACAACAGTTGATCAACCAGACGTTGATACGCGTCTGCTCCCTTGTCTTTGAGGAAATCAGAAAGCTGTTCCGGTTCGGGGGGCAGTCCGGTGAGCACCAGTGCCACACGGCGGGCCAACGTGGCGCGATCCGCTTCGGGTGCAAAGTCGATCCCATTGCTTTTCAGGCGCGACTGTATGAAGAGATCGAGGATCTCACTTTTCGATTCCCTGGCGGGAGTCTGCGGCTTCTGAGGTGGCACAAAGGCCCAGTGGCGGGCGTACTTTCCTCCCTGGCGGGCCCAACGGCTCAGGAGTTGGCGTTCTTGCTCAGTAAGTTTCTTCTCTGCTTCCTTCGGCGGCATCGGATCGTCCGAGCTGTGTATCCGCTTGAGAATTTCACTCTTCTCTGGGGCCTTGGGATCGATTGCAGAATAACCACCCAGATCGCGAGTGGCACCTTCGAATGAATCGAGCCTGAGAACATCCTTCTTCCGGGCATCCGGGCCGTGACATACAAAGCACTTATTGGAAAGGATGGGCAGGATTTCACGCGCAAAATTTACGGGAGCGGCACCTTCCGCCGATTGAGACTGGATCGGCCCGATGGCAACGAGAAGGAGTAACGAGATTCCGCTGAGGATTATTGTGAATTTCATTGGTCTTTTGGGGTTCATAATTCACCTCTGTTTGTACTCAAACCTTTCAAGGCAGCAACCCGAGGCCACACTTCCGGCACCGCATCCGGTGACAACAACCGACTCTATCCACGGATCGCTAAGCAAGAATCAGGAGCTAAGGGACAGAGCAGGCAGGCACGAATTTTCTGCCCGAGAAGCAACTCGCCCAGCCTTCTTCGCCCCGAATGCCCTTTTATGAAAAGAAAGTCTGTTGGAATGTGCGAGTTCGTGGCTGAGAATAAGGAAATCAGAATCGTCTGGTCCAGGTTTCATGGTCCGGATCTGATACAAGAGATTCAGCAAGCCACCCAACCTGAGGCCTTCTTATGCAGCCCATCCCTCTCCGCACTACAGTCATTGGCAGTTACCCGTTCCCCGGCTGGCTTGAATTCGCGTCACAAAACCTTGCAGCCTTTGGCCTCGCTGACATCACCGAAATGCAGGATGACGCGGTGATCGCTGCGATCCATGACCAGGTAGCAGCCGGTCTCGACGTCATTACCGACGGTGAACAGACGCGCTTTGATTTCAATCTTTCATTCTATGGCTATATCGACGGCATCGAGATGGAGTCAGCATCCCCCCGGCTGCACGGCCCGCCCGCGCACGACCAGCGGGGAAAACATCAGATAATCGGGGAACTCGAAGCGCCTGATGGGCTCGGGGCGGTGGAGGAATTCGAGCGCCTCAAACGTCTGGCACCGGAAGGGCCGGTTTTGAAGGCAAGTGTACCCGGCCCTTACACCTTGAGCGGCCGATTGATTCCGAACGACAATTATCCCGATCGTTACGCAGTAACCGAAGCGTTGCTGCCAATTGTTCGAGACGAACTCGTCAGGCTCGTCGATGCCGGCTGCACTGAACTGACTGTCGACGAGCCGTCTATGAGCTGCTACGCCCATCGAGAAAATCCAGCCCGATACGTTGACATCTTCAATCGCACCGTCGAACCCATCGTTGGCAAATGCCGGCTATCCACGCACCTTTGTTTCGGAAACTTCAAAGGGCGCGCGGTAGGCCTGCGTCGTTATGCGCCCATGTTCCCCGCCTTCCTTGAAATGAGTGTGGATGAGATCCATCTCGAAATGGCCAGCCGCGAGTTTTCAGAGATCGAGATCATTGAAACCATCGTGAAGAAGCGTGACGTCAGCCTCGGCATCATCGACGTCAAGAGCTATTACATCGAGCCCACCGAAGAGATCGCTGCAAGAATCAAACGCTGTCTCGAATTCGCCCGGCCCGAACAACTCTCCTTCTCTCCCGATTGCGGACTCAGCCAGACCGCCCGTTGGGCAGCGAAACAAAAACTCGCGAATATGGTCGCCGGCGTACACCAGGTAAGGGAGGAACTCGGCTTATGATCGCTGCCCTGCAGAAAGATCATGCCCTCCTCGCAGACGTTCAAGCTTCGCATAAAGACGATGGCCTTCATGCATGGTGGCTCGGACAAAGCGGTTTTCTGGTGCAGTGGCAAGGAAAGCACCTTCTGTTTGATCCTTACCTGTCTGATTCGCTCACCCTGAAATACGCTTGCACCGAAAAGCCTCACGTTCGAATGACGGAGCGGGTCATCGCCCCCGAACGCCTGGATTTCATCGATGTTGTGACGTCTACCCACAACCACACAGACCATCTGGATGGTGAGACCCTCATACCACTGCTGAAGGCGAATCCGAACATGAAGCTCGTCCTTCCAGAAGCCAACCGGGCATTCGCTTCGGACCGCCTGCAATGCAATCCCTCAGAATTCATTGGCATGGATGACGGCACAGAGTCGAAAATCGGCCCATTCAGATTTCACGCGATTCCCGCCGCGCACGAAAGCATTGATCGTGACGATGCCGGGCGCTGCCACTTCCTTGGATACATCGTTCAATTCGGTCCGTTCACCGTCTATCACAGTGGGGATACCATTCGATACGGAGGCATGGCCGAACGATTGAGTCAATGGGAAATCGATCTCGCATTCCTCCCCATCAACGGCAGCCGGCCCGAACGAAAAGTGCCGGGAAATCTTTGGGGAAGAGAGGCCGCGCAACTTGCGAAGGATGCCGGTATCCGCACGGTCATCCCCTGTCATTTCGATATGTTTGAATTCAACACCGTGACGCCGGGGGAATTTGTGGAGACTTGTCAGGGGCTGGGGCAACCGTATGCCCTACTGAAAAGCGGTCAGAAAGTCCTCTTAGGAGCGAAGTGAATTCATGCCCGACGAGCTACCCAAAATCCTCTTTGTCACCGGCCAGCTTGCCGAACCGGCCTTGCGTAACGTAGTCAACGAGCTTGCTCCAACAGCGGGTTTTGTGCCGGAGGTCGCGGTGATGAAAATCACCGTAGCAGCTCTGATGACGCCTGAGTGGGTGGCCAAGCGGCTGAAGGTGCCCGAGGGCACCGACCGTATCATCCTGCCCGGACATTGCACCGGCGATATAAAGATTGTTGAAGATGCAGCCGGTGTCCCAGTTGAGTTAGGCCCCAAAGATCTGCTGGACCTGCCTGAGTATTTTGGTGAAGGCGGCCAAAAGAAGGACGACTACGGCCAATACGACATTGAGATTCTGGCGGAGATTAACCATGCCCCACGTTTGAGCCGCGAAGAATTATTGTTGAGAGCGGACCGGCTTCGTGCAAACGGCGCCGACCTGATCGATTTCGGCTGCGTACCCGGCGAGCCATGTCAGAAAGCGGCTGAAGCGGTGAGGGCGCTGAGTGAAGCCGGACACCGCGTCTCGATCGACTCTTTCCACGCCGGTGAAGTTAGCCAGGCAGTCGCTGCCGGTGCGGAGCTTGTACTCAGTGTGAACTCAACGAACCTGGACGCAGCCAGGGACTGGGGCTGTGAAGTGGTCGCCATCCCGGACGACTTCAAAACTCTTGGCGGCCTGGACGCCACCATCGAAAAACTTGAAAAGTGGAACGTCACCTTCCGCATCGATCCGATCCTCGAACCCATCGGTTTCGGATTCGCCGAATCTCTCGGCCGTTACATCGAGGTAAGGCGTCGATACCCTGAAGCCGAGATCTTGATGGGAATTGGAAACCTGACCGAACTTACAGACGTCGACAGCTCGGGCGTCAACATCACTCTGATAGGTATCTGTCAAGAGCTTGGTATCCGCAGCATTCTGACCACGGAGGTCATCAACTGGGCTCGCAGTTCTGTCAAAGAGGTAGACCTGGCACGGCGACTGGTCTATTACGCCTGCAAGAAGGGGATTCTTCCTAAACATCTGGAGAAAAATCTCATTCTCCTTCGCGATCCCAAACTGCATGAACGCGGCGAAGAGGCTTTAGCTGAACTGGCCAAACGCATCCGAGATCGAAATTTCCGCATCTTCGCCGAACGTGACGAAATCCACGTGTTAAATTCAGAGGGTCATCTGCGAGGGGCAGATCCGTTCAGCCTTTTTGAAAAAATGAATGTCGAAGATCCGGCTCACGCCTTTTATCTGGGATACGAAATGGCAAAGGCTGTCACCGCCCTGTCGCTCGGAAAGGAATACCGTCAGGACCAGGCCCTCAGGTGGGGCTTCCTGACGAGAGAGGAGGCAAGCCACCTTGCGAAGAAAAAGAAGGGATAGTTTGAAAGGTACGGGGAACTCCCGGGCAAGTCGTTTTAGCTGACAGGTAGAGAGTCTGAGTGCTTTGCTGCGGCGCTTGAATCTGCAGAACCGCTTTTGTATACTCCGGCCCTTAATTCGGGGCGCCCCATAACCATATATGGCGACAGGGGTTACGTTGGGTTGATCGATGGGCATCGAACACGAATCCCAATCCCCGCGCAGGACACATAGAAAACCACACACACATTATTGGGCGAAAGACCCCATGACAAAGAAGGACAAGACTCAGATCATTCGAAAGACGCTCGCCTCACTGGAGAAAGTCTACAAGAATGTCGAACCGCCAGAACCGAAACCGGTATTCGAGCGGATGCTCCAATCCATCCTTTCGCTCAATGAGGAACCTGCGGCCACGCGCAAGGCATTTGAGCTTTTTGAGATGGAGTTTGTTGACTGGAATGAAATCCGCGTGAGTTCTGTGGCAGAAATCGGCAGCGTCCTGAAGACTGCAGGTCTTGATCCAGAGAAAGCACGTGTCTTGAAGTCAGTACTTGGTCGACTGTTCGTTAAGAAGAATCAGCTTTCGATGGATTTCCTTCTCAATTATAAGGAGAAGAAAGCACATGATTTTCTGAAGGCGTTTCCGAAGCTGCCTCTTGCAATCCTCAACGAATTGATGTTGGTGTCTTTGGGGCATCCATATTTCCCGGTAACAGACAAGGTCCTGAAGGTATGCCAATACCTTGACATAGCAGATGAAAACCAGGACCTTGAAGAGCTTTCACTGTTGCTCTCTGAATCCATCCCCGATAAACAGATGCTGAGGGCCTACTATATCTTTTGTGCTTATGCGGATGATTTGAAGCCGGAGCAGAAGTCCAAGAAAGCCACCAAGAAATCATCTGCAAAGAAGGCAGCGCCAGCCGCTGCTAAGAAAACAGCGAAAAAGGCGGCAAAGAAATAAGTCAGGGGAATCGCAATGAATATGCTGAAGCTGGGATTGCCAGCGGGCAGTCTTTCTGAATCCACCACAGCTCTGATGGCCAAAGCTGGATTTGAGATCTTCGGAAGCTCAAGATCATATACGGCAAATACGGCAGACCCTGAGGTCTCGGCGATAAGGTTTCGCGCTCAGGAAATGGCGAGATACGTGGCCGATGGAGTCCTCGATGCCGGTATTACCGGCCAGGACTGGATTGATGAGTCCGGCGTTGAACTCGTCGAAGTCGCTGAGTTGATTTACGCCAAACAGAAACTCACACCCGTACGCTGGGTGCTGGCCGTTCCTGAGGAATCCGTTTTCCAGAGCGTCCAGGATTTGGAAGGTAAACTGATCGCCACCGAACTCGTCAAGGTAACCCAGCGTTATTTTCACCACCACGGCGTGAAAGCCAGGATCGAGTTTTCCTGGGGGGCGACTGAGGTCAAAGCGCGTTTGGTCGATGCCATCGTAGATGTTACAGAAACCGGATCCAGCCTCCGGGCCAATAACCTCAGGGTGATTGATACCGTGGCCACGTCTACAACCAAATTTATCGCCAACCAGGCTGCGTGGAACGATCCCTGGAAGCGCACAAAAATGGAAAATCTCGCCATGTTGCTACAGGGCGCGATCAATGCCAAGGGCAAAGTCGGGCTCAAGATGAACATCGAAACATCGAAAATAGAAGATGTCCTCAGGCTGCTGCCTGCAATGCGCCGCCCCACCATTTCTCAGCTTGCCGAGCCGGAATGGAGCGCCATTGAAACAATTATTGACGAAAGCGTGGTAAGGGATATCGTACCTGAGCTTAAGCGTGCCGGCGCCGAAGGCATTATCGAATACCCACTGAACAAAGTAATCCCGTAACTTCTGTGCTCCAACTCAAACTCGCCAGGTTGACTGCCATTCTCATTATCAGCCTGGGGTTGGGCGGCTCCGGTAGAGCACAGGAACCGCCGGTTCCGGCAGGTGAGCAAGCGGCTCCAGAAAAAAAGACAGAAGAAGAGCCTGCCCTGTCCCAGGCGTACGCCAATTACGCCAAAGGTATCAGCGCACTTATCAGAGAAGATAAGGAAGCGGCCCTCGAATTCTTCAATACCGCACTGAAACACGATCCGGAAGCGGTCGCTGTGTTGCGCAATTTGGCCGAGATCCAACAGGAGCTCGGCGACGCTGAAGGGGCAAAGAGCCATCTGATACGTGCACTGGAGATTGATTCTGAAGACTTCCAGAGTAACTGGGAACTTGGCCGCCTTTATTTCAAGGAAAATAAGCTCGACCTTGCCACCAGACATCTTGAACAGGCCGCTAAACTCAAATCAGGCGATATTCGCCTCCATTTTCTTCTCGCGACGCTCTATCGGATGACCGAGCGCATGAGTGACTGCGCTACCCAGTATGAAATTGTGCTCAGGAGCAGACCTTCGCTCGTCCGCACCAGCCAAGCGCTGGAGCGTATCTATATTCGCACGCCGGACGACGCAGCGGAACTGAAGGAGAAAACCAAAGCAGCCGGCGATTCGGACTTCATCCCCTACTTCCGGCTTGGCCTCCTGTACCAGCGGGAACGCAATTTTAATCTCGCACGAACTGCCTTCGAAACAGCCCTGAAGATCGAGCCTGAGTGGAGTGCAGGCAACGAGCTCCTCGGCCAGATTTACCGCCAAACCAATCAGCCAATAAAAGCCATCAATGCCTACCTCTCCGCAGCGATAAGCCATCCCGACAAATCGGAACTGCTGTACGAAGTTGCTGACATTTACATAGATATCAAGAATTACGAGCGTGCGGTGCAGGTGCTCGAGTCCGTCAGGAAACTCTGGCCTAAATATAAAGACACCCTGTACCGTCTGGTCTACTGTTACGAGCTCCTTGCTGAACACGACAAGACCATTGAAGTGGGCCAGGAATATCTGGAACGATTCGGCAACAAGGTCAATCGGATGGCATACGAGCTTATGGGTCGTACCTATGCTGCGCTGGGCCGTGACCAAGATGCAGAGAAGTGCATCGAGGAGATGAGTCTCATCCAGCAGCATACGGACAACAAGATGGAATTCGTCATGTTGTCCCGAATGCAGGCCCAGATTTTCACGGCCCTCAAGAAGCGGCCTGCGGCCATTTTCGTCCTGGAAAAAGGATTAGAGAAACTGCCCGATCACGCGGACACACGCCTGTACCTGGCCATGCTCTACGACGAGGAAAAGCTGGACGACAAAGCAGAAGAAAGCCTTAAGGACGTATTGCGAAAGGATCCCAAGAATCATCGGGCACTGAACCATCTCGGCTATTTTTACGCCGAGCGTGGGCGTAATCTGGAGAAGGCAGTCACGTTGATTCAGGATGCCCTCAAGGCCAATCCCAAAAACTGGGCGTACCTTGACAGCCTTGGCTGGGCTTTCTTTAAAATGGGGCGACACCAAGAGGCATTGGAAAAACTTCACGAAGCCATTACCATCCACGACGATTCGGTCTTAAGAGACCATTTGGGTGACATCTACCATGCTCAAGGCGAAATTTCCGAGGCTAAAGCCCACTGGAAAAAAGCTCTTGAGATCGATGCTAAAATGAATTCTGTCAGGAAGAAACTTGAGAGTCTGGACTGACAATGACAACCATCTGCTAAGGAGAAAATAGGTGTCTGGACATTCACATTGGTCAGGCATTAAGCACAAGAAAGGCGCCAACGATGCCAAGCGTGGCAAGCTCTTCAGCAAGCTTGCAAAACACATCATCGCCGCCGCAAGTCACGGTGGCGGAGACCCGGAGGCAAACCTCCATCTCAAATACGCCATAGATCGGGCCAAAGCGGTTAGTATGCCCAAAGACAATATCGAACGGGCAATCAAACGCGGTGCAGGTATTTTAAACGGCGAGGCCGATCTGTTTGAAATCATGTACGAAGGCTACGGTTCGGGAGGGATTGCACTGCTCGTCGAAGGATTGACGGACAATCGCAACCGAACCAGCGCCGAGGTACGCAAGATATTCGACAGGAAGGGCGGGAATCTCGGGTCGCCGGGGAGTGTCGCATGGCAGTTTGAAAAGAAGGGGTTGTTTCTTATACAACGACTCGACGGAATCGACGCCGACAGGCTCATGGAGCTTGCACTCGAGGCAGACGCAGACGGGTTCGATGAAGCCGACGAGCATTTCGAGATCACTTGCAGCCCTGAGAATTTCATAAGCATTAAGGACGTTCTGGACCAAAATGAGATCGATGCGGAGATCGCTGAACTGAGCTACCTTCCGACAAACCAGATTGCAGCAAGTCCAGATGACAGTAGAAAAGTGTTAGGGCTTATGGAAGATCTCGAAGATCATGATGATGTTCAGGGGGTCTATTCCAACCTTGAGATTCCGGAAGAAGTCCTTGCAGAGCTGAAGGCTGAAGCCTGAAAGAAAATCACCCCTTAGGGCATTTTGGGGCCGGACGTTAAATTCATCCCGTACACACGGGCCCATCGCAGGCCGATGATGGGCTCATTTCCTCAGCCAAAGAACTATGGCCACAGCAAAACTTGTAGACAACCAGACAGGAAAAGAATTTCCGCTCACATCCAGAGTCACCCGCGTCGGCCGCAAAGTCGATAACGACATTGTGCTGAACAACCGCATAATCTCAAAGTATCACTTTGAGATACGCAGGTCCTTCACCGGTAATTACTCTATCCACGATACTGGCAGCACCCATGGCTTTTACGTTAACAACCAACGAATCAAGGATGAACAAAAACTGGAAGATGGTGATGTTCTGAGAGTCGTTATCATTTACGCGGACTCTGACGGCGCGGAACAGGATAGCGGCACGAGCACCTTCATCGCACGCCCCCAGGCAATCGCCAAAACCAAGCTCGCAGGCGACGAGGAGAACACTTCCGTCGCCTGTGATTTCACCTTCCGTCAGGAGGGAAGCGGATTGCTTAGCTTCCTGGGCGGCAAGAAGAAAGAGTGACCCCCTCAACCGAAGCCATCCGAGGTATCATTTTTGATCTGGATGGGACTCTCACCAAGCCCATCCTGGATTTCAACGCCATTCGAGAGGCATTGGAGATTCCGGGGAAATACCCAATCCTCGAATATCTCGACACACTCGACTCGGATGACCGCAACCGGCGTTCAAAAATGCTTGATGATTTTGAAGCTCGAGCCGCAAGCAGCGCCGAATACAACCTTGGAGTCCCAGAGCTTCTCGACTTTCTGTACGCAGCCTCAGTTCCAATCGCCATCGTGACAAGGAACAGTCGCGCCTGTTTGGATATCACGCTCAGCAAACTGAAAATCCGCGTGAAAGCCTCAGTCACAAGGGAGGACGCGCCTGTCAAGCCGTCGCCAGAACCGGCCCTCCTCGCCGCCAGGCTGTTAGGGGTTGAACCGTCACTCTGCATCTTCATCGGGGACTATCATTACGACATCCTTACTGGACATGCTGCAGGCATGCGAACCGCACTTATCCCGTCGAAGGAGCCACCGGAGACCATGCCGGCTCCAGATTATCAGGTCGAGACCGCAGACGAGTTGATACCCCTACTGAGACCTCATATCGAGTACTCGTAACTACGAGCTGGCAGCAGCAGCATGCTGCTGAATAGTACACGCCCATGTTCACCCAAGCCAAAATCCAGGAATTCAAAGAGCGTGGTCACCTCACGCTTCCCGGCCTCTTTTCTTCAAGCGAAATCGATGCAGCAATCCAGGACATTCATTCCTGGGGCAATCTGATTCTTGAGAATCTCTCTGAGCGCGACAAAGCCTGGTATCTTGACCGCGGGGTAAAGAACGCTGAGGTCTTGCGAAAGCTCGACATGCCGGTCTTTCAGCGTGATGTCTTTCGAAACCTCGCACACAAGAAAAACCTGGTCTCTTGCGTCGAGCAACTCATCGGCAAAGGAGTCAGCGTCTACTTCAGCCAGATATTCCTCAAACCTCCAGAAGGAGGCGGCCCGAAACCGGTGCATCAGGACAATTTCTATTTCGGACCGGATGACCCCAACGGAATGGTCACCGTCTGGATCGCCCTCGACGAGGCAACCACTGAAAACGGCTGCCTGTACTTTGGTGAGGGCACTCAGGACGGCGATGTAATCAAACACATCGCACCGCCGGACGAACCCTACAACCTGCAAATCCCCCCCGAGACGGCCATCAAAGCCCCCATGACCCCCGCGCCCGTCCCACGCGGCGGAGTCTCCTTTCACCATGGCAGCACATTCCATCAATCCTCCAGCAACACCAGCACGAAGTGGCGACGTGCCGCCGCTTTCCACTACGCCCGCAATGACGTTCGGCTGGTTACTCCTGCTTTACCCTACGACGAGAGCCAATACGTTGTTGTAACGAGCATCTGAAATCCCTTTTTCATTCTTTTTCCGGGCCAAGCCTTCTCCTCTCCGACTCTGATCCGTATTGCCTTTTCTTCGCTTTCTTAATTTGCTTGCCCATAAAATAGCCGACCAGCAGTTTCGCTCCTCCTGACTCTCAACCTTTGACTCAAAGTTCCCGCGTGGCGAACAGGTCCCTCGTCTGGTAGTTTGCCGCGCCTTTCGCCCGGAACTGGGCGTCTATACGCAAATCAGGAACATCTCCATGCCGACTGAATTTGGGGACCTTTCCCCGTTAATCACTGATCTGCTGAAAGGAATCGGTGAAGACCCGTCTCGTGAGGGACTAATCAAGACTCCGATGCGAGTGGATAAGAGCCTCAAGTATCTCACCAAGGGATACGCGGAAGACCCACACGAAGTCTTGAACAACGCTCTCTTTACAGAGGACTACAATGAAATGGTTCTTGTAAAGAACATCAAGATATTCAGCCTCTGCGAGCACCACCTGTTGCCTTTCATAGGTGTTGCTCATGTGGCCTATCTCCCTGCCGGCAAGATTGTCGGTCTCAGCAAAATCGCCCGGCTGGTTGATATTTTCGCCCGCCGTCTCCAGGTGCAGGAACGTCTTACCATGCAGATAGCAGAAACTATCAACGAGGTCCTCCAGCCCCGCGGTGTAGGCGTGGTGATTAAAGCCGAGCACATGTGCATGCAAATGCGAGGCGTAGAAAAGCAGGATTCCTCTGCCATCACTTCTGCCATGCTCGGCCACTTCCGAACGTATCAGGAAACTAGAGCCGAGTTCATGAACCTGATGGACATGTAACGCGGCAGGACCGCAACCGATGCTGGAACCTCCTGACTCCAGAACTCCGAACTCAGGAGAGCTCAACAAAGACTCTTCCCCACGCAATTCGGATGAGTCAGCTCTGTTAAATCCTACCTACTCGAAATACGGCGAAACCGATGCCCAAAATAGTCCGTGAAACAGACGAAGGACTCGTGATGGAGAACCAGCACCTGATCGTGCGCTTCTGCCATCGCTCTGCCGCAGTCGAGGTGTTTGATCGGCGGGTGGACTTCAATTGGAAGCAATCTCAAGAGACTTCGTTGCGCGCGGAATATTACGCACCCGGAGACGGCAATGTCTCCGGCTACATGCAAACCGGCGCCGGACTCGGCATGCGTGTCATCTGGGAGCTCGACGATGAACTCCCCGAGATCCGTGTTCAGATGCAGCCGGAGCAGGAAACGTCCTTCGAGACCTTCACCTATCCGGCGCCATTCCTGGCCGATAACTCGATACTGGTAGTTCCGCACTCGCAGGGCATTCTGTACCCGGTCGAAGACTATGCCCTTCAGCGATTCCTCAATGGCCAGATTCTCGATGCCTACACATCGGATCTCAGCATGCCCTTCTTTGGCATGATTTGCTTGCCCAGGGGACACGGCGTTCTCAATATCCTTGAAACCCCGGAAGACGCATCCGTGCTTTTCGGATCACATGATTACCGGGACGGCACCCTGCTTACTGCTCAGCCGGCCTGGCGTTCGACCATGGGCAACATGGGTTATGACCGCCGGCTCAGGCTTTATTTTCACGCGGAAAATGGATACCTGGCCCAGGCAAAACGCTACCAGGAATATCTCAGGGAGCGTGGCCGTTTTCCGTCACCCTCCCCGGAACGTGCGGAGCTTCTTCGCGGCGCGGCACACGTAGCTTTCCACATCGGTCAGCTCTCCTTCGAGGATGTCGCCGAACAATGTGAACGGCTCAAGAGTCTCGGCGTCGAAAAGGCAGTCATTCATCTCCGTAATTGGCAGCAGGAGCCTTACAATTCACCCGAACAGATGCCTCCTTCCCAGGCAGCCGGCGGCGAAGAAGGCCTCAGAAGCCTGATCGATTTCGTCAATCATCTCGGCTACGTACCAGGCATGGCTGCCTGCTTCCGTGATACCTTCGATGGCTTCCCGGGCCACGTCGCAGATGCAGTCACCAAAGGCTCTAATGGCAACAGTGTTTACGGAGGTTTCCTGGGCTCATCCAGAGTACCGGCCCTCAGGATCTCTGGAGATCAACAGGTCGAATTTGCTGAGAAGTTTCTCCCACCAGCGCTCGAAGCCGGCCCGTTCGATTCCATCGTGCTGGACGGCGCCTGTGTGGATGCACGTGAAAACTACGACAAGAAAAACCGATCCACTCGCGGAGATGACATTCGATCCCGCAAAGAACTCCTGGAATTTGCGAAAAACTCTTCGCAGCTCCTTGGCGCGGAAGGCAGTATGGAATTTGGGGTCGGGTACGCTGATTTTCTCGCCGGGCAGATGAGCCTGGCGCGCTACTACTTCATCGAGCAGGCCCCCGCCGCCCACCGGTTCAATCTGGACCCGACTATGCGGATTCCACTTTTCAATCTCGTCTATCATGAGGCCGTCGTCTCCACATGGCACCATCAGGACAGCTACACATCGGCCGAAGACAACGGAGTCCGCGCTCTCTTTGATTTTCTTTACGGCAATCCACCAGTAGTCACCATCGCTCATCCTTCCACCCTGGATAATTATGGAAGGCGCCTCGCCGGCCTCATGAACGCGACCAGTCGAGTCCACCTGCAGACCGCCGGGCAAGAACTCCTCCTCCACGGCTGGCTCACCGATAATCGCCTGGTTCAACTGAGCCACTTCGGTAACGGCCTTCAGGTAGTCGCTAATTTTTCCCGTGAACCCTTTGAGCTCCCGAGTGGCGATTATGTAGAGCCGGGCTCATGCAAAGCGCTGCTCCCGGGATAGCAAAAGTAGCCCCGATTCAGTGGCCGGTTAAAAGTGGTCTCGACTCCGCGCAACCCGGGAGTGAGAGATAAATTAAACTCGTTACACCAGCCAGTTTTCTAAAATCCGGACTTACTCATTACTCATTTCGTTCCATGTCTGTCCTCGATAAATTCAAACTTACAGGTAAACGTGCTCTCGTCACTGGTTGCAGGCGCGGCATCGGCCGCGGGTTTGCCGAAGCCCTTGCGGAGGCTGGGGCGGACATTGTTGGCGTCAGTGCTTCGCTCGAGGCTGGCAGCGAAGTTGAAGAAGCGGTCACCGGTATGGGAAGGGGGTTTAGAGGTTACGCGTGTGACTTTTCGGATCGCCGAGCCCTCTACGAGTTTATCAATAAGGTCAAAGGAGAATGCGGACCGATTGATATTCTGGTCAACAACGCCGGTACCATTTTGCGCAAACCTGCAGCGGAGCATCCAGACGAATATTGGGACACGGTTATCGAAGTGAACCTGAATGCTCAGTTCATTCTGAGCCGGGAATTCGGCAGGGAAATGGTCGTGCGCGGGAATGGGAAAATCATATTTACTGCATCCGTTCTAACGTTTCAGGGCGGCGTCACCGTCCCCGGTTATGCGGCGAGCAAGGGGGCCATCGGGCAGCTCACCATGTCGCTTTCGAATGAATGGGCCAGCAGAGGCGTAAATGTAAACGCGATCGCGCCGGGCTACATCGCCACCGACAATACTACCGCGTTGCAACAAGATCCGGAGCGCAATCCGGCCATTCTGTCCCGTATCCCCGCCGGACGCTGGGGCACGCCAGAGGACCTGAAGGGAGCGGTCGTTTTCCTAGCCTCTGCCGCCTCAGATTATGTAAGCGGGTCGATCCTGACGGTAGACGGGGGATGGATGGGTCGGTAGCCAGGCCCGGCATGTTAAAAAATGTTCGGCGATGCGGATTGTGAAGAGGAGAGAGAGTGTTTAGATTTCGGCTAGTTTGAAGGCCTGAAACGCGTCGGCGGCCAGTGCAGGATCATCAGACGCCTAGAACGGGGAGACATTCATGGGAAGATTACTCAGCAAAATTGACGGCCCTAAAGACCTGAAGCAGTTCAGTACCATGGAGCTCAGCCAGGTTTCTGGTGAAATCCGTGAGTTGATCCTTGATGCGGTATCGGCCAATGGCGGCCATCTCGCTTCTAATCTTGGCGCCGCAGACCTGGCGGTCGCCCTCCATTACACATTCGATTTTCTTGAAGATCTTCTCATCTGGGATGTCGGGCATCAGTGTTACCCACACAAGATTCTGACCGGACGCCGCGACCAGATTCATACTGTCAGGCAGTACGGCGGCCTGGCAGGATTCCCCGACCCGAAAGAGAGCGATTACGACCCATTCCTGACCAGCCATGCAGGTGTTTCGATCTCGACCGGTCTCGGCATCGCGGCGGGCGATGACCTGGTGCGGCGCCATCGAAAGGTCGTCTGCGTGATCGGCGACGGTGCACTTACAGCCGGCGTACCCATGGAGGCCATGTACAACGCGGGCGCACTTCGAAAAAACCTTCTCATCATTCTCAATCACAACCAGATGTCGATTTCGCCCAATGTAGGAGCGCTTTCGACCTATCTGGATAAGGCGCGCACCGCCACGTTCTACAGAGAAGCGAAGAGAGAAATCGGCAACCTGCTTAGCCTCGTGCCCTCCATCGGCAAGGATCTCGAATCCACGGTGAACCGTTTCCGTGAAGCCATCAAGCACGGGATCATGCCTGCGGGAACGATCTTCGAAGAACTGGGCCTCAGCTATTTCGGCCCAGTCGACGGGCACAACATGAAAAAACTGGTCGAAGAGCTTGCCATGGTCAAGGAACTGAAAGGTCCCGTCCTTCTGCACGTGGTCAGTGAAAAGGGCCACGGATTTGAGTACACCTTAAAAGATCCGGTCACTTATCACAGCCCTACAGCATTTACTAAAGTTGGGGGCGAGATAACCAAGAGTACAGGCCGGCCGAGTTACTCTTCCGCATTCGCGACGACACTCATCAGTATGGCCGAGGAAGATCCGCGTATCGTGGCTATCACCGCCGCGATGGCACAGGGAACCGGACTCGACAAATTCGGCGAGCGTTTTCCAGAACGACTATTTGATGCCGGCATAGCCGAGCAGCATGCGGTGGCATTTTCGGCCGGCCTTGCAAAGAGTGGCATGCGACCGGTCGCTGCGATCTACTCCACCTTCTTGCAGCGTGCGTATGACCAGGTCTTCCACGAGGTCTGCCTCCAGGATATGCCGGTGATTTTTGCCATCGACCGCGCTGGCATCACCGGCGGGGACGGCGCCACCGCCCAGGGAAATTTCGATATCGCATTTCTGCGAACCTTGCCCCAGATCAGCATCATGGCCCCCAGAAACGGCAGCGAATTGAATCTCATGCTGCGCTACGCGATGGAGGCCGCCGGCCCAATCGCTATTCGCTACCCTCGAGAGAGTATTCCAAAGGAAGACCTTGATGATGTGCCTCTTCCCATCGAGCATGGTCGAGGCGAAGTGCTGCGAGAAGGCGAAGACCTGGCTCTCTTCGCTCTGGGGGCGATGGTTGTTCCGGCTCTCGAAGCCGCCGACGCCCTGGCAAAAGAAGGAATCTCAGTCGCAGTTATCAACGCACGTTTCGCCAAACCGGTCGACTGGAGATTGCTGGAAGAGTGGACTGGACGGGTGCCGATGCTCGTAACTCTTGAAGACCACGCCCTTCATGGAGGCTTCGGATCGGCAGTCCTTGAAACCGCGTCCGACCACCGTCTTGACCTGAATAAAATTCGCCGAATCGGTATCCCCGACCGATTTATCGAACATGGCAGCAGATCTGTGCTTATGGAGAAGCTGGCCCTGGATGCTCGAGGAATCTGCAACTCAATCCACAAGTTTCTTCGAGCCCCTGCCTCACAGGTTGCCGCCGTGGCCGGGCCTGCCGAGGCCTGACGTCACTCCTTGATTCTGAACGCGTTTCTCCACGTCTCCACCGTCTCTTCGGCGGCAATGAGGGTCTGCTCCCTCACTTTCCACAATCGGCGTGGCTCTGATGGATCGAGATAAAAATCGTCCGGCTGAAACGAATGCATTCGTTTACCGGTAAATGCACCAACCATCGTCGC
This sequence comes from Planctomycetota bacterium, assembly GCA_027625095.1. Classification (GTDB taxonomy): domain Bacteria; phylum Planctomycetota; class PUPC01; order JACPCR01; family JACPCR01; genus JAQBXN01. The sequence goes on along the minus strand of JAQBXN010000049.1, from coordinate 17,761 downwards.
GCCCATCCCCTCCGCAAAAGCCAGCGGCGCCGCAAAGTCCCACAAGTGCGCACTCTGCGAAGCCGCACCCGCCTTGCCCATGACCGCGTACAGAACATTTAATACGGTGCACCCGCTGATGCGGGGAACGAGCGGCAGGTCTACGTCATAACGGCGGAAGAAACCGTCATGGACCATGAAAAGCGGTTTGGCATCCAGGGAGACTCTTGCGGTTGTAACCTTTGTGGAGTGACCCTCCCGCGAGGCGTTCGGACACCGCCACAAACCTGCGTCATTGTTATAGTACATCTCATCATTAAGCGCGGGGAAGTAGACTACACCCAACGTCGGTTTCCCCTTCTCCATGAGGGCGAGCGAAACACACCATACAGGGTTGCCGGCCACAAAATTATTCGTGCCATCGATTGGGTCGAGTACCCACGTGCGGTCCGCCAGCAGGGCCTCCTCATAGAACGATTCCGCCCTGTCAGAAATCGTCTCTTCCCCAATGAAAGGGTAGTGAGGAAAACTCTCGTTCAGCTTCTTGATGATGAACTGCTCCGTCGCAGCATCCGCCTCGGACAACAGGCTGCGGTCCGCTTTGAGCTCCGTATGCAGCTCAGGCCGCAAGAAATACTCAAGAGCAATCTGGCCCGCCTCGCGAACGACTTCTATTGCGGTATTGATTTGAGACGAATCAGACAAAATCTGTCACTCCCTGGGTATCCCCCTCAGGATATTTGCCGGGGCGTAATCATCGGTGAATATCTCGCCCTTGGTCTCGTAATCGACTTCCGGCTGGAATTCATCAACGATGGCAGACAGCCTGAATTCAAACTGATGGCGGCTCTGAAGTTTGATGGCGTTCTGCATCATCTCATTCTTGTGGACGTTAGTGCGACGAGGCATGCCCACGCAGATTTTATTGCCTGTCGCGCCGAACGTGTAGAGCGAGGGAAAGACATTGGCCATCGTCCGTTTGTGGTAATCGTAAATTTTGAAATCAGGCCGCATGTTCGCGGCGACGATTCCGTTTTCACTCAAGAGGCCCTCCACCTGCTGAAAAAATTCTTTTGTGGTGAGGTGATATGGAATGTACCCGCCACGGAAGGCATCGAGCATGATGATGTCGTACTTCACCTTTTGCCGAAGCATTATCCGCACATGCACGCGCCCGTCTCCGATTCGCACTGTATTCTTGTCGTCCCTCTTGAAATTGAAGTGTTTCTCGGCGGCCTCGAGCACCGCGCCATCGAGTTCTACCGTGTCCATCTGGATGTCCGGCATGTAGTGATGAATCAGGCGCGGGACAGCTCCGCCGCCCAGACCGATCATCAGTACGCGCTTTGCATCCGGACGAAAAAGGAACGCAGAAAAGAAAAGCCGCGTATAACTCAGCACTGGTATATTCGGCTGACTCGGGTCGTAGCGTGACTCATCATATTCCAGACCCTTACGCCTGAAACGCATGGTCCGTTGACCATTCTCTTCATCGACCCTGATGTAGTGATACTTACTTTCCTTCTCAAAAAGGACCTTGGTCTGAGCGGTCAGGTTGCAGGTCACAAGAGCCAGAACCGCTCCCAAAATGAGTTTCTTATTCATCCGGGGAAATCTCCTCTTTTTTGAGTTCTGAAATTTCAGGTACTGGTTCTGTGCGCGGGAGTCGCGTCAACGGGTATACAAAACCGAACAGTATGGCAGCGACGGTCAGCACCGTGGAAAAGGCAATGAAGATATGGTGATTCTTGTAGAGCCCCACGAGATGAAACGAAGTGATAAGGACACCCCAAAAACTGCCGGCTGTAGAAATGGCGTACAGATGTCCGGCGCTCTCACCCACCCGATCGAGTTCCTGGGTGGCCAACCGAATAGCCACCGGCGAAGCCATCCCCAACAGCGCTGACGGTATGAAAAATAAGATGAATGACGAAATCAGCGTCGGCCACCGCATGTTAGGCGCCTCAAGCATTTCGTCGCCTTCGTAATACGTATCTATCCAGAAATCGAACAGTCGATCATTAAGCCATTTGTGCACCGGGATGTAAGGGCGCTCCTTTTCAATTCCCTCTACCCCCACTGGCTGCGGTCCGTGAGCGAAGTAGCTAACGTCCACAATCAATAGAAGCATAAAAATAGAGGTGGCAATGCCAATGATGGTAAGGGTCCAATGCGAATTCCATTTCCGCGTCAACCTGCCGCCCGCCCAGTAACCCACGGACAGGGCAACCATGAATGTACTGATGATGCTGCCCCAGGCGTAAATATCCGACCCGAAGACTGGGGCCATGAGCCGGGGCCCGACCATTTCCATACCCATCAGCACCCATCCGCAGGTGAAGACCATCAATCCAAGACAAAGCTTTCGAGGCATATTTCTTCTCTCCGGCATAGCCATTTCGACGGTCCAGTGTTTTGCTTATTCAGGGGAGTCTCACGCACGAAGGAAGGAATCGTATGGACAGGGCCAGATGACGCAAGCGCTCTCCCTTCTTTCACCTTTCTAGCCTTTCTCCAGCTTCCCCTGGAGAGGGCTCAGGTTGACAACCCTGTTTCGCAAACTAGCATTCCGGCGCTTAGAAAACCCACCTCAGCGCGCCCCTTCAGACATCACTGCAAACTCAAGAGAGATGGAAACGGTTGCCACATTTATGCCGATTCGTGAAAGGCTGTCGAGGGAGGCTTTTGTAGAACAATACAAGTTTCCTTTCATGGTTCAGCAGCCGGAAAAGGCTGGGACTAAGAAGGACGACAAGTTCGAATTTCAAACGATTCAGCTCACCGCGGAAGAGTTGGAGGCAGCCACCACCAGGATATTGCCCAGGGACCAGCCCGTTTACCGGCTCGTCAAGCGGGGAACGAATGCATTCGGAGGCATGATCAACGTAGGCAGGGCAGGCAATAACGATGTCGTTCTTGACATCCATGCGATCTCCAAATTCCACGCCTACTTTTCCATGGATATCTCGACCGGTCGTTGCTACCTGACGGATGCCGACTCCACCAACGGCTCCTTTATTAACAGGAGCAGACTCACACCCCATAATCGGTACGTGCTGGATAACGCTGACATCGTTTCGTTCGCCGGAACCGTTGAACTGAAGTTTTACAAGGCCGACGGATTCTGGGAGATGCTCAGTACTGTGATATAAGGCGGGCCTGCCTTGGAGCGAACAGGTAACTCATGCGTCTCCGTAGTCTCACACTCCTCTCGTTGCTCCTCACTGGCGGTCTTTGTGAAACCAAGAGCTACCGGGAAGTTCCCAAACGTATCGACCCAATCCACAAGGCCGAGCTCGACGAGTCCACTGTCATTTTATGGTCGTTCGACAATACGCTTCTGCATGATCCTACCGCCTGGCAGAACAGTCCGTCTAAACATGGCAACGTTACTCTCACTAAGGATGGCAGGTTCGGCAGTGCCGCGAAATTCGGAGGCGGCGACAGCCGGCTGATTCTCACCAAAGTCGGCGGCATATCAGCGGAGACAATTCAGAAGGGGCTCAGTATCGAATTTTGGTGCCGCACCTCAGCGCAACCAAAAGCCGAAGAAGTGCTTCTTGAGATTCCATCCGGTGGCGATGGCCCGGCCATTCGTCTGGCGATCTTGCCGGACGGCCGAATGAAATTTACCGGTGAAGGCTTACCGGAAACCCTTTCTGACTCGCCAACGCCCGCGAATGAGTGGGTGCATTTCGCCGTCACGGGATACATCCAGTTGCAGGTGAATGGCATCTGGGTCGATTCGACTGGCCTGGCCGTATATCTCAACGGCAGACGCTGGCTCACCGCGCTCCCAAAGAACGCGTACTACTCTTTTCCACCCGCCAGCACACTGCCGATGATTGCGTTAGGGAACAATGCGCGAGGCACTGCCGGCTTCAACGGGGAACTGGACGATCTGATGATCTCATCCGGGACACGTACTTTTTATGAGGTCGTGAGACAGCCGTGGGTAGCCAACCAACGTTCCGTGGTCTTCGCCCGAACGCGGGAATTCTTCCGTTCCCCACAGGATCTTCTGGTTCAAGAAAGACTCGAAGGCCTGTTTGGCGGTAAGAAGGAAGATTCTGACGAAGAGGCAATTAACGGCTTGGACGCGGAAATAGACGACCAAGGACTCGATCCTTCATTCGTTCCAAAAACAAAGAAGGCCGAACACCTCGCCGAAAGTGTTCCGGGCGTTAAGGGCAACGGGCTGCTACTGACGGACAAGCAGCACGTCATTCCGCTCAATCTTCCGAAGAATTATCGGCTCACCAGCGGCACCCTTGAATTCTGGTTCAAGCCTGGCAACTGGGACAATCTAAACCGGCGTCCACACCCGAACAGCACCCTGCAGTACAAAAATACGAAGGTGCATCTGCTCACGGTATTCGGCGAGCCGGGCCCGCAGCAGGGAGATGTCCCGCCCGAACCGATTCCATTGATCACGGTCACCGCAGACCGCCTCCGCACCGAGATGGATAATCCATTCGATCTTATGCCATACAAGTGGACTCACGCGGCGGTCATATGGGGGCAAACTGTCGAAAACCACCAGCCCAATTACTGTCTCGACGGAGAGTGGGTCGGTTGGGATCATCGGGTCAGTGTCTGCAAAAAAGCATCGGATGAAGTGCTGGCAAAGACTGCTCCGACCCACATCCTGATCGGGAGCGAATTCAAGACTCACTACGACGAAATCAGGCTGTACCGGCAACCATTCATTCGCAAAGAAATCGCCAATGCATTCCGGTCGTTCACGGGCGAAAAGATGTCGCCTCTCGATCTCGCAGAGTGCGATTACGATTTTCAGTATTCGGCTGGAAAGCTTCGGATTAAGGTAGTGGTCAACCTTATCGATTACGAAAGCACATCCTCTGTCCGGATTGCTTTGTTCGCCCAGGATGGCAGGAAGATTGATGAGTCCACCGTCACCGAATTTAAAATCGGAAAAGGCAGCACCGAGTTCACCGTAGGCCAGCTTCCCGAAGGGGATTACGAATGCCGGGGAGAACTATTTGATAAAGGCGGCCGCTCGCAGGGCAAATTCACCAGCGCCTTCGTTCGCGCCCCCATTCCCTGGCTCAACAATCGCATCGGATACTCGGAGACTCCGCCGTCGCCGTTCATCCCGGTCACGGTGGCCGAACAGAAGGTACAGGTAATCGAACGCGATTACACGATCGGCCAAACCGGACTTTTCGACCAGATAGCAGTGAAGGGGCAGGAAATTCTCGCCGGGCCGATACGTGTGGAAGCTAGAGTCGGCGGCGACGCGGGGATACAAATTCGAAATGCGGCAAGGCCTGAACCCGTGGACAGGAATTCAGCAAAATGGTCCTCCAAGATCTCCATAGGCCCTCTGAACCTGCAAGTGGACGCTCTCATGGAATTCGACGGGATGACAAAGTTCGAGTTGGACCTCTCATCCGAAAATTCATTGAAAATCCACGACTTAGCGATTCATATCCCGTTAAAGAAAGAATACGCGGACCTGATCCACGCGCTCCCCACCGGAGGAGACTTCCGGGGTTACGAAACTGCCGGCTACCTGGCCGATGGTGAAGGTGTCGTCTGGGACAGCCTTAACTGGTCAAAGCACGGCTCCATCTCTAAGAAAACGGTCGGCAACTTTATTCCGCAATTGTGGCTCGGCGGGCCCATTCGCGGCCTCTGCTGGTTCGCGGACAACGACCAGGGGTGGGTGCCAAGCGAGAGCAAGCCGGCCGTTACGATTTCACGTGCCGGGGATATCATCACCATTGGCCTGCACATCATTCCGGAGGAATTCGAACTCAAGGAATCACGAAAACTGGTCTTTGGTTTACTGGCGACTCCCCCGAAGCCGCTGCCGAAACAGCATCGGCAATACAATCGTGGCAACAACAAAGTCGTCGGCGTCATTGGAGGCAGGCACGTTAGCAACGCCACGTTTGCCCCTTTCCTCATTCCCTTCAAGAAAGAGGCATTCGATTACTGGCCGAAAGATTACAACTGGGAACTCGCCGAATCTGCAGCGAAAGTGCAGCGGGAAGCAGACATCGGAAAGTATCCCATCGGCGGCGCTCACATGCTTTACCATGATCGACGCTATGTGACAGCCGGACCGCACAGTGCGTATTTCAATTGGGAGTGGGGCAACGGATGTTCATTCCCACAATCAAAAGTTGATTGCCTGGTCTACTACATGAACGAGTGGATTCGCCGCGACATCATGGACGGGCTCTACATCGATGATGTCTTTCCTATGCCCGATACGAACGCGGCGACAGGAGCCGCCTATGTGCTGCCGGACGGTAGAGTTCAGCCCGGAAACGCGCTCTTTGCTTACCGCGAATACGTCAAGCGTCTCTACACGCTGACCAGCGAGCTTGGCAAACCGCCATTGCTTACCACCCATCAGACCAGCACCATGAGCATGCCGTTCCAGGCATTCTGCACCCTCGCTTACGACGGCGAAGACGTCGGACGCTTCGGCGATACCAGCGTGACATTCATTGATGCCTGGCCTCTGGATCGTCTGCTCACACTCGATGTGCCCGAGCGTACTGGCGTCATTGTTTCGTTTATGTTCAAGGACGATTACGCCACGCGGAAGCGCAACAAGGATCATTGGGCGCACATGGTTCACCGCATGTATCGCTCGGCGTGGGCAGTACGTCTTCTCTTTGATTTCAATGAATGGACGCCGCAGTGGGAGCTCGTCGATCTCCTCAACAAATACTCAGAGCCGGATACCAGGGTATTTCTTTTCCATAAGAAGGAGGTGGTCAAGACGACTGAAACGATATTCGATACGCCGCTCCTTGAGGAACACCTGCCAAACAAGCGATTCTGGCGCAATCAGCGTCTTCGTGACGAAATCAAGAGGGAGCCGGTTCGCGTCACGGTCTATATGAAACCTGGGACAGCGTTGGTGGTGGCCACAAATTTTGTGAAGCTCCCTGCAAAGGCTGCCATCCACCTGGACCTCGGGAAAATCGGCATCCCGGCTGAGGCCCACCAAAACATAAAGATTGAGGACGTTGACTCATGGAAGCCGCCGGCCGGAGACGACATCCAAAAGCTCAAAAGCAATCTACCAATAGCTGAAGCAACTCCCCTCGAGAAGGAGGCCCCAGAGGACGAAACCGGCGCGCTGGATCTCCAGGCCCTGGAAAGAAAGCCAGAGGTACTCGAACTCAAGGACGGCGTGCTAAAGGTAACCGTCCCGCCGCATGACTTTCGGCTCATTGAGCTGAACTGGTGATATCATGCGTCCCGCTGTAAGAATTTGGACTGCGGTGAGGTGTCACCGCTTCCTGTTTCGAAAACCCCCAACCGATGAAAGCGCAAGAAAGCGGCTATCAAATGTCTGATTCTTTCCTTTCTGTCCGAAACCTGAATAAAACTTTCGAGACCCGCGCTGAACCGTTACAGATTTTGAGAGAGGTCTCATTCGAGTTATCGCTTGGCGAAAGTCTCGCGGTGATGGGGCCTTCAGGTTCAGGCAAGAGCACACTGCTTCATATTCTTGGAACGCTCGAGCCGCCGAGCGGAGGGGAAGTGCGGATGGAAGGCAAGGACCCGTTCGCACTGGATGACGCCGGGCTGGCGGCGTTTCGGAACGGCACGATTGGCTTTGTCTTTCAGGAGCACCATCTGTTACCGCAATGTTCAACGCTGGAGAATGTTCTTCTCCCTACGATTGTCGCCGCAGAAGGCCCTGACCACGAAAAAAGGGCCAGAGAACTTCTCGATCAGGTCGGACTGGCCCATCGCATGGAATACCGTCCGGCAGAACTTTCCGGAGGAGAACGCCAGCGCATCGCTATCGCACGAGCTCTGATCAACAAGCCAAAGTTACTGCTCTGCGATGAGCCGACCGGCAATCTGGATCGAGTAAACGCCGAGTCTGTCGGCAAGCTGTTTCTCGATCTTTGCGAACAACACCACACCGCAATGATCGCGGTAACTCACAGCTCCACACTGGCCGCCACTTTCCCGAAACGGATGGAGTTGCTCGATGGTGAGCTGCATCCAATGGAGTGAGCCATGAACAAACCTCTGCTCGAGAACTGGCTGGCACGGAGTTGGAGTAACGGCTTCAGCCGGGTCTTCGTCTTCCCAAACGGAAAAACCCGGCTGAAGCCGTTACTCGAACTCCGTGCTTGCTCACATGTCAGCAGACTCCAGGAGAGTGGCGAATGAACCTGAATACTCTCCTCCTGCGAAGTCTCGCCTACTACAAGCGAACCAACCTTGCGGTCATCCTCGGTGCGGCCGTAGGCACCTCTGTCCTCGCGGGGGCATTGATTGTCGGCGATTCGGTACGATGGAGTTTGCGCGAACTTACCCTCGATCGGTTGGGGCGCGTGGACATTGCTATCGTCGGTGATCGGTTCATGGGTGAACCATTGGCGGATCGCCTTGCGGTCAGCACGACGCGTCCCGCACCGGCTATCTTGTTGCGCGGCGCCGTATCGCATGCTGAGACTCGATCGCGTGCCACCAAAGTGAATGTAATCGGTGTGGATGAACGATTCTGGCACCTGGGGAGATACCTTCCAGAAAAGTTGCCTGGACGCCGTGAGGTTATTCTCAATGAGCCTCTCGCCAATGAAATCGGTGCAGGCCTCGGCGATTACGTTCTGCTGCGTGTGGAGAAGCAAAGCTCTGTTCCTCGTGATTCTACGCTGGGTCGCAAGACGGACACAGTCAGTGCTCTCCGACGAAAGGTTGTTGCCATCGTGCCGGCTGAAGGCTTCGGGCGATTCGGCCTGCAGCCCACCCAGCATCTGCCCTTGAATGCTTATCTGCAACTCGCGCCATTCCAGAGCGCAATCGGGCAGCCAGGGAAAGCCAATGCCGTACTGTTGCCCAATCCCGATAAGAAAGAATTGAATGTTAAGGAAAATCTCAGGATAGAGGACTATGGTATTCGTGTGCGTCAGGGCGAGGGGTACGTGTCGGTAGAAAGCGACCGCATGATCCTTGAGCCGGCGCTTGAGCGGCTGGTAAACGGGCTCAAGCTCCAGAATAAGGTCGTTCCAGTCTTCTCCTACCTGGCCAACACGATCCGATTGGCTGCCAGGAAAGGTGAGACCCAGGCCAAGACAACCGCGTCAAACTTGATTCCCTATTCTTTGGTCGCGGCTCTCCCCGAAGATGTACTCAAATCTCGTTTGCGATTTTCAGCAGGGCCAACGAACGAGACGGATGACGATGCCATCATCTTGAATACATGGGCTGCAGACGATCTTGGGGTGAAGCTCGGCGATGAGATTGAGATTTCTTATTACATGAGCGGCCCCAACAACGAGCTGGTTTCCAAGTCCACCTCCCTCAAACTTGCAGGCATCGTCAGCATGGAAGGCCTGGGCAGAGATCGAAATCTCACTCCTGAATACCCGGGCATCCACGAGGCCAGGACAATGGCCGATTGGAATCCGCCGTTTCCCGTCCATCTGAAGTCCATTCGCCCCAATGACGAGAAATACTGGGAGGAATATCGGGCTACGCCAAAGGCGTTCGTATCGCTGGAAACCGGCCAAAAGCTTTGGAGCAGCCGCTTCGGGAGGCTGACCGCCATACGACTCTATGCACCTGGCGGACCGCAGGCCGACGATGTCGAAAGCGCCATTCTCCAGAATGCCGATCCCGAGGTGTTTGGGATATCCACGATCCCAGTGAAGCAACTTGGCCTCGCGGCGAGCAGCGGCGCCACCGACTTCGGTGGGCTCTTCGTTGGGTTCAGCATATTCCTCATCACCTCGGCTGCGGTGCTCGTGAGCTTACTGTTCCGGCTTGGAATCGAACAAAGAGCGCGCGAAGTGGGCTTGTTGCTTGCCTCTGGCTTCACTTCAAAGATAGTGCAGCGGCAACTCCTGAAAGAGGGTAGCCTGCTTGCAGGTATCGGCGGCTGCATCGGTTTAGCCGGTGCGATTGGATATGGATGGCTGATGCTGGAAGGGCTTCGCACCTGGTGGGTGGATGCGATTGGCACTCCCTTTCTAAAGCTTCATGTCTCGCCAATCTGGTTGGTATCCGGTTTCGTTGGTTCATTTCTGATCGTGCTGTTCTCGATCTGGTGGACGGTGCGAAGACTAAGTAAGTCGTCATCCCGAAACCTTTTGGCCGGAAGCGGTGGACAAATGGAGGCTGCAGGGAAGGGACGGGGAGTGAAAACCGGCGCGGCCTGCATTGTCCTTGCTGGACTCTTAACGGGCGCGGGTGCAGGGGGCGTTTTAACTGATGCGGTGATCAAGGTTGGAGGGAAGGAAATGAGCCTGCCCCTTTCAGCACTGGCGTTCTTCTCATCCGGGTCGCTTTTGCTCGCGGGCGCCCTGTCGCTGCTATCCACCTGGATGCGCCGTGAAACTGCTCCGCGACCGGCCGGTAGGGGAGTGGCCGGCCTCGTCCAACTGGGGGCAAGGAACGGTTCACGATCTCCGGACCGAAGCATTCTGACCGCTTCGCTTGTCGCGTGCGCTACGTTCATGATCGTGGCCGTAGCTGCATTCCGGCACGACCCATCGCATGTAGAACCTGATTTCAGGTCTGGTGACGGCGGATTTGCTCTTCTGGCCGAAAGCGACCTGCCGATTTATCAAAGCCTGGATTCTGAGGGCGGGCGTTCCAAGGTTGGACTGGCGGATGCCGAAAAGATACTCAGCGACATAAGCATCTATCCCCTCCGTCACCGAAGTGGGGAGGACGCAAGCTGCCTCAATCTCTATAAGCCTCAGAAGCCTGAGATACTCGGCGCCATTCAGGAACTCATCGAGCGCGGTGGTTTCAAATTCCAATCAACCCTGGCTTACGCAGGTGAAAACCCGTGGGTGCTTCTCAACGAAGACCTCGAACCGGGCGTGGTGCCTGTCTTCGGCGATTTCAATACCGTGATGTGGATCCTTCACCTCGGGCTTGGTAAAGAAATGGACGTGCGCGCAGAAAATGGCGAAATGGTAAAGGCCCGAATCGTCGGGATGTTTATGGAGAGCATATTTCAAAGCGAACTGGTGATGTCTGAATCGAATTTCTTGAAACTGTTTCCCAGCGAAGGCGGTTACCGCACGTTTCTGATTGAAACACCTTTTGCCCGCATGACGGAAGTCTCGAACGCCCTCGAAGGCGGACTTGCTGATTATGGTTTCGATGCCGTCTCCACCGGCAAGAAGCTGGCTGATTACCTCGTAGTTCAGAACACTTATCTTTCTACTTTCATGACGCTCGGCGGGCTCGGGCTTGTGTTGGGAACTTTCGGCCTGGGCACTGTCCTCCTTCGCAATGTGTTGGAAAGAAAAGCTGAGCTGGCAATGCTCCGTGCGCTTGGCTTCAGAACCGGCCAGTTGGCCATTGTGGTCCTGGCTGAGAACGGCTTCCTTCTGGTTGTCGGCCTGTTAGTGGGCACGGTCTCCGCGCTCCTTGCAGTTGCGCCGCATCTGATTGGAGGTGGCTCGGATGTACCGTGGGCTTCTCTGCTCGGAATGCTCGGTCTGGTCTTTATTACCGGGATGCTATCCGGGACGGCCGCGGTTATCGCGACTATCAGGAGTCCGATCATCAGCTCACTCAGGGGCGAATGAGATGAGTGACGAATTTCGAAAGTCAGAGGAAGAATGGCCAGGGAATTTCGGGCAAGAGAATTCAGAGGATGCAGAGAAAGAGAATTCAGAAGAAGGGCAGGCGAAGTCAGAGGGAGAGCAGGCGGATTCAAATGATGAGTTAACGAATACATCTCAGCCCTACCACCCTCCCACACGTTCAAGCTCCCAGACTCCCACCCCCCCAGACACAGCCGATCCTAAACCGCCATTTCCGTTCCTCAGCATTCTCGTCTTGGTCGTGTGCCTGTTCATGTACTGGTTGACGGTACCCTCGGGCGCTTCCGACCCAACCGTCAATTTACTGATTAAGTATGGAGCGAAGGTCAATCATCTGATTGATCAAGGACAGCATTGGCGACTGGTTACGACCATGTTTCTTCATGGGGCGTGGTGGCACCTTGCGGTGAATATGTTTGGGCTTGTCATGCTCGGCACCTGGGTGGAATCGGCGTATGGGTCTCGCCGGTTTTTGTCCGTACTGGTGGCGTGTGGAATGGCCGGTTCGGTGGCCAGTTACAGAATGAGCCCCGAAATCGGGGTAGGCCTTTCGGCATGTCTGTTCGGCTTCATGGGGGTGCACATCCTCTGCCTGCTGAAACTGCTGCCGATCTTTCATGCAAGGACGGGAAAGATTTCATGCCACCTGCTGTTTTCACTCTTGATGGGGCTGGTTTTTGTGGCAATCAATCTCTATGTGGGCTGGATCTTTCCGCAGGTAGACAACTCCGCGCATATGGGCGGGCTGGTAACGGGGGCGGTACTCGGTATCGCGCTGCCAGTTCCGGGCAGACAAAAGTCGACGACATTCAGTCACCTGCGACTGAATTTCTCCTTCTTGCTGTGTCTCGGTCTGGTTGGCGGTGCGATGGGCCAGATGTACCAGTATTCAAGTTCAGTAACCGACGCGGAGCTGGTCGCGGACCTGGCCAGGGTGTCGAAAGAGATCGAGAAGAAGCTGCTGGCAAATCCCTCTGATCCGTCTGCTTCGGTGCCCGGCATCTTGAAGGGCTGGATGAGTCAGAGCGAGAGCGACCAGCACCTCAAGCGCGGGATAGCGCTTCACCGGAACGATGAACTTGAAGAAGCGGCAGAAGAATATCGCAAGGCCATCGAGCTCAATCAGAAATCGAAAACCGCCTACTACAACCTTACGCTGATTCTGATTCAGAAGAATAAGCAGGATGAAGCGATTGCACTGATTCACACACTGTTGCTCATCGACCCGGAGTATACCCAGGCATACATTCTGCTGGCCGACATCTATAACATCAGGGGAATGTTTGAGCTGGCGTATGAACAGTTGATGAAAGCAAAGGAGGTCGACCCGTCGAATGCCTCAGTGCACCGTGAGCTTGGCCTACTTTGCGCCCGATACGGAACCCAGAAAGAAGCGCTCGACTACTTTCGTGAGGCATATCGCCTGAACCCGAATGATGCGCGGACGGTTTTCGGGATGGGAACGCTCTTCGTGAAAACCGGCCACGAGCTTGAAGCCAGGGCGCAACTGAACCGATTACGGGAACTAGATCCCCGACTAGCCGGTGAACTGCAGAATCGGGTATATAGCCGGTTTGGAAAAGAGTAAGGGAAAGGTGTGGGAGGTTGGGAGCAGGAAGAGGTGTGGGCGTATGGGAGGATGGGAGTGCTGAAATGATTCTTCAGGGGCGCCGACTCGTCGCCGCTTTCAAATTCCATGCACTCTTCTTTAACGACAAGCTTCCTTGAAGAAATGCGGCGAGAAGTCTCCCATCCCCCACACGTCTTCACCTACTCCACCGTCACCATCCTGAAATCCTTAGATCGCGTCGGGAGAATCAGAATATCTCCCTCCAGCCTCGGGGCATCCTTTCCACCTTCTGATTTTTCAAGTTCTTCGAGCAGGTCGCTTTCTTCTTTGAATTCGGTGGAGCTGGCCTGGCCATCCAAGAGATTAGTGACGGGCGCTTTGACGTTCTTCAGTTCTGCGAGCTGGGTCTCGTTGAGAATATCCTCACCTTCGGCGGGCGGGTAACCGGTATCCCATTGTGTTGCGGTGAGTTTCTTATCCTTCAGGCCCAGCGCGGCGAGGTTTAGTTTGATCTTAATTTCACGATTTGCATTGGTTCGATTGGATGCAATCACCAGGATCTTGTTGGCCTGTTGATAGAAAGAGACGAGCGTATCCTTGCCTTGTCCCTCGGCGTGCAGGAATTTGGCATTCAACCAGTAAGGATGAAACGGCACGGACAGCTCACCCGCGCCCCACTTGAGGACATCATTCCAATAATTCAGGTAGACCGAACTGCCCTGGTCGGTGTAGGTGGTGGCGTTTTCAAAATGTGCGAGCAACGACATCGCACCACGGGCCATCCGCCATGACCACTGTTTGTGCGGGTTCCAGCCTTTGCCCTGGGCGAGGCCGCCTTCCCAGAGGGAAACCATGAAGGCCGGGATAACACCCCACATGCGGCCGTTCTGCAGAACCTCGGCGCGATGGAGCGAAAGAGCGTCCACAAAGTCGCGACTGCGGGCGGTGATGGTCGGATGGCCTTCTCCATCCAGATAGCTGTCGACGAAAGTCATACCGCAGTACATCATCGAACGGGTGAGGTGGCAGGTGAACATGGGCGTCTTGCTGTGCTGATGAAAGATATTACGCCAGCGTTTCATGAGATCGCGAAAGCCCCAGAGCGTCACACCGGCCTGCACTGTTCCATCAGGAAGCTGAATCGCCTGCCCGGCCTCTACATTACGGCTTGGTGCCTCGTAGCATTCGTCAAGGTAGATAGCGTCAAAGATGCCGCGGCCAATCCATTCGTTCATTTCCCAGCAGAGGTAATCAACGAAACTTTGACTGTGAGTGACCTGGCTGGTCGGGCCGCCGCGCCACTCCCATCCATCGTAGGCGCCGGCCCGGCAACTGTACCAGTAGTTCGATAAATACATTGAACGGTAGCCGTGCGGTGCAACATTTTTCATTCCGGCAATGCAGCGTTCCGCGTATTCCCAACTGGGGCTGTCGTCCCCGATTCTTTTCGGGTCAGGTGCAGGAAAAAGTTTCATTGAATGCGTCCGAGGATCGTCCGGCCATGGCCGAAACGCAGAACCGTATGCCTCACACTGCTTGGATTCTTCCCTGCTGATGCGCTCGAGCTTGCGGAAGCCAGGGTCGAGAGGGCGGGCAGGATGCGGGATCATGCCAAAGAGGATCTTTTGGCCGGGCTTGTAGTCTGTGGCGCTGGCGACCAGGTTGCTGCGAACGATGGTCGCCTTGCCCTCGCGAATGAATTGCTGTGCGCTTTGACTCTTCGATTGCCACCATCCACCAGCGTGGTCGGCGAACCAGTAAAGGCCGCGATTCATATCGTTAAGGTCCCACTGGGTGAGGAAACCGTATGCTTGCCACTCCTCCCACTTGGGTTGCTCTTTTTTTCCTCTGTTCCGACGGGCCTCCCAGTCTGCATGCCAGAAGCCCGGGTGACGCGAACTCAAAAACTCACCATCCTCGGCAGGCACGACACCTGTACTCACGCCTGTCGTTCCTGAGGAATTAAACATCCAGCGTGTGGTGAGCTCAGATTTCATCGGAATTTCGAAAGCGATGCGAGCTATGTTGTCTTGACGCTCCGCGGCAAGATTCTTCTTCGGCTTGATTTCCAGTTCGTACCGAATCATTCCGTCGTATTCGACAGTGTTCAGCACCTCGATATCGCAGGTCTTGCCGTCGAAGTGAGAGCGCCAGGAAGCTTCCACATTCTTTGAGCCGATAACTTCGACCAGATTGCCTTTGATAGCCTCGCCGTCTTCGACGAAACGAATCGGCCCGGCGAGCAAGTCGACCCCGTCCGCATAGATCGCTTTGGGCAGGCCGTTGCTGCCAAGCTCGTATCTGGTCATACGCGTTTCGACTGCAGACTTCGAGATTTTAACAGGCGTCCATGGTGGAGGTGTTTCAGTAAGGATGCCGATCTTGTTATCCCGCCAGGGCTCTCTGGAGAAGTCCCAATCCTTCACGTCGTCAATGACGATCTTGTCCTGTGGGTCGAAGACCTGATACTTGACCTGATACTGACCGTGAGGGAGCAGCCTGCGATCACAAAGACGAAAGAACGCCTTCTTGTCTTCGATGGGTTGTTCAAACGGGCCGAGTAACGTCTCCCCTTTCTCCGTAACAAGACTGACGATTGCCCTGACCGGTACGACGTCATCAGGCAGCTTAGTCTGGAGCGAGAATTCGAGCCGGCCGATCGAGTATTTGTAGTGGAGGTTTCGTTCGTGCGTCCGGATGGGTTCAAGGACTTGCTTCCAGCGCAACATCGCCTGCTGAATTTCGTCCGAGGTGAGCGGATAGCTGTACGCGACAAACTCATCGACATTAATGAGCGGCGGGAGATTGCGATTGCAGATGATGTCTTTGTGAGGGACACCAACTTCGGCATAGGCTGGTTCGACGTTTTCAATCAACTGATCGTCCGCACGCCAGACGCTGCTCATTCCCTGGCCGTTTCCGAAGAGAGAGCCGGTCTTTGCTCCGCTGTTCCAGCGTGCCACGTAATGATTCCAGTGGCCGGGGTCGATGGCGAAGCGTCCCCCGTCAAAGCGCCGGACCCGAGGCAAGCTGACCTCCATAAACATCTTCACCTCGCCATCTCGCTTATCCTTGCCGAAAAAGCGGATGATGCTGAAGTGCATGGGCGGCTCGGCGCTCTGCCCCGGCCAGAGCCCAGTAAAGTTGTCCCAGTTTTCCGGTCGCAGCCAGAACTCAAAGGCCCCCATCTTCGCGTCGAGTCCCTGGATGGAGAGTCGAGGCAAGGCAATGTTCGGATCGATAACCCATCCTTTGCCCCTGATGCCGTCAACTTTCATGTCGTCGACACTCTTGCCTTCAAGGTTGATAGTGATGTCTGTGGTTTCGGCGTTGCGCGGCGTTGCGCGGAGATCGTAGGAAAGTTGGCCATCAAGGGATGCATGAAAGAGAGTACCACTGCCTAAAAAATAGGGCTTATCGAATTTGAGCTCACGCTCGAGTGCCTTGTCGACCCACGGCGTCGCCGGTCGGTCGTAATAGTTACGACTTTTCGTGCTGAGCCGGACTTCGTCAATGATGCCTTTGAAGCCCTGGTCGGCAGTGTTGCTGTTACCGATGATCAAAGTGCCTTCGCCGGAGTTTCCAAGAAAATTGTAGCTGTTGTTCACTTCGCTCAGGTAATAGGCCATCTCGATCCCGTTGACCCGCAAACGCGGTCGGAATGGTGAGCCCGCGCCTTGTACAACGGGTGGATCGTTGTAGCAGGCTATATGGATCCATTCGTTCAGAGGAATCGGCTCGGGCGAAATGATTCGGGAATCTTTGGCGAGGATCCGATCCCGTTGTTCTGGCGTCAGCCGGTTGGGAACATTCCCGTGCGGATGCAGAAGTTTGAGCTCAAGCCGTCCGTCAGAGTGAAGCAACAGACGGCCACCCGAGGTCTCCTTCGGCGCCTGTAGCCACCAGATGCATGATTCTCGTCCAGGATATTCTTCAATCTTTATCCAGCACTCGAGAGACTCGCCGCTGCTGGTTCGATTCTGATTGTCAGTCAGGGGCGAAGCGAATTGGAGGTTTTTGCAAACAAGTGCCGCCTCGCCGGACCATCGCAGGGCATCGCCGAATCGACCTTCGGACACTCTCTGCAAACCTTTTCCTATTTCAAAGCGTCGCCGGTTGTCGCTGTAATCCAGGACCACATTCGCAGGCACATTCTCATCATCGATGGGCACGCGAATTTTCTTGAGGGCATCGGGCTGAGCGACCTGAAATTCCGGAGCGCCTACTTCTTTGTCCCCGTCCTCATCTGCCAGATCGGTCAGTTCTTTTTCGAAGAGCTGATCCGCCTTCCTCTTCTCACGAGTTTTGCCGAGATCCTTTGCAAGTTCACGAGAGGCTTTTCGCTGGGCCTTGCCGAAATGGAGCAGAATAGCGGTACTGAAATCTGCTTCATACTCGAACCACCAGGCGTCCCCGTAATGGTAGCGAACGGGGCGCGCAGAGTGGAGTGAAGATGCAATGAACGCAAAGCACAGGATTAACGGGAGACTTATTCGTTGAGTCATACCAATATCGTAGCAGCAAGCTGCCAGCTTCGTTCGTAAAAAGTCGCGGTCAGCCGATTTCCGGCCTGTAAGGCCAAAACATGCCAGCCCAGGGCAACGCCCTGGGAAGAGATCAAGAAGGCAATCCTAGCCCTGTA
>JAQBXN010000192.1 GCA_027625095.1 Planctomycetota bacterium | reverse complement strand
GAAAAAGCGCCGGTTAGGTGTTTTAAGAGCGAACTGTCTGCCTTTGCTGTGGAGCAGTTGAGTTTCGTTTTCCCAATCCTCGTCCGCCTTCCTGATGGCATCCCATGCGACCACATCCTGCACCCATACCTCCTGCCCATAACATCGCTCGATGAGTTGGCGAAAGTCGTCCGGAAGACGAGCGTTCAATCCGCCGGAAATAATCGCCAGTGTGCGGAATAGAGGCTTCGCTGCGTAAACGTAACCGGTCCCGCCGAAGGCCCATTCACCATCTTTCTGTTTCGGCAGCAACACATGGAGAGCGGGATGGCCGCGCTCGTCTCCACCCTCCTCTTTCAGCTTGCCGTGTTTGTCGCGGGCATGTCGCTTGATGCGTCCGCTACGCTGGAGCAGCAAATCGATCGGGGCGATTTCGGAGATCATGTGATCGAAATCCACGTCCAGGCTTTGCTCGACAACCTGGGTGGCGACGAGGACGAATTTCTGGGGCCGACAGGTCGATTCTTTGCCAAACATGCCGAGCACCCGATTTGTGATCTTCTCGCGGTCGGCAGCGGTGAAGCGGGCGTGGAAGAGGAGTTTTTCGTTGTCGTCGAGCTTGAGTTCTTGATAGACGGCCTGCGCCTGCTTGACCGTGTTCAGGATGATGCAACAGCAACCGCCCTGCTCGACCAGCTTCTCAGCCATGCCGGCAGTTTTCTTCGCGTGGCTCGTTGCTTTGCCGATATGGTCAGGGAGAGTCTCTATCCTCAAAGTCCGGCATATTGATGCACTGGCGGCAATTGACCGCGCCGGCTTTTTAGGTTCGACAACAGTGATGAGCGGATAGGCGGCGTCCGGCCCAGGGTCTCCTCCAGTAGCTCCGTATGCCTCGATCATCGCCGCACGCTGTTTGGCGGAAAGGGTTGCCGAAAGCAGGATGACCGGAATCTTCAGGCAGGCGCACCACTGGAGCAGCCGGGCGATGATGGCACTCATGTATGCGTCGTAGGCGTGCACTTCGTCGATAACGAGCACCCGGTCGGCGAGCCCATAGAGCCTCAGAAAGCCGAACTTGACGTGCATTCCGGCTAGCATTGCCTGATCCACAGTCCCCACTCCGTGGGCTGCGAGCATGGCTTTACGAGTCGGTCGGAACCAGGCCGCCGCCAGAGAGCGGTCGTCGCCTGGCTCCCCAACATTCGGTGGCTTCTCTAATTCTTGCTCGTCCCGCAGCCACGCCATGCCGTGGACAAGTTTCGCATCTTTTCCACGTTCAAGCTTTTTGAGGTAGTCGTCGTGATAGCGTTGATGTAAAGAATCGCTGGTGGCCATGGTCGGCAGCGCCATGTACATCCCGTGATAACCGTGGCTTCGCCACTTCTCGGCCAGAATCCAGGCGGCTTCCGTCTTGCCCTCGCCCATGGGGGCTTCGATGATGACCAATCCGGGCGGAATTTCCTGGTCAAGTATGGCCCGCTGAATCGGTCTCGGCGTTTCCACGATGTGTGCTGGTTTGCCGGGCGACTGGTCTCGCTCCAGGCTCAGCTTCTCGATCCATTCACCTGCTATCTCTTTCGACTTGGCGAAGTAGGCGGTGGGATTGTCTATTTCCAGTTCCTGCAGCCGGTCATCTGTGAAAAACTTTTCATTACTCGCGATCCAGTCGCAGAGCACGATGTGCCCTGTCAGGCGCATTCCGAACGCGCTTAAGTCGGATGGGCGTTCCATCGGAGGGTCATTTACTTCCAGCACATTCTCCAGCATGTGACACATCTCATCTTGCGCTTTGGAGTACGCTTCATGAACGTCACGAGCCGCTTCGTCCCAATAGCCATGATGAGCGGCAACACAGCGTGCGATAGCGGATGCAGTGAATGGGTCCAGCCCTGCACATTCCAGTTTCTTCCTCATGAAAGAGGCGGAGAGACGTTCATGGCGGCATCGAGCATCCGCTGTCAGCGGGAAGCCGGCGCCCGCCAGTTCCTCCGAGAACTTTTTTTCCTGGTGCTGGAAGCTCGAATCCGCTTTCCCAATATCGTGCAAGCCAACCATCAGCGCAGTTTGTTCATCCAACCATCCAAAGCTGGCGACCGGATTGGGTAACGCCAACGAAATTGCCGCGGTGTCCAACAGGTGTTTCCACAGTGGGTGCCGTGGACTGCTCTTGGCCCACAACAGATCCAAACGATCAGTGAATGAAAAGGGTCTTCCCTTATCGTCCATGCCAATCCTCAATATCCAGTAAAACGATTCGCCTGCAGAGAATTTGCCGAACGGCACTGTATGGGTTGGCGTTCGATCTGTCTATGGGGGAAACGCGGATACTGGGCGTTACCGGATTCATTCATTCTTTCTCACTACTAAGGCTCAGGCGTCGCCCATAAGCCTGGACAGGCTAGAAGCCTGTCCTGCGACCTTCGGCCGGCTGCAAAGCCTGTCAGGAAGATTTAATTGGACAGTATTGCCTCTAAGGCAGCCTATCGGCCGCAACCAAACCTGGGAACGGAGGCGTCTCGCCTCCGCACGGAAGCGAGACGCTTCCGCTCCCAGGAAAATTCTCCGCGTCACGCGGAGAGGTCACAAAGTGAGACTCTAACGCAGGGCCCGAACCCTGTGAGTTTGCTCGCGGGTGAATGAGATCTGTAAGCTGAAGGCGCTCGAGAGAATAAGAAACGGCCTTTGCCTGACGAACTCGCGGAGGACGCTGCGCGCGATCCGCGTTAATGGCAAGGAGTATTCCCTGTCCAGCAGCGAGGTCCCGATGAATCTTGGACAGATAAAAAATCTGTCTCCACCATTCCCGGCTGTTGAGCGGGGATAACCAGGACTGGAGGCAGCCTTCGAGACTCCGAACGCGTCGGGGCCGGAGCGTAGTCAGGATCCTGTCACTGACGAGCTTGCCGTGGCCTCTTTGAAAACCGGGGCCTTCGTCTCAGGCTCGCTTTCAAGATTTTGCTTTGACTACTAGAATCCGCCGGCATCTTTACCCAAGGAACCCAAAACATGTCTCAAGACAAGAACGATCTTGCCGTCATTGAACAGTGCAAGAAATCTTACGAAATGATTCATTCGGAAATGTCCAAAGTAATCGTCGGACAGAGTGATGTGATCGATGACATCCTCATGGCCCTCTTTTGCGATGCGCACATTCTCCTGGTCGGAGTGCCCGGCCTTGCGAAGACGTTGATGATCTCGACGCTGGCTAAAGTGCTCCACCTCGATTTCAAGCGAGTGCAGTTCACGCCGGATCTTCTGCCGGGCGATATTACCGGTTCAGAGGTCATCGAAGAGAATAAGACTACCGGTAAACGTGAATTCAGATTCGAGAGGGGCCCGGTCTTTACGAATCTCCTTCTGGCCGATGAAATCAACCGTACGCCACCGAAGACCCAGGCCGCCCTGCTGCAGGCCATGCAGGAACGCGAGGTAAGCGTCGGAAACGAGACCATACGACTGGACCATGGCCACCCAGAATCCTCTTGAGCAGGAAGGCACTTATCCGCTCCCTGAAGCGCAGCTCGACCGGTTCATGTTCAATACGTTTGTCGATTACCCGACGGATGAGGAACTTGCCGAGATAGTTACAAAAACTACCGGAGCAGGTCTCAATGATGCGAGTGCCGTCATGCATCGGGAAGAGATTTTCAAGATCCAGGAGACCGTTCGTCGGGTCCCCATCGCCAAACCGGTGGTGGATTACATCGTCCACTTTTCGAGTGCTACCCGGCCCGAGCATCCCAAAGCGCCGGATTTTATCCAGGATTACATAAGCTGGGGTTGTGGCCCGCGGGCAGCGCAGTATCTGTCGCTGGGTGCAAAAGCTCATGCGATTCTGCATGGCGAGCCTCATGCCTCTATTGAAGGAGTCCGTGCTGTGGCCAAGAGCGTGTTGCGTCACCGCATCGCACTCAATTTCAACGGTCAGGCCGAAGGGCTCGATACCATGAAGATCGTGGACAAACTGCTCGAGGCGATTCAGCCAAAGGCTGTCGCGGCGTGAATTTCAAACGACTGCAGTACTCCAGGGAAGGGCCTTTCCTCCTTTGGAGTGCGGTGACTTGCTACCGCTCTTGGTTTCCGAGACACCTGGGAAAATGATAGCTGCGTCAAATCGCAGCACTCCATGGGAAGAATCTCAGCCCTTTATTCCATTTTCAAAACCCTTCTTCATGCCTCTTCAGACTGCGAACTCGATCAACCTCGACCCTGCCCTCCTGCAGCGTCTCAAGGGCATAGAGCTCAAATCGCGATTTCTGGTAAGAGGTCTATATCACAACCGGCATCGAACGTCGGATTTCGGCGCTTCCACCGAATTCGTCGAGCACCGCGAATATCGCAGGGGTGACGAGTTCCGTTCCATTGACTGGCGAGTCTTCGCTCGGACCGATCGGTTTTATGTGAAGGTGCATGAGATGGAATCCAACATGCGCGTGAACCTTCTGCTGGATACCTCGGATTCAATGCGCGTTCCGCCGCCGGCTGGTCTGCCGAGTAAACTGGAGCTTGCTTGTACGGTTGCAGGCTCTATCGCCATGATGGTGGAAACCCAGCAGGATGGGGTGGGTTTGATGTGCCTGGGGACCGGCATTGAAGAGCATATACCGCCCAGGCAGGGCAAAAACCATCTTGCGCTCCTGTATCAGCACCTGTCCAATCCACCGGGAAGCGGCGGCGGGAGCTTCGGTGACCTGGCCCTGGAATCCACCAAGCGATTGGGCTCGCGGGGAATGGTGTTCATCCTGACCGATGCTCTGGACGAACCGGAACAACTTTTCAGCGCGCTCAAAATTATGCGTGTGAGGCAGCAGGACGTCACCGTGCTGCAGATTCTCGACCGCAATGAGGTCGAATTTCCGTTCGACCAGATGACGGAATTCCGGCATCCGGAAAGTTCACGGAAGGTCGTCGGCGATCCGGCGGCGTTGAGGGTGAAATATCTTGAACGGCTGCATTTGCATATCGATAAAGTGGAGGAGTACTGTCAGAAGGCTCAGGCGGATTACCTGCTTATCAACAACGGGGATGATTTGAACAAGCTCCTCTCGCTCCACTTTATTCGGCGGCTTGCCAGAGGGAAGGGTTGATGCTGAATCCGTTCATGCTCGCCGGCCTCCTTGGCTTGAGCGTGCCGATCATCATTCATCTTATTCAGACGCAGCGGCTCAAACCGCAGCCGCTGGCGACGCTGAAATTTCTTGACATCGAAGACGTCGCCAACGCGTTTCATCCTGTCCCCCGTGACATTCTCCAGCTCATTCTTCGTCTGATTCTGTTGACCTTGTTCGTATTGCTGATGTCACGGCTGATCTTCAGCAGCGGCACAGTCGGCCCGCGGGCAATGGCGGTCATTCTGGATCATTCGATGAGCATGCAGCAGAAGGCCGGTGAGGGGGACTCACTTTTTGGCCAACACAAGCGGCAGATCCTTGAGCTTATCGACGGGATGAATGAGGACGACCGGATGTCCCTGATTCTTGTCGGTGACCACGTGACTACTGAAACCGCTTATCTGCAGGATAAGAAAGCGCTACGTGAAATCGCGGAAGGCTTTGAGGTCAGCGACAGCGGCGCTCTTGCGCTTATTCCGACGATTCAGGCCGCGGTCAATCAGCTCCGCAGTCGCAAAGAAATCAATTCATGCGCGATTGTTTTCTCTGATCACCAGCACCTGAATTATGCCAACGCGCTCGCAGAGATTGGGTCCAACGAAGCCATTACCACTTCGTTTCGGTCTCACCTCGGTGAAAGCCGGGTCAAGCTGTTGCTTATCGATGAGAGTGTCAGCACAAACGACAACCTGACCATCGAATCCGCGTCATTCAATCCGGAGCGTGTCACCATCGGCTCCAGCAGCCGATTGAGCGCCGTGATTCGAAACAACGCTGAAGAGGAGAAGACGTCATCTGTAAGATTCTTGGAAGGCGACACCGCCGGCGTTCAGCGCAGCATTACTCTCCAGCCAGGCGAGGCGGCTCATATGGATCTGGTGCATCGTTTTGAGAGTTCCGTCGATACCGCGTGTCGTATAGAAATCGATGAGGATGTGTTGCCCGGGGACAATGCATTCCACCTGCCGATGCGCATGAAGGATCGGCGTCAGGTTCTGCTGGTGGCGCCGGCAGATCGAGACGAGGAAGAGAGCCTGGAACTCAGTTACAACGGTGTCGATCTACTGGCGTATGCGCTTAACCCCGGCGAGGCACTCGGACTGGGGACTGGCACGTCCATTCATATGCGACGGATCACGGTCAGGGCGCTTGAGCGGGTCTCACTGCCGATTTACTCGGTCATAATTCTGTATGGGGTGAACGAGCTTTCTGATCAATCGGTCAAAGACCTTCTGGTCTTCGTTCAAAACGGCGGCGGGCTTTTCATCATCCCGGGGGACGAGGTTTCACCAGTCGGCTTTAACGATACTTATGGCGCGTTGCTCGGGGGACTGAGTATCGGGCAACTGAAAGAACCTTCCGAGGTGCAGCGCCTCCAGAGGAGCGAAGCCCAGCTCGGGCATCCGATATTCGTCCCCATGCTGCGAGAAGAATGGGGCGACCCGGACGATATTCACTTTTCTCGATACTACGAGGTTCAATCGACGGGCAATGCTCTTGCCGCCCTGCGTACAGCAAATGGCGATTGGCTTGCAGCAGTGGTCCGGCGGGACCGGGGGCTGGTCGTTCTGCAATTCTTCACCGCTTCGCTCGAAAGCAGTTCACTTCCTCGCAGCACTCTGTTTGTTCCATTCGTCCAGCAGATCATGCACGTTCTCACCAGAGAGCGGGAAGAGGCTGCCCCGGAAGTCATGCGGGTGGGTGAGATTCTGCGCGTCAAGCTTCCGCAGTTCCGGAGCCTTGGGGGCAACGTAGACGTGAGTGGCCCGGAGGAACGCAAGTTTCCACTCTCTGCCGATGATGAATCTGAGATTCGAGTCGAGGGTATCATCAAGGCCGGAGCGTATCAGGTATCCCATCCTTCAAAGAAGAGCGGGGGGAAACGCTGGGTGACGGTGAACCCGGTCCGCGAGGAATCTGATCTGAAAACCATCAGTGAAGAAAACCTCTCCCGCCTTTTTGGTGAGAGCAATGTCGTCCGCATCAAGTTTGATGGATTGGCTTCGCATTTCGCTTCGTCCCGTGAATGGGCTTCATTACTGGCGGTGTTTCTCATGGTGGCATTTGCGTTTGAGGCGCTCCTTGGGGCCTGGCAATCAAGAGTGGGTGCACGGGAAGAAGGAGGGCCGGGATGAAAGAGTTGCTTCAGTGGCTTGGGATGGAAAAAGGCGCAGATGTGTTCCAGATTCTGGAACATCGATGGTACGCGGCAGAGCCACTTTCAGAGCGCGTCGTCTGGTGCATCGTTCTGTTCGGCCTGTTGGTAGCGTGCATCAATTTCCTGCCGCAGATTTCCATGAGAACCAGCGTGCGGGTTCGGACTTTCTTCCTTCGCCTGGGCATGGTGGCCGTTCTCCTTTTCTGCCTGAACCGAGTCGAGCTTCATCTGGAGTTGCAACTCAACAGAAGGCAGGAATGGGTTGCGCTCGTGGATGATTCCGCGTCCATGTCCTATGAGGAAGCCAATGGCCAGTCTCGTTACGCCCTGGCGAAAGAGGACCTGAAAAAGCTGCAGGATTCGGTGGGTGACTCCGTCCGGCTTTCCGTCCGTTCATTCAGTGGTGGAACGCTCGGTGAGACGGCAGGTAAAGGGCCGACCCGATTCAAGGAGGCGATTAGCCGAGCCGCACTTTCCAGATCGAATGTCGACCGCCTGATTTTGTTCACCGATGGGCGGGATAGTGATCAGCGAGATCTCTCTTCCATTGGTGAGGACCTTAAGGCCAGGTCAATACAGGTGAGTGCGAAGCTTTTTGGTTCAGCATCACCGCCAAGGGATTCGCAAATATCCGCTGAACCGGATCGAACCATTCTCCGGCTGGGCGAAGCGCTCGTCGTGCGCGGAGCCATTTCCGGCGAAATTGCAGGAGCCTCGTACACCGTTTTGCTGAAGGAAAATTCGAAAAAAGTAAGTTCTGTCACGGTGACGCCGGATATGAATGGCCGATTCGAGTTTCGATATCGTCCGCCGAAAAAGGGGAAGCCAACTTACACCGTTGAGCTCGACACCAAGGATGCGCTTGCGGAGAACAATCAGACCAGTTTCACAGCGACAATTATTGATGAAAAAATCAATGTCCTTCTCATCGAAGGATTTCCAAGATTCGAATTCAAGATTGTGAAGGCCGCGCTTGAAATAGACGAACTGGTGAATCTGGTAAGCATCACGCATCTTCCGGGTGGCGGTGTTTTCGTGCAGGGCAACCCGCTGCACCGAAATCCTCAAGAAGGACTGATTACTTCGCAGGCCGACCTTTTTATGTATGACGTGGTTTTCTTGCGGGACCTTGCACGTAATTATTTCAGAGCGGGTGGCGATACGACCGAAACCCGTCTGCAAAATATCGTGCAGTTTGTCACCAAACGCGGCGGGGGCCTCATCGTCTCGGGCGGTTCGGATGTTTATAAAGCCGGCGGTTACGAAACGAGCGCGCTCGCCGAAATCCTGCCATTCGATCTGAGCAGCTCAATCAGTGGTCAAGATCAATTCAAAGGAATGTTCTTTGTCTCTATCCCTAAAACTGCCTACCAGCATCCTCTGCTTCGTTTACTGCCGGATGACAATGAAAACAGGGAAAGGCTGAACAGCCTGCGCGACCTCGACGGCTCGAACAACGTCGGCCGGTTCAAGCCGCTGGCAACGCCGCTGATGACACGCATGGTCACGGTAACGGAAAAGGGAGGACGAATCGCAGAAAAAGAAGCCCCTCTCATGGGCTACATTGCAGTAGGCGAGGGAAAGGTCCTGGCGACCGCGGCGGACACCCATTGGCGCTGGCACCTCCAGACGGAATTCGAAGATACTCCGCTGGCTGGGATGCTGGCCAATGCAGTTCGATACTTGGCGCCGCTCCCCGGTCAGGAGCCTGGAAAGCCTTCTGTATCCATTGGAGACGGCACCCCGCAAGTGGGACAGGATCTGATTATGAGCACCGAACTTCGCGATAAGAATTACGATCCGATTCGAAACGCGGAGATAGTGGTGACTGTTTTCCGGCCCGATGAATCTTCCTATCGCATGTACCCACGAGACCTGCCTGAAGAGCCTGGCCATTACGAATACCGGGTGCGCCTCGATCAACCGGGCCTTTACAAGGTGAAGGCGAAATACGGCAACTTCGAATCCGAACAAGAGTTTCTTGCTGGCGCCGCAGCGGGCGAGTTTTCAAATCTGTCAGGAGATCCGGAGGGCCTGGGCCGCCTCATTGAAAAATCGGATGGAGAGTGGATCAAGGATTACAACTCATGGCTGGCGAGTGTGGACAAAAATGCCACTCAGTTCAGCGCTGTGCGTGACCTCGAAGCATGGAACAGCCCCGCGTTACTGGTGCTGTTTTTCCTGCTGGTGTGCGCGGATTGCTACGTGAGAAAACGCCAGGGTTTGGTGTAGAAGAAGTGGGGAGAATGGAATGGTGGAGTACTGGAGGAAGGCTGCGGAATAAAGTGTTTACCCCTCTTCGCTCTTAATCGTAAACTTAAACTTTCTCTTGATCGGGATTGCCGAGATCGCTGCCCTCACCATCATTCATAATCCAGCATCCAGATCTCACGAGCGGGTACGGGGCCGCCAGTGTGGCCAAGCCTCCCGAATGCAATATCTTTGCCCGCCCTTATTCCCTACCAATTTTGGCACACTTCAGAGGACTACATCGTGATCCGGCACTTCCTGAATGTCTCTTGTTCGCTGTTGATTTTGGTAGCGTTTGGTTGCGGTGGTGGGGACAAGCCCGCTGAAGTCTCAAAAGGTGTAAAGCAACAGGAGACACCCCAGCCCAAGCCGCCAGGCAAGCGGATTTTTGTCAGCGTGGGCACGGCCCCGCCCGGTGGAGCGTTCTTTTTGGTGGGAGGTGCCATCGCCGAAGTGCTGGAAACCTATAAAGGTGAAAACCCATGGAATGTATCTGCCCAGGGCACCAAGGGCTCAAAAGAAAACATCCGCCTGCTTGAAAAAGGCGAGATAGAACTGGCCCTTGTCAATGCTGCCATCTCATATTTCGCAGTGCGGGGCGAGAGTGGTTGGGAGCAAAAGTATGCACTCCGCTCGGTCATGACACTGGCACCGAATGTCGCGCTCTTTGTCAGCCCTAAAACGTCTGGCGTCGCCACCATTGCTGACCTCAAAGGCAAGAACGTAGTCATTGGGCCGGCCGGTGCGGGATTCGAAATGTTTGTCGAGCCAATCCTGAAGGCACACGGCATCAGTTATGAAGATTTTTCAGCGAAGAGTGGGACGCAGTCGGCAGCGGTCGACATGATGGCGGATGGTGCTGTCGAGGCAGCATTCCTTGGTGGGGCAGTGCCCACATCGTCTATTACGCAGGCCAGTGCAGGACAGGAACTGACCTACATACCTTTCGAGGAAGAAGCCATGAAGAGTCTGCTGGCGAACTACCCATTCTTCCATCCCGCCAGGATCCCGGCCGGAACTTACAAAGGATTGGACACTGATTTCAATGGCCTCAATGTCGGATCGATGATTCTGATCACCAGCGCCCAGCAGAGCGAGGAGCTGATTTACCGTCTGACGAAAACACTTTATGACAACAAGGAAAAGGTTGTGGAGAAGCATCCCGCCGGGAAGGCCATCAACCCGAAGAATGTGATCCGGAATACAGGCACTGAATTTCATCCGGGGGCGATAAAATTTTATAAAGAGATCGGCATCTGGCCGGA
>JAQBXN010000191.1 GCA_027625095.1 Planctomycetota bacterium | reverse complement strand
GTTGAAACCTGGGGCTAATTGCCTCCGTCCCTTCGGGACTATTGAAGGTGGCAACATTATTTTGGCCGGGGTCCTAAGGTAAAGGCGAACAGCGATCTCCTGAAGAGCGGCACGGGCGCCGTAGCCACGAGGATACTGGGCGCTGATCCGCTGGGGTTCAGCCCGCTGGTTCTTGACAGATTCCTGCAACCATTCTCCAAGCTGAAAATTCGTTACGAAGATGGATTGTTGTTGAGCAGGGACGGCGACCTGGCCGTCATCCTCGCCCGGCCCAAAGGTTCTCCTGAAGATTTCGAAACCTGTGAGAGGCTGACGGAAGCCCTGAAGGCATTGGAAAAGAGGGCGGCCGCGGCGTCTGACGTCAATGGGGCTAGAGTGCGGTACACCGGGCAGTATCAACTTCTTTATTACTATCACTCCATCATTGAGCATGATCTGATCACCTGCGCCTGGGCGTCGTTTATCCTGGTAATGGTGCTCTATCTGATATTTTTTCGCCGGATCGAATCTGTGATTGTCGTCGGCCTGCCACTCATCCTTACGATGCTCTGGACTCTCGCATTTGCAAAGGCCGTGTTCGGTTCAGTGAATGCACTTACCGGTATCTGCATCGCATTGCTGATCGGGCTCTGCGTGGATTTCGCAGTACACATATACCACCGGTACCTGGAGGAACGTGTGAATTCTGGACCGGAGCTGTCTCAGAAAGCGACCCTTTGCGAGACAGGCCCGGCGGTTTTCTCTGCGGCGATGTCCACTGTAGCGGCATTCCTCGCCCTTCGGCTCAGTAATATGCTAGGTCTCCAGGATCTCGGAATGGTAACGGCGGTTGGGATGCTCCTCGGGCTGGTCAGTATGTTTACCGTGTTGCCCGCGATGCTCACGATTCTGGCTGCCATGAGAGAACGGTTCCCATTCCTCAACAGTGTGCTCGGCACAAAACCCGGGATGGATGTTCACCTGGGCCCTGTGGTTCGGTTAGCGACAAGACGGCCGACCATCACGCTCGCGCTTATCGGGGCATTAACTCTGATAGCGCTGCCAGGTGTATTCATGATTCGATTCGAAGATGACTTCACGCGTCTGCGGCCAAAGAATGCCAAGATTTTTCAACTGGAAGGGGAACTGACCCAGCGGCTCGGATCGCCATTGTTGAATTTTCCGATCATTGTCCAGCACAGCGATCCTGAAGCAGCCTGGGAACTGGCCAGGCAGGTCTCTGATGAACTGCGCAAGGGTATCGAAGCCGACGAGATTTCTGCGTTCCTCAGCCCGGCGCTCTGGTTACCTGACAGGCAGGAGCAGCAGAAAGTACTTGCTCGGATTAAGCAGATCCGCGGTCAGGACAACGGGCTTCTTGATGCCTCAAGAATTCGATCGATGCTGGCCTCGGCGTACGAGGCCAATGGATTACGCATGAACCAGGATACCGAGCGTTTTTGCGATTTTCTCGAGAAAGCACTCTCCGTCCGGGCAACTCTGACTCCAGCGGACCTTATGCAGAACGACCTGGCGCCGCTGATATCACCGTATATCAATCAAAATGAGATGACTGAAATAATCGCCATCTCGTACGCATCGACTTCCGGGGGGCTCTCCGTCACAACGAGCCTGGAACGGGTTCTTCACCGTATGTCAAAATTTGGGGATTCAGTCACTGTGCCAGGCACACGCGCTCTGGGGAAAGAGGTGAAGGCTATTCTCAAGGACGATTTCGTGGTTATGGTCCTCGCCGCGCTGGCCGGCATTATCATTGTCGTGCTCTTGCATTTTCGGCGCGGATTGCACTGCGCCTACACTCTCATCCCGCTCCTTGCCGCGACTCTTTGGACCCTGGGCATCATGGGCTGGTTTGGTATCGAGCTCAACCTCATGAACGTCGCCGTCATACCGCTCATCCCCGGCATCGGCGTCGATGACGGCATCCAGGTCGTCCACCGTTTTCGTACCCGTCAAGACCGTAGCGCGTCCGAAGTTATCGGCCAGACGGGTATGGCCCTCGTAGTGACCACCTTGACCACGATGGCCGCATTCGGTTCGCTCTCCCTGGCGCACTACCCCGGGCTGAGGGCATTCGGCCTCTTGACAACCCTTGGAGTCGGCTCGTGTCTCCTCGCGTCGCTGGTCATGTTGCCCGCTTTACTTACCTGGTCGGAGGGCGGGGAGTAGCCATATCCGCCCGTTCTGACACCCAGGAGTTGCTTTCGGATGGGATCGCATCTTTCCAGGTAGTATCGAACCGTCATGTCATCTTTTGGTCGGAGCCAGTGATAGCTGTAGCCGTAGCCGTAGCCGTAAAAGAGAACTTTGCCGGGATATGGAGAATAGTTGGGACTGGGCCCGTGCCAGAGTCGCCGATCGAAGCAAAGCGCCGAACCGGCTTTTACTAATAGTGGAATGGTGCCCGCGAGTTGCTGGTCCGGCTCGGCAGGCCGATCTATTTTGCTGGAGAGTGGACTGCCAGCTAAGCAATAAAAATTTGCGCTTCCAGGCTCGGTAGTATCGGTCAGGAAGTGGACAACCTTCAGAGAAATTCTGGGACGCGGGTTTGTGTCCAGATCTCGGTTCAACCGACCGCTCTCCTGGCGCCAGCCGTATCGGCCGGTTGGCGCGCCTGTCTCCGGATGATCGCCTCGCTTCGGAGCCTGACAAGGGGTAGGTCTTCACTACACGCCATTTGGAAAGAGAAGTGCCAAATGGGGAACTCTCAGGCTCTCTAGAGATGCCGCGGCCCTCATTTTATCAATTTGGTGTTCAACTTTGGCTGGATGGTCTGATGGGCTTCCTACACCTACGCCGTCTTCAGATCATCCAGGATTGCCTGGAGTAAATCTTTAATTTCAACGGCGCCCTTCTGTTGTCCAGCACGTTCAAGCGCCGAAATCCAATCGCTCAGAGAGGCGCGGCCGGTGTCGGTGGCGAGTTGATGCCCGCTGGCAGCCACCTCGCGTTCAGGAGCGATGTTGTATACATCATGCTGGAGCGCGTCAGCCGCTTTTATGAACGCTTCGACCAGTTTCTCACGCTCTTTCAGAGGTCCAACCAAATCACTGAGAAGCTTGTTGATCTGGGGTTTTGAGCTGAGCTTCATCGCCTTGCGAAGCTCGATACCGATTCGCTTGCATGCTTTATCGGCTGTATCGATCTCGGACAGTTTCTCGTCCAGCCCTACACGGGCGACAAAGACCTGCCAACGCCAATCCTCCCTGGTTTGCTCTTCAATCCCGGCTTCGGCCGACACCAATGCCTGGAGTTCATCTTTGACGGCACGTGACGACTCATGAGTTGGGTTGGCTTCAAGAGCATCGGTGAGCCCTGGGCCGGCGTCATCCTCTGCATTGAAATGCCATCGCCAGTATTCCTTGACGAAAGGTGCAGACTGCTTCCGATCGATCCATCCCCATTGAACTGCCGCAGTCTTATTGATGTCATCCGCTATTGTTTCACTGATTGCGATAACTCCGGAGATATATTCATCCAACTGGTTGAGTTCCCCATAAAGCCTTTTCAGTTCCGGATTGGCACCCAGACGTCCGTTATCAAAGCAGATGTTGTTTTCACCCACCGCAAAAGGTGAGAGGGATATTTCAGGCCCAAACAGTATCGGGACCGATGGAGAAAAGCGTTTGGCCAATTCGGTGAGTTTTTCAATAGTACGCCATTCGCCGAAAGGATCCGATTTATCGAGAACAATACCATCCAGCCAGTCGGGGTCCGTTCCAAGGAATTCTTCCAGGATGTCAAACTCATCATCCCTGAACCATCGGGTGCTGACGTACGCTTTGGCTCTGTTGTGATAACGTTTGCCGACACGTGCCATTTCCTGGGCAAGCCCAAGAAAAGTTTTTATCCAGGGGTCACATCGTTCGCACCAGCAGCCCCCAGGGTTGTAGGGCCAGATCCACAGAGCATCAATGGGTTTGAGGTCGCGAAAAAGCTCTTCTCGATCCTCGAGCAGGTAGGCCCTGCCCTGGTGCTGTGAAGGGCAGAGCAACGTGGAACTACCACCGCGGCGGATGTCTTCAGTGCTGACTTCTGCGCGCAGGCTTACCCTTGCACGATCGATGTACGCGTCATTTGCAACGGTTGCCAGACCAAACTTGAGGCCCAAGTCTGCGGCGATTTGAGACATGAGCTGCAAACGTGCAAGCGCTTTGCTCCCTGGGGTGTTTTTGTTGACTTTGAAATCACTACGATATGCCTGCATATCATGTTGAATGACAACAGTGTTGTATCCCCAGATGGCCCAATCCTCGAAGAGTCTGCGCAATTTCTCCTCGGGCCAGGAGGCAATCTCGCTGCCCGCATGCATGGTCAGGTAAATGCCGCGGACTGGTTTCTTTGCCACAAAGATTTTCGGCGGCAGACGGCAAAGGCGGACATCTTTCTTTCCATATTCGATGCCGCGCAGGATTTCACCGGCCGCGTTGACCAGATCACCCAGGGTATCGGCGGACAAGACCACGCCGATGTCAGAACCAATCTCTGCGAGGTCGGCAACGAAACCCTCTGGGGGAACGCTTTCACGTCCCTGAAGATCAGGGGTGGTGAGTTCCTCGCCTTCAAACTCGTAACCGGCAGAGGTGGAAAGGCTCATCTGCAGGCAGCGAGTGATATCGTCAAAGCCGACGACTTGGCGGAGTTCGAGCTCTACCCCGGTCTTCTCCTGAAATTTCTTGATGAGAATTCTGGCGGCCTGAACAGCAGGCTCTCCGCCCAAATGGACCGTGACAACCGCCTTAGTTTCCCCGTTCTTGATTAAATCCATCTATTCCCCGTAAATTCTGTATTTTTCGATTAAGGCGGGGATTGTCCGTGAATTGCCTTGGAATTGTCAACAGGCACGCGAATTAAGGGATGGAGTGTTGGGGTGCAGGATGGAGTGCTCCTCAAATGCGGTTCATGAGGTATGGCTAACCCGTTATACTCCCGTACTCCGATATTCCCGTTTCTCAAGATTCCCTTGCCTGCATTCATGGTGCATCTGATTCAAGACAGGCCATTCCACTTTCTGCTGCCGGGCGTGTTCATGCTGGCGACCTTACTGGCGGTAGTGCAGCTAATGGAGATGGGGAGTAGCGAAGTTCAACACCTGCTTCCCCCAAAACTCGGGTCGTTTCAGGACCTGTTGGGGGCGCCGTTTACAGATACTGAAATCAGAGAACAGGCCCGCAAGGTCTTTGCGAGCCTGAACCGCAGTTCGGACGGTTTGTTTCTGTTTATCGGCCGGAAAATCGAGCGTGCCGAATTTGAGGGGTTCTACACTTCGGTCTGGATGAATTTCGACCGTTCGGCCTTTGATATTCTCAAGCATTACAGCCCAGAAAAGGTTCAGGATTTTGTTTCACGCGGAGCACCGTTGACAAAATGGGCGGTCACTTTTTTCGATCCGCACAAGGCTATCGAGCACCGCGAGAGTTTTAGCATTTTCTTCGATGGTCGAGGCGGAGTCGCGGGGGTACAGAGGCGGCTGTACAAGCCCGAACATATACGATCCGGAGGGGAAGAATACGATCTCGAAGTTTGGCGAAAAAGAATCGCCGGTTGGGTTGGAGTTGACGAAAATGCATTCAGAACTGCCGGAAAGAACGAACTACTGGGCAGCGGACATGAGAGTGCTGACGCTGCATGGATCCTAAAGGGCGTTGAACTCGGAGAACTAAGGGTTGTCGTCAGTGTTCGGCTGCAGAATGGCTTTTTGAACTGGCAGAAAGACATCTTGCGTCCAGTGGATCTGTCCTATTTAAGTGATCGGAGATCAGGAAAGGGCTTTGCATACTGGGCGGCAATCTTCATTGCGGTACCCCTTGCATTTGTAGCAGGAGCGCGTTTGGGAAAGCAGTCGCCGATCCCTTTCAAGCTCCCACTGCAGTTTGTGCTTACTACCGGGCTGATTCTGGCGGGGGTAATGGCGATGATTCAGGCCGGGATGCTCTGGAAACAGGGCGAGTGGATTCCAAATCATGACCTGGAAGGGACTTTCATTCTTCTGATTGGATTCCTTGCAGGTATTCTATTTCTTGGGTTCGTTGGTGTGGCAATCTGGCGTGGCCAGATGTCTCCAGAGAAGGTCGGTCGCTGGAAGCGTGCGATGTTCGTCGGCTCCGTGCCCCTGGCCTTCATCATCATGTCGTTCAGTTGTTCCGGCGATCCTTTTACCGGCTGTTCGGACGTATGTTCAATCGTTCGGATGACTGTGATGCCACTGTCATTTCTCTCAATCGTCCTGGGTACGAATGACCGCCGATTCTATGCCTATGCAATTGGGCTATGCTTTCTCGGACTCACTCCGCACTGCATCTGCGACAACTTTGTGAACCATTCCTGGATCACGTGGATTGGCGTCAGCCCAATGTGTTACTACTTCCCCTTCTGCGTAGCACTGGTTGCTGTCATCGGTTTGTGTGGAATTTATCCAAGGCTATGCCTGCTGGCGGCCACAGGCAGTACGTGCGGAGCGGCATTGCTCGGGGTGGGGCACCAACTGTTTAGTTGGCCGTGGTAGGGGGATTCAGGATTCAGACAGGATTCTTAGTTTCCACTTCTCAGCGTCTTGCGAAGATCTCTGACGGCATCGGCGTCTCGAGGCAGTTACTACGATTTGCGGACGCAAGGCAGCCTGAGGTGCTGATAGAGAGACCGCAGATGTTTTGATTCCGATATCCGTTGCCCTCTTCATCCGTGGTCCTCTGTGCCTGCGGCGGAAGGCCGCATTAAGAGGAGGAATGGTTAATGGACTTTGCCGGTCATCAGCCGGCAAAGCTCTACAGAGTAGTTTTCCACTGCCAGCGTAAAGTTTGCATTGCGTCGCATCCATTCTTCAGCTTCGAAGGAGAGTTCGAGTCCCGCCAGGGCGCGGGGCGCGGTCAGATTCAACTGGTTGTAAAGGCCAAGAGCCTGTGCGTCCGAATGGAAAAACCGAGTAGATGGGATGCCAAGTGCACGATAGAGCATGTCTCGCCATACGGAGTTGATGAGCGAGAGGTATCTTCGGAATTCCTGGCGATGATGTTCTGTCTTGCTGCCGTCGGCAGATTTGATCCTGGATTCCAGTTCGCCGGCAAATGTGAGTTCATTGAGTTGGTTCAAGTCTTGAAATTTCTCCAGAATCCACTTGCAGGTTTCGTGCGCGTTCTGCTCATGTAGCTTCCTGGCCTGCCCGATGCTGCCTTCTGACATTTTCGCCAGAAACATCGCCTCATCGTCTGAAAGGCTAAGCTCGATGGAGAGAATACGGGCGATTTCATTAGCCGGCCTGGGTGGTACACGGAATTCCTGGCAGCGGGAACGGATGGTGTCGATGAGGGCTTCCGGCATGTCAGTCAGCAGGAAGAGATATGAATTCGCCGGCGGCTCTTCGAGCGTCTTCAGGAGCGCATTCGAAGACTCCTCGTTCATGAGATGGCATTCGTTGATCAAAAAGACTTTGTTCTGCCCTTCCATCGGTGCAAGATGGATTTCGCCCATCATATCTCTGATCTTTTCTATCTTGAGAACCTTGTCGCCGTCCTCACGTTCGATCAGACGGAAATCTGCGTGATTGAATGTCTTGATTCGCTGACAGACATCGCACGCGTTGCACCCGCCTTTCGGGCACAGCAAAAGTCTGGCGAGATCGAAGGCGAGGGCTTTCTTGCCGATCCCCGCCGGACCAAAAAGGATGTAGGCATGCGCCAGGCGGCCTGACTGCCGGGCATGACGAAAGGTATCCAACAATAAAGGAGCACTAGAAAACACTTTCAATGGCCTCAATGATCTGCTCGAACACGCGCTCCTCAGGCTGATCTGCATCGATGATTCGATAGTTCTGCGGATCCGCGCGGGCCACTGTCAGAAAGCCCTGCCGCATGTTTTCATGGAACTTCAGATCCCGCTGTTCGATACGGTCCGCCTCCCGCTCTTTACGGCGGGCGACGCTGGCATCTACCCTGATATCCAGAATGAAAATAATATCCGGCTTTGCATCCTGAATGCAGAATTCCCCAATCTTCATGACCTCGTCTGCACCGAGCCCACCGGCGATGCCCTGGTAAACCACCGAGGCGGTGAGGAAGCGATCACTTAAAACGATCTTGCCTTCATTGAGCGCCGGCTTGATAACTTCGTCGACAAGCTGGGCTCGGCTCGCCATGTAGAGAAACAACTCGGCACGCAGAGACATCCCGGTGTTTTTGGGGTCGAGCAGTATGTCCCTAACCTTCTCACCGATGGCTGTCCCACCCGGCTCGCGGGTAACAAGGACGGATCTGCCCTGCTGCTCCAACGCACTCTTTAATTTTTCAATTTGGGTGGTTTTGCCGCCGCCGTCCGGACCATCCAGAACGATGAATCTGCCTGACCTGTCTGACATCGAGATACTATTCGTTGGTAACAAGCTGGTCGTTGTGACTGCCGAAATCCTTCACGGGTTGAAGGACGAGCAGCGATTGCAGGGCGCTGAAGGTGACCTCCGGTGTTACTTCCACCTCCAGAAACAGCTCTCTGCGCCTGATGACCGAAACCTTACCAACTAAGAGCCCTGATGGAAACTGATAGGTTTCGCCGGAGGTAACCACTATGTCGCCGGTCTGGACATCAACGTCGCGTTCCACATATTCTACCTTACAAAGCCCGGGCCGGACGCCTTTGAGAAGACCTCGCGGTGGCTTGACGTTTTGAACCTTCATGCCTACGGACCGCGGTTCTCGATTTGGGGGCAGAAAGCGTACAGCGACTCTCATGCCCGGATCGCAAATCAAGAGAATGCGACTGTTCGAACCATTGACGGATCGAACCTGCCCGACCAGCGCTCCGCCGACGGTTACCGGAGCCCGATTC
This sequence comes from Planctomycetota bacterium, assembly GCA_027625095.1. Lineage (GTDB taxonomy): Bacteria > Planctomycetota > PUPC01 > JACPCR01 > JACPCR01 > JAQBXN01. The sequence goes on along the minus strand of JAQBXN010000191.1, from coordinate 1,983 downwards.
TTTACACCATGAATACTACCGCGATTAATAAGGGCCGAATAGCGGAAGGAATTAGAATCTGCGGCCACAGACCAGGCGGTAATGCCACTGGTTTCAATGATTCGTGAATCCGTTGCAAGCTCTACAGGCGCTGAGGCCTGTGCGTTATGTGCTACCAGTGATCTGAGATTTCGTTCTGTCTCGGCTTTCTCTTCAAGCTGTGCCTGAAGGAACGCCACGCGAGATTCGAGCTCTGTGACTTGTCCCCGCAACTTCTGGTTTGCCCCCTTTTCCTGAACAGCATCCGCAGCATTTGAGAGTGCCTGAAGAATTCCCCTTGAAATGGTACTCCCCGAAGGGCTGAGGGGGGCGAGTGCCGTATCGCCAGCCTTCGTCATAGGCTCTCGCAACCACCTGCTTCCAGCGAAGAGTCCTGCAGAAACGCAAAGCAGGCTCAGGATCATGAACTGATTTTTAAACCCTTTTTGTCTGTGCATTTGGAGATTCGAATTGAAATCTCAGGCAGGAGAGAATCAACCACAAGAAGCTGAGAGCAGAAGCACTGGTTAATCTAATGTTGTCTGTTCTTTCTGCGTTCAAGTTCTTTGGAAGGTTTCAAGCACTATCCGTCATGGCCGACACCTTCTTCAAGGACGGCCATGAGGAAAGGGTTCTCCAGGGTGATGCCGGTGCCTCTGGCCACGCACGTGAGGGGGTCATCTGCTGTTCTCACCGGCAATCTCGTAGATTCGGCGATGGCCTTGTTCAATCCGCGCAAAAGAGCGCCACCACCGGCAAGGGTCATACCGGAGTCCACGAGATCGCCAGACAGTTCGGGTGGGGTGGCTTCAAGCACCCTTCTAATGGTATTGATGATCGAGTTCACGGGAACGCTGAGCGCTTCACGGACGTTTTCCGAATGGATGGTGACTTTTCGAGGGAGAGACTCCGTAAGATCGTAACCACGGACATCGAGGGTCATCTCTTTTTCGAGCGGCCAGGCGGAGCCGATCTTCATTTTGATCTGTTCGGCGGTGCGGAAACCAATCTGGAGATTGTGAGCATCGCGCATGAACTTGATGATGGCTTCATCCATTTCATCGCCAGCGATCCCGACACTTTCCGCGCTGACAATACCGGCGAGGGAGAGCACGGCGACTTCGGTAGTGCCGCCTCCGATGTCTACCACCATACTGCCACGGGCTTCTTCGACGGGAAGCCCGGCGCCGATGCCTGCGGCTTTTGGTTCTTCAATGAGAAAGACCTTGCGCGCGCCGGCACGCTCGGCTGAGTTCACGACCGCACGCTTCTCCACCTCGTTGATTCCCGAAGGCACAGCAATCACCACTTGCGGCCGGTACAGTCCTCGGACGCGGTTGCTGTGAACCTTTCGGATGAAATAAGAAATCAGCGCCCGAGAAGTGTCGAAATCGGCAATGACCCCATCTTTGAGCGGGCGAATCGCCTCGATGTTTGGGGGCGTGAGGCCAAGCATTTTCTTCGCCTCTATGCCGACGGCGTTGCCGTTGTTGAGCACTTTGTTTGTACCCTTTATCACCGCAACCACCGAAGGTTCATTAAGGACGATACCTTTGCCTTTGACATAGACCAGAGTATTGGCGGTGCCAAGGTCGATCCCCATATCAGTGGAGAAAAACTTGTAAATCAGATTCTGGATCATTCGTGCACTCCCGGGGAGAAATGAGGAGCATCGCACCCGCTGCAGACGGAGAGCCACAAGCAGCAGCTATGCAATTGAATTAAGAATGCCTTAAAGGGCATGTTGGGTTCAGCAGGCTCAAGGTGGGTCTGAGGCGGCCTGCTAAGGTGGGAAAGACAGAGGGGAGGGGTTAAAAGAGGAAAGAAGAGGTTTCAGATTAATTCGGTGGAGGTAGATCTGGTGGGGGAGCATCGCCCGGAGGGGCATCACCTGGAGGTGGAGGTAGATCTGGTGGGGGAGCATCGCCCGGAGGGGCATCACCTGGAGGTGGAGGAAGATCTGGT
>JAQBXN010000048.1 GCA_027625095.1 Planctomycetota bacterium | reverse complement strand
TCGAAGATGGCGATGAGGTTGCCGAGCTTCTCGACCTTGTCCTTGCCGTCGCCAAGTTTGGTCGAGTCGTTGAAGTCGGGGAAGTCGGTGCGAGCGAGGCGGTTATTGGAAGAGTTGGCATCAATGAGCGGCTGGATGACCTGGGTGTTGATCCTGTCGCCGATGTCGTCCTTGCCCTTGAGCGCGATCATGTCCTTGAAGCTGGCCCCCTTCGGGATGGTGATGGGCGGCTCGAAGCCATCATAGTCGCCGTATTTGTCGGAGACGTATTTGATGAACAGCATGAACAGGACGTAGTCCTTATATTGGCTGGCATCCATCCCACCGCGCAGTTCGTCGCAACTCGCCCAAAGCGATGAGTAAAGCTCAGATTTCTTGATGGCCATATTACCTCAGTATCTTTTCTAAATGTTTATGCTCAAAGGTCAATTCCCCAGCCCAGCTTTCATGAATTCGTGCGGGGTTTTGTTTACACATAACGACCAAGCTCACCGACGCCCGGACAAGGAACGAAAACTGTGAAGAACGACACCGACCCTGAAGTCATCGGGGCAGATCAAGAGCGCCGGAGCCGAGGGCGTTCGGTGGAGCGCCTGGTTATCCCTCCCATTCCGTGTCTTCGAGTCGGTCCTTCCAGTAGCCAGGCTTTCGTTTTAGGTGCATGACCGCTACGACGTAAATCACATCGTTCAGATAGGAATAGATGATCCCGTATGGGAAACGGCGAAGAAGAATTCTCCGAAAGTCACCACTGATCTTCCGCCATGCCTCGGGGAACTGTTCAATCCTCTCAATGGCAGCATCCACGGCCTTCAGGAATTCCCTGCCAAGACCATCTCGATTCGACTCATAATAGACGGCAACCTCCCGGGCTTCAGAGAGTGCCTCTGGATGGTAAATCAGCTCTGCCATCCCAATTCGCGCCGAATATTCTGGATAGCTCCTTCACCTGGTATCCCCCCGACCTCGCCGCTCAGCAGTTGCTGCAACCTGCGTTCGGCCTCCTGAATCCAAGCCTCGTCGACATCGGTGAGAGGTTGATCGTCTAAGCTGCTGAGAAGGGCGTGAGCAAGTTCTTCCCTTTCGGTAGCAGGAAGGGACAAGGCCATGCCCTCTACGTTTTTGAACTGAGTTGTCATGGTTCTAACTCCAGAGTGACTTCGGCTGACGTCAGTATGCCACTGGGACGTTATGGATTCAAGCACGGAGAAATCGAGGATAACGTCAGCGATCACCGAGCCCGGACAGCGACATCCTCACTCCAAGGGCATCACCGACTCCGGGCGATCGGGGACTCCAGGGCCGCGAGGCAATAGGGCTTCGGTGGATCGCTCTGGTTCGCGTTTGGATTGTGCGGCCTGCTGCCGCTCATACTTCTCCCTCAGCAGCAACTGGGCCGTCATCTTCTTGAAGGCGGCCTCGGTGTAAGGAATCTGTTTCTTCGACGCGCGTTGCAGCTCCTTCTTGAGAATCTCGATCATCTCTGCGTTCGTCTTTGCGCATATGTCCATGCAGCCACGCATGGCGTGGCAATGCTGGCTACTTCCCTGATGGCTGGAAGCCGGGCAGAAGAACAGCAGGGGGGTCTTCCCTCTCCATGAGCTTGGTGGGCAGGCCGGCACCCACCCATATATAGCCGATTGATTTGTCTTTCCAATACGACTCAGGACATGCCGATCCATACTCGGAGAGCCACGAATTCGTGTGTTTGTTAACAGTCCGGCCTTTTGCCATGCGCTTCCTGACCTCTAGAAATACAGCCCTTGCATCCTCGATCATCGGGTACGAGCCAGACACCATGTCAATGTACTGGACTAGCGCGCCACGATGCTGAAGAGCATGGTTCGCGCAACTCATGGTGTATAGCGGAGACATGTCCTTGCCTTTGTTGGCCTCGGCATCTGGGTTCAGCGGGATGCCGCCCGTGTCAGGCTCAGCAAGTGCAAGACTGGTAAGGATCAAGGCGTGCGCAATTGACATCTGTATTCCTTGGCGGCGCGAACAGTTGTGCTGTGACGCGAAAATGTCGCATAGCACGCAAGGATGTCAACGCTGGCCAGCATCCCTTGAATCCTTGAGCCGACCTTCATCGCGGGTCAGTCCCACCACCAGGTGCGGAATTTGTCGATAGCGCGGCATAGGGCATCTAGGTTTTCCAGAGGTGCCGGCGGGTAGATACCGGCGATGAATTCCAGCTCACCTTCGGGCGATTTAAGCTTTCGGACCTCTTCTTCGATCAGGTCGTGGATTTCCCGGGATGTGCCGAACGGGACGATTTTCTGCCGGTCTATGTCGAGGCGGATACACCTCCGTCCTTTTACCTCACGGGCAAGATCGTAGATTCTGACGCCTATCCCCGCATGTGCTCCGTGGATATCCAGGCGATCTTCTTCACCTGTCCCCTGTTACGTTCACCTGGATTTATTGGTTTGAGTCTCTAATCGATCGCAAACGGGTCAGCTTTTGCGATGAGCGCCATCAAGGCCCATTCATCTGACTCTGCCTCGGTCTTCACTTCCGCCAGGAGCTTACCTGTTTCTTCTGAATCGATATTTACCGAGACCTCTTCATAGAGAATGTTCAAGGTCTGGAGGTCTTCGTAATCGAACTTCATACGCCCCCAGTTGCTGCTGTCGTCCTTTGGAGTCACCTCTACCTCAGGAACTTCGGCGTTGAGTTTGCGCAAACGGGAAGCAAGTTTGCCGGCATTTTCCTCGCGGCGAGCGGCGACTTCTTCCAGGCTCCGCTTCCGGTCTTCGTATCCGGCACAGGATGCGTGCTCCTTCAACTGGGAGGCAAGTGCTTTTTCCAGGGCGTAGCAGCGGGAAAGTGCGTCGACGGACTCTGTCTGGCGTTCGCCGAGGAAGAACCCAAGCAGGGTGCCCTTGCTCCATCGGTCCTGAAAGAACTTCAGGAATCTATCCTGCTCGTCCGGATCCGCAGACTCGCCTTCGCCACGGACGGGGGGATTATAGGTAGGCCCAAATTCCACGAGACCAAGCATCCCCATTGCCATTGCAAGGACAATGAAGAAATAATAAGGCGCCTCGGATCCTGCGATCCCTTGCAATGCTATGCCCCATACCCAAAGCATGACGGCGAGGAGGAGAAGGACGATGCCCCGGAAACGTGATGAAGTGATGCTTCTCATGATTTGAATCTTTCCGTACGAATTTTGTCTGTTCAGGAAGGCTGGGAATTTTATTAAGAACGATTCCGTTTGGCTAAGCGAGTTGGGGGAAGATGTGAATTTCTAAAGTTAAGTCAGGAATTCCTGGCAACATAATCTTTCAGATAGGTGAAAGCTTTGTGTTCGTTGACTCCCCCGGTCTTATGCACCAGCACTTCGAGCCGGCCGTACTCTGCTTGAATTTCGTCTACGGGCAGAAAACTGAGTCGAGTCGCCAGAATTGCCGCTTCCACGACTGCATGTTTTGCCCGGTTCAGCCCAAAGAAGGTCTTAAGCGTTCCCTTGTGAACGACTTCCGCTTTTATAATTATTCGCTCGGCGCTTTCGTCCATCTGCCGCACTTTGAATTCAAAATAATGGCAGGCATTTTCCAGGACGCGGCCGTTTACTTTCTCCGCGGCGAATGTTGGCGCATCGATCTTTCCAACCGCTGCCCTCGCCAGAAGCCAGACGTCATCCACTACATGCAGGACGCCCTCGCCGTGCGATTTGAGGTTCTTGTAGGTCTGAGATGTGTTGTAAGGCTTTAATTCAAACTGATCAAAAGTTTCAGCCTCGACGTGCGGCCCCATCGGGGAGATGTTGATTTCGCCCGACGGGTCAAGGGTAGTAACGATGCCTTCCAGAATCATGAATTAAAGGAGTCAGCGATTTTTAAAAAGTTTCTCAGCAGATCGTAGCCATGCTCGGTCAGGATGGATTCGGGATGAAACTGGAGGCCGATGATGGGCAGGGCCTTGTGCCTTATTGCCATGATTACATCATCTTCTGTTTGAGCGGTGACTTCCAGACAGTCCGGAAGATTGGCCGGATCTACAATCAGGGAATGGTAACGAGTGGCTGTAAACGGATTAGGAATCCCTGCGAAGACTCCAGATTCGTTGTGCTTGATCTGAGAAGTCCGGCCGTGCATGGGTTCGAGGGCTCGCACGACCGTCCCTCCGAATGCCTCACCAATGCACTGGTGGCCCAGGCAGACGCCAAGCAATGGGATGGTGTGTCCGAATTCACGGACTACCTCCACACTGATTCCGGCCCTTGCAGGATTGCACGGTCCTGGCGAGATGACGAGGGCCTCTGGTTTCAGTTGGGCAATTTCAGAGATGTTAAGCTCATCATTTCTGGCCACTCTTACTTTGCGGCCGATCTGCTCGAAGTAGCGGGCGAGGTTGTAGACAAAGCTGTCGTAATTATCGATGAGAAGAATCATTTTTCTTGCGGCTTTCTCTCTTCAGCCGCCTCCACTCGTCCAGGCGTTGCTTGATGTCCCGCTCGTGGCCCTGGTCAGACGGTTCGTAAAAAATAAGGTCTTCGGTCAGGTAGTCCTGTGGCACGTAATGGCCTTTGAAATCGTGGGAATACTTGTAGTCCTTGCCGTGGCCGAGTTTTTTGGCCCCTCCGTAGTGGGCGTCTTTCAAGTGTTCAGGCACTTCAAGAACTCGCCCTTCCTTGACCGCCTTCATCGCTTTGCCGATGGCCAGGACTGCCGAGTTGCTCTTGGGGCAAGTGGCCACGTACGTCACCGCTTGAGCCAGGGGGATCTGGGCTTCGGGCATCCCGACATATTCAGCCACCTGTAACGCGGCGTTGGCGATAACCAAAGCGTAAGGCGCTGCATTTCCGACATCTTCGGAGGCACAGATGACGATGCGGCGGGCGATGAACCGGATGTCTTCGCCCGCGTCGAGCATTCTCGCAAGCCAGTAGAGGGCTGCATCCGGATCGGAGCCTCGCATACTCTTGATGAAGGCGGAGGAGACGTCGTAATGGGAGTCTTCGCTCTTGTCATAGACCACGGCCTTCCGCTGGATGCACTCTTCGACTGTCTGAAGATCAAGATGAAGAATGCCGTCGGGACCCGGCTCGGATGTCAGGACGGCCACTTCGAGTCCATTCAGCGCGCGCCGTGCGTCACCGTCGGAGACATCGGCCAGATGTTCAAGGGCATCCTGAGCGGCATAGATTTTTCGGTCGCCAAATCCTCGTTCTTCGTCTTCGAGGGTACGTTTCATGATCTCAACCAGATGTTCGGTCGAGAGCGCTTCAAACTGGAATATCTGCGATCTGGAGATGAGCGCTGAATTGATGCTGAAGAACGGGTTATGGGTGGTCGCGCCGACCAGGGTGACCAGTCCCTTTTCAACTCCAGGTAGTAATACATCCTGCTGCGCTCGATTGAACCGGTGGATTTCGTCAATGAACAGCACAGTCCTTTCTCCAATCTCCTTTCGGTTTTCCGCGTCGGTGAGGGCCTGCTTCACGTCAGCGACTTTTGAGCCGGCCGCGTTGAGCTCCTCGAAATGGGCTTTTGTCTCTGTTGCAATCAGGCGGGCCAGGGCCGTCTTTCCCGTGCCCGGCGGGCCGTAAAAGATGACGGACATCAGCCGATCTGCCTTAAGGACGCGCCAGAGAAGTTTGCCCTCGCCGATGAAGTGTTCCTGGCCAATGTATTCATCAAGCGAACGCGGGCGCATGCGATGCGCGAGGGGCGCAGCGGGGTCGATAGCCGAAGGTTGGAGGTCGAAGAGGGACACTGGAGGTTAAGCTTGTTTGGAGTGTGGGAAGGGGATTTGCCACGATAGCTTTGGCGTGCTGTTGATCAACGTGTGGGGAGGAAATTACCCAAGGATTCGGAAAGACGAGGAAAAAGAAAAAGAGGAAATTACCCAAGGATTCGGAAAGACGAGGAAAAAGAAAAAGAAGAAATTACCCAAGGATTCGGAAAGACGAGGAAAAAGAAAAAGAAGAAGAAGAATTTCCCCAGGGAGATCACAATGGGCGAATGCGATGAAGGTGCGGGAGCAGGTGATCGCCGGCTCTGACGTGGGTTATGAACTGGGGGTTCACGCAGTTGCGAGGCGGGGTTCCACTCAGGACTCTCATGACTTCTTTGGCGCCTTTGATTCGCATCTCTTCGATGGATTCGACGCAAAAGAATGCGGCATGTGGGGTGACCAGGAGCCGATTGGCGATCCAAGGTTCGCGGTTCTTCCAGGCTTTCACCAGCGGGCCCTCTTTGGGCGGTTCGTTGGGCCAGACATCGATTGCCGCGGCGAGGAGTTTCTCGCTGCGAAGGGCATCGGTGAGTGCCTCCACGTCCAGGACGCCGCCTCTTGCCGTGTTAATGAAAATCGCGCCGTCCTTCATGGCTCCAAAGAATTCGGCGTTGGCCATCTCGCGGGTCTCGTTGCAGAGCAGGCAGTGCATGGAGACGTAATCCGCTTCGGCAAGCAACTCGTGCAAAGTGTCGCAACGGGTCACCTGTAACGCCTTGTCAGTTCCATCAGGGACATAGGGGTCGTAGAAGCGGACGTCGAGTCCGAAGGCCTTTGCCCGGAGGGCTGTGGCTGTGCCGATGCGGCCCATCCCGACAATCCCGAGCACTGTGCCGCCTAAACGATGCGGAGGGGTATCAATAGCGAATTTCCACTCGCCTTCACGAATCGACTCGGTGTACATTGTCAGCCTGCGCGCGAGGGCAAGCAGGCAACCCATCGTATGGTCGGCGACGGAATCCGTCCCGTAATCGGGGATGTTGCAGACCAGAATGCCGAGTTCGCCGGCGGCTTTGAGATCTACGTTGTCGTAGCCGACGCCGTTCCGAACAACGACTTTGCACCTGGGCATTCCCTCCAAAACTTCGCTGGTAAAGGATAGTTCATGGAAGGCCAGAACCGCGTCCGTTTCTGCCCACGTTTCGGCTGGGATTTCGTCAGCCTCCAACGCCTTGGGAGTAAGGATGCGATATTCATCGCCAAAGACCTCTTCTTCTATATCGGCATTGTCGAGGACATCAGGTATCAGAATCGTGAATCGTTGAGGCATGCGGCTCTCCAGGTTAATCGTGTTTCAATGCGTCAGGTGCGGAATTGCTGGTTTTCAAAAGTACCCATGACGTAGCCGCAAGAGCGCAGAGCGCGCATGCGGTTATCGTGCCGTATGCAAGGACTCTGCGGCCAAGATTTTCGCCAAGGATTCCTTTCGTGCTGAGGGTACCTGCCGCGAACATGGCTACTAACAAGGCAATCAGAACTCGGTCTGTTTTACGGTAGAGGGCTTGTGCAGCGCAATACGCCGCCGGCACGAGAAGCACGCAAAAGTGGGCCTTGCTGCTCATCGGTGACAGCAGAACCATTCCGCACAGGATCATCGCACCTTCACCGAGGCGTCTGAAAGTTCTTTCATCCTCGGAAAGATTGGTCGCATATCGTAATCGGCAGGCAAGAAGAATCAGCGCAACGATAGCAAGCTGCGATGCCAGAGTCAGTGCTTTCAGTCCTGGCCGGCCCATATGCCATAGGCTCACATCCCAAGAAATTGGGCCGTCCGTCTCAATGGCGGTGAACAATCGATACAAGGTGCCGGCAAGATTCTGATTCAGGACATTCCAGGCACCCCAGACCCCAGATGAATCGGCAGGTTCGCCAATTCGAATGTCTTTCACCAAAGTGTTGATCCAGGAGACGAGCCATGTGCCACCTTCCGCTTGTGGCAGGAGGAGGTCGGGCAAGAAAGTGAGGGCGATGCTCACGACAAAAAACAGCAGCACTGCTTTGAATTTTCTCTGCCAGACAAACAACACCAGGAACAGTGCAGGGGTGGCCTTGCAGGCAGCGCCGATTCCGGCCATAACGCCTGCCTCTTTTATCTGGCCGTTGGCCACTGCCACGATAGCCAGAAGAGAGACCAGAAAGATGATGAAGTCATGGCTCTGGTTCTGGAAGACCGCGGAGAGATGCCTTCCAGCGATAGCGATGACCACGAGCCAGAAGACCCAGCGCGGAGGGCCGCGAGTCTCGCTCTTACCGAATGCCGGCTGCAGCAGCCGATTCAGGAGGACGAATATCCATACAAGTAAGCCCGCGTTTATCAGAAACCATACAGTTCGGTGGAAGGCCTCCGGCAAAGCAGCAAGAGGGACAAACGCAAGGGCAAAGAAGGGCGGGTATGAGAATGTGTGGGTGTCAGAGATTCGGTAAAGACTCTCGCCCTTCATCATCCGGGCGGCGCCTGTCATGTAGACTTTGAGCTCACTTCCCTTCTTTTTGTTTGCCTGAATCGTGCCAATGATGACTCCTGCAAAAAACAGGATAGACAAAGCAATTCGAGGGAGTTTGTCTGGGACTTTCGCAGGCTCCATCTCGCCCCTGGGTGGGTTGTCAGTATTTGCAGTTTCTGTGGAGGCCATGTAACTGTTCGGAGGGTAATTCTGGCTTCTGCCCCATTGAACGGTTAGGAGACCATCAGGTTCTTCAGGGGCGGACAAGTGCTCGGTCGAGAGTGAATTAAATCCTGTCGCAGCAGGCAGTCGGTCTACTCCGATCCGATAGTGAGACGCCCTTTGCTGAAATGCCGCAGAACCGGGCTTTTCGCATCTTGGAGTACTCCCAAAATCTCCCGGCTTTCCTCAACGGTAAACTGACCCAGGAAATTGATGCAAAGGCGCTCTTCAAGCGTGTAGTGGGCCTCAGTGAATCCTTTTGCTACCGAAGCGGATTCAGACCGGGTCAACTTTCTAATTTGAGGCTCAAAGACATTTCGCAGGAGGCCAAACATGACCCTCAATTCCTGCCATTCGCGTGACACAACGATTCCCCGCTCCTTCTGTTTGGCCGTCATGTTTCGCCCCCATAGATTGCCGATCGAACGATCACAGTCATCCTGGTATTGGGCAGTCCTCAGCCACTCCAACGCTAATTGCGCGGCCCACTTCTTTGGGTCGTGACGTGACAGGTAGCCGAGCCAGGCAACGCGTTTGAAGAGCGACTCAGCGTCGAGCAACGGCAGAGCTGGTGCACCGAGAGAGAACTCCGCGCCACCGGTCCAATTCTTCTTGAGAGCAGCTTCCTTCGTGTTCCATTCGGTAACCAGCCCCTCACCTTTGCGGAGCAGGTCGGCACGAGGATACCAGGCCAGGCCGAATGCGAGGAATCGTTCACGGAGGATGGGCTGCGTTTCGGTTGGTCCTGGCTTTGAATTCAATTCCTCAACGAACCTGGGTGAACCCAGCGCCGCCCATAACAGGTGGCCACAACTGCGAACTGATGATTCCGCATGCTGGGCGCACCGATTCGCTGGCTCTTCAAGTTTGGGGGTCAGATTTCGTCGAGCAAAGTCAACGATTTCATTTCTCGTCTCAAACGGCAAGTCCGGCACAGAAGACAGTTGGTCTGCCAGCACTAAAGCCAGTTCGGGCCCGCTTCCCTTCAGTGCGAGTTGGATGGCGGCCATGCGTTTTGCCATTTCTTCTTTTGGAAGTTTCCTGGCTGAGACTCCTCCACCGCCGGGTAGTGCGAGGCCTGTAAGGCCGGCATCGGCATCGTTGTTTTCAACATCTACATTGAGCCCGTCCTCAAACATCGTGGACTCGAGTTTTTCCTTTACTTTCGTCAGTTCGCCTGCAGTGAGGCCCGTTTTGCCTTCTCCGATTTCACGCCAATTATCCTGAACCAGCCAGGCTATCACCGAGCGCATCAGAGTCGGCCAGTCTTTCCAATCAAAGAATGCAGTGACGCCGTCTTCTGACATTCCACGATGATCGACAAGCAGGCAGGCAACGCGTCCTTTGCCGAGCTCCCAGCCTACGAGGATGGGCCGATTGCCGGACTTCAGGAATACGCGCACCGAATCGTCGCTCTTGAGCGCGACCTGGTTGAAAACCCAGTAAGACGGCCTGGCCCTGAAGTCGAGATTGACTTTCAGTTCCGAAAAATCCTTGCCCGGTTCGAAAGCCTTCGGTTGCCTTGAATAACGTGTGTCGACCGTTTCGGTGCTGAGCACCGGCAGGAGCTCACGTTCGAGGATGGTGAATTCATAACCACCTTTACCGAATGCATATTCTCCGCCGGTAAGCATGACCGCGCCCCCGGCCTTGACGTAATCCACAAGCGCATAACTGTTCTCAACGCCAATCGCGCAGTGTGGGATACCCGTGTAAAGAAGAAGATCGAATTCCGAATATTGCTTCCACGGCACACCGGACATCAGATAGTGGCCGCCCCCTGCCCTGAAGTTGCCACCAAGCGGGGCATCATGAATTTGGAAACGATCATAGCCGGCGAGTACCTCGTTCATGCCCAGTCGATAATCCATCGCACCGCGGCCGTAGAAGACGTCGAGCACCCCATTCCGCTTTGGTGTGAGATCGGAAAAATTGGGTGTGTTGTCTTTGAGTTTCAGATCGTGAGGCAGGGTGCCGCCCTTCCACCAACCGTTGATGTAATTCTCGGGCTTGTTCTTGCTTTTGCGTTCCAGCAACGCCTGATTGCGATCCTCCCAGGAGAGCTTTGCGAAGGACTCGACTTCTTTCAGATGCTCTCCACCGCCGCTGTAGTTTTCGAACTCCCCTGTAGCGGAGGCCACAGTATCCTGTGTTTTGAGAACCAATCGCGGAGTTCTTTCGACAGCCAGGTTTTTGCGTTCTATGCCGAACGTGGCCGGCGGTCCGTAAAGGGAATGCAGCGTCGGCTGGTCTTGCGCTGACTGAAGGTCGAGAATCAGAACTTTCCACATGGCGACGGACGGGATTGAGACCGAACCGTCTTTCAGAATTGCGGGTGTTACTTCAAGAGAAAACGGATGGATGAAGTGTGCTGCGGTGATGGTGTATCCCTGCGGCAGGGCAAGCTGCATCTCCGTGGGCTCAGTGCCGGCCGGCATATCCCATCTCGGTGCATCATTCTCATCGGCTCTGAGGGCCTGGCGCGGGATGTTGAAGAGGTTGACCACGAGCTGGGATCGTTCGCCCTCTTTGGCTGTTTCATAGACAAACGGCTGCCACCAGAGCGACGTCGTGGATTGCGGCTTGAGGATTGCCTCGGGCATTGCGATACGGCGGAGCGTTTCGTCGAGCGTATAGCAGGAGTATCGGGTGCCGTAACGATTGATGGCAGGGATCTCGGACGCCCCGCCCATTGGACGGCAGCCGGCGGCGAACCACAAGGCCGATTCAATGATGCGATCCCGATCAGATTTTGCGTAGCTGATCCCGAGGTAGAGCCCGCCTCGCTCGCGGCAGAGGTCACCTTCCACCTGCAGGTTTCGGGCGATGTAATCGAATGGCTTGCCCGCGGTGGTGTTACCGATGGATTCGTTCATCAGCAGGCCACCGCGACTGCAGAGCTCGTCCAGTTCGAAGTCCTCCAGAGCCCAGTCGTACCTGGGCTGATCAGTCACGAGAAGGTAGTTGTAACCGTACCGGAAATCAGGATAACGTTCGGCAACAATGTCCTTGAAATAACGCACCAGCGCCTGGGTTTTTCGTGCCGCCTTGTAATTGTATTCTCCGGCCCCGCCAATCTGGCCACCGCCCCGCGGATGGCCGTCCCAGCGGATGGCATCCCAACCGAACATCTCGATTGATCGAATGACCTCTTCTGCGGCTATTCGCACCATGCGCGGCGTATGATCCGGGTTAATAGGCATGAAGTTCTGCCACCAGGTATCAAACACATGGTCGCCTCTGACCGGTGGCCGATAACCGTAAGGGACGAACTCCTTCGCCTTGAAACGATCCAGCAGGTGGACGTCCGTGCCCTCCCACATACCGACCGGATAAAAGTACTGGCTCTTGTGATCGTTGGGATAGTCGTAAGCAGTTTTCCAACCGAGATAGCCGGACATGATGAACTTCCCGTAAGTGACTGCCGAGTAGCCAAACTCGTGGGCCACGCGGATGAAGTCCTTCAGGCCCTGTTTGCTGAGGTGGTAATTGGTCTGGCCTGAAAACCAGTAGTCGGTCTGCGAGCTCATCTCCACCATATCTTCTTCTGCCCATGCGAAGAGTTCTGTGCAATTGATGTAGGTGCTCCGCAGCTTCGACATGGTCTGACGAAGTTTTTCCACGCTGTGAGTACCATCACGGTAGCCGCCAAGCCCTCCATGAATGGCAACCCGAAATAAATTCGAGGTGACACTGAAATACTCGGCCGCCTCGGACCGGTCCTTCCCATCCTCCGACGTGAATACAGCCACAAGCGCATGGCCGAGCTCGCGGGCGGGCAACTTAAACTCAAACTCGGAATGATGAGTGCCGGTGAATTTGACCGGGACTTCCCTGACCTTTTCCCGAACATTCAGTCCGTGCTCCAGAAAGAGGGTCAGCCGGCCTTCGGCCTGGCCACCGCCAGAGCTCTCGATGTCTGCATGCCCCTTAAGAGTTTCGCCCGGAAGGTAGCGAATCTTGTCTGTGCCGACTCTTGTCACATGAGCTGAAAGTGACAGCGGCTGCAGTTCCGCCTGATCGAGAATGAAGTAGCAGGCTTTCTTTGGGGAAGGGATGAATTCCAGTTCGTCGAGATCTGCTTCATCATCTGCATCCTTTTCAGTGGACAGCAGAGTTACATCCAGTTTTGGGCCGCTGCCGGATTTCAATTTTGCCTTGGTAAACTCGCCTTCGCAGATCCCGGCATCCGTGAACGCTCTCAGCGTGATCCGCAGAATCCGCTTTTCGGGATGAATGAAAGTGATCGCTCTTGCCTCGGGTTCGTGCTCACGAGCAAAATGGATACTTTCTACAGTCGCCGCCGGTTCGTCATTAATGAGCACTTCAAGGCCGCTGTGAAACGCGATGACCCTGGATACATGTGACGACCTCAGATTCAAAGTTAACCGGTATTGCCCGGATGGATAAGGGCGCGAGCTCTCGTAAACAAGTTCCCCAATCGCCGTCTTCGGATAGGCGATAGCCAGGCGATGCCTGGCCTTCAATCCGGCGACCTCCTTCTGAGGGCCTTCCCAATCGGACAGCTTCAGTAACTGGATCTGGCGGGCTTGTTCGCCATGGCTCAGCCAAGGTAACCCCAACGTAAGAATCAACAGCCATTTCTGCTTCAGCCTTCTCCCGGTTGGAGTCACTTTTCCTTCTCCTTCGAAAATGCGGTCGTCACCTGATACTTGCCTGCAGTTTCACCAAACGACGGGTAGATGACTACCAGATCCACTCGATAAATACTCGCCTTGCCGGGGATGGTTACCTGCTCGGTGTGGGTGGCCCAGGCGAATCCGGGATGCTCAAGGAACGGTGCCTGCTGATCTGCATCGGGGTATCCGTGCAAGGCAAACTCGTTGAGTTTCAGCTCCGCAAGTTCAACAGCCTTCATCAGCCCTTGAGCGTCCGCGGCTTTTTGAACCGACTTGTTCCGAATGAGCAGAACGGCCATAAGGCTGGTGCTCAGAATGACAAGCGCGGCAAGGACTTCCACCAGCGTCAGTCCGGCATTATTTCGGCTCGTACTTGGCAACAAGGTCTTCATAATTGATATGGCCATTGAAGAATTCGGGCTGCCCGGTCATGCCGTTAATCAACAGGGTCAATTCCTTTTCTTCTTCGTTCGCCAGGTAGATGATGAGATCTGAAAAAGCCCCGAAAGGACTGACTTCGACGCTCATCTGACCGCTTTCCTGTAAATCCCCCCCTACCGGCTGGATGCCGGAAAACGAAACCCCTTTGGCTAACTGGTGCGTGCTGAGCGTGTTGCTGCCGAACCTTTCCTTCGTCGGGTCCACAAGTGGTTCTGAACCGTCTTCTGGTGGCAGCAGAATCCAGAACTGCTTTTTCTCCATGTCAAAGAAAAGACCGGTCTTGCGCGAGGTCAGTATGGCCTGATCTCTTGCAGTGCGGATGGTGGCGGCAATGTCTCTCGCACTGGCTTCCATTCGATGTCGCGGGAGGAGATTGTCGAGACTCTGAACTGCAAGGAACGTAAAAATGCTCAGGAGCACGACGACGAGGGATAGCTCGATGAGAGAGAATCCTGCGGATGCTTTCGTTGGAATTGGATTCATTGATTGTCGGTGGTCGGCCCAGGCTGAGACTTCACTAACCCCGCACGGGTGTGCCACTGGGTACCCGGCATTTGAATCACATCGTAACCCAACGGTGAGCGGTGTCTATGTAACGCATCTGCAGGCGCTCGGTTGGGACTTCGACCTCTACCGTGCCCGGGCCTATTTTGCGGATGATGACGCCTTCGTATGCCTGTCCCTGAAATCGGCGGATACGCTTGCCGCTTTGCGTGTCGTGCAGGATTACCTGAGGAGGCGCTTGCTCTGTTGCTTTGACGATGCCTTCCAAACGAAAGGGCAGACGATACGAATCGCCGGCAACAGAGGTATCCGCGATGGCGACCTGCTCCGGCGTAGATTCCGAAAGCATCGGGGGAGGTGGAGATGTGGGAGTCAGGATGAGGGTGTCAATACTCGATAAAAATTGAAGCTCTGAACCGTGAAATTCGGGTCGTGTTACCTTGATACGAGTTGCCGCTTCTAACAGGCTGAGAATGTCTGCAGGGGCATTGGTTGTGGAGATAGGCAACCTGGTGCCGCCGCTCGCTGGAATGGGCTTTGGTTGATTAGAGGCCTGCTCGGGAGTGCCGTTTCCCGAGTCATTCCCATTTCCGGGCCTATAGGGTCCGGCGACCACCCCGCCGCTGACCAACGGGATGTAATCAGGATGCACACTGAAAGTATCCCTGCTGTTGTCTGCCCAGTGCGGCCCGACTTGAAAAAATTCCTCCAGGGCAAAGTTGGATTCGGGCAACGCCTGTCTCTGCACGAGCTGCGTGGCCGGTACTTTGAATTCCGGATACGGCTGCCCAGATCTGTAGCAGACCAGGATGAGCAGGCCCGCACATGCGGTGCAGAACATCTGATATTTGTTGAGACCGCAGAAAGTTTTGTATGGACCGTTCATTACTATCTCCTGAAAGAAAGGCCTCTGGCTACCGGGTAATGTGATGAACTTTACCTTGTGAAACTTTTTCGTGGGCGTGCCATTACATATAGGACACAAGAAGTTGAATTGGGTTACATGGGGTGCCCACAATGTTTGGGGGGTAAATTTTGCTTCTTAGGGGGAGAAAATTGACATTCCGAATTCTATGTCTGCTCCGACCTCTGCCAGTTTGCCGGCAGGTGAAGAAGATCTCCCGGCCAGTCGCGAGGAAATGGTCCGACCGACTCCTGGCCGTTTGCCGGCAGGTGAGAAATATCGATTGCCGCCGTCCAAACAGAAAAGCCTTATGCAATGGCTTTTGCAGCCCTATAGCCTCGAAACCTGAGCCCCGTGCCTGGCGAGCGGGCAGGAATCTTTAGCTTAAGTGAACAGTATTGGGTCTAAGGCAGACTCATTCGGCCGCTATTCTCAATCGTTTCAGTCACAGGCTCACCCCCATGGCCGGTGATTTCAACGGTGACGGTGCCATCCGCGCTCAGAACGATCTCGGAGGGTCTTGACTGCCTGAAGGGCTTCAGATCCAACTTCAAACGACTGGCGTTGGTACAGGTAACTGCCAGCACTTTTTCGTTTAACGAAGTCCTAAAAGTTGAAAAACCGGTCGTAGCCTGCTCGATAGACAACCATGAAAACTGTCCGGATTCGTCGAGCAGGAAGTCGAGTTCGGGACTGAACCGCTCTTCCCTGTTCTGATACCAGCGCAGCTTTTCACAAATCCAGTCCGAACCATATCCCACCGGATTGTGGCCTGAGCCCTCCAGCCAGAAGACCGGCTGCTGGAAAGGGTTGTAATTTCTCAGCAGGTTGAACATCCGCATCGAGTGTAAGGGCGGCACCAAAGCGTCGACAGTGCCGTGCCAGATCATGACGGGCGTGTACTTCAGGTTGCGGGCATATCTCACCGGCTCGCGGCGGAGATACTCGAAGAGGTTCTCCTCTCTATTGCCGCCGAATTCTTTTATCAGTATTTCGGGGAACGGTTTTCCGTTGTTGATGGAAAGATCCGTCGGGGGCGATCCAGCCATGGCCGCGGCGAAAATGTGGGGATATTTCGCAGCCAGAAGGAGCGACAGCATTCCGCCCATCGATCGGCCGTCCGAATAGATACGTGTGTCGTCCACTTTGTAATTGGCCTGCATGTATCGAATCGCATCTATCACATCGTGCTGCGCTGTCACCGCCCCGAAACTGGTTATCCCCGCTGTGTTAAGCCCGTGCAACTCCGGGCAGACCACCAGCCAACCGAGCCGCTCGGCGGTCTCATGGTGTCCGACACCCCGCGCCGCGGTCATCGACATCCCCATTGGATGTGCATACGTGAGCAGAGGCAGTTCTTTCTTGCCGTCGTGTGCCGACGGGATATACACCTCGGCCTCCTGTTCGCTGCCGTCAAAGCTGCTTTTGAATTTGATGGTCTTACGCTCTCCGGAGTGGACGACCGTGAGAACGGAGAAGGATAGAAGCAGCGCTATTCGTTTTATGGATAGATTCATGTTCTTTGGGGTGGGGACGCAATTAGAAAGAAAGGGTCTGACGGTCGTTACCGGATTCTATTTCTGGAGAACCATGAATTAGAATCCTTACTCGAAAACCCTCCCGCTTTGCTGGCCGTATTGAAACATTTCGATTCCGTAAGGCAGCGCTCCGATATCCGGTTTGCCCTGGTCCTGCCCGGCCACAGGGTCAGGACTGTAAACAGGAATGAAAACACCGGCATCAATGGCTGGGCTTCCTTTTTTGAGGCGAAGGTCCATCGGAGTTTTCCAATCGTTTCCTGACTGAATGAACAACGGATCCGCAAAGATGCCGTTCGCTTCAAGACCCGGAGGGTATCGGGTCTGAACTGCTTTGAAAATGGGCTCGCCGCGCAACGCAGCGAAGAAGTCACCTTCAAAAGTCGGCCCGGCGGACAGACTCCAGAAGAGATTGGCGTCACCCACGTAATCCACGCCAGGTTCGGGCGCGGCCTGGGTGGGCATTTTGTCGACGACAAAAATGTTGTTGAAGACACGTCGAGTGGTTCGCTGCATGTGGTAGCCAAGGCCCAAAGCATACCCACGCCAGCCGGGCGCCGCGGCCAGGAAAGTATTGTGGTAGAAGGTCATGGGCTCCCAGGTCGGGCCGCCATGATCGCCGCAGAGCCGGGCCTCCCCCGGCACACGGGTCACTTCGGGCCCGGGGATCCCGTAATGGACGGGCTGCATAAAATCAAAAACATTGCGGTAGAGATAAACACCCTTTCCGTGACGACGAAATGAACTGCGCCCATACCCAAACGCAAGCGTAGTCAGACATCGGGCGAGACGATTCTGATAGATGTACGTATCGCCCGCTTCAGCATGCCTGGCGGTGAGGAAAAGGCCGTCGTCATTGAAGTTCTCCACCAGATTGTGGTGGAACCGCAGGCCGCGGGTAGCGCCAAGATGCGGGCCATCGTGACTGTCGGTGAACTCGCTATACGCAAATTCCCAGTCGTTGTTCTTGAGAGGATTTCCGCCGGTGGACATGAGGTAGATATCCATACTGCGATATTTGTGATGACCGCGAAAGGACCATGGGGCAGACATCCCCCGGAAGGCGCTATTGATTATTCGCAGCCGAGGCGAGTCCGAGATATTGCAGGCGGGAAAGACAGAGTTGACCGTCACGTTGTTCAGCTCAATATCTGCTGATTCCTTGATGTAAACATTTAGACTGCCGCCCCGGACTGAAAGATCCTGAAATCGAACGAGTTTTGCATTTTCGATCCGCAATGGAATGCCGTCGTTGAGGCAGACAAACAGCGGCAATCTGCGAGGGTCTGTCTCGCCGAGGTAGCGATCTGTTTTCTCCAGTGCCGGCAATTCGTAATGTTTGAGACGGATATGGATACGTTCGCTCCCGCTGTCATACCAGACCCCCGGCCCACAGTAGATGCCAGCCTCGCTCCCACTCTTGGTGTCCAGATTCCAGAAGATGTTGTTTTCCCGCAGATCGATGGCGAACTTGTAGGATTGAAGCGGCACGAACGAATCAGCGAAGATAGCAGCGGCCCGCGTCGCACCGGGGTACTTTCCGGTCGACCGAAATTCACCTTCTGCACCATCCGGAAAGGGTTCCCAGCACTTCGCCGGATCCTCAAGGAATTCGCGAAGCCCGCCATCGATGGCCACCAGTTCGCCGGGATACGATCGGATCGTAATCGGCGCATCCGGGGCCCCCTTCAGATGGCAATCAACATCTTCATAGTAAACGCCGCCGCGGAGGTAGAGGGTGTGGCTGGGTTTGAGTTTTTCAAGACTGGCCTTGATGGTCTTCCAGGGTTTGGCTTTCGTGCCCGGATTTTCGTCCGACCCGTTCCTGCTGTCGGCAAAAAATCCAGGCCCTGCTGCCAACGGCCGTTTTGAGGGTGCGGGCAGGGGACGCATGGGAGGATGCGACAGGTATTCCGCATCGGCTGTGAAAACACTGACAAAGACCGCCCAGAGAATAGTGAAAAAAGTCATTATGTTAATGCTCGAGTTCTACGCCGGTCTTTACCGGAACCTTGCCCGGCAATGCCGCACTGATTGACTCAAAATTGGCTCTTTCTATGCTGAGATTTTGAAATTCATGCTTAATCAACTGGGGGATTTACTGCGATGAATGTCTTCATGACCGGCGCCACTGGCTTTGTCGGGCGACACATCCTACCCAAACTAATAGAGAAGGGGCACTCGGTAAAATGCCTTATCCGAGCAGGCTCAGAAAGCAAATTACCGAATTCCGATCAGATTACGGCAGTGCCCGGAAATATCCATGATCGGGCTTCTTTTGAACAGGGGCTGGAAGGCTGCGACGCCGTGATGCACCTGGTCGGCATTATCGGTGAGGTCGGTCAGAACACTTTCTTTCGCGTGCACATGCTGGGCACCCAAAATGTTGTTGATGCCATGCGCACTCACGGCATAAAACGCCTGGTACACATGAGTGCGCTGGGCGTCCGGCCCGGTGCGGAGGCCAACTACCATAAGACCAAGTATGACGCCGAGGTCTACATCAAGAGTAACAACACACAGACCGAACTTGGCCAGACGCCGACCGCAAAGCTTGATTACACGATCTTCCGGCCGTCGATCATTCACGGGCCGGATGGTGAGTTCATGCAAATGCTGAAGGAATTCGTCACAGGCAAATTTGACCCGGTGCTGAAAAAATTTGGCATACCGCTGCCATTCTTCCCTATTCCGGGTGATGGCGCGGGACTGTTGCAACCAGTTTACGTTGAGGAACTGGCGCAAATGTTCGTCGACTCACTCGATAAGCCTGAGACCATCGGCGGGGAATACAACCTCGGAGGACCGAAGCAATACACGCTTGAAGAGATGGTGAAACTGGTCGCCACCGCAATGGGCAGAGAACCCAGGCGCGGCATCCATTTTCCGATGTGGCTGATGTATATCGTTGCCACCGCCATGGAAATCGTCTTCCCGCTCTGTTGCGGAAAGAAGCCCGACCTGAACAGAGACCAGCTCATCATGATGCAGGAAGACAATGTCTGCGACAGTTCAGAAGTGGAGGAAGTCTTCGGCATCAAGCTCAGCGAATTTCCCGAAAAGCTGAACAAGTATGTAAACAAAATTCCGTAACCGCAGGCTTTGTTGCCCCGCTGAGACCTCCTGGGGTGCACGAACTGTTTGCGGGCTCGAGAATCCATGAATCTGCCTTTTGACCCCTCAAACAATTCGCGCAGCCGACCGCCTACCACACCGAGCTGAAAGCCGCTTTCAGGATTCCCTGCCGTTCCTTTTCGATGAAGACCGCTCCGGGATTCGAAAGATCATCGAAAACTCCCTTTGCTTTCAATAACGCGAAAATCGGCTTCCATTTACCCATATCATCCAGGGTAAACTCCTTCTGCACATAACCCTTCACCGCGACGAACTCATCATTCGAAACGTTATCTGACTTGGTCAGGGCCCAAATGGAACCGGTAGAATCGGTGAGCCTGTAGACGCTGCCTGTGAAAGGAATGGATAACGCATTCCCCGTCTTGCCGCTGATGTAAGCGCTTTTTGAAAAATTCTCAGGAGATGCGTGGAGGTCTTGAATCTTGTTCAGAGATGTCCAGAGATGGACGTGGCAGGCGAGCTGACCAACCAGCATCAGACCAAAGACACTTACCCCACCGAAGAACCACTTCTTTGCTTTTGTAACTGCCACAGAACTTTTCCTGCCAAGGAGATATTCCACTATGTAAAGCGACGGGATTTTGCAAAAATTTCAAAGAAATGCCAAGCCAGTATTCAGGCCTGTCGTAAAGAGGAGGGTGAAAGGTTGATGGTGATTCCTGAATCCTGAATGGTTGATGGGGAATGAGGTATAAAGGATATTGACCACTGAAGGGCAGTCTCTAAAGAAAACATGACCAAACTCTGGCAGAGGTGTACGGGGCATGTGGATCCGTCATATGAGTTTTGCGCGTATTAAAGGACACCTGAATTGAAAGCACTCGTTAAATCACAATCTGAGCCCGGACTCTGGCTTCTTGATGTGCCCGAGCCTGAGGTGGGTGTGAACGACGTGCTCATCCGCATAGATCGCACCGGTATCTGTGGCACGGATCTCCACATCTACAACTGGGATGCCTGGGCTAAGAAAACGATCCCGATACCCATGGTGGTCGGGCACGAATTTGTTGGAGAAGTATTGGATGTTGGAGCGAATGTCTCGGACTTCCATCCAGGCGAAGTTGTAAGCGGAGAAGGGCACGTGGTCTGCGGTCGCTGTCGCAATTGCCTTGCTGGCCGGCGACACCTGTGCGCGGACACGAGCGGAATCGGGGTCAACCGGCCGGGCGCCTTCTGCGAATACATCGCGCTGCCGATGACGAACTGCTGGCATCACGCGTCTGATATCGACCGCGACATTGCCTCGATTTTTGACCCCTTCGGAAACGCGGTGCATACCGCGCTTTCATTCGACCTGCTTGGCGAAGATGTCCTCATCACCGGCGCCGGCCCCATCGGCCTGATGGCAGTCGCGGTTGCCCAGTATGCCGGCGCCCGCTATGTGGTCGTCACAGACGTAAACCCCTGGCGTCTTGAGTTGGCGAAGAAAATGGGGGCCACAATCGCACTGGATGTCCGGCACGCACGCATTGCGGACACACAGAAAGAGCTGGGCATGAAGGAAGGTTTTGACGTCGGACTGGAGATGTCCGGCAATCATGCCGCCTTCTGCGAAATGCTCGAAAATATGTGTCACGGAGGCAACATCGCAATGCTGGGTATTCCAGACCAATCGATGCCTATCGACTGGAATACAGTCATCTTTAACATGCTGACAATCAAAGGAATTTACGGACGCGAGATGTACGAGACGTGGTACAAGATGACCGTAATGCTTCAGGGCGGCCTCGATATCAGCCCGGTGATTACCCACCGATTCCATTACTCCGAATTTGAAAAAGGCTTTGAAGTAATGAAAAGCGGAGAAGCGGGGAAGGTTGTGATGAGCTGGGGAGCGTAATGCGGAATGCGGAATACGTAATACGCATTACGTATTCCGTATTACTCATTCCGCATTACTCATTACACCCCATGAAAATCACAAGCATTGAAAGCATCCTGGCCCCGCGGGGGTCACGCAATCTCGTCTTCGTTAAGGTCCACACCGACGAAGGGATTACTGGTATCGGTGAGGCCTACTCATGTGGGCCGGAATTGGCTACTGTCGAGGTTATTCGCGATTTTGAGTCCTGGTTGATTGGCGACGATCCTCACAATATCGAGCACATCTGGCAGAAGCTCTACAACTACACCCGGTTTCCGTTCGGCCCGGTGAACATGGCTGCCATCAGCGGAATCGAGCATTGCCTGTGGGACATCAAAGGGAAGGCGCTTGGTGTGCCCGCCTGGCAGCTCCTCGGCGGCAAATGCCGTGACAAGGTTCGGGTGTATCAGAGCTGTGGCGGAAACACCCCTGAGCAGTGTGCCGAGTCTGCCCTCGGCCTGATCGAAAAGTATGGCTACACCTGTCTGAAGATGGGGCCTTACAGCGGAACGACCAGAGTCGATGTGACAGGCGAATGGCTTCGCGATGCCGAGCAACGAATGGCGGCGGTCAGAAACGCCGTGGGGGATGACATTGATATCGGTGTGGATATTCATGCCCGGCTCAGAGAACCGATTCGTGCTATCCAGACTGCTGATGTGCTCAAACCATACCGGCCGTTCTTCATCGAAGAGCCAATCCGGCCGGACAACATTGGGGCCATGGCAGAGGTGAAGCAGAAGATGATGGTGCCGCTGGCGACTGGAGAGTGCCTGACCACCAAGTTTCAATTCCTCGATCTGCTCCAACAGAAGGCCGCAGACATCATCCAACCGGACATCTGTCTCGTCGGCGGAATGCTTGAATGCAAAAAGATCGCAGCCATTGCCGAAGCCTGCTGCGTTTCCGTTGCGCCGCACAATCCACTTGGGCCAGTCGCCACTGCGGTAAGTGTGCACTTCGCCGTTTCCACACCGAATTTTCTTGTCCTTGAATATATACCCGACGACAGCCCCGACCGTCGGAACCTCGTCGATGAGCCATTGATAGTTGAAAACGGCTTCATCCCAGTCCCCCAGAAGCCAGGTTGGGGAATCGAACTCAACGACGAATACCTTCAGAAGGAGAAGGGATATCGGCCGTGGCATCGCTCCTTCGTGACGAACGAAGATGGATCAGTGGGCTTCGTGTAATCAGAGCGCCTCTCGCAACGCGGCCAACAACTTCTCCACATCTTCCATCGTGTTGTAGCCATGAATCGCTACACGCATCCGGCCGGCCTGGCACATGATGTGGATATCTTTCGAGCGCAGATGACCCCTGATGCGGTCAGCATCCGGATGCCGAAACGCCAGGATGCCGGCGATACCATTTGGTTCATCCGGTGTGATCCTCTCCACTGTTAAATTCTTGATACCTTCAAGACACGCCATCACCAGTGGCCGAGTCTGGCGCTCGATGTTTTCTATCCCTGCGCCCTTGATGTAATTCAGGCCAGCGTTGATGGCGTAGGCCGCCGCGTAGTTCGGCATGCCGACCATGAAGCTTGCCGCACCGGGCTTACTGGTGGCGTATTCGAATCGATTCTCGCGAAACGGATCTTTCAGATTAAACCAGCCTCCCGCGGTTGTAGTCAGTTCCTCAGCCCTCGCAGAGGGTACGCCCACCAACCCTCCGCCATGGCTGGCCAGAATCCACTTGTGCGTCGAGCTTACGATCAGGTCTGCGCCGGTCAGATCGAGCTTCACTCGTCCAAGTGCCTGAGTGACGTCCACCGCCAACAGAGCGTTCGAATCTTTCTGAACAGCCTCGGCCACTTCTCGAAGCGGGATCATGAATCCGTTAAAGAAGCTAACCAGCGAAACCGTCACGATACGAGTGTGCGCGCTAAGCAGGGGGATGAGATCCTCGACCCTCAACGCCCATTCGTTAGAGCGCCACACCTTCACCTCTGCCGGGCAGGTTGGCTGCAGCCAGGGTGTGGCCCCTGCCGGGAAATCCAGATCGTTCACAATGACTTCATCCCCTTCCTTCAGTTGAAGAGCCATTGCCGCCAGATTGTATGCCTCGGAACTGCACGAACAGATTCCGATTTCGTCGGAAGAGAGCCCATAGAATTCCGCGGCAAGCAAACGCACGGATTCCCACTGCGCTTCGTGCAAAGGTCGGCCATCCATTCCGAGGACCTTATCCCGCCCGTATTGGGTTAAAGCGTCCGTAACGCAAGTCGGAGGGATGCCTTCGGCCGCGGTGTTGAGATAGGTGCGATTTGCTAACGAAGGAAAATCAGTCTTTCGGGATTGTTCAGTGAGCATATTGCGTTGCCGGCGGTCAAGTGAGGGATGGGCGGAGCATCCTGTGATTCATTTCTACGAACGAAAATTGTATGATCCCGACCTTCAAACATATCGAACAAACTGGAGGTAATTTTGGATATCAAAAGAGCGCTAATCAGTGTGAGTGACAAAGACGGAGTTGTCGAATTTGCCCGGGGGCTCGCAGAACTCGGTGTCGAGATACTTTCGACCGGAGGTACGGCGCGACAGCTTCGAGATAGCGGCGTGACCGTCCGGGACGTTTCTGACTACACCGGCTTTCCTGAAATCATGAACGGCCGCGTCAAGACACTGCATCCGAAGATCTACGGAGGCATCCTCGGGATGCGTTCGAACTCCGACCACATGCAAGCAATGGAAGAACACGGAATCGGCCCCATTGATTTGGTAGCGGTGAACCTCTACCCCTTCGAACAGACCGTGGCCAAGAGGAATTGCACGCTCGAAGACGCCATCGAAAACATCGACATCGGTGGCCCATGCATGGTGCGCGCCTCGGCAAAAAATCACCACGACGTCATCATCGTCGTCAGACCTGAACGGTATTCAGAAATCCTGGCGTCCCTCAAAGAGTCAGGAAACGTCGACCAGGCCAAACGCCGCCAATTGGCAGTCGAAGCCTACACGATGACCAGCGGCTATGACGCAGCCATTGTGGAATACCTGTCCTCCGCTGAAATCGCTGAAGTGTGACACACGTTTTACATGGTCAACCCGTGTAGATCGGGCTCCCTGCACGGTTTGGCAAGCAAACCGTGGCACAGCCGAATGTTCTTGTTGTCTTGAAGTTGGCAAACTAATTTCGATCAGAGTCCTTACGCAGGCCGGGTAAATTTAACTGCTTGCGCTGCGGTAATGGTGCAGAGCAAATCGAAAAATAAAATGACCAACAACCAACATGCCGATGGCCCAGCCAGCGACAAACCAGGCATGGGTCGGATTAAAAACCGAACGATTCATCTCTGAAGTCAGAGGCATAAGGGCCATGGCCGGGAAATTCGTGACGGCAAGTATTGGAAACACGAAAGTAAGCACGAATTTAAAGCTCGGCGGATACATGTCGATTGGATAGCTCGCAAAATTTCGAACAGGGAACCAAAGCTCGAACAGGCTCTGATTTCGGACTACCCAGAAGGCCGAAAGGGCCATAATAAAGAGGGTGTTGTAAAGAATCAGAACCCCGCAGCCAACAAGGGCGATGTAAACCAGCAGATTACTGAAAGTCAGATGAACGCCCAGCTTGTAGCCCGCGTATCCAAGGATGGCAAGGGCGACAGGAATGTTGGCAACGCTGTTGAAATTCAATTTCCGCAGCGACAATAAGAACTGCGAATTAACCGGTTTTGTAAGTATAAAATCGAGGCCACCCGTTCTGATCTGGTCGGAAATGTCCATGCAATTCGTAAAAAAGACAAGCTCAAAAAACTGGGTGATAAGGTGCTGCGTCCCGAGCAGGAACAGAACTTCGTACTTAGTCCAACCAGCTATAGGCTTTCCGTCATTATTCATGAAAATGACTTCAAAGAACACAATCTGCAGCGCAAACCACAGAGTCTCAGAGGCTACAGTAATCAGGAAATGTCCACGAAACGACATCTCTCGTACCAGGCAGTTCCTGGCCATGGCGAAGTAGATTCGCAGATAGCGGGTAAGAAACATCTATTCGTTAGCCCCCATACGCACCATATCTCTTCAATCCTCGGTGATAGAGTATTTTGACCATCGCAAAGATCCCAATAATCCAAAGAGCTTCGATGCCAAACTCATAGAGAAGTTGATCCCTGGTATACCTGCCGAGATAAACGGTGACTGGAAAATACGCTTCGTATTTAAATGGAAGATTCATCACGATGCCTTTGAGCCAATCCGGCAGAAGATCGAGTGGGATCATGTGACCATTGAAGAAATAACCAAGCATGAAATAAAGGAACAGAAGGGTATTTATTTCAAGGAGCCAAAAACCGAGCAGGCCAAACATCATGTGTAACAGGAAGCCCATCGTGAACGCCATGAACAGCGAGAACAGGAACCAGAGGAAAGTTTCCCAGCCAGGCCAGGGTGCAAAGTAGCCCGAATAGATCAGCCATGTGATAACAACGGCAAACGGCAGGCATGCCATAAGGTAGTAGCAAAGCTTGTGCGCCATACGCAGGCACAGAGTGTAAACAATATAGTCAATGGGCCGGATCAGGAATTTGTTCAATTCCCCATCACGAATTTCGGTCGCAGTGGTTCGGGCCAGATTAGGCATGGAAGAGAAACTTCTGGCTACATGGACCAGCATGTAGTAGGCCATCATGGACGACAGGGTGTACCCGGCAATGGGCGCGCCGTCCCTTGTTGAAAACACAGCACGCCAGAGAAAGAAATGTGTGACCAGAGGGAGGAATTTAACAAAGACTCCGGCAAAAAAGTTGAACCGATAAACCAGGCGTTCTGAAAGTGAAACCTTGAATGCAGTCCAGTATTTTCTCATATTTCAGTTCGCGCTTTCTGCCGAAGGCATTACGCCCTCCAGCCCAGGGGTGCAAAGCACAACACCTTCGGTTTAGATAAATTGCTGTAACGAACAGACTTAAGGTCGCAGGTTAATCTGGCGTGCTGCCGTTTTTCAATTCTTTGTGCTCAAACATGTTTGCCATGACTTCTTCGATTGGCACCTCTTCAATACTCAAGTCCTCCACCTCATACTTTTGCAGGAGCTGGGCACTGGCGTCCAGCACCCTGGACCTTGCAACTTCTATCGTTGCTGTAGGTGGTACATTCTTGACGACCCTACCGAATTTATTGAGTTCGCTTTCCGTTGGCGACTTTCTGAACCGAATATGCAGGAGCTTGTGCCGTGCAAACTTTTCTAAAATTCCGGTCAGATTACCGTCATATTCGATCTTGCCATGATTGATTACGATCACTCGCCGGCAAAGCTCCTCCACATCACGCATGTAATGGCTCGTCAGCAGGATGGTGACCCCCTTCTCGCGGTTGTACCGAGCGATGCACTCCCGGATGGTACGCTGTGCGATGACGTCCAGCCCAATGGTTGGTTCATCCAGAAAAAGGACGTCAGGGGAATGGAGCAGTGCCGCGATGAGCTCAAGCTTCATGCGTTCGCCGAGAGAAACTTCGCGAACCGGCTGGCTCAGAATTTCAGTTACCTGAAGCAATCGTGTTAATTCTTCGATGCGTCCCTGGTAGCTCTCGTCATCGATACCATAGATTTCTTTATTCAGGAGGAATGACTCCTCCGCGGGCAAATCCCACCAAAGCTGGTTTTTCTGCCCCATAACGAGTGAGAATCGGCGTCGATATTCATCTTCACGCTGCCAGGGATTGTGTCCCAGAACTGTAGCGGTGCCGCCGGTAGGATAGATGAGTCCGGAAAGCATTTTCAGCGTGGTCGTCTTGCCGGCGCCATTCGGCCCCAGGAACGCCACCATCTCCCCCTTTTCGATCTCGAAGCTCACCCCGTCGACCGCACGCACCTCGTTGTATTCCCGATGAAACAGACCCTTCACCGCACCAAGAAAACCCGGCTGCTTCCGGTAGACCTGGTAAATCTTGGATAGGTTCTTCACTTCAATCAGGGACACAACTTCAGCTCGATTCGAGGGTGTATTCGCCGAGGGATACTATCCCCCGTGCAAGGCGCTAACAAATCTGCTTCAGTTGACGGTGCGAAAGGTTAGGATGGACCTTTTTGCTTGGATTTCGGCCAGACCCATAACTTGTCGCGGAGCGCAGAGACTACCCATGCCCATAAGAAAACGACCCGAATTCAAGAGGATCAATGAACTCCAGGAAGGGAATGTCGAGATTTCCTACTTCCTGGTGGAATCCATCGATATCCGCACAAAAGCGGATGGGGAGGAATTCATGGCGATCCGCCTGAAAGATCGCACCGGCATCACGGACTCCAGAATCTGGGATGACATAGATCGTTATCGGGAGCTGAAGGCCGGCGATGTCGTGAAAGCAGAGGTGGATGTCCGCACCTACAAGGGCAAACCGTCGCTTAACATTCAGCGGATGCGGTTGCTGCAGGAGCGTGATTTCGAAGAAGGGTTCGACGTCCGGTGGCTGCAGGAGTGGTCGGAATATGACATCGACGAGCTATGGGCTCGCCTGAAGCAGATGGTAGACCGAATCGAGGAGGAGCATATACGGCACATGGTTCATAGCGTCCTTGGCGCCAAAGAGGAGGTGTTCAAGAAATTGCCTGCCGCTCAATCGATGCACCATCCTTATTTCGGCGGGCTGCTCGAACACACGGTCTGGCTGACCGATAACTGTCTTCGCCTGCTCGACAATTATCGTGAACTCAATAAAGACCTGGTCATTGCCGGCGCGGTTCTGCATGACATAGGCAAGACCGAGGAGCTCGCCGGCGAATCCAGAGTCGACTATACCACCAAAGGCCGGCTCATCGGGCATATCATCCAGGGCCGCGATCTACTCAGAAAACACGCTGCCCTGGTACCTGATTTTCCGGATGACATACTCCTCCACCTTGAACACATCATCCTTTCTCATCAGGGTGAGAGGGAATGGGGCTCACCGGTGGTGCCATCCACTCCCGAAGCTTTCTTTCTTCACATCATGGACAACTTCGACGCCAAGATGCGGATGTTTTTGTATGCCATGAAGAACGCACCGGCAGACAAAGAATTTACCGATTATCACCGAGCTCTCGAAAGACGAATCTTTCTGGGGCGCGTCGGGAAGGAGGCGGAAGCGGAAGAGCCAATCGAGGAATGAGGACTTCTGTCACCGCAACGGAGACAGCTAAGTCACTTCAAAGCTTGCCTCTCGCTCTTCGCTTTCTTTGAACCCGATTCTGATGGCGCGCGACCGAATGGTTGTCTGACCCGAATCCAGCGGGATTGGCCCTGAATACAGATTCCAGTGAACGTCCTCTCCCTGCTCGGTCGTCCACGCAACGGATGCCCCCTGCGTGGCACAGTGAATCTGCAACAGTGCGGGCCCCTCCACGCTGCCACCTTGCGGCAACGGTGCCCGGCCAGGGCTCGTAGCTGAGATTGGCACAAAGACGGGAGCGGCGGTTTTGGGCTGTTCGCCGTTCGGATACCAACTGGCGACCATTTGATATTCCGGCATGTCGCCCAGGTCTCCGACTTCGTCACGCCAGTCGTCGAGGGCCTTTCGCATCCGGATCAGGGTTTCTGCATACTCGGGATTTCCAGAGAGGTTATTGATCTCCCATGGGTCGGTTTCCGTATCGTAGAGTTCCTCGATCGGGCGGGTGTTCTGCATCAGCAGCGTCTGCGGCCCTTCAAGTTTTCCCTCAGCATGTAGACGCCACATCTCCTGCATGATCGGGTGTCTATTTCGATAAGGTATCCACAGGAGATATGGAAGGTCAGGACGGAAGTTTCGGATGTATTTGAATCTCTTATCGCGGGCGGCGCGGACCATGTCATAAGACTCGTCATGGCGGTCGCGGGCGGCAAAGATGTAATCTCTTTCCAGTGTTCTCTCGCCAAGGAATGGCTGGCCTTGCATGTGGGCGGGAGGATTTATGCCAGACAGCGAGAGCACCGTTTGGCCAAGATCCACCAGGCTTACCAACTGGTCAGTTTGCGTGCCCCGCTCAATCGTGCCCGGCCAGCGAACGATCAAGGGAATGCGGATACCGGCATCGTAAGGCCAGCGCTTGCCGCGAGGCAGGCCCGCTCCGTGGTCACTCCACAGAAAAACGATTGTGTTGTCCGCGAGGCCATCCTCCTCCAGTTCACCGAGAACCCGGCCAACAAACTCATCCGCCTTTTCCAGTGTGTCGTAATGGCGCGCAAGGGCAGCCCTGGCTTTGGGGGTGTCAGGAAGATATGGCGGCATTACCACATCATCAGGATTCGTCTTGGGTTCCAGCTTTCGTGCCTCTGGTAAATCGTCATCACCCCACATGCCGCTTTCGTGGGTCATGGTCGGATTGAAGACCGAAAAGAATGGGGCGTTTTCGGGTCGATTCCGCCAGTGAGCCTCATCGCTCAATTCATCCCATGCGGTGATGGGTGGCGTAAATTGATAATCGGTCTTGCTGTTGTTCGTGCAGTAATACCCTCCTGCCCGGAGATATTCAGTAAAGGTTTTCACGTAGTGCGGAATCACTGCGGAGTAAGGAGTCGGCATTTCCGGAGTGTCCCGGTTCTGGTGTGTTGTCCGCATGTGATGGGTGCCAATAGATGTCTGGTACATGCCGGTGATAATGGCCGACCGGCTGGGCGCACAAACGCCTGCGGTACTGAAAGCGTTAGGATAAATGCAGCCGCCGGCGGCGAGTTTGTCGATGTTGGGAGTGCGAGCCACCGGGTCTCCGTAGCAGCCAAAACGCGGATTAATGTCCTCGATCGATATCCAAAGAATGTTGGGTCTGGATTGCATGGTGGAAGAGTGGAGAGACGGAGAGATGGAGTGTTGGAGTGTTGGAGGGATGGAGAGGAGATTTTTACGTATTACGTATTACGAGGGCGTCACGCTTCCTGCGAGGTCAGTCAACTCCAGGCTGAATTCCACCAAGCCGCGGACTTGTCATGCATTTAAACTCTTCGGAGCCCCTTCGGGGTAGGCGTCGACATATCGCTGCATGTATTCACGCGTACGCGGGGGCATCCGTTCCAGATGACCGGGCGTGAGGATGTCTTCCTTCTGGCCGTATTCGTGGGACATGACTTCGCGGTCTGCGAGCCAGAATGCGCTGTGCACGGTCCATCGCATCGCCCCTTCGGGATTCCAGCCCCGGTGCCACAGGTTAGCATTGTAATAAGCGATGTCGCCGGCATTCAGTTCGACGACCATCGCCTCCGGCATGTCCGCCTCGATCCCCGCGGCGGAGGCAGCCATCTCTTCCTTCGAAGAAGCGCGCAGGTGGCTGCGAGGGACGATGTTCAGGTAATGATCATCCTCAAGCAGTGGAGCATTGAACTGCACAAACGTGCCGTGATGTTTTCGGAGACCTTCCACTTCGTCGGGCGCACCGGGTTTACCAAGATCCCTGTGCCAGCCTTGCTGATATGCCTGCCCACCGCCACCGTTCAGCATTCCGAACAGGCTGTGACGGCCCGGACCGCCAAGCACGGAATCAAGTTGATCGGCCAGGCCGCCATCCATCCATTGCGCATAGGCATCGTCATAACGGGAGGTGCTGAGCAGGCCGCCGGTCCGAGCCGGAATTCGCTCCGACTTATTGATCCATCCAATCTCGCATTCGCCGGCCAGGGCTCTATCCATCAGCCGTTCGAAGGCAGACAGCATGGCATCAATATGTTTCCGGCTGACAACCTGTCTGAGAATAACGTAACCCTCTTCGTTGTAGACGTCGTGTTGTTCCTGCGTTAAAGGGCCCATTTGTTTGCTCTCCTGAGAAATGAATGGCGCGGGCTTATCTCTACAGAAGCAAAATGTCAATAGCGGTGCTGATACCCGGCTGTTCGCATTTGCTTTGGACATCACATCCAGCATGATTCGGGTGCCGACCACCTCCACGAATTCCGATGCCAAAGATTCTTATCATTGAAGACGATCGAAACGTCTGCTGGGCCTTTGAAGAATTCCTGAAGGACATCGGGCATAGGACGGTGGCCGCGTCCAGCGCCGAGGAAGGTATGCAACTGCTGGAAAAGGAGCGGCCGGATCTCATCCTGCTCGACGTCAAACTGCCGGGGATGACTGGTATCGAAGCCTTGCCGCAGATCCGCGAGAAGTGTGAAGCTCCCATCATCGTCATCACCGCCCACGGCACAATGGACACCGCCGTCCAGGCCATCCAGCGCGGCGCGTATGAATACCTGACCAAGCCAATCGATCTGGACAAGGCGGCCGAGGTTATAAGCCTTGCACTATCCTCGGGCCCGATGTCCCCCCCGGATGAGAGGCCACCAGCCGCATCCCTGCCTCTCGAAATGCTCGGTACCCATCCATTGATGCAGGAAGTTTTCAAGCAGATCGGGGCGGTGGCTCAGTCGGACATCACAGTGCTGATTTCCGGGAGATCCGGCACCGGAAAGGAGCTCGCCGCTCGCGGGATTCATCGGCACAGTCATCGGGCAGAGAAACCGTTCATCGCAGTAGATTGCGCCCGTCTGCCGGAAACGCTTGCCGAAAGCGAACTTTACGGACACGAGCGCGGCGCATTCACTGGCGCCGTCGATCAGCGGATCGGACATTTCGAGCGTGCGGATGGCGGTACCGTATTTCTTGATGAGATCGGCGAACTGTCCCCTGAGCTTCAGAAAAAGCTTCTGCGATTTCTCGAACAGAAAGTCGTCGAACGGGTCGGAGGTGAGAAAGAAATAAAGGTGGACGTGCGATTGATTGCCGCGACTCATCGTCCGTTACGAGCCCTTGTGGATTCCGGCAAATTCCGGGAAGACCTCTTCTATCGACTTAACGTTATGACGCTCCATCTGCCGGACTTGCGAGATCGCATTGAAGACATCGAGCTGCTGGCTAATCACTTTCTGAAACAGGTCTCGCCATCCAAAACTTTTTCAAAGGAAGCCACGGCAGTGTTGCTCAAGCATCTCTGGCCGGGCAACGTCCGTGAACTGAGAAACGCAGTTCAGCATTCCTCCGTGTTAAGCAGAGGGGCAACGATTCAGCTCGCTGATCTTCCCAAGACTCTCTGTGAACCCATCGCAGACCAGGGCGAGTTGGATATCGCAGTGAAGCGACTCGTAGATACGCACCTGCAAGGCGAAC
Source organism: Planctomycetota bacterium (assembly GCA_027625095.1). Classification (GTDB taxonomy): domain Bacteria; phylum Planctomycetota; class PUPC01; order JACPCR01; family JACPCR01; genus JAQBXN01. The sequence continues at coordinate 21,315 of JAQBXN010000048.1, read as the reverse complement.
CCACAGATCAGCTTTATGAGACATTGACCAAAGAATTCGAACGCCCGCTCCTCCAGCGAGTGCTTGAGTTTACCGGAGGCAACCAACGCCGTGCGGCCGGAATTCTTGGCATGCACCGGACTACACTCAGGAGGAAGGTTGCCGAGTACGGTCTATGAAAGACGAAGACCTCTGTGTCTTTGGCGGTTAATAGTGAAGTAGCGGGGGCCGACAGAGCGGAGGGATCGGAAACGGCCCAGATCAAGGTGCATGTGTCGAGGAGAACCTTTAAGCGTCGTCCTCCAGCATTTCCCAGTCATGCTCAGGTATAGTCGGCTCCGCCAGGTCAACTTTCACCTCAACGCTGCCCTGGTCACACCCCAATTGGGTCCGATTCTCCTTCGTTTGCGAAAGGGGGACGACCCGAGCGAAAGGAATGTTACGCCTGCATATCTCTACCTCCTCACCGTTTTCGACCAGGGACATATATTGGCTCAAGCGGCTCTTAAATTCTGCTATGTTTGCCTTTTGCACTGGACGCCTCCACGAAGGTCAATTAGTTGGCCATGTTATAGGACAGGAATATAGTCAAGACAACTTTCACAAGTAGACCGGGGACAGCCTTGTTAGTTCTATAACGCTAGATTTTGCTCCAGCAGGGGTGGGTTCGGCCACATCCGCCGCCGCGGGCCGGAGTGTTGGAGTATTGGGTGCTCCAGAAGAATGCCGGCAGGCGAGATGTGCAGATCTGAATCCTGAATCCTGAATCCTGAGCCAACCAGCATACAGCCCCTCACCTTTCATCCAGGACAATCACAGCCTCATCGACCATCGGTTTGCTGCGCGTCCAGTAGGCGCCCGTCCGGGCAAACGTCTCATCATCGCTCATGTGGTAATCGTAAAAGACCAGCCGCAGGTATTTGGGCGGCTTACTTCCAAACGGCATTTCCGAAAAAAAATACGAGACCTGATCGGGAGCCTTTTGAAGTTTCTCCAGCAGGTTCATGAAATACTCACCGCCTCCGGGGAATTGTTTTCGGGTCTCGTACCAGAAATGGTAGTCATGCTGCTTGCGGCTCTGGGGGACGTTGTTCTTCCAGCCGCTTTTCGCAAAGGCGAGAAACCACAACTGAAAATCGAATCTCGGTTGATGCGGTGCAACAAATCCTGGGGTTTTCGCCGGGTCGCCAGGCGCGTAATGAAAACGATACGGTTTCCAGTCATTCAGATCCATGCTCCCCTGAATCTCCGGCATGACGCGCTCACGAGTCATATTTGCAAAGAGGTGGTACACGTTCACGACTCGGTACGGCTGGTAATAGGACATGAATTTCTGCATCTGATCGAGCAGGCCCTTCTCGATGCGAACCACCTCCGCTCTTGGGTATCGGTTCCGCGTCCCGTTGCGTTCCTGGAAGATGACGAACTCATCGTTTTCAAGAAGGGATTGACCGGTAAGCTTCTGTCCATTCACCAGTAAGAGCTGATGAGGACTTCTATCGAGCATAAGCTGGAAGAACGAATTCAGGGAAGCCACCGTAAGTGCAATCACACAGACACCGCTGATGGCACCAGCGACGGTCTGGCGCCATCCGGGCGTCACATAGCGCACATCTCTCGGGATCGGTCGCTTCCAGGCAAAGCGAGTGTACTTGTGAGCCCACTTGCGCACCAGCAGCCAGTCATGATTGTCGACGAGAAAGAGCCCCAGGATCAGTGAAATCCAATTAAAAAACGCGTAGTTGCCCGTGAGCATGATCGTGAGTTGCATGCCGGTGAAGATGAAAAATAATCCGCGGCGAAAGCCGCGTCCCGCAAAGATGAAAACGGGCAGCAAAAACTCCAGGACCAGCGTCATCAACGTTTCCCATTCGTGAAAGATCACTGGCAGATTGTGGAACGTGCGGGTTAACGGGGTCGGCAGCGGCACCGTATCGTAGTACGCGTTCATCGCTGTCAGGTCCAGCCAGCCCCCACGCACGCCGCCCATGATCTTGGCGAAGCCGGATTCAAAGTAGAGCCGGAAGAGCATCCACTGCATCACAAACACCGTCGCCCGATTTGGATTCGCCATCGGGCTCGCCACCCGGTTCTTCCCCAGCAGGATTGTTCCTGCCATCGGCAACAACAGCGCAAGGCACGTGGTTTCGAGGATGAGGTTGTCCCATTGAAAATTGAGGAAAGGCGACGAAATCGTGGCAAGCGAAAGGTAGAACACGAGCTGCACAAACAAGACGGTTCGCGGGAAGATACGAAGGAGAGTTAGCACTGAAAGCCACGCTCCCAATGCACAACATAATTGCAGGTTCGCATCAGACGCCTCCACCCAATGGAAAAGTGTTGGCGCCATCATGAATGCCTGCCATTGCCAATTGTTTTCAATTACGGTTTCCGCTGCCCCATCGTTTCGCATCCTCGTCTGGGCTGTCTCTTGCAAGCGTTGCAGCTTGGCCGTCGCCGGCACCAGTCCGTTTTCTCCGATCAGGTGTGTGACCTGCACAAGCAGCGAGGTGAAGGCGACAATCTGAATGAGGGCCAGGAGATGAACGAACAGATGCGTGCTGGTTCCGTAAGAACTCTTCGAGAGATCACGAAGCTTGCCCAGGGCCGCAAACTCTCCGGCCGGCACGCCATCGAGAGGGCCCGATGCACCACGAACGCCTTGAGGTCGAGGACCGTAAAGCAGATGAAAGAACGGTCGCAGTAAGCGGACTTCATAAAGACTTGAAAGTTTGCCAAACAAGGGCCTCAAAAATGCTGCCCGCGCTCTTGCTTCTGCGCCGGTAAAAACATTGGCACCCGGACTTACCAGGCAAACCCGCTTTTCCCGGTAGTCCTTACTCCTGTCCGCCGAATGCAGATGAGAAAAAGTATGCGCATCCCGCCAGGGACGGCATTCGGCCCGGCCGCCACTGAGCTTCTGCAGAACCTGGCCCTCTTCATAACTGTAAGGACATCTCTCGTTATAGAAAATCAGCCAGGGCGGCGTTTTTGCTTTGGCCGGCCCGGGAGCGGAATCCACTTCAGGGGCGGGCCCAATTTCGGGCATTTCGATCTCTTCATGTAAAACGCCGGCAGCGGGATGCTCCACATCGTCCGATTGAATCCGAAGCTTGGATAGTGCAGGGGACTTGGCGGAGGACTCTTCCTTCGGAGGCTCTGGAAGAGGAGGTTCCTCGAGAAGATCGATTCCCAATTCATTAGTTGTTTCAGCTTCAGCAGATTCAGATTTTTCAGCGGCTGATTTCACATCGAATGCGGGGACTTCGAGTTGTGTCACTTCCTCGTCATCGTTCCTGTCCTCCTGGGCCGCCTCGCTGGCTTCGCTGTTCGGAGCAGTTGGATCGTCCTCAGCGGAGCCATTTTCGTTCTTGGGTTCTCCTACGGAGTGAATCTCTTCAAAACTCTCTGGAAGACCTTTGTCTTTATCTGAATTCTCTTCTTTCATATCCGTTCAGGTACACGAATTATTGTGGTCAGCGGCTGCCATTCACAGAGATCCTACGGAGCTGGTTTTACACCACAATCCGTTCGCAAGGAGGCACGAATGCCTTTGGAGAGCGCCACCCTGTTGGCGCTTTCTATTTCAGAGACTCTCCAGAAAATGGAACCGGCAGCAACTGGCCGCACTCGACTCTTCTATTCTTCCGTCCGTCTCAGCGCTCCAACTCGCCGGCTCTTGCGGGCACTTCCAGGAACAACGACCGTTCCGCTTTCTTCATAGATCTGTCGCGCCGAGCCATTACTTTTTCGGCCACCTCCAGGGCTTTTTCGGCTTTGTAAGGCACCGTGGATTCGGGCGTGTGCCAGGTGAAACTCGGGACAAACTTCGGGCTCTGAGGGCCGACGACGTTGCTGCAGAAACCGATGACGGCTCCGGTAGGAATGGCGCAGTTGATACCAACCTTTGAGTGATCGCCGATAACCGCACCGACGAATGTCTGGCCGGTATCTATCTCTTCGCCGTTGATGGGGCTTCGCACATTTCCGTATGTGTTTTTCAGATCGCTGTTCGAGCAGCCTGCGCCGATATTGACCCACTCGCCGATATAGCAGTGGCCAAAAGTGCCGTAGTGCTGCTTGTTGGAATAGCCCTGAATAATGGAGCACTCGATCTCGCCGCCGACCTTGCATACCGGGCCAATGGATGTCCCGCCTCTGATAACAGTGCCGGGCTGTATCAGGGATCTCTCGCCGATAAAACAGGGGCCCTGAATGTAACTGTGCGGCATGACGGTCACCCCTTCGGAAATCACCACCGGGCCGGCTTCGGCATCGATGACGCTCTGCGGCATGACCCTCGCTCCCGCGCCAACATGGATCCGACTCTTATTAAGCAGGTGACATCCTTCATCTATCTGGCCTTGAATTCCCGCGCTTGTCCGCTTCCAGTCTTCCATGAGCGCGTCTTCATTAGAGAGAACAAAGTCCCACGGATAATCAAGGAGTTGAAGGCAGTCGCCGATTTTACGTGTCGGCAGGCCTTCGACGGCAGCTTTCAGTTTTTCCTCGTCAAGAAAGTCTTCATTTGTCAGTTGTCCGGCCAGAGATGCTTCTGCCTGGATGCACGCAATCCGGCCGTTGCAGAGACCTACCCAGCTCGAATTCTCCTCTGCGAAAACCGGCATTTCACGGCAGAAGGCGCGGCCATTTATGAATAGAGTGTTGACCGGAATCGACTCGTTCACCATCAGCCCGGTGCGAAGCGCGGCTGCGTCGGCTATCTCTTGTCTTGTGTGGAGGGCGAGTCTGGCTTCACCCCTCATCACGCGATCGACCCTGGCACGCAGGCTCTCCTGCCCAAGCAGGAGCTCACAGAGTGGGCGGGTATAGACCAACGGCAGTAATCTTTTCCATCCGCTGTCTTCGTAGATTGTGATGTTCATGTTGGTATGGAAGGGGTCTTAAGCCTGACGACCAGGATTCAGGATTCAGGATTCAGATGCAGAAAGTCATTGAATCCTGAATCCTGAATCCTGAATCATTCGACCGTGACGCTCTTGGCAAGATTTCTCGGTTTGTCCACGTTCTGGCCGCGCATGAGTGCGGCGTGATAGGCCATAAGTTGGAGTGGGATAGTAGTGACCAGGGGCGAGAGGAGGGGCGATGTCTGAGGGACGTAAATCACCTCTTCCGCCAACTCTGACAACCGCGTATCGCCTTCTGTGGCGATGGCAATAATCCTTCCTTGCCGGGTGTGCACTTCCTCAATATTCGAGAGGACTTTGTCGTACGTGTGATCCTTCGGGGCAACCACCACCACCGGCATGTCTTCGTCGATAAGTGCAATCGGGCCATGTTTCATCTCCGCGGCGGGCATGCCTTCCGCGTGGATATAGCTGATCTCTTTAAGCTTCAACGCTCCCTCCAGGGCGACCGGGTAGTTGACTCCACGGCCGAGATAAAGCCAGTTGTTGCGGTCTACATACTTGGCAGTGATCTTGCGAATCTGGTCTTCCAGGGCCAAAACTTTCTCTACCTTGCCCGGAATCTGGTGAAGCTCTTTCAACAGCTCCTCCGCTCGAGCGTGGGAAAGGTAACGCCTGCGACCCATGTCGATCGCCATCATTGTCAAGACGGCGACCTGTGCAGTGAACGCCTTGGTGCTGGCCACACCAATCTCAGGCCCCACATGCAGGTAAACGCCGGCATCGGTTTCACGGGCGATGCTCGAACCAACAACATTGACGATACCGAAAACAGTGGCCCCTTTGCGTTTAATCTCACGGAGAGCAGCCAGGCTGTCCGCGGTCTCACCGGACTGGCTCAGGACGATGCCGATCGTGCCCTCTTCGATAATCGGATTGCGGTAACGGAGTTCGCTGGAGTATTCGACTTCGGCTGGGGTGAACGAGAGCTCCTCGAACAGGTACTCACCCACCAGGCCCGCGTGCCAGGCGGTGCCACAGGCAAACAGCAGGACACGTTTGCAGTTGGCAATCTCACGCTGCACTTCCGAAAGGCCGCCAAGGACGACCTCGCCTGCCTGCAAATCGAGCCTCCCCGCAAGGCAGTTTGCCAGGCTTTGCGGTTGCTCAAAGATTTCCTTGTGCATGTAGTGTTCGTGGCTGCCGATCTCGATTTCCTCCAGCGTAAGCTCGAGGGTGTCCACCTGCGCCTGGATCGGCTCGGCATCCATGGTCGAGATTTCGTATCTGCCGTCGGAGAGCTCCACCATCTCGTTGTCTTTGAGGAATATGACCTGACTGGTGTGTTCAACAATCGCGCTCCCATCTGACGCAATAACGAATTCACCGTCACCCACGCCAACGATGAGCGGACTGCCACGCCGGGCGCCGATGATTCTTCCTGGCTGATCGGCACAGATGAGGGCAATGCCGAAAGTACCTTGAACGTCCCTGAGCGCACGTTGGAGACTGCCTGTCAGATCGCCGGACTCCTTGTAGAAATAGCCGATGAGCTGCACCAGGGATTCGGTATCCGTGTCGCTCTGGAACGCGATGCCCTTGCCTTCGAGCAGTGAACGGATGGACCTGTGATTTTCTATGATCCCGTTGTGCACCAATGCCAGGCGGCCTGAGGCATCCACATGCGGGTGCGCATTCTTCACGCTCGGCTTTCCATGAGTGGCCCAGCGCGTGTGGGCAATGCCCATGGTGCTCTTCAGGGGCTGCTCTGCCAGGATCTGTTCGAGTTCCGTCACCCGCCCCTTCGCCCGGCGGGTACTGATATGTCCGTCTTCCACGATCGCCATACCCGCGGAATCATATCCGCGATATTCCAGCCGCTTGAGGCCGTTGAGAAGAATATTGTCTGCTGACTTAGAGCCTACGTACCCAACGATTCCACACATGGGAGAAGAGATGGTTGGTGGTTGGTGGCGGAAGCGCCACTTCAATAACGCCCGAAAGTTACGTCAGACCGTGTTCTGCCTCAATCGATTACTCGATGGTGAGCGTATCGAACGAGCGGATGGTCAATCCGCCATCGACCTTGATGGCCGCTCCGTGCATGTAATCGCATCCGCCTGAGAGGAAGAAAGCCACGAGATTGCCGACCTCCTTCGGGTAGCCAAGACGTCCGAGAGGGACCGCGCCCTTGCCGCAGGCTTCACGATAAAAGGCCAGCCTCGGGAGCGTCATCAGCGTCTCGAAGATTCCGAGCTGCAGCTCCAGTACCTTTATGTTGTGCTGGCCGTAATGTGAAGCAAATTCGTTCGACATGCCGTGCATCGCATGCTTGGAAATGCCGTAAGCCGGCCTCTTGGCGTGCGGCATGGTGACCGAGCATGAACTGACATTTACCAGGTAGCCGCCCCTGCTCTGCATGTATTCGCACGCTCGTTTGCTGAGTTCGTAAGCCGCGTGAAAATTGATCCGCAGAAGTTTCTCCGCCTCTTCGGCTGGCTCATCGTGCGGGATTTCGCTTTGAGTGACGTACGTCGTGCCAAGGTTGTTGACCAGCAAATCAAGATGACCAAATTCGCGAGCAACGGCTTCGATAAGCTCAGGCACCGCCTCCTGGTAGTCCACCGCACTGAACTGCACTGGAACGATCTTTCGATCCGGCGCTTCCGCGGAAAGCTCCTCACAAAGTTTCATCGCCCCTTCAACACTGCTGTTGTAGGTAAAGATAAGATCGCAGCCGTTTCGAACGAGAATCCTGGCGATGCCTGAACCGATGCCTTCGATGAGGCCGAACTCTTCGGTCTGCCTGCTGCTGCCCGCACCAGTCAGGAGCGCAGTCTTGCCGCTGAGGTCATAAGTGTTGGGCATGGCAATTAAAATCTCAAAATCTTAGAGATGGCGTATCCTAAATAGGATTCCGCTCAGGTCCTGCGATTGTTCCGGGGTCGGCGACCCATAAGCGAATGGGTCAGTCCCTTTGGAATCAGGCAGCTCCTCCATCAACCGTCACTTCCTATCTGCACCGAAGAGTCTTACTTATACTGTTACCTCAGAGCAAGCAAAGCACGCAAACCTCCTGCAAAATCATTCGGGAGAGCCGAGGTCGCTCGAATGCTCAAGGGAAGCAGCCTGGGGGAACAGCCTGGGTCAGGGAACAGCCATGGAGTCTGGCCTCCAGGAAGCCCGTCGAAATGAGAGACAGGGGTTCAACTAAACTACAGCACAAGAGTGTTCAGGTTTCAGGTTTCAGGACAGAGGGGGACAGCTTTCTTTTCTGAACACTGAACACTGAAACCTGAACACTTGTCTCCCTAAGACCGAAAGTTTCTGATGTCTGTCCAGCGACAATTAGAATTGCCGGTCAACGACTATTATTTTTTGCCGGTGGGTGGGCTGAAATACTGCACCCATGTCGGCATCGACACCCTGAGAGCCGCGCTCGACGCCCCGCCAGACGTATGATTCGCTGTTCCATGGGCAGCGGTTGCCGCGTCACCATGTCTTGCCCTGTCCCATCCTGTTTCGCTTCGTGGAATTATGGAACCCGCACAGACAAACAAGACAGCCGCCGAGAGCGCCATATACGGCCTTCTCGACGGCTGTGGATGCATTGGGCCCTACTGGACTCGAACCAGTAACCAAGGGATTATGAGTCCAGTGCTTGAACCTTGTAGCGTAAAGGCTTACGGCGCGTCTTGGGGTAATGCTTGCCCAGATTGCCCGGAAATTGACCCAAAACTGGCCAAGATTGTCGAAGCTTGGGGCGAACTGCCCGAGCACATTAAAGCGGCGATGGATTCGCTTGTGGATGCCAGCGGAATCAAACCCAAAGACAGGGAGTAGCTGACAGAATGGACAGAATGGACAGCACGAATCGGGAGGGGGAGCCCCCCGCAGGGACCACTGCCGTTTCTGTAGTAAGGATAGTCCAGTTCCCCCCTGCCTGTGCCCCCCAGCTTTCTGATTGAAACATGTCATTTTTTTTCAAAAAAGAAGCGACTTTTTTTTCGCGATCAGGTGCCCTATATGGAATAATTTCCTTAGTGATAGAAGCATGCAGTGAGACGAAATTCTTTGAGTAGGGATCAGCGCGCAACAACTGCCTGCGAGGCGTACGCGCCGCGGAGGCCGATTGGCGGATTGTAATTCCACCTGGGAGGAAGGGTGAGACCAGTTCAGGCTGTCATGGCCTGAGTTGGTCGCTCGATTGATGGGGCACAGCGCCATCTGAGATCTTCTGAGAAGCCGCTTACGCGTTCCTCTTGGATTGTTTGGCTCGCTAGGCCGGAGGCTACGGATGGCACTGAGGCGAGGTGAGAAGTCCTGACGGGAGGCTCGCGCTGTCGCTATTCCGATGGTTACGCAAACGGCAAGACCTGCCCCGTGCTCCGCGACTACGCATGGCCTCACCTTGTTGCTCCACCATCCGGCTTCGCTACCAGCTCTGCTTGAATTTGATTTGAGCTCACCGGAGCAGCTACCGCTGAACCTCCAAGACGGCTCGGAAGCCCAGGCCGTCGTCACGGTTACCCGGGCTGGCCCCGCGACGGTGAGCGGAACGGCAGAACCTGGCAGAGCCGTCCCAGCCGCCGCCCCGGCCCACACGGAGCACGCCCGAAGTAGGGCCCGTTGGGTCGATGGCGCTCTTAGATGGATAGTGACGATACCAGTCGGAACACCACTCCCAGACATTACCGTGTATGTCATATAAGCCGAAGGCATTGGGCTTCTTCTTGCCCACCGGGTGAGTCGTCCTGTCGCTGTTGTCTTTGAACCAGGCAACGTCGTCGAGATCTTTTTCATTATCGCCCGAGTAGTAAACGGTCTTCGTCCCAGCACGGCACGCAAATTCCCATTCCGCTTCTGTCGGCAACCGGTAAGACTTCTTCTCTTTCTCAGAGAGTTTCTTGCAGAATTCCACCGCATCCTCCCAGGATACGGTTTCTATCGGCAAATCTTTTGCCTTGAAATTGCTCGGATTCTTGCCCATGACGGCTTCATATTGAGCCTGTGTCACTTCGGTGGAGCACATGTAAAAAGGCTTCGAGATCTTGACCGTGTGAACTGGTTCTTCACCATATTCGGTCGAACCCATCTCAAACTCACCTGACGGTAACAGGACAAGCTCCATCCCAACGGTGTTCTTCATTTTTTTCCCACCCGCGAACGGTATCAACGGGGCATCTCCCGTATGCACTTTGCCCCGGGCGTAGGTCAGTGAACTGCCCATCTGCGTTGACTCGGGAACGCCCCACTTCTGGCAGAGCGCCTTCCAGGTCTGCTGTTTGAAATCGTCATCCAGAAACTTGCTGGGATGGACGTCTTTACGAAAGCTGTCCAAGTCTGTCATCAGCTGGTTGTTTTGTTCCTCTTCCTGCTTCCTGCGGGCCTCGGCAAGTTCAAGCTCCTTGCGCCTCAAATCTTCTTCGGCTTTCTTCCGAAGTTCCTCAAGTTCCTCGCCCCGTCGAGTGCGTTCACGGGCAATGGCCAGCATCTCGTCAAATTCACTGCCTACCGCGCCACCGGCCCCGAATTTCTTGCGCAGCGCAGCCAGTCGTGAATCAAGAGCCTGCAACTGCGATTGCTTCCGGGCTATCTCTTCGTGCTGGCGTTGGGCCTTCTCCGCAGCTTCTTCGTCCAATTTCTTCAGCGCCTCGATACGAACCATCTTCTTTTTCATCGCCGCATCCAGCGCAGAAGAGCCCCGCCGAAAAAATACAAAGCTGCCATCCGGCTCACCGCCCGCCTCGTGGAGCAAACCATAAATGGGAGTCTGACCTGCATTGGCGGCTACTGCCTTCTTGAGGCGGTCGTGGACCTGTTCGGGAAGCACGTATGGATCGGCGGTCTCCTCCAGGGCCTTGAGCAACCACCACGTGTAAACGCTCTGCCCGTCTTGCCCACCATCGGCCACAGGCTCAAGCCCGCCCGAGGTCATCGCTTTCCGGCTCATCCGCGTGAACGCCTTGCGTATCGTTCCATCCAATATTTGAGGCGTTGCCTGAACTCCAACCCCTCGAAAGAAATCACCTGCAAAACAACTGTCACTGATGAGCAGAATATGCCGCGCCTTGGATGCCTTCAGCAGCTTCCGGATCCGGTCGTTGTCGATCCATTTGGCTGGCGTATTGGCGGTAGCATCCCAAGGCACCCAGCTGCCAGTGTTCGTGACGTGGTCGAGATGACTATGCCCGCGTAATAGATGAGGATGGAATCACCCTTTCCAACCGTTGTCACAAGTTTACGCAAGGTTTCCAGAATGCCCTGCTCCGATGCCTGGGCATCAAGCAGCAGGGCGCTGTCAGCCTTCTCAAAAGTGAACTCCTTCACCAGCAGGTCACGAAGCGAGCTGGCACCCTTGGACGCCGTCTTAAGGTGGAGTTCACGATCCTGATATTTGTCGATGCCAATTCCTAGAAAGTGGAATCGCCCAATTTAGAGAGATCGTCACCGCCTACGGCGATAACGTTGATGCCGCGATTATCCTCAGCCTGGCTGAAGGCGGGACTAAGGAACAACAGGAAAAGATAACAGAGCGCGTATCGGGCAGGCATGACAATTAAGAATCTGATAGCGAGAAAGGATACGTGGAACGGTATCAGAAGAGTTCGTATGCGACAAAGGGTGTGGACGGAATGGGAAGGTTACGGTGATCCCCCTTTCGCCTGTCGGACTCCAGATTCACCCACACCACCTACCAAGCACCTCCTGGGAGGCCCGATCAATGAATCGCGTCCATCACACGGCCATCACCGGCGATGCCCAAGAAGGAACCGTGAGCGGCTTCAGTTACGGCGCATCAGGCGGCCATTTCCGAGCGTGATCCGCATGTTTCGCTTCTCAGCTCTGGGCCTTCTGCCCGGGGAAAGGTCCGACCACCTCAGAGCACAGCTCATGGGCCAGCTTAACCTGGATCTCTAATGAGTTATCGCTTTTTCTATTGTCGTAATTGAGTTCCGGTATTTCTACATGGCCCGGATCATCCTCGAGCGGTTTGGAAACGACTGTAAGCCCGGCTGCCCTGAGGGCGCCGACAGTTACTTTGCCTATGTAGTAGTCTTTTCCCTCTCTGCCCTGGGCCGCCGCCTTCTCGGGAGCAGTGACGCTTTGCCGAGACAAGGAAATCCCGGTTGTATCGTTGGGGTTTGGGCGAAACGCCATCGGTGAAAGCCCCGCACCACTATCAGGATCGAACAGATTTGCGGATTTGGGAATGCGCCTGAGAAGGACTTCGCTGTCATCAATTTCAGGCAACACCCATCTCCCTAATTGTTCACAGCATTGCTTTCATCCTAACCCACCAATCAGGCGAGCTTGATTCTTTGCTTGAGTGCAGAATTCTTGAAAAAAGTGAACTCTACCGATAAATCATTCTGGATTTCAAGAGCTTCAAACTCGTCGCCCTGAAGAGACTCAAACGCAAGTCCTCCATCCCCGTTTGGAACGATACGCGTCGGTGGTCGAACTCCGGCTTCGCACAAGTTGCAGGCTAACCATGCAGCCCTTTGAATCACATCCTGTGTGGGCGGCTCTAAACCATCCTCATCTAGTTCCTCGGGGTGCATTGCCCAGTCAGTCAGCACATCTATGAGCACTTGCCATCGTTGTTCCCGATCGTCCCTAGACGACCGTGTCACAAGGCAAGTATCGTCCGTTACGAAAGAAGTATTCTCGCGCCGTCCCTGCCCGTAAGTAGATGCCTCAAGAGTTTGCATTTGTAGCCCCCCAATGCTGGTGTGCAGCTTCGGTCGTTAAGTTCCAGAAAGTATTGTCAAGGTGTTGTCGCCCCAAGTCAAGGCCGGCGATGGGATCTCTGTCAGAAACCGGGCCGCGAGCAGTAAGCTTCATGAGTAGGGAATCTGTTTCTGAACCTCCATCGCCCGGTCTGCGGCTTACTTCAACGTGGATCCTGCCTTCCACAGGTGGGATCACAAAATGCCATGCAGCATCCAATGATTCAAGCTCGACGCTTGCCATATCCACCAAAGACAAAGGTCGAAGGATGTTTCCCCACTCACCTACGGATTCCCAAAGCTCACCTTTGGGGATTTGATTGACGTAAGTCAACTCCCATTGATTTGCAGCCAATTCACCCAAATCTTCTTCAGCCAAGAATTCCTTAAATGATTCTAAGTGGCGCAAAAACTCTGGCTTTACGCCACTGAACAACGGATAGTCAGCCCCCGTTTGTCTTCGCCAATTGTAATGAATGCGACCGTTTTGGATCTGAACCATACGATCTCCTTCCTCATTCATAATTTGGAGTCTTTGGGCTGGGGTATTGCTGAACTTCAATAGAATCCCCCTTCGGAGCGAATCGTTCCTAGACCCAAACATTTCAAACTGCTGTTCAATCGGAGGCACATCAGAAACTCTAGGCCATTCTCCATCCATTGAACGCCAGAAGGCCCCCAAATGAGCGTTCATCAAATTCGGCAAGGGCTCGAATTGAACACCAAGTACAGTTTCAACGACCGGAGGGCGCTCAAAATGGTAGATAGGAAGGTCTGACATTAAGTTGGACGGCTTGGAGAGTCGCTTCAATTATATATCCGTACTTCAGCCGGCCTTCAATCCTCTTTAGGTCTGTTCCACCAAGGCTGGAGCCAGATCAGAGATTCATGCCGCCAGTTTCGCCCGCAGTCGGATTACATCATTTAAACTACCGGAACAAAAGTCTCAGGCTCTGGTCTTCGAGGCGTCAAATGATACTAAAGCCGCTGAATCACATTCGGCGGCTTTATTTATTGGACATCTGGCCCGCATTGCTTGAACTCCACCACTAGTCTACCTTGAGAAGCATTTAGGCTCAAGAGGAGTAAGCTAGCTTCAGATTTCTGCCTTTGGTCACCACTGCGAGCGTAAGCTCAATACTGTGGCGCCGAGGTTGAACTACTGCTGAGAGGGTGTCTTGGGGTAACGCTTGCCCAGATTGCCCGGAAATTGACCCAAAACTGGCCAAGATTGTCGAAGCTTGGGGCGAACTGCCCGAGCACCTTAAAGCGGCGATGGATTCGCTTGTGGATGCCAGCAGAATCAAACCCAAAGACAGGGAGTAAGTCTGGCAGCTCAGGATGTCCTGGAGCGACTTCAATCGTGCCAGCCTGAGGCGATGCTTGGGGGCCCGCAGTGAGGAACGTTCGGCGGTGCATTTTGGCGTTAGATTGGCGGCCCGGAACGCAATCTCGGAGGAGAAAATCGGGGGGAGTGGCCCAGCCATGGGCGGGCTCCGGTCTGCGGCGCGGCCGCAGGCGGGCGCGAGGATGAAGAGGTATTGCGGGCCGAAGGGGACTAAAACCTCCTTCGCGGCGCGACTGAAGGCGGGCGCGAGGGTGAAGGAGCGGATGGGCCCACTGGAATCCAGATTTGACAGAAAGAAGTCCGATCCTACCCTTCAGGCAAATTCCCGGCAGGATGCCAGATGACGAATCGGCGCGAATCTGCCGACTGAGCCTAGAAACGAAGACGTGATCTGACACTTGGCTAAGTACTGTGTCTGCTGCCGCCACGAAGTTAGGCAGAGCTGTTCATATTTCTGGTGATTGCACTAGGTTTCACCCAAACTCACGGAAGCGCTTTGTATGATCCGAATATCATATGTTACCTGGCACCGTCCCCTACTAAGCGAAAGAGACGAAAGGGACTTGGCCGAACGTGTTATCCGGACAGGCAGGGAACAACTGGTTGCGCAGTTTAGAGAGTCGTTGCTGAAAAAAGCGTTAAAAGGGGACCAGAGCAGGGCATGAACGATTTGGCCCAAGTTGTCGAGATTCCTGGGGACCGTCGAGATCAAAGCTACTGTCCCGACTGCCTTTCAAGATACTGAATGCAATCTTCCGGTATTCAAGGAACTACCCTATGGATATCATGATCAAGCTAACGCCGTGGCATTCGAGATTGGAACGATATCGAAGGGTGCAAACTGGAGTATCGCAATCAACTTCTTAGTGAGTCGTAACTTTGAACACTGTCGTAAACACCGCTTTGGGCACGGTCTTCCTAACTGGGGCCTTGATTTTTTTGGCGCGGAACTGGGTTCTTGAGAGGCTCAAGAATTCAATCAAGCACGATTACGACACAAAACTCGAAGCGCTTAAAGCATCTCTGGAGCTTGATGGCCAAAAGACGTTGGCAATACTCAAGGCTGATCTGCAACTTTCTGCCACGGAACACCAAGTTGTATTTTCGAAACTGCATGAACGGTTAATGGACACCGTAATTGAGGTCTATGCGTTACTCAAGAATATGTACTTCGCCACCCAGGCCTACGTAAGCGAATTCGGATATTCGGAAGAAAGTGACTTTCGCACCAATCGCCTGAAATTCGAAGAGGAGCATAAGAAGTTTGCCGAATACTATACGCCGAGAAGGCTCTTTCTCCCCGAGCAAACCGCAGAGAGAATTGATGAGTTCCAACGCCAACTATGGAAGCAGGTCCGACGCTTCTATCGAAATGTAGAACGACCGGACGACGCTAACTCCATTGCTTGGGATAAAATCAGTGACGCCGTGAAGGAAGACTTAAATGTCGTATACAAAGATTTGGAACAAGAATTCCGCAGGCTGATCGGATCCAAGTCTTGGCACAACCAAGAGCAAGAGTGTCGATAGTCAATGCCCTGCCAGTGCTGCCCCTACTGCACTACAGAACCATGCGGCACGTCGTGTGATGATGAATGCGCTCACCTATACTTCTGTAAACGCCGCAAGACATACACAGCGGACGAGTGGTGAGCTATGGAAAGCTGACAGGCTCTTTTTCGTGAATGAGGACAGGCGCCACGCATTCGTTGATGACGAGATTTTGACGCTAAAGCGGTTTGAGGCCGCGGAAGCCTGGCTGGCCGACCTTAGAACTGGGGCCATAACGGTCAAGGATGAAACTTCAGTCCTGGAGTCCGATGCCCCGCGAACCGCGAACGGTGACGAAGAGATTGCGCGTGCCTTTAGCGTAAGCAAAGCGACCATCTACTACTGGAAGAAAAACGGTGCCCCAATTGAGACCGGTAAGAAAAGCGACCTTAGAGCGATTGAACGCTGGCGACAGGCCCGCGAAGCAGAGAGGAACGATGGAGTTTCAAAGAAGACAAGCAATTACTATTTGACGGCTATGAAAGGCTTCCTGAACTGGATGGTCAAATATCGGCGAATGCTGGACAACCCTCTGTCACCGCTTACCGGGCAGAGCACTGAAGGTGAGAATGCAAGGGAGCGGAGAGCGCTTGAACCCGACGAACTGTCACGATTGCTCAAAGCCACGAAGGAAGGCCCAAAATACCGCAACCTTTCCGGTCAAGACCGGGAAGCGCTGTATCTGACCGCGGCCTACACCGGCTTACGAGCAGGCGAATTGGCAAGTCTGAAACCGGGAAGCTTCAACCTTGAAGCCTTTCCGCAGACCGTGATGGTTGAAGCGGCTTACTCGAAGCGGCGACGACTGGACACATTACCGTTGAAGAAAGACTTCGCTGAATGCCTGGCTGAATGGCTGGCCAGCAAGCCAACAGGGGCGTTATTGTGGCCGGGCACCTGGAAGGACAGAGCGGCTGAAATGCTACGCCGCGATCTGGATACTGCGCGGGACACCTGGCTGGCAGAAGCCAATAGCATCTCCGAGCGGCAACGCCGCGAAGATTCAGACTTCCTGAACTTTGAAGATGAAGCGGGAAGAGTCTTCGACTTCCACGCGTTCCGGCATCACTTCATCACCAACCTGGCGAAGAGCGGAGTGCATCCCAAAGCGGCCCAGTCTTTGGCAAGGCACAGCACGTTCCATCTTACTTTCGACCTTTATTCCCACCTGAGCCTACTGGATATGGAAGGCGCCCTTGACCTGTTGCCGGATGTTCCGTCACGTGAAGCGCAAGTTGAAGTGTTGAAAGCGACCGGAACGGACGACAGCCTTATCCGCGTCTTAGGGCACAGCTTGGGGGAGCCAATGGCCCCAAGGGGCATGGGACTGGCAATGAGCGGCAACGGCGGAGTGAAACCCACAGATCCACAGAACGCGCCTAGAGCCGCCGAGGATGCCGTAAACGACCTTCCTGGCGGCTCTAGCGATGATGGGCCCTACTGGACTCGAACCAGTAACCAAGGGATTATGAGTCCCCTGCTCTGCCGATTGAGCTAAGGGCCCGTTCGGGGCGGGGGATTATAAGGACGAGGCGCGGGGAAGCAATGGGAACCCTTTTCAGAGTTCTAAGGTTCGCTTTAGTAATTGAGAGGCTCAGGGGTTAGATTACATTCGTAACAGTCATCCCAACACGGCAATCTTGTTGACGGGCTTCAAGGCTGGTTGCCCCTGACGGGATTTTGAATAATCCTCTCCAATCCATACATCGCAGACGTCTCCCATGCATAAGCTGATTCTTCTCCTCGCACTGCTGGCGCTTTCCCTGGCTGCCGAGGAATCGCCGACATCCGATGGGCCCGTGTCGCTCCTTGACGAACCGATCTTCCGGATTCCCGTTCTGAAGAAGCTTCCCGAAATCGACGGAAAATTCAGCCCGGAGGAGTGGGAGGACGCTTCGGCGCTCAGCGCTTTCTGGTCATCGAATGTACGACAAGTGCACTATCCGGCTTATCAGCACCAGGCCCCGCATCAGATCCAGTCGAAAGTCTTTGCGGGATACGACAAGGAACACCTCTACATCGCCTATGTTATTTCGACTTATCCGGAAGACTCCTGGCTGAAGGCTCGCGGCCGCTTCCCTGATGTTTACAGTCACCCTCTCTATGGTCTTAAGCAGGATGACCACATGGAGTTCGAGCTACGCCCTTACAGCGAGCTCCGCCAGGGCTATCGATGGGGCATGTTCAAGTGGTTCGTCAATCCCATCGGCGTGATCTCAGATCAGCATTGGTCGCTGACCACCGGCGAGGGCAAGCGTTGGCAATCCATGTCGCTGGTGCGTTCCGGTGTGGAAAAGGCATTTTGGGTAACGGAGATGAAGATCCCCCTCAAGGAGATGCGTCGTGAGGGTTATGGAGGCAAGCTCGAGAACGGGCAGGACGTCATCATGCTGCCGCCACCGGACGGCACGACTTACCGCCTGTGGTTTAAAAACGGGATCGGCGGCGCCGGAATGTATGTCGTGCTCTTTGATCAGCACGTGTGGAATACGACCAAGACCAGGCTTGTGTTCGACTCGGAAGCGGTCGGCTTTCAGGTGCAGGAACTGGGCCCGCTGATGGAAGACATCCTCGATGTCAAGGTAGCTCTCAAGAATCACAACACGCGTTCCGAGACCGTGCGGCTCGGATTTTTCGTGGAGAGCGCTGAAGGACTGATTTACTCGACATACACGGACGACCAGACCAAAGATGGCCTTATCGAGCTTGTTCCCGGTCAGGCGCTCCAACTGCGTTTCAAACGAAAGTTTCCCGGCATTTCCAAACAGGAAAACTATCTCTGGTTTGATGTCCGCACTGCTGGCCGTCCCGGCAAGGTGCTCTTCCAGAATCGCCTCGCAAAATTCCATTCCGTCGACCCCGGCCCTCCTTACCACGAGTGGCGTGAGCAGAAGCTGGACAGCCTCATCAAGATGCGGCCGCCGAAAAAGGATTTCGAATTCACTTACCAATACTCGCCCTATACCAACAAACTATCGGCCATCGTAGACAAGGGCATTCATGGCGCCAGTGAAGAGGCTCGACGGGCGACCGAGGCCAAGCTCATCGTCATGCGCGCCAACGAAGATGAGGAGGAATTGGCGACGAGGACCGCGCCATTCCAAGGTGAGTTTGCCACCTTCCTTCTGGATGATCTTCCTGCCCTGAAGAAAGGTTATTACAAGACCTCGCTGCTGCTGTTCGACAAAAACAAACGCATTGTGGGAGAGCGCAATCCGGAGCCTTTTTACAAGGGCGAATTTGTCTGGGAGAAAAACCAGCTTGGAATGGAGGACGTCGTCTGGGCTCCATTCACGCCCATAAAGGTGAGCGGCAATTCGCTCGAGATGCTCAAGCATCGTGTCGCTGTGGCAGATACCGGCCTGCCCGCGCAGATAGAAATCTTTCCCGACGTCCGTGAGCTTCCACTCGAAACACGCGCCAAGACAGATATACGCCAGACCGACCTTGCCAGCTTTGTGCCCATCGGACGCGGCCCGCAACTCCGCGCCCCGCTTCGCCTGGAAGCAGTAGTCAAAGGACAACGCATCCCTGCCGTAGCGGTCGAGCCGGCCAGGGCCACTCGAACCTGGCAGAGCGAAGTGGAATACACCGCGAAGCTCAAGGCCGGCCCTGTCGATATTGAATGGAGCAGCCAATATGAATGCGACGGCTCGCTGCTTTGCCGGATGACCTACGGCACCGATCAGGCCGATGAGGTAGAACTCCTCGAACTCGTGATGGATGTGGATGGCCCCGTCGATTACAGGGTCGGCGGCATGTATCACATGCTACCCTCGTCCGGACTGGAGATGACGCTGCCGATGGAACAGGGTGTGTTGTGGGACAGCGCAAACCCGGATCATCTCGAACCACTCGAACTCTACTACTCGAAGTTTGTGCCGTTCTTCTCGTTCGGCAGCGGTGACCGGGGCTGGTCATGGATCTGCGATAGCGACCAGGGCTGGGCTATCGACAGCGAGGGCTCAACCATGACCCTCGAACGCGATGAAAATATGCAGGCGACTCTGCGGGTGAAATTCGTCAACCACGCGACGACCATTCAGGGCAAGCGTTCACTTGAGTTTTACCTCATCACGCATCCAACCAAATCCAAAGAGGAAGGCCACCGCCGCATCCAGTGGCTGGACTGGCGACCCGAAAAATACGCGGGCATCGGGCTGGAGTGCCTGCCCAACGACGGCCCCTGGGGCATCGACGGGTCGGATGAGACCTTTGAATACTTCCTGAAAAGATATCCGCATGGCTCGCCCCGTCTCTACATCAATCGTAACTGGGTGAATTCGGGCATCCCCGCTCTTCAGAAGGGCGCCTATAACGGCGAATGGCTGCTGCATTCGAGCCAGAAGGTAAACAGCTCACCCCTCGACAAACGCGGGGGCTATGATCAACCCTGGATTCGTCCCGGAAGTGGCCTGGTGCTCATCGAATACGGCCAGAGCTGGGAGGACTATTTTGTCTACTGGCTCGAGCGCCAGATTCGGATCGGCAAAGTACCCGGCTGGTGGTGGGATGAACTCTTCGTGCCCCTTCGCTCAAACTGCGTGGCCAATGGACAGGCATATTTCCGGAATCCGAAGGACGTAAAAGAGAATGAGCTGCCTTACCAGTCTAACTTCGCCACCCTCCACGCGAAGGACATGCTCAAGCGCCTTGCCAAGCTTCAGAAGAAGAACGGTATCCCTAATGTCACTTCGCTCTGGGCCACCTCATGTACCTCGTTTGAATCCTTCGCACAGGACAGCGAACTCGTTGAGAGCGCTGCCGCTTATTCGCTTTCGTATGACATTGATAACGTTACGCGATTCCCCATTTCGATGTTCCGATACGCTGCGAATACCAACAAGAGCCTTACCACCCGCATCAAACCCGGGTTAGTCGGCCTGAAGGCCAGCGTGGTCATGCCGGGCGATAACCCCAGCCTCGACCGTGGCGTTATCGGCCGCGCTCTGCTGCACGATATCGGAGTCAACACCGAGATAGCCAATGTCGAACACCTGGCGAATGCCATCAATATTCTCAGCGATTTCGGCTACTTCGATGAAGCGAATACCGAGACCATTCCTTACTGGCGAAGTCGGAAGTTCTGCCGATTCGGTGAAGAGTTTTCCGGTGATAATTTCGAGACCACTCAAAAAGATCCATTCGCCAACACCTACGTCACTGTCTATCGCCGCCCATACAGCCAGGAAGGCAATCGCCCGGGATACAAAGCCCTGTTCATCATCCAAAACGAAAGTGACGACCCGATTCGTGGGCGGCTTCACCTGCTGGACCCGAACCGACTGCTCGGCGGCAATAACAATCTTACGGTACGAAATATCCGAACGAGATATCCCCTGCCCGGCAATCTTTCACTGGATGGCCACGCCTCCAGTGGATTCAGCTATCAGCAGGTGGAGGCCCTCGAAGATCTGGAAACGAGAGGCGCGGTCACGAAGGCGACAAAGGCGCAGCGTCAGCATTTCGTAAAGGAAGAAATCTACGGCTCGATTTACATCCCCGCACATGACTACCGCATCCTTTACGCGCATCACGATCCCACCGGCAAGCATGCGACTTACCTGCCGGTGGAACGAAAAGGCTCTCATTGGGAAATCCTGAGAAACAAAACCTGGTGGGATGAGTGGAAGAAGAAGGAGTAATGTGGCCGCCTTATCTAAGACGGCTAGTAACTGTTCAGCTATCCCTCCGACCTCGCAAGCTCGGGCAAATCATCAAAGCTACAGGTGGCCGAGCCCGTTGGAGCAACGGCTTTATGGTGGTACCCTCGCTCCGCGAAGGCTCTGAAGACTCCCCGCGGAGCGTGGAGACCACGTAGTGCCCTCGCTCCGCG
>JAQBXN010000190.1 GCA_027625095.1 Planctomycetota bacterium | reverse complement strand
ATTTGGGTAAAGACCCGGGTTTTCGCCCCACGGGGTTATATCGACCTGTAATTTTAGGCTGGAAAGACCACTAGCCTGACGGCTCCATGTTCCGTGAAAGCATTGGGATGGTATCTGCGCCCGCCCCATCTTGAGGTCACAAATTGCGACCTCAAGTTTGTGAACTCTTCTTTAGTCAGCCGAAACATGAAGTCTTCTTGGAATCGGTCCTTGTTCCTACTGACCTGCTCGTTGAGGCGTTTTGTTGTCACTCCGTAAAGCTCTACCAAATCCCTGTCGAGCATCACCTTCTGCCCTCTGATGAGAAGGATTACCTGCTCGATGCGTTCACCAGGAATAGCCAGAATCAACTCTTTGCCCCTCTTCTTGGCGCTCATTCCAACCATCCTCCTTCCAACAATACCTTCCGGAGGTTGGCTTCTGCGGCTCGGGCCTCAGCCAGGGCTTCCCTGAATGCTGCAACCGCTTCCGGCATCGGGGGGATGTCTTCTCCGATGGCTGGGAGCACGTAACGGGAGATATTGAGCGTCCAGCCTTCTTCCTTGATTTCGTCGAGGGTGACTACCTTTGCCCGGTCTTCGACATCCTTGAAAGCTTTCACCCAGCCGACGATCTGTTCTGCGTGTTCGGGATCGAGGAAATTCTGGGCGCGGCCTTTCCGGAAGAGGCTGGAGGCATCCATGACCAGGACTTTCTTCTTCCGTTTCCGGGGCTTGGTCTTTCTGAGAATAACGATGGAGCCGGCAAGCCCGGTCCCGGAGAAGAGATTCGGGGCCAAGCCGATGACTGCCTCGATGAGGTCTTCTTTGAGCAGAGCCGTTCATATCTTGCCTTCTGTGGCTCTCCTGAATAGAGCCCCTTGCGGAAGCACAAGGGCCATCCGTCCGATCACTTCAGCCATTGAGGCCACCATGTGCTGCTGTCCCGCAGGATTTCGGCGCAGTTCCAAAGGTGAGATTTAAACTCTTGGAGATCCGTGCCTCATCTGGTGCCGGGAGCAAGTGCCACTCGTCATCTCTGCCTTCGTGGTTTCATTGTTTGAATCGGGGGGACAATTTGGCATTCCGAACTACGATAATCCAGACAAGTGGTAACAGGCCGAGGAAGCCCATTCCAAGAACGCCAAGGAGATTCGAGATGTATTGCCAACTTGAGCACGCCAACCTGTCAGTCCACGACATCGAAGAAACGGTCAGGTTTCTCACGATCGCGTTTCCGCACTTCCGTATACGCGGGGAAGGCATGAACGGAAATGGCACCCGCTGGGTACACGTTGGCGCGGATACTACCTACCTTTGTCTGAACGAGGGGCCCAAAGATGCGAAGCGGAGGTGGTGTCGGGACAAGGACGACACCGGCGTAAATCATCTTGGCTTTGCTGTCGATGATGCGGGCGCCATTCGAGAGCGATTACTCGCCGCCGGCTATAAGGAAGGGCTCGTGCCCCAACCGCATCCGCATCGGAAGCGTGTGTACGTCCATGATCGCGACGGCGTCGAATGGGAGTTCATCGAGTACTTCACCGAAGACCCCGACAAACGTAATGACTACGCGAAGTAAGAGTTCAACTCTCCCATTCCAACATTCTGACCTTCCTCGATGACATGCAAATGAGCTGCACGGTCACATAGCCGATCTGTGGGTGTGACCATCGATGGAAGTGACGACTGAGACTTGGGGTCTGCAGTCAAAGCAGGGCCGGCCTCCTCAATATTTCACCGAATCCGGAAACTCCCATCCGACGTTGGCCAGGTATTTCAGTCCCTCGTCATATTCATGTTCGATGGCCTCGAAGGTCATGTCGCGATATTCGAACTCGATGGAGACGTCGCCTTGGTAATTTGCCCGGTCGAGGGCTTCACCGAAAGTTTTGAAATCTACGGCTCCTTTTCCCGGCGTCATTTCGAGTTGCTGGCCGCGATCTGCTGTGTCGGCACCGGCCGAATCCCGGAGGTGAACGTGCCAGAGCCGGTCGCCCAGAGCGCTCAGAAAATCGTCCAGGTCGTAACCACTGATGCCCCAGTGACTGCAGTCAACAAGGGCTCCGATGTTTGGGCTCTTCAGCATGCCGAAGAGTCGGAGAACGGTCTCAGTCGTCCAGGTGATCATGTACAGGTGTGGAACTTCGAGAAGCATTCGAATTCCGTACGGCTCTGCGAAGCGCGCAATCTGATCGTAGACCTGAGCGGCTCGTTCTAATTGCTGACGCTGATCGCCCCGGTCGTTTCGTTCGCCGTAATGCATGCTCATCATCGGAATACCCACTTCGGCGGCTTGTGGGATTTTGCGTTCGAAGTCGCGGATGAAACGGGCCGTATCTTCCTCGTCAAAGGCGTAAGGTGCTCCGGGCGACCAGTTGAGTGCTACCGGCTTCAAGCCCGCGTCCGCAAGCAGTTGCTTGAGTTCGGGAGGAGTTGGACTGCCGAAATTAAAGTGGAAGCAGTAGCTGTGAAAACTGGCGAATTCGACTCGCTGAAAGCCGCGGTCAATCATCCGAGGCAATGCTTCGTAGAGTGTGTAGTGCGCCCAGCCGAGCGAAGAAAGCGAGGTAACCTTGGCCATGATTTAGCTCCCAGGTGTAGTGTGATCCGTCTTGAAGATTCGATGTTACTTTCTCGACCTCGAACGATCTGATGGCCGTCGAGCGGGATCAAGAGGCCTCATAAATTAGATTTCCCGTCAGTCTGAGATCAGAAAACAGCAGACCGTTCCCTGCTCGTTGCGAACGTATAAACAGCCATCGGAATAGGCCGGAACGTTTCTCGTACTCTGTTCAATAATCTGCTCGCGTCGGACTCCAGTGGGGGGATTTCGTGAAAACTCAGAGATGCTCAACTCACCTGTTTCGCCCAGCCGGAGCAGTTTGTCGCCGATCAGCAGGGCAGAAATTCCATCGCCATCTGACCATTCGGGTTCACCTGTTTTCAAGTTAAATCGAGAGAATCCGCCCGGCATAAAGCCGTAAAGTTCGCCGTCCTTATGAAACCCGCTGGCATAGGCATGGCCACAACCTTTGCCGAAGCTCCAGAGCTCTTTCGGTTGGTCACCGCTGATGTCATATAAGGCTCTCCCAAGCCCGTAATCGCTGCAAAGGAATATCTTGTCGTCGAAAATTACAGGATCGCAGGCATTGACTCCCCGAGTCGTCTTCCAGGGAATCGACCAGAGTTCGCTTCCGTTCTCCGCGTCTCGGGCAATCAGTTGGTCGCCACTGAAAAACGCTACTGTCGGCCGTTCCCTCCAGGTGAAAACGATCGGTGTGGCCATCCCGGAAAATCCCTTGTGTTCCCATATCACCTGACCATCGATCGACCTTAGTGCAACGCCCTGGCCGACATTGAAGAATACCCGGTCTTTCCAGATGCACGGAGATCCGGAATGTCCCCAAGTGCGGTCCTGGAGCGAGGCCGAGAGTTCCCTGCTCCATAACGGGGTTCCTTTTTCGGCATCGAAACAGTGGATAATTGAGATTTCATGCGAGGCGAGAATGTACACCCGGCCGTCAGCAACGGCGGGTGTCGAGTCACCATGCCACGTCTTGAACGTCTGCGACCAGATTCTTTCACCGGTCTTGGTGTCCAGGCAGACCAGGTTGTCCGTGCGCCCGGAGCAGGAGGTATAAAGCCTCCCGCTGGCCAGAGTGACGGAGCTGTTTCCTTTACCAACCTTGTTGCTCCAAACCTTCTTCGGTGGTCCCTCACGAAGAGAAAGTTTCTCTGAAGAGGTGCCATCACGATTCGGCCCCCGGTAGAAAGGCCAGTCCGCGGAAAATACAGGGCAACTGAGAAAAATTGATAAGGCCGAAATTAGTTTGCTCATGGATTCTCGATTCCTACTGGTAGACGTACAAAAAGCCCGGTCAATATCGAAGCTGGAGG
Source organism: Planctomycetota bacterium (assembly GCA_027625095.1). Classification (GTDB taxonomy): domain Bacteria; phylum Planctomycetota; class PUPC01; order JACPCR01; family JACPCR01; genus JAQBXN01. The sequence goes on along the minus strand of JAQBXN010000190.1, from coordinate 7,060 downwards.
GTTTGGCCGTATTGCAGAACGGCCATACTGTCTCATAAGATCCGCTGGTCTGACGCCGTCGGACAATATCCGGTACCCATATTGGGTTCGCATTCTTTTATGCGAATCCTGTATCGTCAATTGGGGGACACGAGCACTCACCTGACCACCATGCCATTTAAAGCTGCATTCACTGAAATCGATATCACCCCGCCGGCGGGAGTCCGAAAGATCGGTTGGCTTCGCCTTGTTGTCTCCGACAGCGTGCGCGATCCCCTTTATGCGCGCATCGCTGTTTTCGAAACATCAGGCAACGCCATCGCATTTATCCAACTGGACACGTTGAGCATTCGCTGGACCCAGGTTGCGGATATCAGGCATCGCATCGCAGATGCGTATGGATTCGAAGGGCGAAACATCATGGTCTCCGCCACACACAACCACGCTGGGCCTGCGGTCTGCGGTTGGCCCGGATTCGAGCGGGAGGAGAAATACATCGAGGAGATGGTATCTCGAATCGTTACTGGGTTCGGTCAGGCCCTTGAAGGGCTTCAGTCAGCGGAGATTGGATTTGGGACTGGCTTCGAATTCACTCTCGCACATAACCGCCGCGTCATCATGCGGGATGGCACGGTGCGCACGCACGGCAGTTTTAAGTCCAACGATTCGTTGTGTCTGGAAGGCCCCATCGATCCGGAGGCAACGGTCATCGCCGTTCGCAACAGTTCCGGTGATTTGCTCGGTGCGCTTGTCAATTACGCGTGTCACCCGATCCACTACGGCCCGGATGGCTGTCTCTCGGCCGGATGGCCGGGCGTCTTTGCAAGTGAGATGAAGGCTCGAGGTTGTCCCGTCCCAATGTTCATCAACGGCGCCGCCGGAAATCTGCATCACAGCGACCCGGTGACCTCAACCGATAAGACTATGGAAGAGGCCGGCCGGATACTCGCGGATAAAGCTTCAGAACTGCTCAAGCAGTGCGAGTTCCGCAAGTCTATCGAACTGGAGAGCAGGACCGAGACAGTTCAACTGCCGTTCCGCGAAGCGACAGATGATGAGATCAAAGGGACCGTTCGAGGCGCGCAGCGCTTCGTCGATCCAGCGCTTTACGACGCGGCCATGCCCGGAATCCTCGAACGAATTCAGAGGATGGGCACGCAACCGGCCGAAGTGCAAGTGCATTTGATCGATGAGTTCGCTATCGCCGGGATACCAGCGGAGTATTTCTGCGAACTCGGCCTTCACATCAAAGAGCAGGCACATCCACGCCATGCTCTCATCGCAGGCTTCACCAACGGAATGGTCGGCTACGTCCCCCACCGTCAAGCTTTTCTGCGCGGCGGGTACGAAACGACGTTCGGGCCCGGAAGCCGTCTGGCCCCCGGAGCCGGGGAGATCCTCGCGGACTGTGCCCTTCGCTTATGTAGAACGACTGACTGACCGGACGGGGATGGCTGGAATTGGAACAAGGATGCCTCGTCATCCCTGGATAAAAAGACCTGCGCACCAAGCGCAGAAGTGGCAACCCTCAAGAGAGAATTCTCCGCCGAAAAACTGAACGAAAGACACTCATGTCAGATACTGAAACTCAGCTCACCCGTGGCCAGGCCGCGCGACTGGCATGCATCCTGGAAGCTACGGTGCGCAAACCCGGAAACGTCCACCGCTACGCCGATTTCGAGGATGTCACTTACCTTGGTTTCATTCTCAGCGCGACTGCGATCGAACCGGTAATCGAGAATGCTGCCGGTAGAAAGATTGGTGAAGTAGTTCTGGATTCCGTCAAGGCCACCCGTTCGCTCGTGAATTCAAACACCAATCTGGGCATTGCGATGCTTCTCGCACCACTTGCTACGGCGAAGGAGGGGGAATCTGTCCGAGAGGGTATCAATGACCGAATTGCAGCATCCGATGCCGGGGATACCGAAAAACTCTATGAGGCCATCCGCCACGCCAGGCCCGGCGGAATGGGAACGGTGGACGTTCAGGATCTGCGACAGAAGCCCGAATGTACGCTGCTTGAGGCCATGACCCTTGCCGCAGGGAAGGACACCATTGCGCGTCAGTTCACCAATGGTTTCAAAGACATCTTCGATACCGGATTAACTTATCTCGGGCCTGCCCTCAAAGACGCGGCACTGGAAGATGCGATCATCCAGCTTCATCTGTTTCTGATGTCCGAGATTCCTGACACCCTGATCGCACGCAAGCTCGGCACGCTTGAATCTGAAGAGGCCGCAAAGCGTGCGAAAGGAATTCTTGATGCTGGATGGCCGAACGAAAAATCCTCACGGGATCTTTGCTCCGGCTTTGACCGTTGGCTGCGGGAGCGAGGGAATCAGCGCAATCCAGGTACGACGGCAGATCTTGTCACTGCCGTAATCTTCCTCGCGCTGCTGAACGGCCAGATCCCTGCTACTGACATTGCCCGGATGCGAACCGACGGGCCGTTCACCATGCCAGGGAAGAAGCATTCAACGTATGTTGACCAATTCAGAGATCTGATTCGCCGTACGGATACGAAAAACATCGAGCTCGGGGTCGAAGTGCTTCTACGGAAGATGAAGGAACGACAGAACAACGACCTCTTGAGCGAGGAGGATGCATTCAGGGTCACTTATGAAAGGGCTAAAGTCAGAATAGATCTGGCTTGAATCTTTTCGTCAGGTCCCTCGATGCATCCTGTCACCAACAGATCACGAGAGACTTGGTCGGCGAACAGGACCGGGCTCCATATCCGTATCGATCGCAGAAATGTGCCAACCGCCAAGGTTCGCCGTATACAGCCTGCCGCCGTAGAGAGCGACGTTCGTCGGCCGAAGCAGGAGTTCGGCGGTGAGGTCTTCGATCAGAACTTCTACACATCCGTCGGGATGACAGACCACAACCTGGTCGGGCCTGTAACAACCCACGACCAGCCGCCCATCTGAAGAGAAAACCATCCCATCCGGAATCGTGTGATCTGGCAGAGTGTGCGTTACTTCGATGGGGCCGTTGGGCTGATCCAATGGGATACGAACGATGTTCCAGGCCGCGCTCTGTCCGATGTAGAGCCACTGACCACTTGGGTCGATGGTGATTCCGTTAGCGAAACGGAACGGCCCTGCATGAAACAATTCAGTCGTGTTGTCAGGGCGGATGCGATAGACACAACCGGTGCCTGTTTCATCCCAGTAATCCCCGGAATCGGAAACGTAAAGATTTCCTTCATCATCGAAGATCGGATGATTCGGCACTTGCATCGGGCGTTCTGCCGTCCCCTTTGATCGTTCAGTCACGGTGCCGTCAGAGGAAATACAGAAGACGGCCTGCTTGCCGGCGTCACATGCATGCACGCGGCCCCGCCCATCCAGCACCAGGCCAAGAATGAATCCGCCGGTCGTCGCAATTTGCTGTTGATCGCCGTCGGGGCTGATTCTGTAAATCTGGCCCGCCTCACCTCCGGCATAGATGACGCCGTGCTGGTCGATGCAAAGGCTTTCCGGATGATCAAGTCCAATTCCAATCTTCGTCACATTAGCGGGGCTGGCAATCATGAGTTTCCCTTCGTATTTTGGCCTTTGGAGACGTTTGAGTGGACGCCGATCCTCCTCAATCGTTACGACGTGAGCGCTCGGCATTTTCACTTTTTTGCGGCGAATTGGAAGTCCCAAATTCGGTAGACACGACACCCTGCGACGGTGGCATGCCTGAAATTAGAACGCTGAGTTGCTCGAACGAAGGCGAATGCTGGATAATCACCAAATCGGAAAATCATCCGGGTGTCTCATTATTGGCTTGATAGAAATTGGTAATCGAGGAGTTCGCACATGTTGACTACTGAGCAGATTCAGTTTTACGAAAAGAACGGTTACCTCGTCGCCGGCGATATCTTCACGCCGGATGAGTTGAACCGGATGGAGGCGGCCTACGACGACATTCTAAAACTGCGGCAATCCAAGGGCGCCGATGTTGGCGCCCTGTGGGGCGGTAACTGGCAAAAGAAATATCCGGAGCAGAAAAAGCTCCTTCACACCCATGACCTCCAGGCCTATTCGGCGGAATGGTCCCGGGTGTTACTGCATGATAGATTTACCGAATCCATCGCAGACCTGATGGGTCCGAACGTGCAGTTGCATCACACCAAAATGTTTTTGAAGCCCCCGCGGTTCGGCGGAGCGTTCCCCATGCACCAGGACTACCATTATTTCCCTCATGCGAAGGACTCGATGATGGCTGTGGTCATCCACCTGAGTGACTCCACAGAGGAGATGGGCTGCGTTCGGGTGGTGCCCGGTAGCCATAAACTGGGCGTGCTTGAAACTTTCGAGGCAAAGTATCTGAATCCGGAAGAGTACCCGGCCGAAGAGGCCACTCCCGCAGTGGCCAGACGTGGCGACGTCTTATTCTTCAGCTACCTGACCATTCACGGTTCAGGAATGAACACATCGGACACCATCAGAAAAACGGTGTTAGTTCAGGTACGAGACCCAGCCGACCCGCCACTGCAGGATGTGCATCGCTCTCATTCACAGGGTCTGATGATGAGGGGTATCCATCCACTGGGAAACGAAGGTACCGCAGAAGCCACGCTCGAGGATCGCAAGCGGGTAGAGGTGAAGCCGAAAGGATGAAAGATGGTCGCTGGGCGGCTTTCTCGTGGTGCCCTCGATCCGCGAGGGCTCTGAAGACTCCCCGCAGAGCGTGGAGACCACAGGGTCCTGGCCGCGTATGCCTTCTAATGTTCCGAGGCTTCTCCTGCACCTCTGGGATGCCGGACGCTCTCGACGAGATCCTGGACTTCCTGTGGAGGCGGAGGCGTCAGATGGGAAACGGTGAGGGTGACAACGAAATTGAGGATCATGCCGATCGTGCCGATTCCCTCAGAACTGATGTGCTTATAGAGCTGGTGGTCCGTAACAATGAATTTATCAATGATGATGAAGCCGCCCGTAAATATGATGCCTACTGCCATACCGGCTACCGCGCCTTCACGGTTCGTTCGTTTATCGAAAATACCCAGCAGGATCGCGGGGAAGAAACTGGCTGCGGCGAGACCAAATGCAAACGCCACGACCTGACCCACGAAGCCCGGTGGGTTGATGCCAAAATATCCGGCAATCAACACGGCTACCCCAATCATGATCCTGCCGACCAAAAGCCGCTGCTTTTCCGTAGCCTCAGGATTAAGCAGGCGATAGTAAACATCGTGCGCGCACGAACTCGAAATCACCAGCATCAGCCCCGCGGCTGTTGACAGCGCTGCGGCCAGCCCGCCCGCAGCAACCAGGGCGATGACCCAAGGCGCGAGCCCGGCGACTTCCGGGGTAGAGAGCACGATGATGTCGCGATCGAAATAGATCTCGTTGTTGTTCTCCTTGATCGGCACCACTTCACCATCGACACTCTTGAATCCCGTGCCCGGTGCAAACTGGACAATACCGTCGCCGTTCTTATCGACCACATTGAGCAGCTTGGTTTGCTTCCAACTCTTCACCCACTCAAGAGATTCGACCTCCTCTATCGGTTTGCCATGAAGACTCGTTATAAGGTTGTAGCGTGCAAACGCAGCCAGGGCCGGCGCGGTCGTATAAAGCAGCGCAATAAAAAGCAGGGCCCATCCGGCTGAGTATCGTGCCGCCCGAACACTCGGCACTGTGTAGAAACGGACAATCACATGCGGAAGTCCAGCCGTGCCAACCATCAGTGCGATCGTGATGCAGAGAACATCCAGCATGCCTTTCGTCGCAAAGGGCTGCGTGTATTCTTTAAAGCCAAGGTCCACAGAAATCTGGTTTAACTTGGGCACAATATCGCTGAACACGAATGAGATCTGCGGAATTGGATTGCCTGTCAGCTTGCTCGAAATCGCAAAGGAGGGAATCAGGAATGCGAAAATGAGGACGATGTATTGCGCCACCTGTGTCCAGGTAATGCCTTTCATTCCTCCAAGCACTGCAAAAAAGGCGACGATGAGCATCCCGATGCCCACGCCGATTTCGATCTCGACCCCAAGAAAACGGCTGAACACAATGCCGACGCCGCGCATCTGTCCAGCTACGTAGGTCATCGAAACAAAAACCGCACAGATGGCTGCCACCACTCGAGCTGTCTGCGAGTAATATCGATCGCCGACAAAATCAGGCACGGTGTATTTGCCGAACTTCCTCAAGTAAGGCGCAAGCAGAAGAGCAAGCAAGACATAGCCACCGGTCCATCCGATCAGATAGATGGACCCGTCATAGCCAAGGAAAGAGATCAGGCCTGCCATGGATATGAATGACGCGGCTGACATCCAGTCCGCGGCGGTGGCTGCACCATTTGCTATGGCAGGGACGCCCTGTCCGGCGACGTAAAATCCACGCGTATCCTTCACCCGGGAACGCCAGCCGATAAAGAGGTACAGGCCAAACGTCAGACTTACAAATAGGTAGGTCCATTGGTTTGCAGTCATAAAACTTGCCTCATTCGTGAACGTCGTGATCCTTGTCGATCTTGTCCATACGCCATGCATAGAAGAAAATCAGGATCACAAAACCATAAATTGAACCTTGTTGTGCCATCCAGAAGCCGAACGGCAGATTCCCGCCAGGAACATTGAATTTATTCAAGGTTTCGACAAACAAGATACTCATGCCGATCCCCATCGTCGCCCAAATGACAAGCAGCCCCAGAATCAGTCTTTTATTTGCTCGCCAGTAAGAGTCCATGTCCCCGGAAGAGCCAGATGTTCCTCTACTTCTCTCGATTGGGGCGGTTTCTTCGGTTGGCTCCTCACCAATTGTGGATTCTTCAGCCGATTCGGGTGCATCATTTCCAGAGGAATCCTGATCCTCTCCGGTATCTTCGAAGGCCTGCTCTTCCGAGCCCTGTTTGTCTTGTTCTTCGTTGTTGCTCATGGGCGGTAGAAAACTGAAATAGATAAAAGAAGTCAAACGGTTGAGAGCGGTTGGCGTAACCTGCCTCAACAGATATTTAAAATGCACCGGCTGGAACGCCGTCCTAGATTTCAGTCACCCGAGACCCCACATGAAAATCCCAACCTCATCATTCGCTCTCCTGTTCGGCCTCGTAACTAATGTGGTGAATGTTGAAACAGCCG
>JAQBXN010000189.1 GCA_027625095.1 Planctomycetota bacterium | reverse complement strand
GTATTTGTCGCATTCAGAGAGCCGTTAATGGTAATGTCACCACTATCGACATTCGTCCCGCCAAAGCCGTTATCCATCGTCATGGTAATGGAACCGGCGTTAATAATGGCGTCAACAATTATCGTCGCATTTCCACCACCTCGTTCAGCATCAATAGCGATGGCGTTTCCGCTGCCGTCATCCCTGGCATTATTCGCAATGAGGGTCACAGACCTGTTACCGGCGTCAATGTTTCCACCTATAGTGACGTTTCGCCCGGCCTGAAGCGTGAGATCGCCAGAGAGCGTGATGTTTGCACCATTACTGATAGTGATATCGTTGTTCGCCTGAAGGGTAATGTCTCCAACAATGTCGTTAGTAATATTCTCATTACCAAAACGAGCACTAACACCCTGATTTTCTGCGAACTCATCAAAGTTCGTAATCGGAGTATTACCTCCACTACCATTAAAAATAGTAATATTCGTCGGGTCGAAAAGAATCCTACCAATCGAGCCATTGGGGGCGCCCAGGTCAGCAGAGCCGGCGAACACCAAATCCTCTTTTCCTGAGATTTCAGCAAAGCCGCCATCGCCGCCTTCACTGCCACCGCGGGCGGTAAGCCGGCCGCGGAACTCGGTGAAACCTTCTGCCCAGACGATGGCGGTACCACCATCTCCATTTACCAACGCATCCACTGATATTTCCGAGCCTGGGCCTACCGAAGTCTGAGAAGCCTGGCGGGTATCACCCCGGCCCTGGAACTCGCCGCCAACATGGACCGTTCCTCCGCCCGCTTCACCGGAAGCATTCACCTTCGTGGAGTCGAACAGACCCACTCGCTCACCGAGCAGTTCGATAAAGCCGCCAACTTTTTCACCAATGGAAGAGGCGTCAACCGTCGCCCCTCTGAAGATATTGTCTGTGCCGGCCTCTACCGCGATACGCCCACCGTTCCTGGCAGCCAGCGTTCCGGTAGTCGTCACCTTCGGAGCGACCACGTCGATCCGGCCGCCGTTGGCCTCGACCGTGCCACCGAACGCCGCGCTACCGGACGAGGCGATCATCTCTACCCTGCCGCTGCCGTCGGTGGTGACTGAGGCGATTCGGCCTCTATCAAGTTCGAACGCCTGGGAATACATGTCACCCACGAACAGGCTGACGGACTTGGCTTCAATTTCTCCAGTATTCTTGATGGCCGTGCCTTTAGGGCCGTCGATGGACGCGTCCGGGCTTGCACCCGCTGCACGCAGATCCTCGACAGTCTTGCCGTCGACTTCCACCATCAGGCTGCCGCCCGGATCACGCAGCATGACCCTGTCACCCGCGGCCATGACGACCGCCCCACCCGGGGCAAAGATGCTGCCGTTATTCATGATGTGCTGGCCGATGAAGTAGGCGCCATTCGAGGCACGGACCTCACCATCGACAATGACGTCACCCTGGCCGCTGTCGAAGAGCCATTCGTTGCTCAGAAAACTCTCGTTGGAGATGTCGTGCGCGGAGGCTACGAGCCGATTGACATCGACCGTCGAATTCGGCCCGAAGTAGATGCCGTTGGGATTCACAAACACCACACCACCGTTAGCGGACACGCGGCCATTAATTTCAGAGCGAGAACTCGCAAGGATGCGATTGAGAACCCAGGCATTGACGTGCGGCTGGAGAAACCGGACGCTTTCGCTGGAGCTCAAGTTAAAGCTCTGGAAATTGATGATCGCTCTATCACTGGCGGTGATATTGGTGTGGTCGCCCAGGTTCTGAAACTGAACCTGGCCATTCACGACCTGGGCGCCTTGGGGGCCAGCCCATACATCATATGGGAGGCCCATAAAGAGCGAAAGAAAAGCAAGACTCACGCGTCCAAAGGTCTCAAATGGACTGGGTCTCATCAGCGGCGTCTCCTGGAAAGAATTAAGTGTTTCTTTGTTGAATCGTGTTCAGGGTTCAGGATTAAAGATTCAGGATTCAACCATGAACCATCAACCATGAATTATTCTCGGTATTACCAACGGACCGTGAGATCCACGTGGATTCGGTTGTCCCCACTCTCGTTCCCAGCGGCAGAGGCATCCCGGAGCGCATGGCCCCAGAAGATACGCCCGGCCAGCAGATCCTTGAAATTCACCCGGGCACCGGTACCGATGCTGTACAGGGTGGTAGAGCTGGTTTCTGTGACTCCAGCGTCGTTGTTCTTGGTGATACCGAGGTCGAAGAAAACCGGAATGAAATCAAGCTGGAACGGGAACGTCTTGTTGGTGCGGTTGAAGTAAAGCGCATTGATGGAAATGGAGGGCTCGGTCACGAACTCGAAGCCCGTGTCGCCGAGGGCTGACGTGCCATCGTATCCGCGTGGGCTGATGGAAAACTGCCTCGCCCCAACCAGCCGATCCGGCGTGACCGTTGCCTGCATCCGCTGGTAGAGCCTTAGCCACTGATTGATCTGGGCAGTGTATTCGCCGGACAAACGGGCGATGAAGTATCCCGGCTTAGTGTTGGTGCGGGAGTTTTCAAAATCTGCCGCACTGCTCAGGCCCGTAATATCGGAAAGGTTATAGAGAAGTTTGAGTGAGCCGGAAGGGCGGATCCTGCCTTTAACTTTACTGGCACGCACCCCTACCGAAACATCCAGCAGGCTGATATCACTGATAGTCGGGTTGATGCCAAGCTGTGCAAAGAATGGGCTCTCCAGTGTAGAACTCTGGTATTCAAGGCCACCAAAAACATCGACAAACCACGAATCTTTCGAGTGGATCAGGTTATAGGTGAGCTCTTCGCCGACGATAAAGCCTTCACCAATGAAGGGCGAATTATTGCCGATGATGTCGGCCGTCTGGAATTCGTTATACGCGCCATACGTATTCAAACGCCAGCTCGGATCCCACAACGGCATGTTGTAGCTGCCGAAGAAGCCGTAGTTATCAAGAATGTCGCCATCAAACGGGCCCTGGAAATCCAGAGTCAGCGAATCATCACGGCCCAGCAGGTTGTTGTGAAGGAATCCCAGACGGAAACGCTCTACCGTGTCCTCCGAGCCGCTGTTGCTCACCTGCAGGTAGAAAGACGTCGGCTCAGGATCAACCACGCGAAATTCGAGATCGACATCCCGGCCAACCGCTTCGTCTGATACCGCAGTCGCCTGATCGGTCTTCTTCACCACCGCGGCCACGCTGCGGCCCGGACGGCGTTCAAGCATCTCGACGTAACCTTCGAGTTCATCACGGTGAAGGAAACCGCCCGGCTCAATGGGAGACAACTTTGCCAGGCGAGCTTCTACACGGCGATCGTAACTCGAACGGCGAAACGTCTTCTTTAAGCGCCACGGGCGCCAGCGGCTCTCCGTCCGGTAGGTAACATCGGTGCTGTTGACTTGGCCCTCGACGACCTTCACAGTCAGCTCGTCATTCCGGAACGTCAGCGGCGAAGCCCGCTCGATATTGTCCTGAGGAATATAAACAGCCACGCCGCGATAGCCGGATTCATGATACGCGCTGAGGATGGATTCGAGCCCCTTTCGAACCTCTTCCACCGGAACGCGCACGCCAAACGCCGGGATACCGGCCTGCAGAGAATCGGGAAAGAATGACTTCAATACTTCCGATGGAATGAGCGTATTTCCCTCCAGCCGAATGGAACGCACCAGAATGCCTGCCACAGCAGCCGGGCCCGGAATCGCCATGACAACCTTCGGATACACAATCTGGTCCTCTTTGATCCAGCCACTCTTAACATCACCGTCCGGCGTGGCCCATTCCACACCAACCCACCCCTCGTTTTTACGCAGAGCGATGAGCTTCTGGCCCCTCGTCACCTCCGCGATCACCTCGGCCCCACGCATGACGTTGGCCTGATCCACGCGGACCGTGACGGCCTCGCCTTCCAGCTTGGGCACGACCTGGTCATCTTTGATCCAGCCACTCTTGGTCTCACCAGCGATCGTCCACTCAACAGCAAGCCAGTCATCACGTTTACGAAGAGCCGTGAGCTCCTGCCCGCGGGTCACCGTGCCAACAAGGTTCGCACCCTGCATCACGTTCGCGTTATCCTGATTCACAATGACAATCCTGCGCACCGAGCTGCCGCCGGCCTGTTCCTTTCGAATCCACCCGTTGCGAGTCTCACCACCCACAGTCCATTCGACGCCATACCAGTCAATATTTTCATCGACCACCGTAAGCTTCTGTCCGGCCTTGACTGTGCCCACCACATTCTTTCCACGATAAACATCCGCGGTAGTCGCGGTGACAAACACCGTGCGGCGCTCCTGCTTTACCTCGACCTGATTTTTCAAAAGCCAGCCGCTTTTGCGTTCGCCGTCTTCGGTCGTCCATTCAACACCAAGCCAGGCAAGGTTCTCATCGACGATGAGCAACTCCTGCCCTTTGCTGACGGCGCCAACCGAGTTCTTGCCGCGATAAACCGTAGCCTCATCGACGGCCACGACGACCGTCTGCCCTTTTTCAAATTTCTGGCCTTGCCCGTGCGCCCGCTCAATCTGGAAAGCAAAACAGGTGCAGAACCCAACGGTAAAAATCAGAGAGCGTGGATGCATGTGTGTAAACGAGGATGTATGGGCGGAAGTAGACGGAAACTTTTCAAAAAAATTTGTTCGCCGTTTATGTGGGAGGCCACTAAAGCTAAAGAGAGCTTAACCAAAATCTCTTTATATATAGGCATCTGAATAACTAAAACCCGGTATTTTTACCGGGGATGGAGAGAACCGTCAAGTTGAAACCGAGCAATACCTTACGGTCAAAAGCACGCTCCATTCTTCCACCGTCTACAACAGGATCGGCCAAGGGGTAAAGGTGTGAAGGTAAGAGGTGGCCATAACTGTGACTTTTATTACACCTGAAAACCCGGAAGCCACGCAGTATTCCCGTCTCTCCAACCGTTGCTGAATAAGGAGTTGATACCGCATAAGCCCCGATCTGACGTAGATCAGTAAATGGGGCTGAAAGACGACAAGAATGCGTAATGCATATCGCAGCCGTAAGGCCGCAACCAAAGGGAAGAGAAGTGCTTCCAACGAATTCAAGGAAACAACGAATGGGGAAGGAAGAAAAATGCAAATTGGCATTGGCTTAGCGTGATGAGGCTTACCCCTCCAAAATCTTTGAAAGAAAACAAGAAACTCAACTGTAACCGTGTAATGGAGTGCCGGAGTGGCTTGGTCGACGGGTGCGAAGACGGTGTGGTGGCTTGTTTGAAATGCGTACGAGGCCGCTTTCACTTTCGTAAGCCTTAAATCTGCAACCGCCATCACAACAACATCGGCACTCCGCACCTTACGTCATTACGTATTACGTGTCACGCCCATCTGCTCCAATTTGGCCCGAACCGCAGACGCAGACGGCACAGCATGCAGCACACGCTGGTAAAGAGGAATCGCCTTCTCCGGCAGGCCCTGACCGGCGTAGACGTCTGCCAGACCATCCAACAGCTCCGGGTCCGCCTGATCGCCAAAGGCATCCAGCAGCATCTCGTAATGAGATTGTGCTGAATCCAATTTGCGCGATTCAAAATAATGATCCGCCAGATTTCGCCTGGCGGTCGCATTCTTCGGGTCAAGGTCTAGCGCTTTTAACCACAGCTGCTCTGCATTTCTGGTCTGCCCAAGCTGATACTGAACCCAGCCAAGGTCGCTTCGAATACCAGAATTTTCAGGAGACAACTGCATGGCATGAATAAGCTTATCGCACGCCTTCGCCATTTGGTTCTGCATCACAAACTCGCGCGCCTGTTTATGTGTCGATTCTACCGACAACTCTTCCGACATATCCGACACATTTTTTTCTTGTTCTTGGTTCTCTGGTTTTTCTTCCGTATTTTGACGTTGAATGTTGAACGTTGAATGTGGAACGTTCTCTCCTGTATCCCCCGCTCCTTTTCTCAACTCTGGATTGAGTTCCATTGCCCTCGCCAGGTGGTGATGCGCCCTCGGATCGCCCTGCGCGCCATAAAGCTCAGAGAGGAAAAAGTGCGGGCCCCAGATACCGTCTCGAAGCTCGACGGCCTTCTGGTAATGGGATGTTGCAGACGGATCGTCATCGCGCAGTTGCGCCAGGCGGCCCAGAAAAAAATGAGCGTAATGAGCCTCATCAGTCAGATAGAGGGTGTATTTCGTAACCCGAATGCCTTCTGTATTTTTTTTGAGAATGTCCAGGAACTTGCGGAAAGCTCGCTCTGCTTCCCAGTGCTTTTCCAGAAAGAAACACGCCTCCCCAAGCCTGAGCCAGGGATCGAGATAGCTCGGATCCGGTTGAATGGCCGCTCGTGCCAAACGCTCCACCGTCTCATAGTCATGCCGCAGGACGGCCAGCGTCGCGAGATGGGCGTTCGCCATCTGGTAGAAATGCTTCTGCCGTGGATGTTCCGAATCGGACAATTCGATCATTTTCAGAAAATACCGCTCGGCCTCTTCATGCAGATTGGACGAAAGGCACGTGGTCGCCGCGTAATAATGCGCCAGGGGATCGTCCGGGTTGTCTTCGACATTCTTCAGCGTCATACGGCGGTTACGCTCAAACCGCCTGGCCTTCCGATCGTCCTCCTGCGCATACCCATAATGGAAGATAGAAACATCCGAAATCAGGACGTTGTCCAACGTGGTAAAACCTTCGTGAATAGTTCCCGTGTAGCGGATATCCGGACGATTGCGCACCAGCCTTGGGAAATGATTCACCGAGTGCGGATAGCTCATCGGATTCTCGACCGATTTATCCGTCTGAACCGCAGGGGATGGAAAGAAATTTCGAATCACCAGATGCACCCCATCCACATCGCCACGATCCAAAATCGCACGCAACTTCGGGATGTCTGCTTGATGGAACTCTTCATCCGCATCCATCTGAAGAATCCAGCCACCAGTCGCCTGTTCCATGGAAAAATTGCGGGCCGCGGCGAAATCATCCTGCCATTCGTAATGAAAAACCTTCGCCCCCATCGATTTCGCGATCTCCACGGAACGATCCTGCGAACCGGTATCCACCACAACAATCTCATCCGCGAACGCCACGCTCTCGAGGCACCGGGCCAGGACCCGCCCCTCATTCTTAACGATCATGCAAACGGATACGGTTGATGGTTCATGGTTCATGGTTGATAGCTCGATACATGAACCATTCTGTCACTTCACTGTATTCCACAGCCAGCCTTCTCTCTCTTCTTCGAAACGGATTTGCCTGGGGCGTCTCTTTTTATCCTTCTTCTTCCAACTCCTGCGCTCTTCTCTTTTCTTGCGGCTTTCAGTTTTCAAATCGTCCAACTCCATAGCCCGGTCTCCTTCTAAGAACGAAAGTGAAAGTAGGCCATAACAAGGCCGGAAATGATCGTGAGCCCAACGGCAAGGCCAATGGAAAACGACCTGAACGCCTGACTCCCGCTCCGCTTCTGGCCTCTTCGATTCCCTTTGGATTTAAAGCGACGAGTCACTATCGGCGCAGCAACACGACGTCTTTGAAGCTGCCAATTCAACGGCTTGCGCGTCGCAACGGCAGAAACATTCCTTGTCGTTGGAGAAAGCAGCGGAAGCGCTGCCGTACTCTCACGCTCGAGACAGGTTTGGGATGATTCGATACGGTCAGACCTTAATTCCCTGCCTTCAAGGACGCTCTCCAGTTCATCAAGTAATTTCTGAGGCGACTGGAATCGATCCTCAGGCTCTCGGGCAAGCATGCGCTCAAGCACGTGGCAAAGCTCGTCACTGATGCCTCGATTAAAATACCTGGGGCTTTTCAATTGTTCCGATAAGCGCATTGCGAGCACTTCAACAGCGCTTCCTCCTTCAAACGGAGTGGCGCCGGCAATCATGTGATAAAGCGTTGCGCCCAGTGAAAAAATATCGGAACGGATATCTTTAGTTTCTCCGCGCACCTCCTCCGGGCTGACGTAGTGTGCAGCGATCAGCAAAGCGCGGGTGCGTTGCAGCGAGTTATCCACTAATTCCTTCGCCAGGCCGAGCCCGGCAAGTTTAACGACCTCACCTTTGGTAATGTGAATATTCTCCGGCCGCACCTCGCCATGAAACATGTTACGCGTATCCGCATGAATGAGCGCCCGAACGACTTGAATGATAAGCCCTACCGCACGTCTCTCTTCAAAAGCAGTAACACACTCGAGAAGATCTTTAATATTTTGTCCTTCAACGAATTCCATCACAAAAAAGTGATGGCCGGTCTCGGAAAGACCCACATCAATGGCCTTTATTATATTGATGTGCTGAAGCTTGCCCGCCGTCTTCGCCTCATCGTAAAAACGCTCAAGATAAGCCCCATCCTCCTGCAATCTTTTCGGCAGAACCTTGATAACTACATCACGATCTATGCCCCACTGTCGAGCTCGATAAACGTTGCCTAATTCACCGGATCCAAGCTTCTGGATCAGGTTGTAACGCCCAATTGAATTCCTGGCGACCCGACCAGCTACATTGCCGTTTTCAGCCTTTTCAGGCGTTAATACAGCAGAATCCCCAGGAGAATCGATGCTGGTGGATGGCATAAAATATATGGGTCACTTGTGGGAAAAACTTAAAACCGATAAAGCCCGTGGCTCAGGAAACAGGAAAGATAATGCACCTGAATTCAAAAAATTAGTGGTTCTGTTGGTCACTCTTTACAGGTTTCCTGAGCCGCTGGCTCTCCAGTGCTGAAACGGGAAAGGGCGGCCAGCGCTCGGGCTGGCACCGCCCTTTCCTCGAATCGGAGACTGTCTGGCCCTTTGGGCGAACTACAGACTGGCGGGTCTACTCTGACCCACAATCCTGAGGCTGCGCTGATGCCAAAGGAGTAACTTCAGTCATCGTTCGCATAACCGGTAGCCATACCGTCTCCAATATTTAAGTTGTCAAAGAAATTGTGCCGAACTTCAGCCTTCTGTGAAGGCATTTTCCTGAACGTCGAACGCGATTTTTATGTTCCGGGCGTGCGCGGCGGCGGTAAATTTGTTCTGTTAGTCGCAGGCACGTTATGGGTGCTTCTAGGCACCTCCAGCCTCGGCGAATTATTGTTCTGCTTGGGTGCCGGACGCAGAGTGAAGTAAACCCCCAGCGCGGTCAGGATGCAGAGGAGGCTCGCGGCAATACCGATGCAGATGGGCTTTACATAATTATCCACAATCGAGGCCGAGCGGTTGGATACCGCGGACGAGCGGCGACGCGAGCGGAAAGAGGTCGAGCCGGCGCCTCCAAGCCTTCCAGTACTCGATGAGTTCGCGAGCGAGAGGCGGCCATTGCTGGCTCTGCCAGGCGCAACAGCAGTCGGGCTGGCAGCTAAGGGCTGCAGCGCCGGCCCGTGCCGCGGGTTTATATTGAAATTAGGCGTCATCGATATCCCTACCGGGCTTAATTGCTCATTGGCCACGGTCTGCGGGAAAGCGCCACCATTGATCAGAATATCTATATCCTGCAATAGCTCGGCTGCGCTCTGGTAACGGTCTGCTTGTTCTTTCTCCATCATGCGGAGGATGATCTGACAGATGCCGTTTGAGAGATTCGGATTCTTTTCTTTCGGGTGGGTGACCTGTTCGCTCAGGTGCTTGGTGATGACCACTGCGGCAGAGGTGCCAACGAACGGCGGGTTGCCGGTAACCATGTGGTAGAGAGTCGCCCCCGTTGAATAAATATCTGAACGGATATCCACCGTGTGCTCACCGCGCACCTGCTCGGGGCTCATGTAGTGCGGCGTGCCAAGAGCAATACCAGTCTGAGTAACGGAACTGTCCGTCTCACGGGCGAGTCCAAAATCGGCCACCTTCACCACACCAGTCTTGGTAATCATCAGATTATCAGGCTTGATATCCCGGTGAACTATCCCTCGTGAGCTTGCATGCTCGAGGGCCCGGACGACCTGGATGGCAATTTCAATCGCCCGTTTTTCCGGCACCGTAGTTTCACGGTCGAGGATAGATTGCACACTTTCACCATCGACGAACTCCATGGCGAAGAAGTGATAACCTTCTTTGGATTTTCCAGCCTCCATCGCACGGATCAGATTCGGATGCTGAAGCTGCGCAGAGGCCTGGGCCTCACGATAAAAACGCTCCAGATAATCTGGGTCATCATAAAAACGTTTCAGAAGAATTTTGAGTGCCACATCCTGCCCGCTCTGGACATGTTTGGCCCTGTAGACCACGCCCATTGAGCCGGCACCGAGCTTGTTGATCAGGCGGTAGCTGGCTATCTGATTGATCTTCTTCTTATCGATCTTGACCTGCAGGGCTTTGCCAAGTTGTTCGGCCTGCTGGGAGGTCAGATAGCCGTAGCTGATAGCAATGTTAGAGATGGGATATTTCACACCCGAGGTCTCGGCGACCTTATACATCTCGAAAAGTTCCTTAGCTTTGCCCGTGTCGAGGAATCTGTATTTCACAGCCGCCAGGACAAAGTTGACATCAGCTTGGGTTGGCATCGTTTTGCCTTTCGTACAGGACTGAAATGGTAATTTGCATGTCTAAGGGGAAAGACGCTTGCCTCCGGTGGCAAACCCAATGCCAATGCCCGCCTACGCCACACTCCAGAGCCTTCACAGTCTTTCTCAAGGTTTCTCATGAACTTCAAATCAGTCTTGAAAATGGAGAGAAACGAGCCCACTAATCAATGCTCATTCATTCCATAACATATTTATTTTAGGCATCTTAACGCTGCTATTGGCCAAAACGCCTGCCAACCGCCCACTCCATCGCCCTACCTCCATCGCCTCCTCCAAGAGTTCCTTCTTTCAAACTTTATGTGAACCTTTTCAGCTCACCCCCAGGCAATCAAAAAGTTGCTGAAATTTTAATCAAACCGCAATAGGGAAAGTAAATATTCAGTGAACCCGTGTCTGCGGATCTGCTGAACCTCTGAGCTTGTGTCTGAATGTTTGGTCGAGAGGATAGACAAAGACGTCTTTGGTGGGAAGGTTGTGGAGATGTTTCCGGTCTCTCTTACCTCGCCCACGGGTTTTGCCGATCTTGGTCCAGTTTGCGGCGCGGTAGCAAGTTCCTTTGTATCGGTTTGCGTCGACGAAGGTTTCCAGGAGGAGGGGTTGGTAGCCGTAGGCTTGTTCCCAATGGTCTGGCAACAGTTTGACGATGCGCCCGAGTATCTTA